>DASTKH010000016.1:0-143660 GCA_035716025.1 Xanthobacteraceae bacterium
CTGATGGCTGCGGTGAGAACCAGTCCGCCGAAAAGCACCAGCAGCGAACCCAGGCGGCTCGGAATGCCGGGGCCTCCCGGCCCGGGAACCGCAATGAGCGTCCAGGTTGCATCTCCGACGGAGAGCGTGCCACGCCAATGACGCCCGGCAAGAAGCTCGGCCTTGTCGGGCACCGCTGCCGCCTCGGTGCGGCTGCGGGCACTGTGCACGTAAAGCGGCTTCGTCTCGTTCGCGTTGTAGAAGTAGAGATCCAGACCTGCCGGCGTTACCAACGCGTTTAGAATTTGTTCGATCATGGCATCGATTTGAAAAATGCCCTGAACGAAACCCACCAGGTTGGCGCGCCGCTCGCTCACGCTCATGTCGGCCGCGTGCCCGCGATAGACGGGAAGAACCTGGAAAAAGCCCGTTTTCCCCGCCGCGTTGCCCTTCAGCCGGAGCGGCGGGCTGGTGGCGAGACGGCCGGTGTCGCGCGCGCGCTCGAGCGTCCGCTGGCGGAAGCCGTCGTCGGCAAGGTCGAGTCCGTGGAGCTCGTGGCTGGCAGTGCCCTGTCCGAAATCGAGCAGCGGATAATACTCGGCACGCTCGGGCGCGCGCACGAGCCGTCCGCCCGGGTCGAACGTCTTGATCTCGTAGCCGCGCAGGCCGGCAACGCGCGCGCGCAACTCGTGTTGAAGGCGCGACTCGTTGGATACGCGCGGTATCCAGGACATGTTGAGGATCGCGCGATCTCTCTGGAGCAGGTCTTGCGAAAAATCGATGAATTCCTGGCGTGCGATGACATGCTCGGCGGTCTGAAACAGCGCGCGCACGGCGGCAAGCCGATCGCCGTAATCGTCAATGCCGCTCTGAAGGGCAATGGCGTGACTGCGCGCGCGCTCACCGAATTCGAGCTGCGCGATGCGCGCCTCGCGGTTCCAGACAAAGGACCAGGACGCGACTGAGAGGATGAGACCGACCACGGCGACCGCGGTGGGCGCTGCCGGCCTGATCCAACGGTCCATGATCGTGTTCGTGGTCATCATGCGCTCACAAGTCGCTCACAAGCCTCCTCAAATAGGGGCTGCTCGTGTGCGAACGTTGCAATTTATCAAAAGCGGCGCCCCCCTATTCGCGACGGGGTTACCGCGTGGTGAATCCATTCGAATCCATTCGAGCGATCGGCCGATATTCCACGATCGCGCGGCTCAGGAGCGGAGGGGCAGGACGATCCTGCACTGCAGACCACTTTCCCCCATCTGGACGGAAACCTCGCCTCCCAAAGCCTTCGCGGTCTGTTCGATGAGGCGGGAGCCGAATCCCCGGCGTGCGTCTCTCGTCGGAACGGGAGCTCCGGCCTCAGCCCATTCGATGCGGAGCTTTCCCGCCTCCTCGCGCCACGCGACCCGGACGTGTCCACCCGTCGCCAGCGCGCCGTGCTTGGCGGCGTTCGTCGTAAGCTCATGCATCATCATGCCGAGATTGATGGCCTGATGCGGCGTCAGCGCGACGTCGCCTCCCGAGAGGGCCACGCGCGCGGCCGCGCCCCGGGAATAGGGGCGAAGCTCGGATTCGATTACGTCGCGCAGCGATGCGCCCCGCCAACGCCCGCTGGTCAACAGGTTGTGGGTCGCAGAGAGTGCCAGCATGCGTTCGGTGAAGGCCCTGTAGAACGCCTCCTTCGTGTCCGTGTAGCGCATGGTCATGCGGGCGAGCGACTGCACAGAGGCAAGCGTGTTCTTCACCCGGTGATTGAGTTCATGGATCAGCAGTTCCTGCTGTTCCTCGGCCGCGATTCTCTCCGTCAGGTCCACCGCCACGGCCAGGAAGTCGCGAGAGGGGGGCCCGAGCGGCGCAACCGTCACCTCGATCCAGACCGGATCTCCCTGGGGGCGCAAGTACCGCTTGCGCAAGGAATAGGATTCGCCTTTGGCGATCGCGTTGTTGAACAGCGCCTCGTTGTACGGAAGGTCGTCCGGATGGGTGAATTCGTCGAAGGTGCGTCCGATCATTTCCTCCGGCCGTCGCCCGACGATCTGGCAGAAAGTTCGATTGACGAACACGTAGCGCTTCTGTGGGTCGGTCTGCATGATGCCGACAGGCACGCGGTCGAGGACCGCCGAGAGATAGCCTTCGCGGTCCTGCAGGCGCGCTTGGCTGTCACGCAGCCGCTGCTCGCGATCCGCAACCGTCTGCGCGAGCTCATCGAACGTGCGGCCGAGCTGTCCGATTTCGGAGCGACCCCAGCGCATGCCTGAGCCGAGATAGCGTCCGGCGCGCCAGTTCTGGGCGATTGTCAGCAGCCGCTGGACCGGCGACCGGATGCCGTAGATCCCCCACAGCCAGGCGGTGACCAGAGCGAGCGCCAGGCCCGCTAAGATCAGGGCGGCGGAACGGTTGCTGGTGCGTTGCAGGTCGGCAAACGCACTGGCGCGTTCACGCGAAACCGCCACGAAGAGGCCGATCTTCGAGGCCCGCCCCGGAATGTAGGCGAGGATGACCTCCTCGCCATCGACCGCAAACGTGTCGACGCCCGCCACATTGGCTGAAAACGCGTCGCGAAGAGTGTCGGGCAGCTTGTGGCCTTGCTTCTCATGGTTGTTCGGCAGGCCCACCAGGACGGTGCCGTTGACATCGGCCACAAGCAACGAAGCCCCGCTCGGCAGTCGCGCCGCCATCCGGGCGGCGAACCAGTCGAGATCGAGCGCCGCGGCAATGACGCCGGTCACCTGCCCGGCATCATTCCTCAACGGATAGGAGAAATGGAACCCCGCTTTGTGCGTGCCGCGACCCTGAACGAACTCGCCGGTTGAGAATTCCCGACGTTCCACCGCGTTGCGAAAATACAGCCGGTCGGCGATACCGGGCCCCGGCCCGATGCTGCTGCACGCCACGGAGCCGGAAAGGTCCGCGACGATGAGAGCAAGATAGGACTGATAATTGGCGCGAATACGCGACAGCAGGGCATTGCAGGCGCCCGGCTCCTTGTCGGCATTTCGGATCTGCGGGATTTCCGCGAGCGCGACCAGGACCCCCTCCGCGCCTTCGGCGATGCGGTCGATTTCGGACAGCTGATTTTGAGCCGCCAGGAGCACCTGTTCGCGGACGGCTTGGCTGCGCGTTTGCCGCAGGTCGAGCTCGTTCCAGACCTGGATCGCAACGCCGGGGCTCGCCGCCAGCAGAGCGAGCAGCACGAGTCGCGACGTCAGCGAGAACGGAATCTGCACGCAAAGGCCCCGACCGCCGATGAAGCATGAGGATCATCGTCAAAGCGAAGACCGCCCGCCGGTGTCATTAAGAAGCAGGCACAGTCGCGAAGCAACCGGGCCCGAAGACGCACGCGAAAGCGTGCCGTCACGAACGCCTCGCTGTGCGGTCTAACGGCAAGCCGTCGTGAATCTGGCCCTCGGCGCACCGGGTGGCAGATTTCATGCGGCACAATGCGCGGCATCCGGCGTGAAAGCTCTCCGGGTCTTCGCGCCGCGCATCCGGCGCGAGACCGCCAAAGTAACGGCGTGCCCCATCCGCGGTTCCGCTCTGCGGTGAAGGCTTCAAGAGCGGGGCGGCGGAAGATCGTCTTCGTCGGCCGTAAGAAGTTCGACGAGTGCTGCCACTTTTCCGCTCATCGGCCGCCCTTGCTTGCCAAGCAGGTCGCCATCTCCCGAAGCCCAGATCATCGCCTCCTCCAGCTCGGCGACGGTCGGTTGGAGATGCAGAATTTCGATCACCTTGCTGTCCTCAAGGTCGCCGACAACGGCCTTGATTTCGTCCTTCTCGAGCATGAGGTCCCTGTCCGTGCGGCGGCAGTCGCCCCCATCCAACGTGGCCGCGCGGTTTTTGTTGCGGATAAGGGTGAGGCGGGACGTTGGTCCTGTCCGGGGAGTCCGCCGTCGCGGCAAGTTCGGCGGAACCGATCACCAGGCCGAAATTGCCGACGCAGCGCCGGTTTGTCCCCTTTAGGGCTGTCGTCCGCGGCAGTGATGTTCTACCATTTCCGAATTCGGGGCAATCGTTCGGCCGCTGCCCGTGCCAGCAGGCCGCAGGGGAGGATGCATGTTTTTCGCACGCGCGCTCGCAATCGTCTTGGCGGCTTCGGTTCTGGCCTGCGGAACGGTCTCGGCGGACAGCTTCCCGAGCAAGCCCGTAACGTTGATCGTGCCTTATCCGCCGGGCGGCGCAACCGACGCCATTTCCAGGATCATTCAGGACGGCATGTCAAAGGCGCTCGGACAGCAGCTTATCATCGAGAACATCGGAGGCGCCGGCGGGATGATCGCAGCCGCGCGCGCGGCACGCGCGGCGCCCGACGGGTACACGGTGCTGATCCATCAGGTCGCGCTCGCCGCCGGCATGTCGCTCTACAAGAACCTTGCCTTTGACGCGGAGAAGGATTTCGCGCCCGTCGGGCTGATCAATACCGCCGCCTCGGTGTGGGCCGGACGTGGCGATCTGCCCCCCACGGACTTTCCCGAAATGGTGCGATGGATGAAGACAACCGGCCAGGCGGTGCGGCTGGCGCATCCCGGAGTCGGCTCCTTCGGACATCTCGTCGGCGTGCTGGTTGCGCAGGAGCTCGGCGCGCACGTAACTCAGGTGCCCTATCGCGGTGCAGGGCCTGCGCTCAACGATCTTCTGGGCGGGCAGGTCGATCTGAGCTCGCAATCGGCGGTGCAGGCGGCGCCGCTTATCCAAGCCGGGAAGCTGAAGGCCTATGCGGCGATCGGCCGGACACGCTTTGCCGGTTTGCCCGACCTGCCGACCATGGGCGAACGCGGCTACAAGAAGCTCGATCTCGATTTTTGGCACATGCTGCTCGTGCCGACCGGCACGCCACGTCCCGTGATCGATCGCCTCAACGCGGCGCTGCGCGAGACGCTCCAGGATTCCAAAGTGAAGAAGTTGTTCGCGGACGGCGGCATGGATGCCTTCCCCGAAGCCGAGCGCACGCCGGAAGCGGCGACGGCGCTGCTCAAGCGCGAGATCAAGTTGTGGGGCGACGTGATCCGCTCCAACAACATCACCGCAGCGCAATAGGGCTGACATCACTGGCGGCAAACGGCTGGATAGGAAAGGCTCACTTGCCCCCGAAAAGGCGGAAGCCTTGCCCGGGATCCCCGCGTGCGTGGAAATGAGCGGAGCGTAACCGGCCGCCTGCCGCAGGGAAGGCGCCGCGAGGCGCGGTGCGTCCTCTCCCGCTCGTCCCCGCGATCGCGGGGACTTTCGACAAAGAGGCGATCGCGATCGGGCGGTTACTTCTTCTTCCGCGGCTTGCCGCCGTGGAAAATCGTTGCCCATTCGTCGCGAGCCTTCTGCAGATCCTCCTCCGTGAGCTTCAGCCAGTCCATGTGGATCGTCTTCGTCTCGGCAATGCCGGGGAGGAAATCGTAAGGGCTCTTGAAGCCGGTGCGCGCCGAGCGCGTGTATTCGTTTTTGACGAAGATTTCCTGGCCCTCCTGCGACAGCATGAAATCGAACCACAGCTTCCCTGCCGCAGGGTGCGGTGCTTTTGCGAACACCCACATCATCTGCGGCAGCAAAACGAGGCCTTCCTTCGGTGTGAGGTTCTTGAGCTTCGCGCCCTTCTTGTTGAACTGATAGATGCGCTGGCCCGAGCCGTACATCGCGAACAGGTCTTCCCCGGAGACGAGGCGGGCGAGGGTCTGCTCGGACTTGTAGGTGTAGACCGGCTTGTGATCGGCGAGCTGTTTGAACTCGTCGAGCGTGAGATATTTGCGCACGCCCATATAGACGAGCAGCGTGGAGTCCTGGACGCCGACGTCGGAGGTGCTGAAGCGGCCTTCCGGAACGAGCTTCGGGATCTTCAGCATGTCCTTCCAGGAATCGCCCTCGAATTTAAGCGTCTCCGAGTTCCAGGTCGGCGCAAAGGTGTAGGCGGCGTTCTGGACGAACAGGCCCTTGATCCCGCGCTGTTGCGCGATCGCCTTCTCGAAGTTGGCATATTCCGGCGAGTCGTATTTCATGATGTGGCCTTCGTTGGCGCGGGCCTTCACCCAGGCGGGCGAGGCCACGGCGCCGACGTCGAAGCTCACGCGGCCTGCGCGCAGTTCCTGCTCGAGGCGGGTGATGATGCCGGACGGCGCCATATAGGTGTTGCCGACCTTGAACGAGTCCGGCAGCCCGTAATGCTTTCGGAACGCCGCCGCGAGCAGGTCGTGGGTCACCGGCGTGATGAGCGCGTCGATGAAGACGACCTCGCCTTCCTTCTTGGCCTCTTCGATCAGGCCCTTGAGCCGCTCCTTCTCGGCGCCCTTCGCGCTGGCGAGCGCCGGCGGCTCGTCGGCCGCCCGGGCGAGGCCAGGCATCAGCAGGGCCGCAAGCCCAAGCGCCGCCATTCCGAAAGCCAATCTTCGCATCGTGCATCCTCCCTGAAAGCCTCTGCGTCCCGCTCCCGCCCGCTTTGCGGATCGAAAGCCGCAGCGTTGCCGGCGCCCGTTCCTCGCGGCGTCTTGTCGTTGGCGACAGAATGCCGCGCGGCGCCGACAAGCGGCGATCACAACTTGGCGAGATGACTGGAAGGGAGAGAATGCGAAGAATCGCGGCGCGCCGTCCGTATTGCGGGCAAACGCGCGATCACGCGGCCCGGTTAAACCGCGCGGCCCTTCGGCTTTGGCTCGGTGCGCCGGGATTTCGGTGGGTCAAGGCGCCGGCGTGGGGAGGCGCCCGAACGCTGAGCGCCTCCCGCCGGCGCGCCGCAGCCGCTATTTCTTCGCGCCCGGCTTGAAGATCGCGGACCACTCGTCGCGCGCTTTCTGCAGGTCGTCCTCGGTGTATTTCAGCCAGTCCATCGGCACGGCCTTGGCTTCGTCAAGCCCGTGGCCGGGAATCGGGCTCTTGAAGCCGGTGCGAGCCGAATAGGTGTACTCGTTCTTGACGAAGATTTCCTGGCCCTGCTGCGAGAGCATGAAGTCGAACCAGAGCCGGGCGGCGGCCGGATGCGGCGCCTTGGCGAAGACCCACATCATCTGCGGCAGCACGACATAGCCTTCCTTCGGTACCATGGCCTTGAGCTTGGCGCCCTTGTCGTTGAACTGCCGATAACGCTGGGCCGAGCCGTAGAGGGCAAAAATGTCCTCACCGGAGACGAGGCGGGACAGCGCGTTCTCAGACTTGTAGGAGAAGACCGGCTTCAGCGAAGCCAGCTGCTTGAAGTCGTCGACGCTGAGATATTTGCGCTGACCGATATAAACCATCAGCGTGGAATCGGTGACGGCGGAGTCCGAGGTGCTGACGCGGCCCTCGGGCACGGTGCCGACGATCTTCAGCATATCTTTCCAGGAATTGCCCTCGAACTTGGTGGTTTCGCTGTTCCACACCACCGTGAAGGTGTAGCCGGCGTTCATGACGAACATGTCTTTCACGCCCATCTGCTGCGCGATCGCCTCTTTATAGTGGGCGTATTCGGGCGACTCGTATTTGGCGATGTGGCCTTCCGCAGCGCGTGCCTGCACCCAGGCCGGCGAGGCGACCGCGCCGACGTCGAAGGTGACGCGGCCCGAACGCAGCTCCTGGACGAGACGCGTGATGATGCCGGACGGCGCCATATAGGTGTTGCCGACCTTGAAGGAGGCAGGCAGGCCGTAGTGCTTCTTGAATGCCTCGGCGAGCTGGTCGTGGGTCTTCGGCGTAATGAGCGCATCGATGAAGACGACGCCGCCTTCCTTCTTGGCTTCCTCGATGAGGCCTTTGAGGCGTTCCTTTTCGGCGCCCTGTGCCTTTGCGAGCGCCGGCGGTTCCTGAGCCGAAGCCGGCCCCGGGGCGAATAACATGGCAGCGCCCAGCGCCGCGAGCCCCAACGCAAATCTCTTCATCTCGATTTCTCCTTGGGTGGTGTGCTTTCCGTTCCCCGGCCGAGGACCCGGCCCGTTGCGGCTCAGCGCGGCCGGCCGCGGCTGCCCCTGAACATGGTCAGCCACTCGTTGCGTGCGTTCTGCAGGTCCTGCTCGGTGATCTTGAGCCAATCCATCGAGATGGTCTTCATCTCGTCGAACGGCGGAATTTCCGGGCGGGGGCTCTTGAAGCCGCCGCGCACGGAGAACACCGAATCGCTTTTGACGAAGATCTCCTGCCCTTCCTGCGAGAGCACGAAATCGAACCACAGTTTCGCGGCGGAAGGGTGCGGCGCGCCGGCGGTGATGAACATCACCTGCGGCAGCAGCACATAGCCTTCCTTAGGGACAAGGTGCCGCAGCTTGGCGCCGCGCTCGTTGAACTTCGGAATGTTGGAGGTGAGTCCGTAGAGGGCAAAAATGTCCTCGCCGGACACGAGCCGCGCGAGCGTCTGCTCCGATTTGTAGGTGTAGACCGGCCGTCCTTCCGCGAGCTTCTTGTAGTCGTCGAGACCGACGATCTGCCGCACGCCCATATAGACCTGGAGGGTCGAGTCCGAGACTGCGCAGTCAGAGGAACTATAGCGCCCGGCGGGAGCCAAGTCGGCGATCTTCACCATGTCCTTCCAGGAATTGCCGTCGAACTTCGTGGTCTCGGCGTTCCAGGTCGGCGCAAAAGTGTAGGCGGCGTTGGCGATGAAGTGGTCTTTGAGCCCCATCTTCTGATCGAGCGCCCGCTTGTAGTTCGCGTATTCGGGCGAGGCGTAGTGCGCGATCTTGCCCTCGGCATCGCGCCCCTGGACCCAGGCGGGCGAGGCCACGCCGACCACGTCGATCGTGTAGCGGTTCGCCTGCATCTCCTGCGTCATGCGGGTGATGATGGTCACTGGCGCCCCGTAGGTGTTGCCGACCTTGAAGGAGTCCGGCAGCCCATAGTGCTTCTTGAACGCCGCCGAGAGGAGGTCGTGTGTCCCGGGGGTAATGAGCCCGTCGATATAGCTGACGGCGCCTTCCTGCTTGGCTTCCTCGATCAGTCGCTTGAGCCGTTCCTTGTCGGCGCCCGTCGCCCTCTGAAGGGCCGGCGGTTCTTGTGCGCGCGGCGCACCCGGCACGAGCACGGCGAGCGCGCAGGCCGTCGCCGCCAAGGCGACGAAACGCATGGCAAATCCCAGCATGGACGCATCCTCTCCCTCGTTCGTCGTTCGACCGGCTTCGAGGCCGGCTTCTTCGCTATCAAGGTACCACCCATCGCGCGCGGGAAAAGCGACCCGGAGTCGCACGGTTTCCGCGGACGGGGCGCATTGGGCCGCCGTCCTTTGGTCGCGCGTCGGCGCTACTTCCCTTTGAAAATCTGCACCCACTCGACGCGCGCTTTCTTGAGCTCGTCGTCGGTGAACGACAGCCAGTCCATCGGCACCTGCCGCACCTCGTCGAGCCCCGGCGCTTCCTTGACGGGCGACCGGAAGTTGCTGCGGCCGGAATTCACGAATTCGTGCTCTACGAAGATCTTCTGCCCTTCCTCCGAGAGCACGAAGTCGAACCACAGTTTGGCGGCGTTCGGGTGTGGCGCATCCTTGAAGATGAACATGAACTGCGGAAGCATCACGAAGCCTTCCTTCGGCTCCATGAAGCGGAGCTTCGCGCCCTTCTGGTTGAACATCATGGTGCGCGAGGTGGAGGAGAGGATGGAGAAGAGGTCCTCGCCGCTTGTCAGCCGGTTCAGGCCGATCTCCGCCTTCGTGTAGAAGGAGGGCTTTAGCTTGGCGAGCTCGCGGAAATAGTCGGGGCCGAGCGCCTTGCGCATGCCGATATGCACCATCAGCGTGGAGTCGGCGAGCTCGGAGTCGGCGGTGTTGGTGCGTCCCGGCGGAAGTTTGCCGACCAGCTTGAGCACATCCTGATAGGAATCGCCCGCAAACTGCAGGGTCTCGGCGTTCCAGCCCGGGGCGAAGGTGTAGGCGCAGTTGAGCACGAAGAAGCCTTTGATGCCCATCTGCTTGTCGATGCTCTTGCGGTAGTGCGTGTATTCCGGCGACTCGTAGTGCATGAAGTGGCCGGCCTTGTACTGCGCCATGATCCAGCCGGGCGACGCCACCGCGCCCACGTCGAAGGTCACGCGGTTGGCATTGAGCTCCTGCTGCACGCGGGTGATGACCTGCGAGGGTCCGTTATACATGTGCCCGACCTTGAAGGAGGCGGGGAGGCCGTAATGCTTCTTGAACGCCGCCGCCAAGGCATCGTGCGTCACCGGGGAAATCATCGTGTCGGCGTAGGCAATCTGCCCTTCCTTCACGGCGCCGGCGATCAGTTCGGCAAGGCGCTGCTTTTCCGCGGCGGAAGCTTTGGCGAGCGCCTGGGCCTCCTCGGCCCATGCCGGCGAACGCAGGGCGAAAAGGCCCGCGGCGGCGAGCGCCGCGAGCGCCATCACGGATTTGCGCATGAGCTTGCCTCCCTCGCTCGCCCCCGGGTCGCGCCGTCGTGCACCGCGACGGCGCGCGCGTCACTTGCCCGCGAAGAAGATGCTCCGGTACTCGTCGCGGTACTTCTGCATTTCTTCGTGGGTGACGTGTTCGTAGTCCGGCGCAATCGACTTCGTGTTCTCGATCGTCGGATAGTCCTTGACCGGATGCTTGAAGCCGCTGCGGCCGGACATCAGATATTCCTTGCCGGCGAGGATCGTCTGACCCTCCTCCGAGAGGATGAAGTCGAGCCAAAGCTTGGCGGCGTTCGGGTGCGGCGCGTCTTTGAAGATGAAGGTGTTCTGCGGGATCACCACCACGCCTTCCTTCGGCCGCATGAATTTCAGCTTCGCGCCGCGCGCGTTGAACTGGTAGGCGCGGGTCGGCATCCCGATCAGCGCGAGAATGTCCTCGCCGGAGATCAACCGGCTCGCGGTGTTCTCCGATTTGTAGGAGAACGAGGGCTTGAACTCGGCGTACTTCTCGAAGAATGACTTATCGATCACCTTGCGCAGGCCCATATAGGTCATGAGCGTGGGGTCCGAGCGCGAGGCATCGCTCGTGCTCACGCGCCCGGGCTTCGCCACCTTGAGCACGTCGGTCCAGGAGTCCCCGTCGAATTTCAGGGTCTCCTCGTTCCACATCGGCACGAAATAATAGGCGCCGTTGAAGGCGAAATAGCCCGGCTTTCCGAGCTTCAGCTCGAACGCCTTCTGGTAGGCGGCGTATTCCGGCGACTCGTACTGCATGAACGCGCCTTCCTTGGCGCGCGCGAAGGCCCAGGGCGGCGAGCCGATCGATCCCACGTCGATGGTGACGCGGTTTGCGCGCAGCTCCTGCTCGAACCGCGGGATCAGGTTAGCCGGCGCCATTGTCTGGTAGCTGACCTTGAAACTGTCGGGCAGCCCGTAATACTTGCGGAAGGCCTCGGACAGTGCGTCGTTCGTGGCCGGTTGGATCACCGTGTCGTTGTAGGCAACCATGCCTTCCTTGATCGCCGCGGCGATCCGCTCGCGCAGCTCGGCCTTGCGCGATTCCGGAGCCTTCACGACGGCCGGCGGGTCGGCCGCGCGGGCGGGAGCTGCGGCAAGGAAGCTCGCGGCCAGAAGGGCCGCGAGCGGCATGGCAAAACGCTTCATCGTGTCAACTCTCCTTTAGAACTTGCGTCGCGCGGATCAGTCGGATCGTCCCAGGAAATGCGGCGAGCACCAGCGCATCAGGAAGAAGCCGGTGAGCAGCATGATGACCTGGACCACCGCGAGCGCCGCGACATAGCCGAAGTTCTGCTCGCTCAGGATCACCAGCGCGACGCTGATGGTCTCCGTGCCCTGCGAGTAGAGCAGAATGGTTGCGCCGAGCTCGCGGATCAGGATGATGAAGAGGAGCAGCCAGGAGGCGATGAGGGCCGGCCGAATGAGCGGCAGCAGAACATAGTACATCGTCTGCAGCCAGCTTGCGCCGCTCGCCCGCGCGCTCTGCTCGAGTTCGGGATTGATCGACAGGAGCATCGCCGAAATGTTGCGCAGCGCGAGCGGGAAGAAGTGCGCGACGCAGGCGATGATGATGATCCAGATCGTGGTGTAGAGCGGCGTGCGGATCAGAAGGATCAGGAAGCCGAGGCCGATGATGATGCCCGGGATTCCCAGCGGCAGCGAGAGGATCGGATCGACCAGCATCCGGAAGCGGCTCTGGCCGCGGCGAATGAAGTAGCCCTGCAGCGCCCCGAGCAGCACGCCGATTGTGGCGCCGACCACGCCGATGAACAGGCTGTTGTAAAGCGCGGCCTGGGTCAGGCGATACTCTTCGAGCACGTAATGGAAATTCGACAGATTGGCGCTCGCGGGCTTGAACACGCCCGTCCACAGCGGCGAGACGGAAACCATGAGGAGTGCCATGATGGGCAGCGCGGCCGCCACCAGGAAGTAGAGGATCTGGATGCCGAGCGCGAAGGCGCGGCCGATCGGGCCGAGATTGACGGGCCGCGGCCGATAGCCTTTGCCCGATACGGTGTCGAACCGCCGCTTGTTGATCCAGCGCTGCTGGAACACGATAATGGCGATGGTGATGCTCATCATGCCGGCGGCGATGGCGGAGGCCCGGCCGAAGTCGGACGGATATTGCACCGCGCGATAGATGTCAGTCGGCACCATCGGGATGCCGCGAGTCGCCGAGATCGACAGCGGCACGTCGAACACGCCGGCGCTGGTGACGAAAATGATGAGGCCGCCCGCGAGGATCGCCGGCAGGATCAGCGGCAGCGTGATCTTCCAGGTCGTGTACCAGAAGCTCGCCCCGTGCACGCGGGCCGCATCCTCGAGCGCACCGTCCATGCTGCGCATCGGGCCGATGACGAACAAATAAATGTAGGGCGTGTAGAACAGCGCCAGCACCCAGATCACGCCGCCGACGCTGTAGATGTCCGGAAAGGCGAGCCAGGAAGGCAGATAGGGATTAAGCAATTTCGGCAGGATTCCGCTGTTCGGCGCGGCTAGATAGAGCCAGCTCATCGCCCCGACATATGGGGAGAAGAAGAACGGCATGAGATTGAGGATCTCGAACACGCCGCGGCCGGGCAGGTCGGTGCGGGCGACGATCCAGGCCAGGGTGCAGCCCAGCAGCGAGGCGAGCAGCGCGACGCCGATCCCCGTGATGGTCGAATTGAGTACACCTTCGCGAAAACTCGGATCGGAGACGAGGCCGGCGAAATTCGCGAGCGTGAAGTCCAGCGCCGTGTCGCTCGAGGCGAAACTGCGCAAGAGCGTGCTGAGAATCGGTCCGATGACCAGAATGACGCCGATCAGAACCGCCGTGCCGGGTACGAACTGCTGCAGCAGGCGGCCAAGCGCGCCGAAGGCGCCGCCTTCCCGTGGTCTTTCGAGCGCGGGGGCGAGGCCCGGACGGACTGCAGTCTCGACGCCGACATCGGTGCTCACGGCTTCCCTCCTCGGTGCGCTCAGGCAAAGTCCGGCGCTTGGCAGTCGTTTTCCTCCCGCCGCGCGGCTGCGCGGCCGGTCCGCAATCGCCTTCTCGGGCGGGCGACTTGAAACGCGGAGGCCGCCGCCTCCCGCGCGCTGAACCGGGCGGCAACGGTAGCGAGTTTCGGCTACCGACGAAAGTCCGATAAAATTTCGATTGCAGCAGTACAGACGTTCGATTTGTGAAACGATTGGCGCAAGGCGCCGAGCGCCCGTTTCCTCCCGCGCACTTTTGCCCGCAGCCCTTGCCGCCGCGACCTTTGTCAGTGTCCGGAGATCACTGTGCTGACGACCGGCCAGTACTCGTCCCGATGGCCCGCTTCGTGCGCCCGCGCGAGAAGGTCGCGCGCAAGCGCCGCGCCCTGCGCCGTTATGCCGCCCTGGCCGGCGAGTTCGAGCGCATAGTCGAGGTCCTTCATCATGTAGGCGGTCGAGAAGGCCGGCTTCGGGAACTCGCGGGGCAGGATCGCCTTCAGGCCGTGATTGCGCAGCGCGAAACTGTCGGCCGAGCCCTTGCTCAGCGTCTCGAAGAGAACGCGCCCGTCGATGCCCGCCGCCGTTCCGATCGCCAGCGCTTCGCACAGCGCGATGACCGTCTCGGCGAGGATCATGTTGTTCATGATCTTGACAATCTGGCCGCAGCCGACCTCCCCGCAGTGGGTGACGTCGCTTGCCGCGTGGGCAAGCAAAGGCTGCAGGCGGGCGAAGAGTTCCGGAGGGGCGCCGACCATGATGCTCAGCGTGCCGGCCTGCGCCGCCGCCCGCGTGCGGGCGACCGGCGCGTCCGCATAGAAGACGCCGAGCGTTTCGCAGAGACCGGCGAGCCGCCGCGTGAGCGCGACCGGCGTGGTGGAGAGATCGACGATCGTCTGCCCCTGTCGCGCCTGCGCGAGCAGGCCGCCAGAACCCGCGACCACCTGTTCGACTTCCCGGCCGCCGGGCAGCGAGAGGAAGATCGTATCGGCTTCGGCCGCCACGGCGGAAAGGTCGGGAGCCTCCACCACCCCGGCGTCGCCGAGTCGCCGCACGGGCGCCGCGTCGAGATCGTAGGCGAGGGTGCGCAGGCCCGATTTCACCGCGATGTTGCGGCAGATGGGCTCGCCCATCACGCCGAGCCCGATGAAACCGAGGGTCGGGGCATTGCTCGTCATGCGCGTCGTCCGCTGCGTCCTGGCGCGCTTCATGCTACGGCGCGGCGGGCGCCTGCGACAGTCCTTCACTGCTCAACATGCGGCGCATTTTGAGGACGGTGGTGCGCAGCGGCGTTAGGACCGGGCGGCCGGGCACCGGAGGGATCAGCGCATAGGCCGGATCCATCGAGGTCTGGCCGAGCAGCACCGCATCGCAGTCGCGGCATTCGGCTACCGCCCCGGCGATCAGGCGAAAGTGCTCCCGGATGTCGCCCTTCTCACGGAAGGCAATGCGCGCCGCGTCGAGCACGCGGCTCGTCTGCGTATAGGCCTTGCCGTGGCGCTCGGCATAGCGGGCGATGTCCTCCGTGATGTTCGCCATGCTGTAGGGCGAGGTGGTCAGCACGCACAGGCGCGAGCCCGAAGCGAAGGCCGCCTCGATCATGGCTTCGTAGGAGGCCAGCACCGGAATGCGCATCGTCCGGCGCGTCGCCTCGACGATCGCGCCGAAAACCGACCCGGTAAACACCGCAATTCGCGCGCCCGAGAGTTCGCTGTGGCGCAAGAGCGAGTCGAGGCGGCGCACCAGCGCCGCATCGATCACCCTCGTCTTCGCGTAGTCGGCATAGAGTGACTCGTCGATGATGTTGATCGGATCGGCCTCCGGCCACAGTTCTTGAAAGACTGCCGGCACAGGACCGGCCGACGCGAGGGCCGAGGGCGAAATGATAGCGACGCGGATCGGCGTCATGATCGTTGCATCCCGGTGATCGTGCAGGCCGGTCGGCGCGGGCGGACTCGCATGGCGGATAGCCGTTGCACCGAGCCCCGCGGCCGGCGGGGCCCACATGGCGCGGCGCTGCGGTTCGTCGTTTCCCCGCGCGTCACTGAGGCTCGATTTTTGCGGCCTTCACCGCCTCGGCCATCTGCTCGGCGTTCTCCTTGATGAGAGCGGCGAACTCGTCCGGACCCTTCGGGTAGGGCTCGTAGCCGGATTTGCGGATCAGCTCGCGTACTTTCGGCGAATCGAGCGTCTTGATGAGCTCGCGGCTCAAGGTCGCGACGATTTCCTTCGGCGTGCCGGCGGGCGCGAGCCAGCCGTGCCACGCGCCCTGGATTTTCAGGGTCGGCAGGGCGTCCTTCACGAGCGGCACGTTGGGAAGCTCCGTGGGCCGCACTTCGCCGGTGAAGCCAACCGCCCGCATCTGACCGGACTCGATATAGCCGAGCACCGAGGCAGGCGGCACGAACATGACCTGGATCGTGTTGTTGAGCAGGGCATTGAGCGCCGGCGCCGTGCCACGGAACGGGACCGACTCCATCGCGACCTTCGCGTGCACGTTGAAGAGCGCGGCGGCAAGCTGCAGCGGGTTGCCCGTGCCGGCCGAGCCGTAGAGAACGCGGTTCTTCTTCGCGTAAGCGATGAGCTCGGCCGGATTGTGCACCGGCAGTTGCGGGTGCACGACGATCACATAGCCCTGGCCGATTGCGAGATTCGCAACCGGCGCGAAGTCCTTGAAAATATCGTAGGGCAGGCTCTTGCGGATCGCGGGATTGATGGTGAAGGACGAGGAATTGTGCAGCAGCGTGTAACCGTCGGGTTCCGCGGTCGCGACCGCCTGGGTGCCGATGACGCCGTTCGCGCCGCCGCGGTTGTCGACAATCACCGCCTGACCGATCTGCTGTTCGAGCTGCGCGGCGAAAATTCGCGCCATGATGTCGTTGGTCCCTCCGGGCGGGAACGGCACGACGAGACGGACCGTCCGGCTGGGATAGGTGTCGGCCCTCCCCGGCGCCCAGGCCGCCAAGACAGCCAGCGCCGCAGCGAGAGCCGTCCGGATCAGCACATGCATCGGTGTTTCCTCCGTAGAAAGAATGCGGCGGGCACACTGGCATCATTGCGGCCGGAAGAAAATCGAAATGACCGCAAGGCTGGGTCGCAGGTCTTTCGTCGGGGCGTGGCGGCGGCGCTCGCCAATCGGTCGTCTGTTCCGCTAAAGAAAGCGCGCATCGCGACGCGTCGCTGACCGCATGGCGGACAGTTCCGGCGGCCTCGCGCGAAGGACGAAGCGGATGGCAATGAAACTCGGAATTCTGCTCGGCGACGATATCGGTCTCGAAGTCGTGCCGGAATGCGTGAAGGTCATGAAGGCGGCGGCGGCGCGGGCAGGCCTTGCGGTCGAATGGCAGGACCTGCCGATCGGCAAGGCCGGCCACGAGCAGCACGGTCACACGCTGCCTGCCGTCACCGAACAGGCGCTGCGCGGCATGGACGGCTGGATCATGGGGCCGATCGGACATGCGGCCTATCCGCGCGGAGACATGACCTGGATCATGCCGCCCGTGCGCAAGCGATTCGATCTCTTTGCGGCGCTGCGTCCCGCCAAGTCGTGGCCGAACGTCACGTCCGTGCACAAAGACGTGGACCTCGTCGTCGTCCGGGAGATTTCCGAGGGCATGGTCTCGCCCTCGCTTGTCGCGGCCGGCGGCGGCGAAATGCGGCCGAACGACGAAATCACGATCGCCACCCGCGTCATCACCCGCAAAGGCTCGAACCGTGTGGCGCGCGAAGCCTTCGAGCTTGCCCGCTCGCGGCCGCGCAAGAAGGTCACCGCCGCTCACAAGGAGCCCGTCTATCGGCTCGCCTGCGGCATGTTCGCGGAAGAATGCCGCAAGGTCGCCAAGGAGTATCCGGACGTCACATTCGAAGAATCGATGATCGACACGATCTCGATGAAGCTCGTGATGAACCCACAGCAATACGACGTGATCGTCACCACGAACCAGTTTGGCGATATCGTCAGCGATATCGGGGCAGGTTGCGTCGGCGGGCTTGGCCTTGCGCCGGGCCTCGCCGTCGGCGAGCGGCAGGCCATGGCGCAGGCGACCCATGGCTCGGCGCCGGACATCGCCGGCCGCAACATCGCCAACCCCTATGCCATGATCATGTCGGGGCAGATGCTGCTCGCCTGGCTCGGCCGCAAGCACAAGGAGCCGAAGGCCACCGAGGCGGCCGACCGCATCGCTGCTGCGGTCGCGAAAGTCATGAGTGAAGGAAAGCATCTGACCCGCGACCTCGGCGGCAGCGCTTCGACGCAGCAGATGGGCGACGCGGTGGCCGAGGCGGTCGCGAAAGCGTGAGGAAGGCCGCCGCCGCCTGCGGGGGGCCGCGCCAAGGTTGATGGAAGCGTCTGCGGCCGGCTCTTGGCCGGTCGGCAAAACGCCGTCTGTTCCCGCCGCGCAGGGATGCTGTGCAGCGGGAGATATTGTGGGGGCGAAAAAATCGTGGGAAACAGGCAGAGCCGCAACAAAGCCGCTCGTTAGAAAAGGCGCGCAAATTCATGTTCAGTCTGCAACTTGCCTCGGAACAGATCGAAATCCGCGACACGGTCCGGGATTTCGTCAATCAGGTCGTCAAGCCGGTCGCCCTCAAGGCGTCCCGGCTCGAAATGAACCACAGGCCGCTGCTCCTTGATGAGCTCGACCAGGCTTCGCAGATGGGGCTGCGCACGCTGACCCTGTCGGAGGAGCGCGGCGGTTCCGGCGCGGATGCACTCACCGCCGTGCTGGTCGCCGAGGAGCTCGCGGTCGGGGACGTGGACTTGGCGGCCGTGTTGGCGCGTACCGCGGCGCTCGCGCCCGTGCTCTTCGACCAGCTGATGAGCGACGCGCAGCGCGACCGGTTTCTCTCGGCATTCCTCGCGGACGACCGTTACCACCTCGCCTACGCCGCACGCGAGCCGGAAGCCGACGAGGCGCTCGGCGTCAATTATCACCGGCCGGTGGCGGTCGGCAGTCCGCTCCGGACCACCGCGACCCGTGCCGAAACCGGCGACTGGATCATCAACGGCGCCAAGGAGTGCGTCTACAACGCGCCGGTCGCCAAGCTGTTCGCGGTAGATGTGCGCACCGACGCGTCGAACGGCATCAGCACCATCCTCGTGCCCAACGATGCGCCGGGCTTGACCGTCTCCCCGCGTCCGGATGCGTATGTGATCGGTCCGTGCGGCGATCTCGTCTTCAAGGATTGCCGTGTGCCTGCCGGCAATCTCTTGGGCGAGGAGGGGCACAGCGTGCTCGCCGAAGCGGTGACGGGTGGGCGCGCCGTGCCGCTCATGCAGGCACTTAATCTCGGCACCGGGCGTGCGGCCTACGAGGCCGCCCTCGACTATACGCAACTGCGGGTGCAGGGTGGACGACGCATCGTCGAGCACCAGGCGATCGGCACGAGGATCGCCGACATGCTCACCAGGATCGAGACGACCCGCGCGCTCATCTGGCAGGCCGCCTACGCAGCCGATCATCCCGAGGCGATTGCCGATCGCAGCCTGCCTGACCTGCCGCTCGCCACGATGGCGCGTGTCTATGCGGCCGAGAACATGTACCAGGTCGCCAAACGGGCGGCCGACTGCTTCGGCGGCTCCGGCGTCATGAAGGACATGCCGCTGCCGAAATACATCGACGATGCGCTGAAATTCGTGCACGCGGGCGATGGCGTGGATGACGCCAAGCTACAGCTTGCCGAAGCGATCATCGGCTATCGTCGCCCCGGCGCCCCGACGGCGCGGGCGGCGGAATAACGTTTTCGGGCTTCGAAAGGAAACGGCCATGGATTTTGCCCTGAACGAAGAACAACGCCACTGGCAGATGAAGGCCCGCAAGTTCGCCGAGGAGGAGATCCGCCCGATCTCGCTCGAGCGCGATGCGATCGAAGATCCGGCGCAGACCTTCACCTGGGACATCATCAAGAAGGGCTCGAAGCTCGGCTTCCGCACCATGGCGGTGCCCAAGGAATATGGCGGCGAAGGCACCGACTACGTTTCTCAAGCGATCGTGATGGCCGAGCTTGCGCGCGGCGACAGCGCGATCTCCAAGACCTTCAGCCAGTGCTGGAAGTGGAGCCATCTCATCGCCGCGGTCTGCTCCGACGAGCAGAAGGACCGTTTCCTGCGTCCGTTCCTCGCTGACGATACCTATGTTCTGGGCAAGGGCGGCACGGAGCCGACGGCGGGCTCCGACAACCGACTGCCGCCACCGGACGACCCGAAGGCCGGCCACAAGCTACGTGGCGAGCGGCACGGCGACTACTGGATCCTCAACGGCGAGAAGACCTTCATTGCCAACGGATCGATCGCCAAGCTGTTCTTCCTCGACGTGCGCACGAATCCGAATGCGAGCATCCGCGAGGGCTCGACCCTCTTCATGGTCGAGCGTGGCACGCCAGGCTTCCGCCACGGCAAGATCTTCAACAAGCGCGGCTGGCGCTTCTACCAGAATGCCGAATTGATCTTCGAGAATGCCAAGGTGCCGCACGCCAATGTGGTGGGCGATGTCAATGCGGCGGGCAAGCGCGCAGGCGCCGCGGGCGACACCTCCGGCGGCGACATATTCGGTGATCTTGAACTCGCCGCGAATGCGCTCGGCGTCTGCGAATCGGCCTGCGAGCTCGCGATGCAGCACGCCCGCACGCACAAGCAGGGCGGGCGCTATCTCATCGAACAACAACTCATTCTGCTCAAGCTCAACCGCATGCACATGCTCACCGAGGCGCTGCGCTCCTTCGTCCTGCGTTCGGCCTGGGAGCACGACATGAAGATTCACTCGCCAAACGCCGCGCTGGTGATGAACTTCTCGGAGGAGTGCATCCAGACGGTCACCGAGCTCGGACTCGAAATCCACGGCGCCGCCGGCGGACATGTGAGCGCCGCGGCAGAGAAGCTCGTGCGCGACTCGCTCATTTGGACGCATCTCGCCGCCGACAATGTGCAGCAGCTGCGCACGGCGCATCGGTTGGTACGGCTTGCCGAGCAAATCGAGCGCAAGGCGCGCGAGGCGCTGCCCGAGCTGACGGCGGCCGAGTAACGAGGATCGTCAGGCCGGGCTTGACCCGGCCGCCGTTTTCGCCGCGGAACGGTCGGGGAGGGGCGCCGCCGCCCGTTGCCTCTTTCCGCGGGCGGAGAGTTGCCTCTTTCCGCGAGCGGAGAGAGGACGTTCAGCATGCCGACGGCCGGATTTGGTTCCGGACCGGAATTGACCCGTCAACTCTCTCGATGGAGAGGCAGCCATGGCGACGAAATACCGCAAGCACGAGGCCAAGGACTATGCGCGCGAGCGCCTCAAGGGCGTGTGGACGGCGCTGCCGACGAACTTCACGGCCGACGACCGCCTGGACGAGAAGGCCACCGCGCAGAACCTCGAATATTGCATCAGCGCGCTGAAGATCGAGGGGCACTACTGCCTCGGCAATGTCGCCGAATTTTGGTCCCTCACGAACGAAGAGCGGATGCGTGTCGCCGAAATCAATGTCGAGACGGCGAAGGGCCGCATTCCGCTGATTGCCGGCTGCCACCACCAGAATCCTTATGAAGTGGTGAAGCTGTGCAATCATGCCCGCGATATCGGCATCGATTTCGCAATCATCCTCACCCCCTATCAGGGCGCGAAGTCGGACGACGCCGTCTACGAATTCTACCGATTCGTCGGCGAGCGCACCGAAATCGGCATCGTCTTGTTCAACATTCCCTCGGTCTACTATCCGATCAACGAGTCGCTCGCGAAGCGGCTCGTTACCATCCCGAACGTGTGCGGCTTCAAGCAGGCCAATCCCTCGCCGCTCGTCACCGCCGCTTTGCGTGACGCGATCGGCGACCAGGTGGTCATCAGCGTCGCCGACGAGGCGCCGTGGCTCTACAATATGACGGTCGCGGGCGACGACTGGTTGCTCAATTATTCGCCGCACCTCTACCAGGTGCCCGGTTATCTGCCGATCCGCGACTATACCGAGGCGGCACGCGCCGGCGACGTCAAGCGCGCGACCGAGATCGCGAAAAGCCTCAACCCGCTGCGCGCCGTGCAGGCGAAATGGGTCAACGGCTACGGCCGGCCGCACGGGCGCATTCCGGCGCACGAGCAGAAAGTGTGGATGGAGCTGCTCGGCATGATCGGCGGGCCGGTACGCGCACCTTCGACGCCAATGAGCGCGGAGGCGCGCCGCGAGCTCGAAGCCGATCTTGCGGCGACCGGTATCCTCGACAAGGTGCGCGACCGGCACGCCGTAGCGGCGGAATAGCGGCCCCACGCTTCAGGCGAGGCCGAGATCGCCGAAGGCGTCCGCATGGTGCTGCGCGGACGCCTCTGAGAAGCAGCAGAACGTGACGCGTTCGAGCCCGGCGACGGACGAGAGGTCCGCCGCAACCGCTCCAACGGCGACGCGCGCCGCGCGGTCCGCCGGAAAGCCGTAGACGCCCGTCGAAATCGCGGGAAACGCAATCGTACGGAGGCCATGGGCGCGCGCCAGCGCCATCGCCGTGCGATAGCAGGAGGCGAGAAGATCGTCCTCTCCCTTCGTTCCACCGCTCCACACGGGCCCGACCGCGTGGATGACATAACGGGCCGGCAGCCGATAGCCCTGGGTGATCTTGGCGGAACCGGTTTCGCAGCCGCCGAGCGTGCGGCATTCGGCCAGAAGGTTCGGACCCGCGGCGCGGTGGATTGCCCCATCGACCCCGCCGCCGCCAAGCAGCGTGCGGTTCGCGGCGTTCACGATGGCGTCGTGGGCAAGCGTCGTAATATCCGCAACGATGATGTCGAGCGTCGCGCCGCCGACTTCCGCGGCGAGCAGGGGAGCAGCGGGTTTGGCCATCCTGCGGTTCTCCTCTGCGGCTTTGCTTCCCAACAAGATGGCGGTTCGGGCGCCGGCGGGCAACCGGGCGGCTCAGCGTTGCGCCGTCTCGAGTTCCGCTTCGAGATCGACGGTCCCGCGGCGGCCGAGATCGTCGAAATGCGCCTCGAGAAAACGACGCGCCGCCTGACGCCCCTGCGCATGCAGCGCCAGGAACATATCGAAGTCGTTGTTGAGCCGGCTCTCCGCACCGAGGCCGCGGGCATCGAGGGCGATGCGATGCAAGTTGATGCGCCGGACGTCGCCGGCCGCGGCGCCGGGCGGCGATCGATCTTCTCCGCGCAGCCGCTCGACGAAGGCGATCGCCCGCAGTTCCGTGAGCAGCGGGGCGTTGAAGGTGATTTCGTGCACGCGGTTCATGATCTCCTTGGCGGACGTCGGCACACCGCCCCGTCGCAGCGGATTGATCTGCACGATGAGAATGTCCGCGGTTTCCGCTCCGTACAGGGGAAGCAACGGCGGGTTGCCCACATAGCCGCCGTCCCAGTAGGGCACGCCGTCGATCTCGACGGCGCGAAAGAGGAAGGGCAGCGCGGCCGAAGCCATCACCGCCTCGGCGGTGATGGCTTGCCGCGGAAAGATACGCATCCGCCCCGTCTCCACATTCGTCGCCGAAATGAAGAGCTGCGGCAGCGCCGTCGCCCGCAGCGCCTCGAAATCCACGAACCGCTCGATGAGCTCGCGCAGCGGGTTGATGTTGAGCGGGTTGAAGTCGTAGGGCGAAACGAACTGCGCCAGCGTCTCGAGCCAGGGCTGCACCGCGCCGCCCGCCATCGGCACGAAGCGAAAGAAGCGCTCGAACGCCTTGCGCGGGGCATCCGGCATATTGCCGTCCCGGCTTACGGCGCGCCAGAAGGCGGCGAGGCGACGTTTGGCTTCCGCGCGCCCGCCGCGGCGCAGCCCGTCGACGAGGATGACGGCGTTCAGGGCGCCGGCCGAGGCTCCGGACAGCGCGTCGATCGCGATCCGCTCGTCCTCGAGGAGCGCGTCCAGCACGCCCCAGGTGAAGGCGCCGTGCGCGCCGCCGCCCTGTAGGGCGAGACGGATCCGCTTGACGTCGGGCGGCAATTGCGGCTCGGGCGCAGGCCGCGTCCGGCTGAGCAGCGTCAGCAGACGCCGAGGATCGAGCGGGTGCAGCCAGCCGGTCACTGCGCCGTCCAGCCTCCGTCGATCGGATAGGCGCCGCCCGTCATGCTGGCGGCGGCGTCCGAACAGAGGAAGGCGGCGAGGGCGCCGATGTTCTCCGGGGTGGTGAACTGCAGCATCGGCTGCTTCTCGGCGAGCAGGGCGGTTTTCGCGTCCGCGACGCTGCGCCCTTCCGCCTTCGCACGCGACTCGATCTGCTGCTGAACGAGTGGCGTCAGCACCCAGCCGGGGCAGATCGCATTGCAGGTGATCCCGTCATTCGCGGTTTCGATTGCGACGACCTTGGTCAGTCCGATCAGCCCGTGCTTGGCCGCGACATAGGCGGCCTTGTGGGCGCTTGCGACGAGACCGTGCGCCGAGGCGGTGTTGATGATGCGTCCCCAGCGCCGCTGCTTCATACCCGGCAGCGCCGCACGGATCGCGTGGAAGGCGGCCGAAAGATTGATGGCGATGATGGCGTCCCATTTGTCGATCGGAAACGCCTCGACCGGGGCGACATGCTGGATCCCGGCATTGTTCACCAGCACGTCGACGGAGCCGAAGGTCTTTTCTGCGGCCGCGATCATGGCGGCGATCTCGATGGGCTTCGACATGTCGGCGCCCGCAAAGATCGCCTTCACCCGGAAGCGCGACTCGATGTCGGCGCGTGCCTTCTCGATCGCCTCCTTGTCGCCGAAGCCGTTGATCACCACGTTCGCGCCCTGCGCGGCGAGAGCGCGGGCAATGGCAAGCCCGATTCCCGACGTGGAACCCGTTACCACCGCGGTCTTTCCCTGGAGCATGGTCGTTTTGCCCTCTTGATGCTTGTGCGCCTGCGGCGCTCCGCTGCCGCCCGTCCTTCGGACACGCCGCCCGTTTACGCCCGCTCTTATTGCGCTGCAATAAGCGCTTTTGGGGGCGATCCGGTTTGGCGCGGGCGCCGGAACGGCATAAAAAGAGTGTCGGGACGCGACGTCATGGCGCAGCCGCTCTTTCATTCGCCGGATCACGATCACGCCCGCTGCGAGGCGGAGGCGATCGCCGAGGCCGAGGCGGTCTGCGCCGCGCGCGGCACGAGGCTCACACCCCTGCGCCGGCGGGTGCTCGGGGTGCTTGCTTCGGGTCACCGTCCGCTAGGCGCTTACGAGATTATGGACCGGCTGGCGCAGAAGGGGCCGCGTCCGGCGCCCATCACGGTCTATCGCGCCCTCGATTTCCTGATGGAGAACGGACTTGCGCACCGGCTCGCGAGCCGCAACGCCTTCCTCGCCTGCCTGCATGCGCACGGGGCGAGCGAGAGCGTGATCTTCCTGATCTGCGAACGTTGCGGGGCGGTGGGCGAAGCCTCCTCGTCGGCTGTGCGGGACATGCTCGCGCGGGCGGCCGAGGCGGCAGGGTTTTCTCCCAAGGCGCCGCTGATCGAGGTAAGCGGCCTTTGCGCGCATTGCCGCGCCGCCCAAGACGCCCCGCAATGAGTCTCGACCTTGTCCGCGACGGAGTTGCGGAGGGGGCCGTACGGTCGCCCGGGAAAGCCTTGACGACGCGCGCAATATCCCGGCTCAACTGAATCCCGGTGCAACCGACCGTTGCTTTTCCGGATCCGGTTATGGGTCCGGCCGTCTCGGCCCTCTCGCATGCACAACGCCGCCCGCCCGCTCGATCTTTTCGCCGTTTGCATGACCATCGGCCTGTGCTTTGCCTGGGGATTCAACCAGGTGGCCGCCAAGGTGGCGCTCGCAGGGATTCCCCCGTTCACGCAAGGCGCGATCCGATCCCTCATCGCGGCGGGGATCGTTGCCGGCTGGATGCGCCTGCGCGGTATTCCGCTCTTCAAACGCGACGGCACGCTGAGGGCCGGCCTCGCCGCAGGCGTGCTCTTCGGCCTCGAATTCCTGCTCATCTATCCGGGACTCATGTGGACGACCGCAACCCGCGCGGTGCTCTTCATCTATCTCGCGCCGTTCTTCGTCGTGCTCGGCGCCCGCTTCTTTCTCCCGGCCGATCGCTTCGTCGGCGCGCAATGGGCGGGGCTCGTCCTCTCGTTCGCGGGCATGGTGGTGGCCTTCGGCCTGCCGACGCCGGCGGCGGACCCCCGTCAGGCCCTGGGCGACGTCCTGATGGTGCTGGCGGCGGCGGCCTGGGCCGCGACGACGCTCGTCATCAAGGCAAGCGTGCTCAACCGCGCCCCTTTCGAAAAGACGATGCTCTATCAGCTCGTGGTCTCGGCACCGATGCTCGGCCTTGCCGCGCTCCTTTTCGGCGAGCGGGTGACGGCCGTTCCGGGGCCCATCGTCCTCGCGGCGATGGCCTATCAGACGCTGTTCGTCGTGCCGGTGACCTTCGTCGCCTGGTTCGCCCTCATCCAGCGCTATTCGGCGAGCCGGCTCTCCGCCTTCACCTTCCTGACACCCATCTTCGGCGTGCTCGCGGGCCACCTCCTGCTCGACGAGCCGCTGACCATGGCGTTTGCCGCAGCGGTCGCGCTCGTGGCCGCAGGGCTTATAATGGTCAACAGGGTGCGCTGAAGGCGGCGGCCGTGCCGCGTGATTGACCGCGCCCGCCGGCTCTGGCACGGAACGGACCATGAATGAAGCAACGACAGGGCAGGAGACGGCGGGTCCTGCGCCGCGCCACCGGTCGGTGGCGGTGAGCGTCGGCGGGGTTGTCGTCGGCGGCGGAGCGCCGATCGTCGTGCAGTCGATGACCAACACCGACACGGCGGATGTCGAGGCCACGGCCCGGCAGGTCGCGGCGCTTGCGCAGGCCGGGTCGGAGATCGTGCGCATCACGGTCGACCGGCCGGAGTCGGCGGCCGCCGTGCCGCATATCCGCGACCGGCTGGCCCAACGCGGCATTCCGGTGCCGCTCGTGGGCGATTTCCATTACATCGGCCATCGGCTGCTCGCCGACTACCCCGCTTGCGCCGAGGCGCTCGACAAATATCGCATCAACCCCGGCAATGTCGGCTTTCGCGAAAAGCGGGACCGCCAGTTCGGCGCGATCATCGAGACCGCGCTGCGCTACGGCAAACCGGTGCGCATCGGCGCCAATTGGGGCTCGCTCGACCAGGAACTGCTCACGCATCTCATGGACGAGAATGCCCGCGCCGCAAACCCGCGCGATGCGCGCGCCGTTACGCGGGAGGCGATGGTCCGCTCCGCGCTCATCTCGGCGCAGCGCGCCGAAGAAATGGGCATGGGCCGCGACAAGATCATTTTGTCGGCAAAGGTGTCGGCGGTGCAGGACCTGATCGCGATCTATCGCGAGCTCGCGCGCCGCGCGCCTTACGCCCTGCATCTCGGGTTGACCGAAGCCGGCATGGGTTCGAAGGGCATTGTGGCGTCCTCGGCCGCGCTCGCCATTCTCCTGCAGGAAGGAATCGGCGACACAATCCGCATTTCGCTCACGCCGGAGCCCGGCGGCGACCGCGCGCTGGAAGTGAAGGTCGCGCAAGAGCTCCTGCAGACCATGGGGTTCCGCACCTTCGTGCCGCTCGTGGCTGCCTGCCCCGGCTGCGGCCGCACGACGTCGACGACCTTCCAGGAGCTTGCCCGCGACATTCAGGACTTCATCAACGCGGAAATGCCGGCTTGGCGGCAGCGCTATCCGGGCGTCGAGGCGCTCAACGTCGCGGTGATGGGCTGCATCGTCAACGGGCCCGGCGAATCCAAGCATGCGGACATCGGCATTTCTCTCCCCGGCACCGGGGAGCAGCCGGTCGCGCCCGTCTTCGTCGACGGCCGCAAGGTGGCGACGCTACGCGGGTCGTCGCTTGCCACCGACTTCAAGGCGATGGTGGTCGACTATATCGAGAAGCGCTGGGGCGCCGGAAAGGCTGCCGCGGAATAGCTCGCAGCCGCGCGCTTTGCCAAGGCTTGGGAGACGAAAGGCCGGCGCCGTTCCTTCAGCCCGTCCACTCTTTGCCGTAGGTCTTGAAGAAATAGGTCGGCATGTGCTTGTGGCCGACCGCCTCCTCCTTCATGTCCACCTTCAGATCGCGCAGGTGTTGGGCGAAGGCGGGGATACGACCGCCATAGCCGTCCTTGCCCCAATTGGGCACCCAGTAGACGCAGCGGATCCGGTCCTTCTTGGCGTCGAGCACCGTATCCTTGAAGCCGCCCATGGACGGCGCGGTCGGATCGATGAGGCCGAAAATCTTCCAGTCCTTCAAGTCGCGATAGCGATAGACCTCGACCCCGCCCCGCGAATAGCCGCACAGCGAGTAGGAGCTGATGTCGTCGGCGGCGATCTGGCTGTGCAATTCATCGAGGCAGGTCGTGCACTTGTTGGTGTAGTGCTTGGGCAGCACGAAGGCGACGCACGCCGTCAGCGCCGCGGGGATCTGCTTCACGAACCATGCGCCTTCGAGATGATAAAGGCCTCCGTAGAGCACGATCGCGGGCGCGGGTTTGCGCTCGGGCATCATGACGACAGACGTCTCGAGCTCGGTCACCGCCATGACACCCTCCTGCGCGGCCGTTCGGCGCCCGCCCGATTGCGGGGCGTGCCCGGCACCGTCTCGTGGTCGCTGCCGTCTGCCGAGAGGTTCACACCGAATTGGCTCGAAATCGCGGCGCCGGCCGCAGGCGGCATTTTCGCGCCGTCCGGCGAGCCGCTATAAGCGCAAGGCAGGACCAGAGAGGACGCAAATGACGAACAGCTACCGAATTGCAGTCATTCCCGGCGACGGCATCGGCAAGGAGGTGGTGCCGGAGGGCATCCGCGTGCTGGAGGCCGCGGCCAAGAAATACGGCTTCGAATTCAAGCAGGACTGGTTCGATTTTGCCTCCTGCGACTATTACGCGAAGCACGGGAAGATGATGCCGGACGACTGGAAGGAGCAGATCGGCGGGCACGACGCGATCTATTTCGGCGCGGTCGGCTGGCCGGCCACGGTTCCCGACCATGTCTCGCTCTGGGGCTCGCTGATCCTGTTTCGGCGCGAGTTCGACCAGTACGTCAATCTGCGGCCCGTGCGTCTGATGCCGGGGGTGCCTTCCCCGCTCGCCGGCCGCAAGCCCGGGGATATCGATTTCTGGGTGGTGCGAGAGAACACCGAGGGCGAGTATTCCTCGGTCGGCGGCCGCATGTTCAAGGATACCGAACGGGAGTTCGTCGTGCAGGAGACCGTGATGACCCGTCACGGCGTCGACCGCGTTTTGAAATTCGCCTTCGAGCTTGCCGCCTCTACGCCGAAGAAGCACCTCACCTCGGCGACCAAGTCGAACGGCATTTCGATCACGATGCCGTATTGGGACGAGCGGGTCGAGGCGATGGCGAAGAGCTATCCGCAGGTCACCTGGGACAAGTACCACATCGACATTCTGACCGCGCTTTTCGTGCTGCGTCCCGACAAATTCAACGTCGTCGTGGGTTCCAATCTTTTCGGCGACATCCTCTCGGATCTCGGTCCGGCCTGTGCCGGCACGATCGGGATTGCGCCGTCAGGCAACATCAATCCCGAGCGCGACTATCCCTCCGTTTTCGAACCGGTGCACGGTTCGGCGCCCGATATTGCGGGAAAGGGCATTGCCAATCCGATCGGGCAGATCTGGTCGGGTGCGATGATGCTCGAACATCTCGGCGAGAAGACCGCGGCGCAAGGCATCGTCAAGGCGATCGAGCGCGTCCTTTTGGAGCCGAAGCTGCGCACGCGCGACCTCGGCGGTACGGCCGACACCGTGGCCTGCGGCAAGGCGATCGCCGACGCGCTCTGACGGAACCCGTGCCCTCGGGGCCCGCGGATGTCGCACCTTACGGTGCAGGTTTCTCTCCGGGTTCGGCCGCGCGCATACCGAGACGCGCGAGCAGCGCCATGTCGCGGTCGCGCGCCGGGTTCCTGGTGGTGAGGAGCTTGGGCCCGTAGAAGATGGAGTTGGCGCCGGCGAACAGGCACAGCGTCTGCCATTCGTCGCTCATCTCTTCGCGGCCGGCCGAAAGGCGCACGACCGATTTCGGCATCGTGAGGCGGGCGACCGCAACGGTGCGGACGAAGTCGAGCGGGTCGACCGGCGCCGCTTTTGCGAGCGGGGTTCCGGCGACGCGGACGAGCATGTTGATGGGCACGCTTTCCGGGTGCCGCGGCAGGCTCGCCAGGGTGGCGATCAGGCCAATGCGGTCTTCCGCGCTTTCGCCCATCCCGATAATGCCGCCACAGCAGACCGCGATGCCGGCCTCGCGCACATGCGCGAGCGTTTCGAGCCGGTCTCGGTAGACGCGCGTGGTGATGATCTCGCCGTAGAAGTCCGGCGAGGTGTCGAGATTGTGGTTGTAGAAATCGAGCCCAGCCTCCTTCAGCCGCTTCGCCTGGGCGGCGGTGAGCATGCCGAGCGTCACGCACGTCTCCATGCCGAGCGCCTTGACGCGCTCGACCATCGCGCACACCCGTTCGAGGTCGCGCTCCTTCGGGGAACGCCAGGCGGCGCCCATGCAGAAGCGGGTTGCGCCCGCCGCCTTGGCGGCCTTCGCCTCGGCAAGCACGGTGTCGAGGCGCGCGAGCTTTTCGGCCTTTACGCCCGTGTCGTAGTGCGCGCTTTGCGGACAATAGGCGCAATCCTCGGGGCAGCCGCCGGTCTTGATCGACATTAAGGTCGCGATCTGCACCGCGCGGGCGTCGTGGTGCCGTCGGTGGACGCGCTGCGCCTCGAAGAGCAGATCGGAAAAGGGCAGGGCGAACAGCGCCCGCACCTGCGCGCGCGTCCAGTCGTGCCGTACGGTGCCGAGAGGCGGCATCCGCTGCGCGGCAACCGCGGAGTCCGGCATGGCTCGGCTACTCGGCGGCCGCGCGCGGCGCCTCGAGCGCTTCGACCCGCGCCGCACAGAATTTGAACTCCGGGATCTTGCCGAACGGGTCGAGCGCGGGGTTGGTAAGCTTGTTCGCCGCCGCCTCGAAGAACGCGAAGGGGATGAACACCACGCCGTCCGGCACCGCGTCGTCCTGGCGCGCGGCAAGCTCGACCACGCCGCGCCGGGTCGAGACCCGGACCATTTCGCCCGGTCGGATGCCGAGCTTGGCGAGGGTGCCGCGCGAGACGCCGGCGGTCGGGCCGGGCTCGAGCGCGTCCAGCACCTCGGCGCGGCGGGTCATCGCGCCGGTATGCCAGTGTTCGAGCTGCCGGCCGGTCGTCAAAATGAAGGGATAGTCGTCGTCGGGCGTTTCGTCCGGCGGCGTGAGCTTCGCCGCCACCAGCTTGCCGAGGCCGCCGGGTCGCGGAAATCCCTTGTCGAACACGACGTCATGCCCCGGCTTGTCCGGCGCGTCGCAGGGATAGGTCACGGAGTCTTCGCGCGCGAGCCGCTCCCAAGTGATGTTGGCGAGCGAAGGCATGAGCGTCGCCATCTCGGCGAAGACGTCGCGCGGATGGCCGTAGTTCCAATTGAGGCCAATGCGACGGGCGATCTCTTGGATGATCCACCAGTCGGGCCGCGCGTCTCCCGGCAGCGGCAGCGCTTTGCGGCCCATCTGGACCTGCCGGTTCGTATTGGTGACGGTGCCGTCCTTTTCGGGCCAGGCGGAGGCCGGCAGCACGACGTCGGCATAGACCGCCGTCTCGGTGAGGAACAGGTCCTGCACGACGAGGTGCTCGAGAGTGGCCAATGCTTGGCGCGCGTGGTTGAGGTCGGGATCGGACATCGCCGGATTCTCACCCATGATGTACATGCCCTTGATCCGGCCCGCATGGATCGCGTCCATGATCTCCACGACGGTCAGACCCTTCCTGGGGTCGAGCGGCGTACCCCACGCCGTTTCGTATCTGGCGCGAATGTCGGGTGCCTCGACCGACTTGTAGTCGGGATAGAACATCGGGATGAGTCCGGCGTCGGAGGCGCCTTGCACGTTGTTCTGTCCGCGCAGCGGATGAAGGCCCGTGCCCGGCCGACCGATCTGCCCGGTGGTGAGCGCAAGAGCGATGAGGCAGCGCGCATTGTCGGTGCCGTGGGTGTGCTGCGACACGCCCATGCCCCAGAAAATGATCGCGCTCTGCGCCCGTGCATAGGTGCGGGCGACGAGGCGCAGCGTCTCGGCGTCGATGCCGCAGATCGGCGCCATCTCCTCCGGCGTGTAGTCCTTCACATTCGCGGCGAGCGCGTCGAAGCCTTCCGTGTAGGTCTGCACATATTGCCGGTCGTAGAGATTCTCCGTGACGATCACGTTGAGCATCGCATTGAGCATCGCGACGTCGGTTCCCGGGCGGAACTGCAGCATTTTCCAGGCGTGGCGCTTGAGCGCCTGTCCGCGCGGATCCATCACAATCAGCTTGGCGCCGCGTTTTGCCGCCTGCTTGAAGAAGGTGGCGGCGACGGGATGGTTCTCCGTCGGATTGGCGCCGATGACGATGATGACGTCGGAATCCTTGCACGCATTAAAGCTCGCCGAGACCGCGCCCGAGCCGATCCCTTCCATCAGTGCGGCGACGGAGGAAGCATGGCAGAGCCGGGTGCAATGGTCGACATTGTTGGTGCCGAAGCCCGTGCGCACGAGCTTCTGGAACAGATAGGCTTCCTCGTTCGAGCCCTTGGCCGAACCGAAACCCGCGAGTGCGGCCGACCCGTCGCGATCGCGGATCGACTTGAGGCCCGTCGCGGCGCGATCGAGCGCCTCCTCCCACGTCGCCTCCCGGAAATGAGTCCACGGGTTTGCGGGATCGATCACCTCGTGCGGGATCTTTGGAACGCCCTCCTTGCGGATCATCGGCTTGGTGAGCCGCTGCGGATTGTGAACGTAGTCGAAGCCGAAACGGCCCTTTACGCAGAGGCGCTGTTCGTTCGAAGGGCCGTTCTTGCCTTTGACCGCGATGATTTTGTCGTTCCTGATCTGATAGGTGAGCTGGCAGCCCACGCCGCAATAGGGACAGACGCTGTCCACCTCGCGGTCGGGATAATGGTCCCCGGTGCGGACGTTGCGCGCGTCGACGAGCGTTGCCGGCATCAGCGCGCCGGTCGGACAGGCCTGCACGCATTCGCCGCAGGCAACGCAGGTGGAATTCCCCATCGGGTCGCCGAAATCGAACACGATCCGTTCGCGGATGCCGCGCCCCGCCATGCCGATCACGTCGTTCACCTGCACCTCGCGGCAGGCGCGGACGCAGAGATTGCAGTGGATGCAGGCGTCGAGATTGACCGCCATCGCCGGGTGGCTGCGGTCCGCCTGCGGCCGCGGCCGCGCCGGATAGCGGCTTGCCGCGATGTTCATGCGGTCGGCCCAGGCCCAGAATTTCGAAGTCGGATCGTGCGCTTCGGTCCCGCGCTCCGGCTGATCGGCCATGAGGAGCTCGAACACCATTTGTCGCGCCGACTTGGCGCGCGGAGATGCGGTTGCAACCTTCATGCCGGTGGCGGGTGTGCGGATGCAGCTTGCGGCAAGCACGCGCTCGCCTTCGATCTCCACCATGCAGGCGCGGCAATTGCCGTCCGCCCGATAGCCGGGCTCGGGCGCGTAGCACAGATGCGGAATCGCAATCCCCTCGCGTTGCGCCACCTGCCAAATCGTCTCGCCTGCGCCCGCCGTCACCTCGCGTCCGTCGAGCGTGAAGGTGATGAGGCCGCTCCCGTTGCTCCTGGTCATGATCGGATATCCTGGCCCTTTGCGCTGACGCGTGCTCCTTCCCCGTGTGGGGAGGAGCGGCGGTTGAAAGGTGCGGCCGCTCCCGTCGCTGCTTGCCTATCCACTTCGACTCGACGATTTCACCAGCTTGCCAACGGCTTGGCCAAGTCGTCGCGAAAATATTTCATCACGCAGGAAAGCGGGTTGGGTGCGGCCTGGCCGAGCCCGCAGATCGATGCATCGCGCATCACCGCGGCGAGATCGCTGAGCCTGGCCTCGTCCCAGGGCGCCTCCGCCATGAGTTTCACCGCCTTTTCGGTTCCGACCCGGCAGGGCGTGCATTGGCCGCAGCTCTCGTCCTCGAAGAAACGCATCAGGTTGATCGCCACCGCTTTCATGTCGTCCTTGTCGGACAGGACAACCACCGCATGCGAGCCGACGAAACAGCCGTGCGGCTCGAGCGTGCCGAAATCGAGCGGCAGATCGGCCATCGAAGCCGGCAGAATGCCGCCCGAGGCGCCGCCGGGCAGATAAGCCTTGAATGTGTGACCCTCCAGCATTCCGCCGCAGAATTCTTCGATCAATTCGCGGGCGGTGATGCCGGCCGGCGCGAGCTTGACGCCGGGATTTTTGACCCGTCCAGAGACCGAAAAGCTGCGCAAGCCCTTGTGGCCGCGCCGGCCGTGGCTTGCGAACCAGGCGGCGCCCTTTTCCACGATGTCCCGCACCCACCAGAGCGTCTCGACGTTCTGCACGAGGGTCGGGCGGCCGAATAGGCCCACCTGCGCGACATAGGGCGGACGATGGCGAGGCAGGCCGCGCTTGCCCTCGATCGATTCGATCATCGCCGACTCTTCGCCGCAGATATAGGCGCCGGCGCCGCGCCGCAGATGCACTTTCGTGTGCGGCGTCAACCCCGCGTCTTCCACCTTGGCGAGCTCCTCGTGCAGCATCAGCCGCAATTCGGGATATTCGTCGCGCAGGTAGAAGAAAATCTCGCGCGCCTCGACCACCCAGGCGGCAATCAGCATGCCTTCGATGAAGCGATGCGGATCGCGCGCAAGATAATGACGATCCTTGAACGTGCCGGGCTCGCCTTCGTCGCCGTTGACGGCCATGAGCCGCGGCGCCGGCGCGTTGCGCACGAGCGTCCATTTGCGGCCGGTCGGAAAGCCGGCGCCGCCGAGGCCGCGCAAATTTGCTTCGCTCACGGCGGCGATGATCTCCTCGCGGCTGCGCCGTCCGCTGAGACAATCGGCAAGCAGCGCATAGCCACCTTCGAGCCGGTATGCGGCGAGATCGCGGCCAGGCACGGCCGGCTCGCCATGCGTGCCACGTGCGATGGCTTCGGCGATCCTCTCCGGCGTCGCGCGGGACACTTCGGCGTGTCCGACCGCGCAGGCCGGCGCATGGTCGCAGGCGCCCATGCAGGGCGCGCGGATCACCCGCACCGCGCTTCCGAGCCTTTCCGGCAGTTCGGCGAGCAGGCGCTCGGCCCCGGCCATCGCACAGGAGAGGCTGTCGCAGACCCGTACGGTGACGGGAGGCGGCGGCGTCTCGCCTTCTTTGACGACGTCGAAATGGGCGTAGAAGGTCGCGACCTCATAAACTTCGGCGAGCGCCAGCCGCATTTCGTGGGCAAGGGCGACAAGATGCGCGGCCGAAAGAAATCCGTAGCGATCCTGGATGAGGTGGAGGTGTTCGATCAACAGATCTCGCCGGCGCGGACGATCTCCGAGCAGCGCCCGAATTTCGTCGAAGGCTTGCAGATCGACCTGCCGGCCCTTGGGGGTTCGGCGTGGACGGCGGCGCTGTGCGGGGATTGCGGCGTCTTTTTCTTCGGCTCGAACGTCCACGCTTCACCCGTTTTCTGGGGTTTCCCCGATCGGCTGGTCGGCGCGCGGCGCCGCTCTCGGGTCGATTGAAAGTTTCTCTCATTCCGCGCCATAGTTCAATGCCGGGGCGGCTCCTCGCAAAAGGTTCAAGCTCTTGGAGAGAGGCTGGAATTCCAGGGTTCCGGCGGGCCACGCAGCGGTCCGGAAAAAGGGCCGCGGGGGAGGTATGAATGGCCATCGAGGTTGCGAAGGTCGAGCTCAGGAACGTCCAGGACGCATCCGGCCTCGAGTCCTGCATCCGCGGCGGTCGCTTCGCCGCCGATCAGGTGATCGCCGTGATCGGCAAGACCGAGGGAAACGGCGGCGTCAATGATTTCACCCGCATCCTCGCCGACCAGGCATTCCGACGCGTCCTGCTGCAACAGGGCAGCCGGAGCGAGAAGGAGGTGGCCGAGGTGCCGATGGTCTGGTCGGGCGGTTGCGACGGCGTGATCACGCCGCACGCGACCGTCTTTGCCCGGACCCCGGAGATCGGCTCCTCTTCGCAGTCCCGCCTCGCGGTCGGCACGGCGATGAGCGAGGAGATCAGACCGGAGGACATTGGCCGTCCGGCAATGGTCGAGAAAGTGGCGGCGGCCGTGCGGGCGGCAATGCGGGACGCCGGAATCGATGATCCCGCCGACGTCCATTACGTGCAGACAAAGACGCCGCTCTTGACCATCGACTCGGTGCAGGATGCGGAATCGCGTGGCCGGCGGGTCGCCTGCGAAGTGCACGATTCGATGGGGGTCTCCAACGGCACGACGGCGCTCGGCATTGCGCTCGCGCTTGGCGAAATCGCCATGCCCAGGGCAGAGGAAATTTGCCGCAGGCTCGATCTCTATTCCTCCGTTGCGTCCTGTTCGTCCGGCGTCGAGCTGACACGCGCGCAGATCGTGCTGCTCGGCAACAAGGCCGGTGCGGGCGGCCGCTATCGCATCGGCCATGCGGTGATGCGGGATGCGCTCGACATCGACGGCATCTACGAGGCGATCCGCAAAGCGGGGCTCGACCTGCCCGAGCGGCCGCGCGCCGCCGATCTCCAGGGGCGGCTCGTCAACTGCTTCATCAAATGTGAAGCCGATCCGCGCGGCACGCTGCGCGGGCGGCGCCAGATCATGCTCGACGATTCGGATGTTCATCACCATCGCCATGCCAAGGCCGCCGTCGGCGGCGTCGCGGCCGCTGCGATCGGCGATCCGGCGGTTTTCGTGTCGGTGGACGCCATGCACCAGGGGCCTCCGGGCGGTGGGCCGGTCGTCGCCGTCGTCGACATGGGCCCATAAGGCAGGCGGCACCCGACCCGGGTCGGCGGGGGCGGGGCTTCTGGAGCGCGGACTGCCGGCGCGATTGCACCCGCATTGAGCCGCTGCCCGGAAGCCGCTAGAAGGGCGGCGCTTCCCCCGCCGAGGCCCGAGCCGATGACCGTCAGCCCCTTCGATCAGGCGCGCATTCTGTCCGAGGCGCTGCCGCATATGCAGCGCTACGACGAGGAGATCGTGGTCGTGAAGTACGGTGGCCACGCCATGGGCGACGAGGCCGCGGCGCGCGAATTCGCGCGCGACATCGTGCTGCTCGAACAGACCGCCATCAATCCCGTCGTGGTGCATGGCGGCGGGCCGCAGATCGGCCAGATGCTCGACCGGCTCGGCATCAAGTCGCGCTTTGCCGCCGGCCTGCGCATAACCGACGCCGCCGCCATGGAGGTGGTCGAAATGGTGCTGTCCGGCTCGATCAACAAGCAGATCGTGGGCTTCATCAATCAGGCGGGCGGCAAGGCGGTGGGCCTGTCGGGCCGCGACGGCAACATGGTGATGGCGCGGCGCATCCAGCGCAGCGTGGTCGATCCGGAAACCAATGAAGAGCGGCAGGTCGACCTCGGCTTCGTGGGTGAGCCCGAAAAGGTCGACACCATGGTGCTGAACCAGATGCTCGGCCGCGAGCTCATCCCGGTGCTGGCGCCGATCGCGACATCGGCCGACGGCGCAAGCTACAATGTCAATGCCGACACGTTTGCGGGCGCGATCGCCGGCGCGCTGAAAGCGAAGCGCCTGCTCCTGCTGACCGATGTGCCGGGGGTGATGGACAAGTCGAAGACCGTGATCCCGGAGCTTTCGGTCGAGGAGGCGCGGCGTCTCATCGCGGACGGAACGATCTCGGGTGGCATGATCCCCAAGGTCGAGACCTGCATGTACGCGCTGGAACAGGGGGTCGAGGCGGTCGTGATTGTCGACGGCACGGTGCCGCACGCCGTGCTGCTCGAACTCTTCACCGACCACGGCGCCGGCACGCTCATCCGCAAGTGAGCGGAGCCCGAACCCGGTCGATAAAGGCGCGCGCGGCGTGCCGCGCGGGGGGAAGGCGCGTTTCGTCGCGCATGGCGGCGGCCCCCGCGTCGTGCCGCGCAGCAGGCAGTCTGGGGGGATGCCCCGCCGCGGGACGGGGGCCATGAGCCTCGATCCCGCCTTTCTGTTGCCGCTCGCCTTCAAAATGGTCGTCACCGGCGGCTTCGTGGTGCTGGCCTCGCTTGCGGCCGAGCGCGGCGGCCCGCTCATCGGCGCCATGGTGGCGACGCTGCCGATCTCGGCCGGGCCGGCCTATGTCTTTCTTGCGCTTGACCATCCGCCCGCCTTCATCGCGGAAAGCGGCCTGTCGAGCCTCATCACCAATGTCGCGACCGCGCTTTTTTCCTTGGTCTATGCGGCGCTTGCGCAGCGCAACGGGCCGGTTCCGAGCATCGGCGGCGCGCTTGCTGCGTGGTTTGCGGTGCTGTTTGCCGCGGGCTTTGTCGAATGGACACTCCTTCGAGGAATTCTCCTCACCCTCGTCGTTTTTCCGCCGTGTCTTTTCCTTGCGAGCCGCTTTCGCCATGCGGCGCTGCGCGCGCCGGCTCGGCGCTGGTTCGACCTGCCGCTGCGCGCGGGCCTCGTCTCGGTGCTGGTGGTTGTCGTCGTCGCGGCAAGCCCGCATGTCGGGCCGGCGTTGACGGGGATCCTTGCCTTGTTTCCGATCGTCCTTACGAGCCTGATGATGATCCTGCATCCGCGGGTCGGCGGGCGGGCGACCGCCGCCGTGATCGCGAACGCGATTTCCGGCCTGCTCGGCTTCGGCGTTGCACTCACCGCCCTCACGGTGACGGCGGTTCCTTTCGGCTCGGCCGCGGCGCTTGCGCTTGCGCTTGCGATTTCGGTCGGCTGGAACGTGATGGTCTTTTTCGCCCGCCGGCGCGGGATCCCGATCTGAGGCGTGGGTTCCTGGCTGGCCGAGGCGGTTCTTGCCGGACGCGCCGTAAGTCAGCCCTTCTTTCGCGCCGCAAGCTGCGCCTTGAGCGCGTAGAGGGCTTCGAGCGCCTCGCGCGGGCTCATCTCGTCCGGATTGAGGGCCTCGAGCGCGGCCGCGACTTCGTCCTGTGGGGGGTCGCCGGGCTCCGCCGGCGGCGGCGCGCAGAGCGCGGCAAACAGCGGCAGATCCTCGACGATCCGCCGCGCGGGCGAGGTGCGGTCCTGCGCTTCGAGTTCGGCGAGCACCTGCCGCGCGCGCGCGATGACCTTCGGCGGCAGGCCCGCGAGCTTTGCGACCTGGATGCCGTAGGAGCGGTCGGCGGCACCGGGCACCACCTCGTGGAGGAACACCACGTCCCCCTGCCATTCCTTGACCCGCATGGTCGCGTTGAAGAGGCGGGGAAGCTTCGCGGCGAGCGCGGTAAGTTCATGAAAGTGCGTGGCAAAGAGGGCGCGACAGCGGTTGGTCTCGTGCAGATGTTCGATCGCTGCCCAAGCGATTGAGAGCCCGTCGAAAGTGGCGGTCCCGCGCCCGATTTCGTCGAGGATCACGAGCGCCCGTTCGCCCGCCTGGTTGAGGATCGCGGCGGTCTCGACCATTTCGACCATGAAGGTCGAGCGCCCGCGCGCCAGATCGTCGGCGGCGCCGACGCGCGAGAAGAGGCGGTCGATGACGCCGATGCGCGCGCGCCGTGCCGGCACGAAACTTCCCGTTTGCGCCAAGACCGCGATCAGCGCGTTCTGCCGCAGGAACGTGGATTTTCCCGCCATGTTCGGCCCGGTAACGAGCCAGATGCGTCCGGCTCCGGCATTGTCCGGCGGGGAAAGGTCGCAGTCGTTGGCGACGAACGGACCCCCTTCGACGGTCAGCGCCTGCTCGACGACGGGGTGGCGGCCGCCTTCGATCACGAAATCGAGTCCTTTGATGACCTCGGGACGCACGTAATTGTGGGTCACGGCGAGATGGGCGAGCGCGGCGTTGACGTCGAGAACGGCAAGGGCGCGCGCCGCGGCCTTGATCGGCTCCGCCGCGGCGACGATGCGCGCGGCGAGATTGTCGAAGGCTTCAAGTTCGATCGCGAGCGCCCGCTCGCCGGCGGTTGCGATCTTGGCTTCGAGGTCGGCAAGCTCGGCCGTCGAAAAGCGCACCTGCCCGGCCAGAGTCTGCCGGTGCGTAAAGCTCGCATGGAGCGGCGGCGCCTGCAGTCTGGCGGCATTCTGCGCGGAAACCTCGACGAAATAGCCGAGCACATTGTTGTGCCGGATCTTGAGGGCGCGGATGCCGGTCGCCTCGGCATAGCGGGCCTGCAGCGAGGCGATCACGCGCCGCGATTCGTCGCGCAGGGCGCGCGCCTCATCGAGCGCGGCGCTATAGCCCGGGCGGATGAACCCGCCGTCGCGCTTGGACAGGGGCAGGCTGTCGGCAAGAGCGGCGGTCAGTTCGGCGGCGAGGGCGCGATCCGGGGCGGCGAGCGCCGCGCGGGCGGCCGCGAGGTCTTCCGGCAACGCCGGCCATTCGGCGAGAGAGGCGGCGATCGAAGCGGCTGCTTCGAGCCCGTCGCGAATCGCTGCGAGATCGCGCGGGCCGCCGCGGCCGAGCACGAGGCGGGCGAGCGCGCGCGCAAGATCGGGGCAAGCGGCGAGCGCACCCCGCAAGGCGGTTCGCCCCGCCTGATTGTCGACCAGGGCGGCCACGGCGTCGAGCCGCCGGTCGATCTCCAGCGGGTCGGTGAGCGGGGCGGCAAGTCGCTGCGCGAGCAGGCGGCCGCCCGCCGCCGTTACGGTGCGGTCGATCGCGCCGAGCAGCGATCCCCGCCGCTCTCCCGCCAGGGTCGAAAGCAGTTCGAGATTGGCGCGGGTCGCCGCGTCGATGGCGAGCGTGGTGCCGGCGCTCTCGCGCACCGGCGGCGAGAGCGGCGGCCGCCTGCCGAGCTGCGTGCGTTCCACATAGCTGACGCAGGCCGCGGCCGCGGCGACTTCGAGGCGCGACAGCGGCCCGAAACCCGCCGTCGTTGCCACGCCGAAATAGTCGGCGAGCCGCCGTTCCGCAGTCGCGCCGTCGAAGACGTCGCGGCCGAGCGGTGTCAAGGAGGCAAGCCCGCCCCAAAGGCCGGCGAGGTCCTTGTCCGCATAGAGAGCGTCCGAAAGGATGATCTCGCCGGGGGACAGGCGCGCGATCTCGGCGGCGAGCCCAGCGCGGTCGCGCTCGGCGACGCCGAACTCGCCCGTGGAAATGTCGAGCCAGGCGATCGCGAAGAGGGCAGGGGCCTCGCCGGTCGAGGCCCGCCCGCGCACCACCGCTGCCAGGTAGTTGTTGCGGCGCGCATCGAGGAGGGAGTCCTCGGTCAGTGTTCCGGGTGTGACGAGCCGGATGACATCGCGCCGCACAACGGCCTTGGTGCCGCGCTTGCGCGCGTCACGTGGGTCTTCGAGCTGTTCGCAGACCGCCACCCGATGGCCGAGTGCGATCAGCCGATGGAGGTATTCGTCGGCGCGCTCGATCGGCACGCCGCACATCGGGATGTCGGCGCCGAGATGCTTGCCGCGCTTCGTCAGCACGATGCCGAGCGCTCGGCTCGCCACCTCGGCGTCCTCGAAGAAAAGTTCGTAGAAATCGCCCATCCGGTAGAACAGCAGGCAATCCGGATTGGCGGTCTTGATCTCGATATACTGCTCCATCATGGGGGTGACGCGCTGCGGCGCGTCGCCGGCCGGAGACGGGCGTCGAGAAGCATCCATGAGGCGCGAAGCTAGCAGAGGCTTCGCACCCTTTCACCGGGCGAGGGGGCACCGCCCACAGGGTGGGTCTATGCGCCGTTCGTCGGCTGGCGATCCCGGCGCTTCGCGCGGGCGCCGAAATGGGCTACGAGTTGAATGGCTGCCATGAGAAGCACGGTCAGCAGGAGCTTGGCTTCGATCATGACGGGTTGCGTCTTTCCTGCCGCGCCGGGGGGGCTTGGTGGTGGTCTTTTGTGCGCGCGCCCGTGGTACGGACAGGACGATTAACGGAGGGTTAGCGTGACCACCTCGAGATTACGCGGCGTTTTTGCCGCCATCGCGACGCCCATCGACGAGAACCAGGCGCCGGACCTGAGCCGCGCCCTCTCGCTTGCCCGGCATCTTCTCGACTCCGGCTGCGACGGGCTGAACGTCCTGGGGACGACCGGGGAGGCGACGTCGTTTTCGCTTGCGCAGCGGCAGCGGCTCATGAGCGCCTACAAGAGCGATGGCTTGCCTGTTGACCGGCTGATGGTGGGCACGGGCGCGGCCGCACTGGCCGATGCCGTCGCGCTGACCCAGCATGCGGCCGATCTCGGCTTCGGCGGAGCGCTGGTGCTGCCGCCCTTCTATTACAAGAACGTGCCGCATGAGGGCCTTGCCGCCTATGTGGCGGCGATCATGGCGGCGACGTCGGACAGGCCGATCCCCGTCTATCTTTACCATTTCCCCGCCATGTCCGCCGTGCCGTGGCCGATCGAGCTCATCGCCGACTTGCGAAAGACCTTCGGGGCACGTCTTGCAGGGCTCAAGGATTCGTCCGGCGACATGGCCTACGCGCGCGCCGCCGCGGCGATCGATCCGGAATTTGCCGTCTTTCCCTCGACTGAGGCGGTGCTGATCGAGGCGCGCAGCGGCGCCTTTGCGGGGTGCATTTCCGCGACCGCGAACGTGAATGCCGATTTGTGCGCGCGGGCTTGGCGGTCGGGCGACCGGGCCGCGCTCGAACAGGCCGTGGCGATCCGCAAGCTGTTCGACGGCAAACCGCTGGTTTCGGGCGTCAAGGCCCTGCTCGCCCATATTCACGGCGATCCCGCCTTAGCGCGGGTGATGCCGCCGCTCGCGCCGTTCTCGGCTGCCGATCGGGCGAGCGTCATTGCAGGTCACGACGCGTTGCGCGCACGTCAGGTCGCGTGACCGCCCGCCGCACCCGGAGGCGGTGGCGGGCGCGTTGACGGGGGCGGATCACGTCTTTATAAGCTCGCGGCTTGCAAGTCCGCGGCCGGCGCAGCGTGCCGGTCCGCGAAGCGAGCCGGTTTGCGACGATCCGTCGCCTGCTCAATCAACGGGAAGCCAATGGCCAACACCACCTCCGCCAAAAAGGCGGTTCGCAAGATCGCGCGGCGTACCGCGATCAACAAGACGCGGCGGTCGCGGATGCGCACGGCCGTCCGCAAGGTCGAGGAGGCGATCGCGGCTGGGGACCGCAACGCCGCCGCCACCGCGATGAGCCACGCAGAGCCGGAGCTGATGCGGGCCGCCCAGAAGGGCGTCATCCACAAGAACGCGGCGAGCCGCAAGGTCTCCCGGCTCGCGCAGCGTATCGCCAAGCTCGGCTGAGCGCCGGGCCTGCGCCAAACGCGCATTCATAACCGTCGACGTTATGAAAGCCCGGTCCTCCGACCGGGCTTTATGCATTATTGCACGCCTCGGTTGTCCGTTACGCATCTGTCATGGCCGCCATTGAAGCGAGGGTTACCCTCGGTTTCCGCGCACGAAATCGAACGGCCAGACAAACCCTTATCTTCCATGTCCGACCGGGCACTTGGAAAGTCGCGCTGCGCGCGGCCCGGCGCGAGGCGGTGCGCCGGGGCGGCGAAAAACTGTCACCGATTCGCCACGCGAAAAAAACAACTTGTTCAACAAAGGCTTATGTCGATCGCCGAGAGATCAGGGTCGCAAATCTGCAACAGAGAGGCTCTGCAGGGGGTTGCGGCGGCACCAAGCCAATTGACGTCCGTTCCGCCCGGTGTATGGTCATTGCGCTCCCTCTGAGGAGGTAGTCACAAAGTATCGTAAAGCGCTTGTTGCATTCAAATGGCGTGCAGAAAGAAATCTGGTTCAATCCTCTAGTCCTGGCGGCTAAGCCGCAAGGGTTAGACTTAAATTGAACTTGCGGTTTATTTCTGACGCTGATCAGTGCAAGCGTAAGCGTCCGAAACAATCGTAGAAAACTCGAAGGCGAGACGACGCGCGGCGCCATCCATGGCTCGCGCGCAGGGGGCGGCATGATCAAGTTTCGGCACAGGGCGAAGCGTGCGGCGTGGTTCGATAAGAGTGCAAATGCGGCCATCAATGGACCGAACAATGCGCCGATAGGTTGCGGCGGGGGCTGGAGGGACCGTCATTCAGTCTGTTCGGCTCCCATGGTGATCGGGCCTGCGGCCTTAGCTCCGCCGCTCCGCGGCTGAACGACATTCCCCATTCCCATTTTGGTTCGCCGGGCGCGCGGCGCGCCCGCAACATCTCTTTTTTCTTCTCAGCGAGGCCGTCAATGTTCAAACCGTCCGATTCCCACACCGTCACCGCAGAGCGGATCGCCCCCGACGGAAAGCCCGTCGTCCATGGCGGTCGGGCGGCCGAAGATGAGGCGGGGGGTGAAGGTCATTGGCCGCGAGTGAAGCGGCGGCTCCGGGCGGAAGTCGGCGAGGACGTGTTCGTGAGCTGGTTCGCGCGGATGGAGCTTGAGTCCCGTGCGGGGGACATCGTGCAGTTCTCCGTCCCGACCCGCTTCCTGAAGAGCTGGATCCTGGCCCACTATGCCGATCGGGTGCTTGCCTGTTGGAAAGCCGAAGACCCTTCGGTGCAGCGCATCGACCTCGTGGTGCGAACTGCGGCCCGCATGGTGGCGCCGAAACCGGCGTGCGAGGCGCCGGCGGCACGCGGCGCCCGCCCGGGCGAGCCCGCTCCCGCCCGCTCGGCCCCGAGCGCGCCGATGGCTGCATCGCAGAGCCTGCCGGACGGGCTCGGCGGCTCGCCGCTCGACCCGCGCTTCACCTTTGATACTTTTCTGGTGGGCCGCTCGAACACGCTCGCGCATGCGGCAGCGAGCCAGGTGGCGCTCGCGCGGCGCGGCGAGCCCGTGATGTTCAATCCGCTCTACATTCATGCGGATGTGGGGCTCGGCAAGACGCATCTGCTGCAAGCCGTGGCCTTCGCGGGCGGGCTCAACGGCCGGCGCATGCTCTACCTCACGGCCGAGCGCTTCATGTATGTCTTCGTTTCGGCTCTGAAGACGCAGACGGCGCTCGCCTTCAAGGAGGCGCTGCGGGGGATCGAAGCCCTCATCATCGACGACCTGCAATTTCTGCAAGGGAAATCGACCCAAGCCGAGTTCTGTCACACCCTGAACGCCCTGATCGATTCCGGCCGGCAGGTGGTGGTGGCGGCCGACCGCCCGCCGAGCGATCTCGAAAGCCTCGAAGAACGCGTGCGCTCGCGGCTCGCAGGTGGCCTCGTTGTGGAGATCGCACCGCTTGACGAGGAGTTGCGGCTCGAAATTCTGAAGGCGCGGGTGGCCGCGGCGCGTCAGCACCATCCGGGCTTCGACGTTCCGCCGCCGGTGCTCGCCTTCATTGCGCGGGCCGTGACCCACAACGGCCGGGATCTCGACGGTGCGGTGAATCGGCTGCTGGCCACCAACAAGTTGACCGGCCAAGCGGTCACCATGGAAATGGCGGAGGCCGCGGTCCGCGATCTCGTGCGCCCGCAGGAGCCGCGGCGCGTCAAGATCGAGGATATCCAGCGGGCGGTGGCGCGTCATTTCAACGTCAGCCGCGCCGACATGCTGTCCTCGCGGAGGACCGCCAACGTCGTGCGGCCGCGGCAGATCGCCATGTACCTCGCCAAGACCCTCACTCTGCGGTCGTTGCCGGAGATCGGCCGGCGCTTCGGGGGGCGCGACCACACCACGGTGCTGCACGCGGTCCGCAAGATCGAGGGCCTCGCCGACAAGGACCAGGGCCTCGCGCAGGAACTCGAACTGCTGAAGCGCATGCTGACCGATTAGCCGGCCGTCGCGGACGGCGCGCAGACCAGGCGGCTGCGGCCGCCCTCTCGGCGCGGCCCACGCGCGGGCAGGCCCGCAGAATCCTGCGCAGAACGGGGCACGACCCTTGCGTCGGCCGCGCCGGCGCGTCACTTTCGGCATCCGCTTTTCCGCCTCCCAGCGCGTAAAGGCGAGGTCGAGCCGGGCGCACGCCCTCTCTCCTGGTGGGGTTCGCATGAAGGTGACCGTCGAGCGCATGGAATTGCTGAAGTCGCTCGGCCACGTGCATCGCGTGGTCGAACGGCGGAACACGATTCCCATTCTCGCGAACGTCCTGGTGCGGGCGGATTCCTCGAAGCTGAGCCTGAAGGCGACCGATCTCGATTTGGAGATCGTCGAACCGATTGCAGCGGACGTGGCGGCGCCCGGCGCCACGACAGTTCCGGCGCACATGTTCTACGACATCGTTCGCAAGCTGCCGGAGGGCGCGCAGGTTATCGTCGAGTCGCTTGCTGACCGCGCGAGCCTCGCAATCCGCGCCGGCCGATCGCGCTTTGCGCTGCAGACCTTGCCGGAGGGCGATTTTCCGGACCTCGCAGCCGGCGACATGAGCCACCGCTTCAGCCTTCCGGGTGGCGACTTCAAGCGGATGATCGACAAGACCCAGTTTGCGATCTCGACCGAAGAGACACGCTACTATCTCAACGGCATCTACTTACACAATCCATCGGGCTCGAACACGCCGATGCTGCGGGCGGTCGCGACCGACGGCCATCGCCTCGCCCAGTACGAACTGCCGGCGCCCGACGGCGCGGTCGGCATTCCAGGCGTCATCATCCCGCGCAAGACGGTCGGCGAACTGCAGCGTCTCATCGAGAATGCCGAAGCCGAAATCAACATCGAGCTTTCGCAAAGCAAGATTCGTTTCGCGATCGGCGGCGTGGTGCTGACCTCGAAACTGATCGACGGCACCTTCCCCGATTATGTGCGCGTCATTCCGCTCGGCAACGACAAGGAACTCAAGGTCGACAAGAAGGACTTCGAGGCGGCGGTTGATCGCGTCTCGACAATTTCGAGCGAGCGCGGCCGCGCCGTCAAACTGTCCCTGTCCGGCTCGCGGCTCCTGCTTTCGGTGACGAACCCGGATTCGGGCAGCGCGACCGAGGAATTGGAAGTCGAATACGAGGGCGAACCGCTCGATATCGGCTTCAATTCCCGTTACCTGCTCGACATCGCCGGTCAGATCGACGGCGAAACCGCGATCCTCAGGCTCGCCGATCCGGGGTCCCCGACCTTGATCCAGGACGCCGCGAGCCGCAGCGCCCTCTATGTGCTGATGCCGATGCGCGTCTGAATCCGGGTGGCCGGCGCCGGCGGCGCGTCGGGGATGAGGGGAACGGCCGAAGGCACTGACGGGCGTCCGCTCCGCAGCGCCAATTCGGCGGCTTTGCCTTCGCGTTTCAGGCCCGGTGCAAGCTCACGGCGACCGGCGGGCCCGAGCGGATGGTCTGATAGACAACGCAGTAACGCTCGGTAAGCTTGAGCAACTGGTCGAGCTTTTCCTGCGGCACGTCGGTGTCGACCTCGAAGGCGAGGCGGATTTCGCGAAAGCCGACCGGCGCATCCTTCGCCACACCGAGCGTGCCGCGGAAGTCGAGATCGCCCTCGGCGGAAACCGTGCCGGACTTGAGCGGGATGTCGAGCGCGGTCGCAACCGCCTTGAGCGTCACCCCCGCGCAGGCGACAAGGGCCTCGAGCAACATGTCGCCGGAGCAGAGCTCCATGCCGGAGCCGCCGGTCGCCGGATGGAGGCCGGCCACCGCGAGCGCCCGGCCGGTTTCGACCTTGCAGGCGATGTTCTGATCGTCCAGCGTGCCCTTTGCCTTGAGTGTGATAAGGGCGGCCTGCGGATCGCTCTTGTAACGATCCTTGATGGGAGCCTGCAGGGCGCGCAACGCGGTGGCATCCATTCCGTTATCTCCTGATTGTCACATGTCTCGACGGCCGACAGGCCGTGCGCAGCTGACCGTCCCAGACTTTGAGAGCGGCCCTTCCAACCGCACCGCATTTAGGGTGCCGTGGCCACCGCTGGGCGCCGGCCAACCATGCCGAATTGTCATAGACGGTCAGGCCGCCGGCGTCAGCACCACCCGGCCCACCACCTTGCCGTCGCGCAGATCGCCGAGCGCGGCGTTCACCTCCTCGAGCGGGCGCGTGCGGATCGGCACCGGCGGCAGGCCGGTTCGCTTCACAAGATCGAGCAGCTCGCGCATCTCCGGAAGGCTACCGACATAAGAGCCCTGGATCGCCATGGCGCGCATGGGCAGGAACGGCGTCGACACCGTGATATCGCCGCCGAACAGGCCGACGACCACCAGCTTTCCGCCCTTGGCGACGAGGCTGTCGAGGCCGAGCTTGACGGTCGCCCCCGAACCCACGAAGTCGATCACGCCCCAGGCGCCGCCGCCGGTGAGGTCCTTGATCCGCTGCGCGGCATCGGGCGCGGCGCCGTCGACGGCCGCGATTGCGCCGGCCGCCTGCGCGGCCTCGCGCTTGACTGAGTCGATGTCGACCATCACGGTCCCCTTGCTCCCCATCGCGCGCGCAAGCGCAAGCGCCATGAGGCCCACGCCGCCAGCGCCGATGATGACGAGCGGTTCTTCGCGCAACACGGCGTCACCGATCTTCTTGAGCGCGCTGAAGGCCGTGATGCCCGAGCACGCGAGCGGTGCGGCCTTCTCGGGCGGAATGTCGCCGATTTCGAAGAGGTAGCGCGGGTGCGGGACCATGAGGTGCGTGGCATAGCCCCCGTTTGAAAAGACCCCGAGATTGCGCGGCTTGGGGCAGAGATTCTCTTCCCCGCGCCGGCACACCTTGCATTCGCCGCAGCCCATCCACGGATGCGCCAGCCGCACGTCGCCGACCCCCACGCCCTGCGCGTCGGGGCCGACGGCGACCACTTCGCCGACATTCTCGTGTCCCATGGTCAGCGGCAGTCTTATGCCGCGTTCGAGCAGTTGCAGGCGCTTGCCGCCGCCCAATTCGTAGTAGCCGTCCCAGATGTGGAGGTCCGAGTGGCACACCCCGGCGGCGAGAACCTTCAGCAGCACTTCCGAGCCTTGCGGCTGCGGGGTAGGCCGCTCCATGCGGCGCAAGGGGGCGCCGCATTCGCAGACGTCGAAGCTGAGCATGGTCGTTTCCCCGGGCATGAGACGACAGGATCATAGCAAAACCGCGGAGGGGGCGAGACACCGCCTCAGCCGCCCCGGCTTTCGAGCCGGACGCCGACTCAAAACAGCTTCAGGCCGGGCGGTAGTGGCAGCCCGCCCGTCAGGGTCTTCATTTTCTCCTGAACGACGCTCTCCGCCTTGCGGCGTGCGTCCGCATGGGCGGCGACGATGAGGTCCTCGAGGATTTCGGCTTCCTCCGGTTTCATCAGCGAGGCATCGATCCGCATTTGTTTCAGTTCACCCTTGGCGGTCAGCGTGGCGGTCACGAGGCCGCCGCCCGCGGTGCCGTCCACGGTGATGCTGTCGAGCTCCGACTGCAGCTCCTGCATCTTGGTCTGCAGCTGGGCGGCCTGCTTCATGAGGCCCAGGAAATCCGCCATTCTCGCCTCCGCGCGTTTGCGTCAAAGCCCGGCTGCGCCGCCATCGGCGCGCGGATCGTGCGCGCCTTCCAGGCTGCCGTCCGGATGGAGCACCACCGCTCCCGCGTGCCCCATGGTGTCGGAATAGGGCTCGCCCAGCACATCTATATCGTGTCCCGCCGCGAGCAAACGATCGACGAGCCGGTCGGGGAAGCGTGGTTCGAGGCGGAGGCTCGTCACTTTGGAACCCCAGGTGCGGCCGAGCAGCCAGCGCGGCGCGTCTAGCGCGGCCGCGAGCGGCTGCCGGAAATGCACGTGACGGGTGAAGACCGCCGCCTGGGTCTGCGGCTGCCCGTCGCCGCCCATGGTTCCATAGGCGATGATGCGGCCGTCGCGCAGCACCGCGAGCGCGGGGTTCAGCGTATGGAACGGCTTGCGGCCGGGGGCCAGCCGGTTCAAGGCGCCGGGAAGGAGCGAGAAGCTTGCCCCGCGGTTTTGCATTACCACGCCGGTGCGCGGCAGCACGCAGCCGGAGCCGAACTCCCAGTAGAGCGACTGGATATAGGACACGACAAGGCCCGACGCGTCCGCGGCCCCCATCCAGACCGTGTCGCCGTCGCCGTCCGGCGCGGGCCAGGGTGCCGCGCGCCGGCGATCGATCCGCGCGACCTCCCGGTCGAGGAAAGCCGGATCGAGAAAGCGCTCAGGCGGGTGGGCGAGGTGATCGAAGTCGGTGATGAACCGATCGCGGATACCGAATGCACGCTTCGTCGCTTCCACGATCCCGTGCACGTGATCGAAACTGTCCGCCTCGGATACGTCGAGCCGGTCGAACAAGGCGAGGATGACGAGCGAGGCGAGACCCTGCGTCGGCGGGGGTGTGTTGTACAGCGTGCCGGGGGCAATCGCGACCGCGAGCGGATCGCGCAGCACGGCTTGATAGCGCTCGAGATCGGGGCGCGTAACCGGGCTGCCGATGCGGGCGAGATCGGCGGACATCTCGTAACCGACATCGCCGCGATAGAAGTCCTCGAGTCCGGCGTGCGCGAGATGGTCGAGCGTTGCGGCGAGCGCCTCTTGGCGCAGACGGGTGCCGGGCTGCGGCGCGGCACGGCCCTTGGCCTTTGCCTTTTCCGCCGCGGCTCCGCCTGACGCCGGAGCGACGAGGAACGCTTCGGCAAAACCCGGCAGATCGGCAAGCTCCGTGAGCTTTTCGGCGGTCAGCCGCGCCTGACTGCGGGTGACGACATAGCCTTCCTTGGCCGCGCGAACCGCGGGAGCGAGCAGCACGTCGCGCGGCAGCCGTCCGCCCAGCGCATGGGCGGCTTCGAGCGCCACGATCCATCCGCCGACGGCGCCCGGCACCGTCAAAGCCGCAAGCGGCCCGCGCGGCGGAATTGCCTCATGGTCGCGATAAATCTCAGGTGCGGCCTGCGCCCCGGCTGAACCGCAGGCTTCGATCGCCCGCACCCGGCCGCGCGGATCGCGGATGAGCCAGAAACCGTCCCCGCCGATATGGGTCATGTGCGGGTACACGGCAGCGATCGTTGCGGCCATGGCGACCATCGCCTCGAGCGCGTTGCCGCCCTCGGCGAGAATCGAACGCCCGGCTTCGCAGGCCGCCGCATGCGGCGCGGCAACGACTCCCCGGCGATGTCCGGCGGTGTGCAGGCCCATCATGCGAACCTTCAGGCTTGGCGGGCTTGTGAAGTCACGGCCAGTCCGCGCTTGCGCAGCACCGCCTCGACCTTCGGCATCGCACCGCGGAACAGGCGGTAGGCTTCGGCGGGATCGCGTTTGTTGCCGGCGGCATAGATGCAGTCGCGCAGGCGGCGCGCCGTCGCCGCATCAAAAACGTCGCCGGCTTCCTCGAAGGCGGCAAACGCGTCGGCGTCGAGCATTTCCGACCACATGTAGCTGTAATAGGCCGCGGCATAGCCGCCGCCCGCGAAGGCGTGCAGGAAATGCGGGGCGCGATGCCGCATCGCGATCTCCTCCGGCATGCCGATCCGCGCGAGCGCACGCCGCTCGAGGGCTGCGGGATCGGCCGCTTCGCCGGCCGGCACCGTGTGAAAGTCGAGATCGACGATCGCAGAAGCGAGATATTCCACGGTTGCAAATCCTTGATCGAAATTGCGGGCCGCGAGCAATTTGTCGATCAGGGGCTGCGGCATCGGCTCGCCCGTCTTGTAGTGGACGGCGAAGCGTCCGAGCACTTCGGGCCGCTCGAGCCAATGCTCGAACAGTTGCGACGGGAGCTCGACGAAATCCGTGGCCACGGCGGTGCCCGAAAGCCGGGGATAGGTCACGTCGGAAAGCAGGCCGTGCAGCGCATGCCCGAATTCGTGGAAGAGCGTGTGCGCATCGTCGAAGCTGAGCAGCGCCGGCTGGCCGGTCGCAGGCTTCGAGAAATTCGTCACATTCACGACAACCGGGGAAATTTCGCCGGAAAGCCGCTCCTGATCGCGCAAGGAGGTCATCCAGGCGCCGCTGCGCTTCGAAGGCCGAGCGAAATAGTCGCCGATGAACAAGCCGACATGGCGACCATCCCGGTCCGTCACCTCCCAGATTCGCACGTCCGGATGATAGGACGGCATGCCGGACAGCGGCTTGAAGGCGAGCCCGAACAGTCGGCCCGCGGTGTAAAACGCGGCTTGGATCAGCCGATCGAGCTGCAAATACGGCTTGATTTCCGCTTCGTCGAAGGCATGGCGGCGCCGCCGCAGCTTCTCCGCATAGAAACGCCAATCCCAGGGCGCGAGCTTTTCGTTGACGCCGTCTTCGGTCATGAGGGTTTGAAGCGCGTCGCGGTCGGTGAGTGCTCTTGCCCGCGCCGGTGTCCACACGGCTTCGAGCATCGCGCGGGCAGACGCCGGCGTCTTCGCCATCGCATCGTCGAGACGGAATTGCGCATGGTTCTCGTAACCGAGAAGCCGCGCGCGCTCCTGCCGCAGGGTCACCATTTCGGCGATGAGCGCACGGTTGTCGTTTGTCCCGTTCTCGCCGCGCGCGACGAAGGCGCGGAAGGCCTTTTCCCGTAGGTCACGCCGGGCGGAGAACTGCAGGAAAGGCTCGATCGACGAGCGTGACAGCGTGACGATATGGCGGCCGGGAAATCCCCGCGCTTGCGCCTCCGCGGCCGCCGCCTCGCGCACAAATTCCGGCAGGCCGGCGAGGTCGGCTTCGCCGTCGAGCACCAGTGCGAACGCCTTTTCGTCGGCGAGCACATTCTGGCCGAATTGCGTGCCGAGCAGCGCAAGCCGGGCATTGATTTCGGAGAGGCGCCGCCGCGCTTCGGGGCCGAGCGCCGCGCCTGCGCGCAGGAAGGCGGTGTGGTAGCGTTCGAGCACGCGCTGCTGCTCGGCGTTGAGGCGCAGACTCCGGCGACGCGCCTCAAGCGCGGCAATGCGGGCAAACAGGCCCGGATGTTGAAACACTTCACTCTGATGCCGGGCAAGGACCGGCGAAACGTCGAGGTCGATCGCATCGAGCGCGTCGTTCGTGTCGGCTCCCGTCAGCAGATCGAATACGGCGGAGACGCGATGAAGCGAGGTCCAACTGCGTTCAAGCGCCTCTATGGTGTTGACGAAGGTCGGCGGTTGGGGGTTTTCGGCAATGGCTTCGATCGCCGCGCGATGTTCGCGCAACACGTGATCGAAGGCCGGGCGGAAATGATCGGCACCGATGCGCTCGAAGGGCGGCAGGCCGAAAGGCGTGTCCCACGGCGCAAGCAGCGGGTTATCCGAGGCGGCGGTGTGCTTCACGAGACCATCCATCGTGTTCGCAGATCGGGTGTTCTTACGCGGAAGTCATGGAAAATTTTACTCATTATTTAGGATCGAAGCCCACGCTGGAAACATTACGGCGCGCCCACCGGCCGCCGGCGCCCAATCGCCGGTCCTTAGCGGGATAGCCAAAGGTCGGGTCAATGTGTTCACGGGGAGTGCGTCGTCAAGACGCCTCCCCGTCTTTTGTCCGCATTCTCGTGGGTCGCCCGGACGGCGAGCGGCTGATGCTCGCGGTCGAAACGCGCGTATGCCCGAATGCGCTGCCGCGGGACAGCCTCTCAGGCGACCTTGTCCATCGGCGAGGCAGTCGCGTAGAGCAGCGTGCGCACGTCACGGCCGGAGACAGGGCGGCTGAAGAGATAGCCCTGCGCTTCGCTGATGCTCGGCTCGGCAAGCACGAGCGCGAGCTGCTCTTCGGTCTCGATGCCTTCGACGACCACGGACATGCCAAGCTCGGCGCTGAGTTGCGCCACCCCGCGCAGCAGCGTGCGGGAGCGCTCGTTGCTCACGATGTCCTGCAGGAAGGAGCGGTCGATCTTGACCTTGTGCAGCGGGAAGCTGTGCAGATAGCTCAAGCTCGAATAGCCGGTGCCGAAATCGTCGAGCGAAATGCGCACGCCAAGTTCGCGCAGCTGTTTGAGGACGACGTGCGTCGACTCCGTGTCCTGCAGCAGCACGGACTCGGTGATCTCGATCTCGAGCCGGCTCGGCGCAAGCCCGGACTCGGCGAGCGCCTCGCGGATCGCGGTGACGAGGTTGCCGCGCTTGAACTGCAGTGGAGACAAATTGACGGCGACGCGCACATTGTCCGGCCAGCGTGCGCATTCCATGCAGGCCTTGCGCAGAACGCAATTGCCGATCGCGACGATGAGGCCCATTTCCTCCGCCACCGGGATGAACTCGGCCGGCGAGACCATGCCGCGCTCCGGGTGCCGCCAGCGCACCAGCGCTTCGCAGGAGGAGATGCGACGACGCTTGAGATTGAGAATCGGCTGGTAATGAACCTCGAAATGATCGTTGGCGAGCGCATTCCGCAGATCGAGTTCGAGGCTGCGGCGCGCCTGCGTCTTGACGTTCATTTCCGCTTCGAAGAAGCGCCAGCCGGAGCGCCCTTCGGATTTGGCGCGGTAGAGGGCCATGTCGGCGTTCCGGAACAGGAGGTCCGCGTCGGCGCCGTCGTCCGGAGCAACCGCGATCCCGACACTCGCTCCCACCACGATATGATGGCCTTCGATGTCGAAGGGTTCGGACAAGCTGTTGACGATGCGGCGCGCGAGCGACGCGGCTTCTTCGGGACGGGTGATCGGGACCTGCAGAACGACGAACTCGTCGCCTCCGAACCGCCCCACGAAATCGGAGCTGCGGATCAGCGCCTGCAGGCGTTGGGCAACCGCACAGAGAAGTGCGTCGCCGCACGGATGGCCGAGCGTGTCGTTGACCTGCTTGAACTCGTCGAGGTCGATGAACAGAAGCGCAAACTCGTCGATGCGACGACGGCCGGCGAGGATGCGGTCCATCTGTGCGCGGAAAAAGGTGCGGTTCGGCAAGCCGGTCAGAGTGTCGTAGCGTGCCAGGTGGTTGATCTTGGCCTCGGCGGTGCGGCGTTCGGTTACGTCCTCCACCAGGACGACCGAGCCGCCGTTGTCCATGCGCTGGAAGGTGAAATCGAGGGTGCGGCCGTCCTGAATTTCAACCACGAGCTTGCCCTCGCTCTTTTGCGCGAGCCGCCGCTCGATCTCCAGGCGCACATTGTCGGCGCTGGTCGGGAGAATGACGCCGGCATCGATGCAGCGGCCGATAAGCTGCTCCACCGTCAGCCCGCGTTCGAGAGCCTGGGGATCGAGGCCGAGGATTTGGGCAAGGCGCGTGTTGGCGACGTCGAGCCGGCCACCGGCGTCGAACATGCAGAGACCGTGCGGCATGTTGTTGAGGGCCGCGTCGAAGCGACGTGCGAGAAAGGTGACGTCTCGCGCCGCCGTGACCGCATCGAGAAGGGTCTTGCGCAGTCGGTCGGAAATGAACTTGAGGGCGAGGAAGAAGGGAACGAGAATCACCGCGAGCAGGAGGTGATACACATCCTGCGCGAGCATCAGCGCGAGCGTGATGGGCAGGCTCGCGCAGAGGATCAGCACGGCGACGAGGCGTTCGCTGCCGAAATTGCGTCCGGACACGCCGATGAGATGCGCGATCGTGACGACGAGGCTGAGCTGCCGCACGAAACCGTCGGAACTGCGGCCGAAGGCGATCACGCACCACAGTCCGAGAAGCGACACATAGACGGCCGCGCCGATGACGTATTCGATTTCCCATTTGCGCGCGGCGGCGACGCTTTTCGGCCGGTTTTTCGGACGCCAATAGGCGCTCATGGCGAGAAGCCGGGCAATCGCCACCATCATCATCGCGCCGGCGCAGAAGACCAGCAGCGGTTCCCCTGTCTTCCACGCGCTCAGCAGGACGGCCGCAACGGTCGCAAGCGAACCCACGAACAGGGAGCGGGTGTCATCGTAAAGGGAATCGACGAGCGGGATGTAGATGTCGGCCGGGAGCTCGCGCCGGTCGACAGACTCCCCGATTTTGCGACTCCGCAGCATGCGTTTGTTTGACGCCGACACGCCCTATGCCCGTCACAAGCATCGCACGTTAATGTGAAGGAATCGTTCTGCCGATCGTTCGATCACCGGCGAGTGCCTTTCTAAACGCCGGGCAAGTCTCGGCTTTTCGTGCCTACGAGGAAATTCGTTAACCATGGCCGCGACTTCTTGGGGAATTCGCTGGCGAGCCCGCCTTCTAGGGCAGAGGCCGCCGAACGACGCGGGCCCCGCCTCTCGATCGGATAGCCGCGGCCCGGCGCGGATGATAAATTTCGAGCCGTTTTATCCGGAAGGGGCTCGCAATGCGGCGGCCGTGCCCCTACGGGTCGCGCGGGCGACACCGTCGGCGGAATGAGCCCGCCGGCATGGGAGCATCGGAATGGCATCCACACACCGCTACGAGCCGGCCGGGGTCATCCCGGCGACGCTTGTCGCATTTCACGAGGATTTCTCGATCGATGAGGCCGAGACGCTTCGGCACCTGCGTTTCGTGGCGGCGACGCCCGGCATTTCCGCTATCACGATCAACGCTCATTCCAATGAGGTTCACGCGCTGAGCTTCGCCGAGCAACAGCGCAATCTCGCGGCCTCGCTTGCCGCGGTGGGCGATCGTCTGCCGCTCATTAATGGCGTCTATGCCGACGGGAGCCTGGAGGCAGCGCGCATCGCGCGTATGGCCGGGCGGGAGGGCGCTTCCGCGCTGCTGGTGTTCCCGCCGAACAGCATGGCCTGGGGCGGGACGCTGCGGCCCGAAATGGCCCTTGCACATCTCGGCCGCATTGCCGAGGCGGCGGATCTGCCGATCATCCTGTTCCAGTATCCGGCTGCCACCGGGCTCGGCTATCCGATGGAGACGCTGCTGCGTCTGATCGAGGTGGTGCCGTCGATCCGCGCGATAAAGGACTGGTGCGGCGACCCGCTCCTGCACGAGCGGCACATCCGCACGCTGCAGAGCCTGCCGCGCCCCGTCAACGTGCTCACCACCCACAGCGGCTGGCTCATGGCCTCACTCGCCATGGGCGCCAACGGTCTGTTGTCCGGAGCCGGGAGCGTCGTGGCCGACCGTCAGGTCGCTCTGTTCGAGGCCGTGAGGCGGCAGGACCTTGCCGCCGCGCAAGCGATCAACGATCGGCTCTATCCGCTGCAGCAGGCGTTCTATGCGGCCCCCTTCCTCGATATGCACAATCGCATGAAGGAATGCCTGGTCCTGCTCGGACGCATGAAACGCGCCGTGGTGCGGCCGCCGCTTGTGAAGCTCGACGAGACGGAGATCGCGCGGCTAAAGGCCGCGCTCGCCGAAGCCGGGCTCCATGCCGAGCCCTCCTCTGCGGTCGCCGCCGCATGAGCGATCTTTATGTCAAGGTCGGCGATCGCGTGACCTTCGCCAAGACCGTCGGCGAAAGCGACGTATACGGTTTTGCGGGCATCACGGGTGACTTCGCCCCCAACCACGTCAACGAGCACTATATGGCGCAGTCGAGCTTCGGACGTCGCATCGCGCACGGCGCGCTGCTCGTCGGCTTCATGTCGACCTGCTCGACCTTGATGGTGGAGCGCAGCGGCGGCTGGAACGGCGACGAAACGGCTGTCTCCCTCGGTTACGACCGCATCCGCTTTCTCAAGCCCGTGTTCCTCGGCGACACCGTCACGCTCACCTACACGATCGTCGAGACAGACCCGATCAAGCGCCAAGCTGTCGCCGAGATCGAGGTTACGAACCAGAACGACGAGCGGGTGGCGGTCGCACGCCATCTCATCCGTTGGGTGAAGGACGCGCGGAGGACCTGATGCGGGTCGGCGACATTGACACGCCTGCGGTTGTCATCGACCTCGACATCGTCGAAGCCAATATTCGGCGGGCGCAGGTGCTGCTCGACCGGGTCGGCATTGCAAGCCGGCCGCACATCAAAACACACAAGATTCCCGCGCTCGCGAAGCGTCAGATGGCGGCCGGCGCGATCGGCATCACCTGCCAGAAGCTCGGCGAAGCCGAGGTGTTCGCCGATGCGGGCGTCTGCGACGATATTCTGCTTACCTATAACGTGATCGGATCGTCAAAGACGGAACGGCTCGCCGCACTCATTAAGCGGCTCCGGCGCATGGCCGTCGTGCTCGACAACGAAACGGTGGCCCGCGGCTTGTCTGAAGCCGGCGTGCGACACGGCGTCGATGTCCGCTTTCTCGTCGAGTGCGATGCCGGCTACGGTCGCAACGGTGTGCAGTCCCCGGAAGCCGCGCTCCACCTTGCACGCGTCGCCATGCGCATGCCGCGGATGCAGTTCGAAGGACTAATGACCTTCCCGACTGCGACCGCCGAGGCGCGCCTGTTTCTCGAGCGCGCCTTGCAGATCTTTGCCGGCGCAGGCATTCCGGTTCCGGTCGTTTCCGGAGGCGGCACGCCCTCGCTGCACAAGGTCGGAGAATTTCCGATGCTCACCGAATACCGCGCGGGAACCTACATCTATAACGACGTGATGCAGGTGACGGCCGGCGCGGCAGGCTGGGAGGATTGCGCCATGACCGTCCGCACCACGGTCGTCAGCCGTCCGACCGAGACGCGCGCGATCCTCGATGCCGGCTCCAAGGTGCTGACTTACGAGCAGCACAACGCCAAGGGCTATGGCCGGATCGTCGAGTATCCGGAGGCCGACATCGTCGGGTTTTCGGAAGAACATGGAAAAGTCGACCTTTCGCGTAGCCGCACGAGGCCGGCGATCGGGGAGGTGGTGCGGGTCATCCCCAATCATTGCTGCGCCGTTACCAATATGGTGGATGAAGTCTACGCCGTGCGCGGCGGTGCGGTCGAAGCCGTGTGGCCGGTCGAAGCGCGCGGGAAAGTGCGCTGAAAGGGGCATCTTGCACACTCACCGACACCGTGCCGGCCTTTCGGCGGGAAGGAGATGTCATGACTGTTGAAAATCGCGTCGGCCCGGTGCTCTGGGAGCTTGACCGCCGCGGCGTCGCAACCGTGACGCTCAACCGGCCGCAGGTCAACAACGCTTATGACGGCGACCTCGTGCGGGGACTGCTGGCCGCGATGGAGGCTCTCGGAGCGGCGCCGGGGCTGCGCGTCGTCGTGCTCAAGGGAAACGGCCGTCACTTCCAGGCCGGCGCCGATCTGAAATGGATCGATGCGGTTCGCAAGGCCTCGTCCGAAGAGAACGTGCGGGTCTCGCGCGCGACTGCGGAGGCCGTGCGCCGCCTCAACCGTCTGTCCGTTCCCACCGTGGTGTTGGTGCAAGGCGGCTGCTTCGGGGGCGGCACCGGCATCGTGGCGGCCTGCGACATCGCGATTGCAGCCGACAATGCGATGTTTTCCATTTCCGAAGTGCGCTGGGGTCTCACGGCCGCGATCATCATCCCGCAGCTCAACGACGCGATCGGGGTGCGCCACGTGCGGCGCTATGCCCTGACCGGCGAGCGCTTCGGCGCCGACGAGGCGCGTCGCATCGGCCTCGTCCACGAGGTCGTGCCGGCCTCCGAGCTGGAGGCGGCCGGGGCACGCATCGTCGGCCATCTGCTCGCCAATGCGCCGAAGGCGATCGCCGAGACCAAGGAGATCGCGCTGACCTACGCATTCGGCGATCCCGCCGCGGCGGCGTTCGACTCGCTCGTCCTCAGCCACGCGGCGAAGCGGCAGTCGGACGAGGCGGTCGAGGGTCTCGCCTCCTTCTCCGAGAAGCGCGCTGCGCGCTGGTGAGGCCGATCCTCACGGTTCCGGCAGCAACACCGGTTCGGGGGGCGCGCGGCCAAGGATCATGTCGGCGGCCTTGTCGGCGATCATCAGGGTTGCGGCATTAAGATTGGCGGAGATCATGCGCGGCATGATCGAGGCATCCACGACGCGCAGGGCGTCGAGGCCGTGCACGCGCAACGTATCGTCAACGACCGCATTGGGATCTGTCGCCGGCCCCATGCGACAGGTGCAGCTCGCATGAAAAGTGGTCTGGCCGCGCTGCGTTGCGGCGTGCAGGAATTCGTCGTCGGTCTCGACGTCGGGGCCCGGAAAGTCCTCATAGGCATAATAGGGAGCGAGCGGCTCGGTCCGCAGCAGCCGGCGCGCGAGCCGCATCCCGGCGACCACGACGCGGCGGTCGAGCTCTGCGGTCAGATAGTTCGTCTGGATGACCGGCGGATCGAAGGGATCGGAGGTGCGCACGCGCACATAGCCGCGGCTCTCCGGCCTTTGCTGCCAGGCCGCGCAGGTCATGCCCGGCTCGTCCTCGAGTTTGCCGATCTCGCCTTCCTTGTAGCTTGCGGGTGTGAACGTGATCTGCAGGTCGGAGCTTTCCGCGCTTTCTCCCGAGTGCCAGAAGCAATAGACGAGCGTGGGTGAGAGCGTGAGAATCCCCTTGCGCAGGAACACCCATTTGCCGACCTCGCCGAGAAGGCGCAGGCCGCGCACGGCCTCGTTGATCGTCTCGGCGTTCTTCACACGTGCGACCGTGCGCGGCGCGTAATGGTCCTGCAGACCCTCGCCGACGCCGGGAAGCGCGTGGCGGATGGGAATCCCGAGGGACTTCAGGAGCGGTGCCGGTCCGATACCGGACAACTGCAGAAGCTGGGGGGAATTGTAGGCGCCGCCGGAAAGGATGACTTCGCGGCGCGCCCGCACCTCGATTTCCGGACCCTCGCGGCCGCCGCGGCGGTAGCGCACACCGACGGCGCGGCGTCCCTCGAGCACGAGCGCGGTTGCGTGTGCGCCGGTGCGGACGGAGAGGTTCCTTCGGTGCGCCACCGGATGCAGGAAAGCAGTCGCGGCGCTGACGCGTCGGCCGTTGTGGATTGTGCGCTGCGCATAGGCAACGCCTTGCTGGGTCGCCGCGTTGTAGTCGGGATTGCGGGGAATACCGAGGCTTACGGCGCCTTCGATGAAGGCATCGCAGAGCGGATGATGCCAATCGATATCGGTGACGGCGAGCGGCCCCGCCTGGCCGCGAAACAGCGGATCGCACGCGCCGACGCGCCGTTCGAGCCGCTTGAAGTAGGGCAGCACGTCCGCATAGCCCCAGCCGCGATTGCCGGCTTGCGCCCAGCCGTCGAAGTCGAGCCGCTGCCCGCGATTGTAAATGAGCCCGTTGATCGCGCTCGAACCGCCGAGCGTCTTTCCGCGCGGCGCGAAAATCCGCCGGCCGGCGGTATAGGGCCCCGGTTCCTGGCTGTAGCACCAGTTCACCTTCGGATGATAGAAGGTCTTGATGAAGCCCGCCGGGATGTGAATGAACGGGTTCCGGTCGGGAGGACCGGCTTCGAGCACGCAGACCGTGAGGTTTTCGTCGGCGCTCAGGCGATTGGCCAGCACGCATCCGGCGGAGCCCGCGCCGATGACGACGTAGTCGAACGTTTCCATTCCCGTCTTGCCGATTGGTGTCGTTGCTGCCGTGAGGGAGGCAGACTGTAGCGGGAGTTCGCCGCGCTGTCGCGCGCGGCGAGCGACGAAAGCGCATATCTTGGGGCTGGCCCTTGCAGCCGTTGCGTTAACGGCGGGGGATCGGATGAGGGAGGACAAATCAGCCGCGATGCGGCGGCTTCGTGCTCTTGATTCACATCAATGACGGCGGCTGCGCCGCCGAGGAGCATGTCGCCGATGCACTCCAAGGGAGGTTGTCATGCAAGCCGCCGATGTGATGACGAGGGACGTCATCACCGTTGCAAGCACCGCCTGTGTCCAGGACGCCGCCCGGCTTCTCCTCGACCACCGCATAAGCGGCCTGCCGGTCGTCGACGAAAACGGCAGATTGGTCGGAATGGTTTCGGAAGGCGACCTGATACGTCGGCCGGAAAATCACACCGAACGCCGGCCGTCCTGGTGGATCGAGTTCCTCACGCCCCGCGAGACGCTCGCCCGCGAATTCACCTACACGCATTCGCGGCGTATCGCCGACGTCATGACGCGCGAGGTCATTACCGCCGCGCCCGATACGCCCTTGAGCGAGATCGCGGAACTGCTTGAAAAGAACCGCATCAAGCGGGTTCCGATTGTCGAAGACGGAAGGATCGTCGGCATCGTCAGCCGGGCCAATCTCCTTCACGGTCTCGTGGCCCTGTCAAAGGAGCCGGCGGCGCTCTCGGTGGCGGACAAGCAGCTGCGCGAATCCGTCATGGCGCGCCTGCGCGCGGAGCCGTGGGCTCGGCTCTCCCTCGTGAACGTCGTCGCCCACGCCGGCACGATCGACCTTTGGGGGATCGTGGACTCGGAGGCAGAGCGCAAGGCATTGCGCGTCGCCGTCGAGATAACGCCCGGCGTCAAGGCCGTGAACGACAATCTCATGGTCATGCCGCTGCCCCGCGCCGTCTGAGCGATCGGACACGTCAAGTCCGCGTGACGGTGCCTTGTTCTCGCGCCGTCACAGTCGACCAGGTACGAGAATGATGCGTATTCCAAGCGGAGCCTGGGTCATCGTCTGTGATGGCCGGAAAGCCTTGATCCTGGATAATTCCGGCGATGCAAGATATCCGGATCTGCGGGTCCACGCCGTCTTCGAACGCGACAATCCGCCGACGCGCGCGCAGGGCAGCGACGCCCCGGGCCGGGTCTACGCCTCGGTCGGAAAGGCGCGGAGCGCGGTGGAGCAGACGGATTGGCACCGCGAGGCCGAAGCATATTTCCTGTCCAAGGTAGCCGAGGAGATCAACCACGCGGTTGGCTCCGGGGCGGTGAGAAAGCTTGTCGTGGCGGCGCCGCCGCGGGCGCTCGGCGTGCTGCGGCCGCTGCTTTGCCTGCGTGCGCGACGCGCCGTCACGGCCGAGATCGAGCGTGACTTCACGCGTCTTCCGGCCTACGAGATCGAAAAGCGCTTGCATGCGGCCTAGCCGCCATCACGAAGGAGATTGCCGATGTTGGCGAAGGACATCATGTCGCGCCGGGTCATTTCCGTCGAACCGGATGCCGCCGTCGTGCATGCCGTCCGGCTGATGCTGCAGCACCGGATCAGCGGACTGCCCGTCATTCAGCCGGACGGACAGATGGTCGGCATTCTCAGCGAAGGCGATCTGCTACGCCGCGTGGAGCACGGGACGCAGCGCAAGCGTCCCCGATGGCTCGAATTCATCGTCGGCCCGGGCCAGCTTGCGGGTGAGTATGTGCGGGCTGCGGGCGGCAAGGTGCGCGACGTGATGACCGAACGGGTGCAGACGGTTGATGAGGACGCGAGCCTCGAAGAGGTCGTCGAACGGTTGGAGCGCTATGGCATCAAGCGCCTGCCGGTCGTGAAGGACGGCAAGGTCGTCGGCATCATTACGCGCGCCAATCTTCTGCATGCGCTTGCGGCGATCGCCGCCGAGGCCAAACCGGCGCCGAGTTCGGACGAAGCGATCCGTACTGCGTTGCTCGCGGAGCTCGACAAGCAGCCCTGGGCGCCCACGAGCCTCATCAATATCGTGGTGCGCAACGGGGTCGTGGGTCTGTGGGGCACGATCCTCGATGAGCGGCAGCGCGAGGCGCTGCTGGTCGCGGCGGAGAACACGCCCGGGGTCAAGGGCGTGGAAGATCATCTGAGCTGGGTCGAGCCGAATTCCGGCTTGGTGATCGAACCGCCGGAGAGGCGTTCTTAACCGCACCCTTGGAAACCGCGCAAGCGGCAACCCCTGCTCGTTGCCGCGCGCGGACGGTAGGCGGCGCCCGCGCGCAGCGCCGCTTGGCAGGGCCGCGCGAACAGCCGTGCTCCGCCTGAACTCACACATAACCGAGCCAGTGCCAGTAGGTCGCGCCGAGGACGAGCACCAGAGCGCATGCCGCGAGCGTCAGCACGAGGCCGGTGCGGACGAAATCCCGCGCCGTGAACGTCTCGGTGCCGTAGGCCACCATGTTTTGCGGCGCGTTGACCACCAAGATGAACCCGAAGCTCACGACGAATTGTAGCAACATGGTCATGCCGATGACGTTGATCCCCGGCGTTGTGACGCTCTGCAGCACCGCGATCACGATCGGGATCATCGCCGCCGCAAGCGCGGTCGCGCTCGCGAAGCCGAGATGGATGAAGACAAGAAAGAGCGACATCACGGCAAGGATGAAGAGGCCGGAGGCCTGCTTGAGCCCGAATTCGGCGACCACGATATCGGCGAGCCAGACCGCTCCCTTGGTCTGCAGCAAGGCCGTTCCGAGACTGATGCCGACGCCGAAAAGCACGATCGTGCCCCACGGGATCCGCGGTTGAGCGTCCTTCCAGGTCATGATGCGAAATCCCGGGAGGAACATGAGGGCGACGGCGGCAATCGTCGTGGAGCTCGTGTCGAAGGCATGCAGAACGCCTTCCGTCGCCCAGAAGGCGAGCAGCGTGAGGGACAGCACGAGGAGCTTCTTTTCGGGCGTCGTCATGGGGCCGAGCTCGGCGAGCGCGCGGCGGATCGCCTCGCGACCGCCGGGAACGGCCTTCACCTCGGGCGGCATCATGCGTGTCATGATGAAATAAAGCGCGATCGACATCAGCACGCCGAACGGCGCCGCCGCGATCAGCCATTCGAGCCAGGTGATCGTTCGCCCGAACGCCTTTTCGATGAAGCCGATCGCCACCATGTTTTGCGCGGCCGCGGTCTTGATTCCGACGTTCCAGATGCTGGCGGTCTGCACCGTGGTGATCATCAGCATCCCGGCGAAAGCCCCGGTCCGGCTCACGCCGAAGGCGGCGATGATGCCGAGCGTGATGGGGACGAGACAGGCGACGCGCGCCGTCGTCGACGGAACGAGAAAGGCGATGACGAAGCCGACCAGGATGGTGCCGACCACGACGTGACGGGTCTCGACGCCGACGCGGGCGAGAATCGTCAGCGCGATGCGACGGTCGAGACCGGTGGCGGTCATGGCGGCGGCGAGGAACAGGGCTGCCGCGACCAGCGCCAGCGCGGTATTGGCAAATCCGCTGAAAGCGAGCGTAAGGCCTCCGCTCGTTCCGAGCAGAACTTTCGGATTGGCGACGTTCGGGGCGGTTCCGAGCAGGAAGGCCATCAGGGCCGCGATCACGACCGCCGAAACGGCATAGTCGATCGCTTCCGTCATCCATACGATGACCGCGAAGGCGAGGACCGCCAGCATGCGGTGCCCTGCGACGGTGAGTCCCGCGGGCGTCGGCAGTAACAGAATGGCCACCAGCGCGGCGGCGGCGGCGAGGAGGCCCCAATGGCGCCTCAGCCAGCCCGTGGCACGCGCTTCGCGCGTCGAAACGGAAGCGCGTTCTGCAATCGTCATGGCAATCCTCCCGAGCCGGAACGAAATCCTTGGAAGGATCGCGGCGAGTCGCGCAACGAGCCTTGAGATAGATCAATCGGTCGCTCGCCGGCGCGAAGGCGGCATGTCCCCCCGCGATTGAGCTGGATCAAGACGCCGGCATTTCGGTTGCCTTAAGCTGTTGTCTGCGCCGCTGTTGCCGCTTCGGGCCTGGATCGGCGCGAAGGAGAGATCCATGAAGCGATCACGGTCGTTCGCCACGCCGGCGACAGTATTCGCCCTGTTCCTCGCGCTCGCCACAGCCGTTCCGCAATCTTCGGCTCAGGATCAGGCAAATCCGCCGCAGCCGCAGCCATCCACCCGCGAGACGGCCCCCTCGGAATCAGCGGGTCCGCTCGGCCGCGGAGGATGGCGCCATTGGGGACCCGGCATGATGATGGGGCCGGCGATGATGGCGCGGAGCAGCCGAGGCTTTTGCAATCCGGGCATGGCGGGGTTCGCGCGATGGCGGATCGAACGCATGGTGCGGGTGCTTAAGCCGACGGAAGCGCAGAACGCGAAGCTTGAGGAGTTGAAGGCGGCGTCCGCAAAGGCGGCGGAGATGATCGCGAGCGAGTGCCCGCGCGAGGTTCCCCGCAGCGTTCCGGCACGGCTCGAGCACATGGAGAAGCGGCTTGAAACCATGCTGCAGGCCGTGAAGGTGGTGCGGCCGGCTTTCGACGCCTTCTATGCGTCGCTCGACGAGGAGCAAAAGGTCCGCTTGAACGACGCGGGACCGCGCGGATGGGGCTGGCGGCACTGGGGTTGGAGGGATCGCTAGGCGGGACCTGCAGGGTCGCGCAAAGTCCTAAGTCGCGCGAGTTGGCGGGGGGAGCAGGAAACGGAAGCGCAACGGATCGAACCGGGAGTACGTCATGACCGCGTACCGAGTGACCTTCTATAAGGAGCTGGTCAATTCCGAAGGACACCCGTTCAAGTGTCCGCAACACATCGTTCTCGTGCGGCGGGCCAAGAGCCAGCAGCGGGCCTTGCTCGCCGCACAGCGCCGCATCGAACGTCGGTCTCGCTGCCGATGGACCGTGCTGGCGGACTTTGCGGCGGCGGAGCCCCTTGCCTCCGCGCGGCCCACGCGCGTGAGCGGGTGAGCGTTACCTCCCGAGGAGGGAGTCGGCCGCGGTGTAGGGCAGGCCGAGGGCATCCGCCACCGGCTTGCAGGTAATCCGTCCGGAGTGGACGTTGAGCCCGGCCCGCAAGTGCGGGTTCTCGCGCAATGCCTCGTTCGGGCCTCTGTCTGCCAAGGCGAGGACGAACGGCAGGGTGGCGTTGTTGAGCGCGAAGGTGGAAGTGCGGGCCACCGCGCCGGGCATATTGGTCACGCAATAATGCACGACGCCATCGACGATGAAGGTCGGTTGCGAATGGCTGGTGGGACGCGATGTCTCGGCGCACCCGCCCTGGTCGATCGCGATGTCGACGATCACCGACCCCGTCTTCATCGCGCGCACGATCTCGGCGCTGATCAACCGTGGCGCCTTTGCGCCGGGAATGAGCGCGGTCGCGATCACGAGATCGGCACGCCGGCACAATGTCTCGACCGCGTCCGGCGTTGAGAAGGCGGTGCGCAGTCGCGTTCCAAACTGGGCGGAAAGGCGCCGAAGCGCCTCCGGGTTGCGATCCACGACCGTCACGCTCGCCCCCATGCCGAGCGCGACGAGCGCGGCATGGGCGCCGGCGTTTCCTCCGCCGATGATGAGCACGTCGGCCGGCGGCACGCCCGGCACGCCGCCGAGCAGAATGCCCTGGCCGCCGTTCTCCTTTTCGAGCAGGTGCGCGCCGACATGCGGGCTCATGCGCCCGGCGATTTCCGACATCGGGACGAGCAGCGGCAACGTCCCCTGCGGGCCGGTGACGGTTTCATAGGCGATGGCCACGCAGCCGGAATTCAACAGGTCTTCCGTCTGCTCGCGATCGGCGGCGAGATGCAAATACGTGAAGATGACCTGGCCGGCCCGCAGACGTTTGCGCTCTTCCCGGAGCGGCTCCTTGACCTTCACGATCATCTCGGCCGCGGCGAAGACCTCCTCGCCCGTGGCGACGATCTTGGCCCCTGCGGCCTCGTAGGCGGAGTCGGACAAGCCCGTGCCGGTGCCGGCGCCGGCCTGCACGATCACCCGGTGGCCTTTGGCAGTCAGCTCACGCACCGATGACGGGACGAGCCCGACCCGGTTTTCGTTGTCCTTGATTTCCTTCGGAACGCCAATGAGCATTGCGGCCACTCGGCTCGAATTTGCTGCGCCTTCGCGGAACCGCGCTGTGCGACGACGCAGAACCCGCGCGCGTTTCTATCACAGGATGCGGACCGGTCCTTGACCCAATTGCCGGAAGTGGGCAGATCGGGGGCAAGGCCGCGGGAGGGGCAGGGCGTCGCCTTCTGGTGGCCGCCGCCATCATCGTGCCGCCCGGGTGACGCGGACACCGGCGCCGATCCTGTCGCTCGGATAGACGATCACGCTCTCGCCCTCCGCGGCGCCTGAGGCGATCGCGGCGAGCCGGCCCGATCGCCGAATCACCGAGACGGGCCTCGGCTGGGCGCGTCCGTTCTCAACGACGAAGACGTTCCAGGTCTCGCCGCGACGAAACAGGGCGCCGGAGGGAACGATGATCGCGTCGTCCGCGACGTAGACCGCGATCCTGGCATCGACCTGGAAGCCGTCGCCGAGGCCGCGCCATCGCTCGGGTGGGGAGACGATGTCGATCAACACATTCACCCGCTGCTCTTCGACGCCCAGGGTGGAGATCTTGGTAAAGGCTGCCGGCTCGACCCGGCGGACCCTGCCTTCCAGCGTGCCCTCCCCGCCCCAGTTTTCGATGGTCACCTGCGCCCCGGCGCGGATTTCGACCGCCTCGGTGCTGAGCACGTCGACGACCACTTCGAGATCGCCCGCATCGCCGATTTCCAGAACCGCGGTGCCCGGCTGGACCACGGTCTCGCTTTCCTGATCGACCTTCAGAACGACCCCATTGACCGGGGCGGTGACGGTCCAGGCTTCGCCGACTTCCCGCTCGCTGCCGTCATAGCGAGCGAGCAAGGCGCGCGCCTGGTCGAGCTCGTGCTCGGCGGCATGGAGCTGGAATTCCGCGGCTCGCAGATCCCGATCGGCCACACTTTTGGCGAGTTCCGCACGCTCGAGAGCCTGCTGGGTCGAGACCCCGCGCGCAACCAGGGTGCGCGTGCGCTTGAGCTCCTGATCGGCTTGCTCGGCCTGCGCCTTTGCGCGTTCGACAAGCGCGCGGGCCCGATCCAGCGCCGCCTCCGTCATCCCGACCCTTTCCTGCGCTTCCCGGCGGCTGCGCGGATCGAGAAAGGGCGCAGGCGTAGGAAGAATCGTTGCCACGACGTCCCCGACCGCGACCCGGTCGCCGGCCTTGAGCTTGATCCGCGTGAGCCGGCCCGCAAGGGGGGCCGAAACGACATAGCGCTCGCGGATGCGAGTCTTGCCGTCCTCGTCGACCGTGGCAACGAAGCGGCCCTTTGTCACTTCGACGATTTCGACGGACACCGGGTTGGGTCGCAAGGACCAGACCAACGCCGCCGCGGCCGCAAGCAGCAGGAGCGCGCCGGCCATCCGGCCGAATGAGATCCGTGCGGTCATTCGCGTGCCTTGAGCGCCGAGACGAGGTCGAGCCGGTCGATCTGCCGGCGGACGACGAAGGCGCTCCCGAGCGCCGCGGCCGCAACGATCAGCGCGGCGATCGCATAGGTGCGGGCGCCGATCACGCCGGGAATCTGAAAGCTCTCATTGGAGTGAAACCGCGCCAGCGCGTCGATGATCAGTTTCGACAAGGCAAGCCCCATGGGAATTCCCAGCGAAATCTCCAAGGCGAATTCGCCGAACAGAATGCGGGCGACCTCGGCGCGGCTGAATCCAAGGACCCGCAGGCTCGCGAGCTCCCAGGCTCGTTCCTGCAGGCCGATACGCGCGCTGTTATAAACGACCCCGACCGCGATGATGACTCCGAAGCCCGTGAGAATGCCGGCGCTCACCAGAACGAGCGCGGCGACCTTGTCCATGAAGGAATTGAGCGTGTCGGCCTTCATGGCGACGGACTGGACCACCGGAAGCTCCTTGAGCCGTCGGGCAAGATTCGGAAGGCTCGAAGGATCCACATAGAGCGCGGCCGCAGAGACGACCGCCCCTTCGCCCGTCAACAGGTTGAGCGCGTCGAGCCGCATATAGGCCGCCATGCCGATCGTCTCGTCGATGCTGGCATTGACGGCCAGCGCACGGGTGCGACGGCGTCCTTCCATCACCTCGACCGTGATCGTGTCGCCGGAACTTACGCCGAGGCGTTCGGCGAGCCGCCGCGTGAGAGTGATGCCTTCCGCCGGCATTTCGACCGGACGCAGCGCGGTGTCGTGCGGCCGACGCAGTTCGCTCCGCTCCGGCAGGCCGATCACCGAAGTAAGATAGCTGCGGTGGCCGGCGCGCAGGCGCACGGGGACGAAACGCTGCCCTTCGACGGCGAGCACGCCGGGTTCTCGCGCGAGGTCGCCGACGATGTTCTCGCTCAAGGGGTGGGGAAAGGTGAGGGCGACGTTGCCGCGTTCGACGCGATGGAACTGAATGTCAATCATGCTGTCGATGGCGTCGCGCCAGAACAGGCCCAAGACCACCATGGGAATCGCGAACGCGATCCCGATGATCGTCAGCGCGCTGCGCAAGGGGCGGCCTGCGATGTTTCGAAACACCATCAGGTGGCGCGGCTTCACGCGGATCAACCCCTCGAAAGGAGAATGCCGGTAGCGCCCCGGTACCGGCGGCCGCATCGCCACCGCCGGCGGCAGGATCATGACGTTGCGCAAGGCGGAAAGCACGCCGAAAGCGGCGATCGCAAAGCTCGCGGCGATACCGAAGACAATTGACCAGGGCGTGAGCGCGAAAGCGAGCTCCGGCAGGCGGAAGAAGTCCCGGTAGCTTAGCATCATCGCCTGGCCGAAGGCCCATCCGCCGCCGATCCCGACGAGGGAGCCGGCAAAGACCACCACGGCCACCAGCTTGAGATAGTGCACGGCGATCGGAAATGCGGGAAAACCCAGGGCCTTGAGCGCGGCAATCTGCTCCCGCTGGGCGGAAACGAGTCGCCCCAGCGTGACATTGAGGAGAAAAGCCGCAACCCCGAAAAAAATGAACGGGACGGTGACGGACATCACCTTCTGCTGGTTGAGCTCGTCTTCCAGAAAGCGGTTCGAGGGCTGATCGCGGCGCTCGATCGCGCCGACCGAGCCGTAAGGCGCAAGCAGCCGGTCGAGCACATCCATCACGGCCCGCGGGTCCGTCCCTGGGGCGAGGAAGACCACGAGATCGTTGAACGCGCCTTTCATGTCGAAGGCCGCTTCCGCGGCGCGCCGGTCCACCCACAGGATTGCGTAGAGCCGGTCGTCCGGTATCGGCAGCCCGGGTTTGACGGCGTAGACATATTCCGGCGAGAGCGCGATTCCCGTGATGCGGAAGGACTGCACGCGACCGTTGAGGAGAACGCGGAGGCTTTCGCCGAGAGCAAGGCCGTTGCTTTCCGCGAAAGCCTCGTTGATCGCCGCGCTCTTGACGTCGCCTGGGAAAGGCGGGGCCCCGCGCCGAAGATGGAGGCGGGAAAGGCCTTCGCCTGCATTGTCGATCGAGACCAGGCGGGCCGAGACCGGCAGGATCGACTCGGGCCGGTCCACGATGACGTCGCCGGCCACGCGAGGCTCCACCGCAACCACGCCGGGGATGGCGGAAATCCGCGCGACGATCGACCGCGGCGCCCGTTTCAGCGTGACGAAAATCTGCGGAAAGCGCGTCGCGGAATAAAAGCGGTCGCGGCTTGCGCGGAGCGAATCGAAGGTCGAGATCGAGGCGATGAACACGGCGACGCCGGCGCCGATCACCAGTGCGATGGTGACGACCTGCCCGCGCATGGCCCAGAGATCGCGAAGCAGCTTGCGGTCGAGCTGGCTCACCAGCGAATCTCCTCGGGCGAGAGCCGGCGCACATTGCGCTGCTCGCCGACGATCCGTCCGCCCCCGAGCTTGAGTACCCGGTCCGCCATGCCGGCGATCGCGGCGTTGTGGGTGATGACGACGGTCGTGGTTCCAAGGCGTTCGTTGGCGCGAGAAATGGCACTGAGCACCACTTTGCCGGTCTCGTAGTCGAGCGCGCCGGTCGGCTCATCACAGAGCAGAACGTCGGGCGATTTGACGATCGCCCGCGCAACCGCCACGCGCTGCTGTTCGCCGCCTGAGAGCTGGGAGGGAAAGTGGTGGATGCGACCCTCGAGCCCGACGAGCGCCAGCGCCTCGCGCGGGTCGAGCGGATGCGCGGCGATCTCGGTCACAAGCATCACGTTTTCGAGCGCCGTAAGGCTCGGGATGAGATTGTAGAACTGAAACACGAAGCCGACATGCTCGCGCCGATAGCGCGTGAGCGCCGCGTCGTCGACCCCGACCAGGTTATGGTCGCGCCAGCGCGCCTCGCCGGAGGTCGGCGCGTCGAGCCCGCCCAGGATGTTGAGCAGGGTAGATTTCCCCGATCCGGAAGGACCGAGCAGCACCACGAATTCGCGCTCGAAAATGTCGAGGTTCACGCTGCGCAGGGCGTGCACCTCGATCTCCCCCATCCGGTAGATTTTCGAAAGGTTCCGGGCATGAAAGACCGGCGCTCGCCGGTCGGGCCTGTCGTTCGTTGCTGCCATGGGTGCCGTTCACGCGGCGCGTCTTGCGTCCCGCTGCGGCGGATGCGCAGCCCCGCCGCAAAGCGGCACTGTTGCATGAATGCGGGCCAGGAACCAAACTTGCCATGATCGGGATCAAGAAAGGCTGGAGCAGGTCATGGAAGGAGGCGCGGCGGCGGCCTTCGCGGTCGAAGAAGCGACGATTGCCGACATTCACGCCGCCTTCCGGGAAGGCCGCACCACCGCCCGCGCGGTCACTCAGGCGCATCTCGACCGCATCGCCGCCTATGATCGCCGGGGGCCGGCGATCGGGGCGATCATCCTGACCAATCCGAAGGCATTGGAGGAGGCCGAGGCGTGTGATGCGGAATTTCGCCGCATCGGCGAGATTTCTCGGCCGCTGCACGGCATCCCTGTCCTCGTGAAGGACAATTTCGACGTCGCCGGCTTGCAGACGACGGGCGGATCGGCGGCGTTGAAGGGCTGGGTTCCCGAGAGGGATTCCACCGTCGTGGCGAAACTGCGGGCGGCCGGGGCCGTCATCCTCGCCAAGACCACGATGTCGGAATGGGCGCGCGGCGGCCTGGACAACATCAACTCGGTGCTGCCCGGCTTCGCCCGCAATCCTTACAATACCGCCTATGCGACCGGCGGCTCCTCGGGCGGCACGGGGGCGGGGCTTGCGGCAAGCTTCGGGGTGGTGGGGCTCGGCTCGGATACCTGGGGCTCGGTGCGGAACCCGGCGTCCAACAACGCGCTTGCGGGTCTGCGCACGAGCTGGGCACTTGTTTCGCGCGCCGGCATGGTCGGGCTCTACGATGCGCGCGACACGGCGGGACCGCTCGCGCGGACCGTCACCGATCTTGCCAAGCTTCTCGACGCGATCGTCGGCGTCGACGAAGCCGACCCGGCGACGGCGGAAGCGGCGGGCCGGATTCCGGCAAGCTATACCGCGTATCTCGACCCGGACGGCGCGCGCGGCAAAAGGCTCGGCGTGCTGCGCCAAGCCTTTCCGCCCGAAGCGTCCGATCCGCAGGTGCTCGCGCTGATGGAGCGCGCCGTCGCCGATCTGCGGGCGCTCGGCGCCGAAATTGTCGATCCCTTCATCGTTCCGCAATTCGAAGCCTTTGGGCCGCGTCCGCACCCGTTGAGCGAAGTGCGGGCCGCGATTGAGCGTTATCTCGCGCGAACGGGGCCGGATTTCCCCAAGACGCTCGCCGAGATCGTCGCCGCCCGGAAATTTCATCCCCTGCACGAGGTGAGTTTCACGGCGACGGCAACCGCGCCCCCGCCGCATGAAGACCCGGTCGTGGCCGCGCTCGAGGCCGACGAGGCGCGCATGCGCGGCGCCTATCGCGAGGCGATGGACCGCGCACGGGTCGATGCGCTCGTCCTGCCGGTTGCGTCCTTTCCGCCGAAGCTCAACGGCGACCGCGACACGACGCCGACAGGCGCCACGACGTGGATCGCCTCCGGCCTGCATTGGCCGGCGGCCGTGGTCCCGATGGGCTATACCTACGAAGACCTGCCGTCGGGCCTGCAGATCATCGGCCGGCCGTGGAGCGAGCCGGTGCTCCTCGGCATCGCCTATGCCTATGAGCAGGCGACGCGGCACCGTAAACAGCCCGTGAGTACGCCGCCTCTGCGGCCGGGCCGCTGCGCGCCCGGCGAGGGCCTTTCCGTCGGCCAGCCGGCCGGCGGTTTCGCGGTCAACCGGCCCGATGTCGTGCGCGAGGTGCGCGAAGAATTCGAGCGTTACAATGCGGCCGTCGAAGCCGGCGATGCCGAAGCCCTCAACGGGTTTTTCTGGCGCTCGCCGCACACGGTGCGGCTTGGCCACGGCGAGCATCTCTTCGGCTATGATGAGATCGCGGCGTTTCGCAGCGGGCAGTGGAAGCGCGGCGCGCCGCGCCGGCTCGAACGCGTGGTCGTCACTGCGCTGGGGCACGACTGTGCCGTCACGAGCGCCGTGTTCCGCGGCGAGGGCAGTCGCCCGGTGAACCGGCAGAGCCAGACTTGGGCGCGGTTTCCGGAAGGCTGGCGCATCGTCGCGGCGCATGTGAGCGCGATCGAGGGCTAAGGGCGCTCCTTTTCCGGTCCGTTCCGTTGGCGGAAGTGTCTGCGGCGGCGGCCTGCGACTTCGCAAAACGGCTGCGGGCTTTCTCCCGCCTCGTCCATGTCTCCGGCCAAACACTCTAAACGTGGCGGTCCCGGCAGGACTCGAACCTGCGACCTTCGGTTTAGGAAACCGCTGCTCTATCCGGCTGAGCTACGGGACCCCGAGCGGGCGTGAAAGACTTACGGCGCAATCCCCACCCCGACAACGGAAAAATCCCGACGCTGCGGGGGGCCGGGCGGACGAGCCGATCGGCGCCGGGCGGCGTCGTCGCACGCGTCCGACGAAAGTCTCCGTCCATCGCGGCAGGGCAGGGCCCGGAATGGGCCTGCCGGCGCCCGCCGCGAGACAGGTCGCATCAGCCGGGTCCGCCGGCGGGAAAGCCCTTTCGGTCAACTGAGCCATTTCGGCGGCTCGCCGCCGCCCGCGGCGACCGCAAGCGCCGCCCCGCGCGGGCCGATACCCGGTCCCTCGCGCTGGAAATTGGTGCAATAGGCGAACGCCATCTTGCGGTCGTAGTCGCACCAGGCGAACGCCCCGCCGGTGCCGGAATGGCCATAGGCCGCCATGTTCACGCCCATCGGCAGAGTGTTGGGCTCGTTATGCATGAAGCCGAAGCCCATCCGCAGATAGCGCTTCGTCATGATGCAGTCGCGCTCCCAGACGAGCCAGCGCGTGCGCTCCACCGCAGCGGGCGAGAGAATGCGCACGCCGTCGATTTCGCCGTCGCCCGCGAGCATCGCGTAGATGCGCGCCATCCCCCGTGCATTGCCGTGCCCGCCGAAGGAAGGCACCTCGATCTCGCGGATTTCGCGGCAGTTCTGGAAATAATCCATCTTGGGCGCGGACTTGAAAGCGCGGCCGAGCGGCGTCGAGGGGTCGGCGGCAACCTGGAAGAACTGGTTCTTCGGGTTCCGGTGCATGTCCGAAACGCGTGCGATCTCATCCGGCTTGAGCCCGATGTGGTAGTCGGCGCCGAGCTTCGACGTCACCTCCTTACGCAGAAAGCTGCCGACGGTCTCGCCCGTCACGCGCCGCAGCACCTCGCCCAAGAGGTAGCCGATATTGATCGAATTGTAGGCGCCATAAGTGCCGGGCTTCCACGCCGGTTCCTGTTTCTCCAGCGCCTTGATGTGCTCCTCCCAGCGGAACCAGGAACCGGGCGTCGCATGATCGCAATAGATGACGCCGCAGGTGTGCGAGAGCACGTGGCGGATCAGCACGTCCTTCTTTCCCGCCTGCGCGAATTCGGGCCAGTATTCGGCGACCGGCGCGTCGAAATCCACCTTGCCGCGGTCGATCAGGATGTGCATCGCGAGCGCGCTCATGCTTTTCGCGAGCGAGTTCATGATGACGATCGTATCCTCGCGCCAAGGATCGGTCTTTGCGAGATCCTTGTAGCCGCCCCAGAGGTCCACGACCTTGCGGCCGTCCTTGTAGACGCAGACGGCGGCGCCGATTTCGCCGCGGCGACGGAAATTCTCTTCAAATGTATCGCGGACCTTGGCGAATTCGGGTGCGCAGATGCCGTTGATCAGGATAGGCGCTTCGATGGCGGTGGCGTCGTTCATTGTTCGTGTCCCCGCGGCCGGAAATGGGTCGAGCCGCACCATTGTTACCGCAGACCGATCGTACACGCCAATGTCGATCCGGAGCGAGGGCGCCGCCGGTCAGACGACGCGTTCCGTCGCGACCGCGCGGCAGTCCATTTCGTATTCGAGTCCCGCGACCGGCGGGCGGCAGAAGTGCCAGGTCAGTCCCGCGCGGGCGGCGCCGCGCCGGACGATGTCCTCGCCGAAGAACGGATGAAGGTCGTGCACGGTATAGACCTGGGTCGCCGTCGCATCCTGCCAGCCCATGCCGATGAGCGACAGGCGCAGCTCCATGACGTCATGGACGAAGGCGGCCTTTTCCGCCATGGCTTCCGGGCTCGTGTCGCCATAGCGGATCGTGCGTTCCGCATAGCGGCCGGGGCCTTCGCGCGCCTCCCCGCTGCCTGCGATCACGAATGTGGGCAGTGCGTTTTCTTTCGGTAGCGTGAAGCTGAAGGCATAGAGGACGGGCTCGGCCGGCGGATCGACCGCGGGGCAGACATTGCTGCGCGCAACGGGATTGCGTCGCCCGTCGAAGAGCCCCCATTCCTTGAGTTTCACCACGTAGGATTCGTTGAAGGCGCGAAAGCCCTGGTCGGTCAAGGGCGCAGGCGAGCGCAGCTCGCAGGCGCAGAACGCGGTCGGCGCGCGACCCGCAGCCTGCATCAGGCGCTCGGCCTCAAAGAAGCCTTGCGCGAGCGGCGGGGGATTGCGAAAGCGCACGCGCACGATTTCGAACCCCGGCAGGGCGGCGACGCCGGAGGAATATTGAAACAGGGCCGGGATGTAGCGGTATCCGCCAGGCTCGAAGGCACTCACCGTCATGGCGTTCCTTTAACCTCGCATTTGCGTCTTTGGCCAGGATTGACAAGCCGACGGTGCGACCCGCACGTTGCGCGGTGCCGATCGCCGTCTGTCGCCCGTCCGTCGCCCCATGCCGTCCGCAGGAGCTGCGTGGTTTCGTATCACATCGCCTCTTGGAGGTTGGCCTGCCGGCGAGCCGAAGGCCGCAAGACGTCTGCTGCCGATGCGCCAAGGGGGAGGGCCGAAGCGGGTTCTCCGCCGCCTGGTTCTGGCGCTGTGTTCGGCCATGGTTTGCGGGCGGATCGCATTTGCGGCATGCGGCGGGCGGGACGAGCCCGGCGGTATCGTGCGGACGGCGGAGGATGCCCGCACCCTCGTGCTGGACGACGGCCGTCGGATCCTGCTCGACGGCGTCGTCGTGCCGCAAGGGTTCGACCGCGCGAGCCTCGCGCGCTCCGACACTGTGGCGGCGCAGGCGCGCCGGTGGCTCGAAAAATTTAAGCATCAGCCTGTGACATTGGCCTACGTGCGCCGGGCCGACCGGCACGGCCGAATCCCGGCCTTGGTAATTTCGCGCACGGCGGGCTTGGAAGCCTCGCTCCAGCACGATATGGTGTTTCAAGGGCTCGCCTTTGCTGCTCCCTTCGGACTCGGGACTGCTTGCGCGGCGGAATTGTTCGCACGCGAGCGGGCGGCGCGGGAAGCCGGCCGCGGGTTGTGGGCCGATCCCGACAATGCGGTGCTGAGCGCGGACGATCCGCAAGCGATTCGTCAAGCGCTGGGCCGCATGGCGGTTGTCGAGGGGCGGGTCCGGTCGGTGCGCGAGAGCGGCGGCACGATTTACGTGAATTTCGGGCGGCGCTGGTCGCAGGATTTCACCGTGACGATCGCCAAGCGCAACGAAGGCGTGTTCGCGTCCGGCGGCCTGCCGCCGAAACGGCTCGAGCGGCGGCAGGTGCGGGTGCGCGGCTGGATCGAGGAGCGCGGCGGGCCATGGATCGAAGCTTTCGATCCGGAGCAATTCGAGATCGTCGGGCCGCAAGGGGTACAGACGTTTCGGTGATCGCACGAGCGACCAGGAAAGGGGCGCCCGCGGCGCGATTCGCGGTTCTGCTCGCGCTGGGTCTCGCCGGCAGCGGTTGCGCCAATCTGCCGCAGACGAGCCATCAGGTTTCGTTGCCCGATCCGCCACAGATTTCGGAGACGGTGACGCCTTCGCAACGCGAGCACCAGCGGATCCTCGCGAGCTATGGCGGCGCTTATCACAACGAAAAGCTCGAGCTTCTGGTCAACGAGACGGTGGCAAAGCTGGTGGCCGCCTCGGACCGGCCCGACCTGCGCTACCGTGTGACGATCCTCAATTCGCCGACCGTCAACGCCTTCGCGCTGCCCTCCGGGCAGCTTTATGTCACGCGCGGCATGCTGGCGCTCGCCAACGACACCTCGGAACTGGCCTCCGTGCTGGCGCACGAGGTGGCGCATGTGATCGCGCGCCATGCGGCGGTCCGCGAGGACAAGGCACGGCAGGCCGCGATCGTCTCCCGTGTCGTCAACGACGTGCTCAATGATCCGCAGATGGGTGCGCTGGCCCTCGCCAAGTCCAAGATCGCGCTGGCCAGCTTCTCGCGCGCACAGGAACTCGAGGCCGATACGATCGGCGTCGGCCTTGCGGCGCGCGCCGGCTACGATCCGTACGGGGCGACCCGCTTCCTCACGGCCATGGGGCGCAACGCCGCGCTCAAGCAGGGGCAGGGTGCGGGCGCCGATGCGCGGATCATGGATTTTCTGTCCTCTCACCCCTCGACGCCCGAGCGGGTGCACAATGCGCTCGTCAAGGCTCGTCAGCACAGCGCGCCGGGGGCCGGTGCACGCGACCGGGAGACCTATCTTGCGGCGCTCGCCGGCGTGCCCTTCGGCGAGGACCCGAGCGACGGCGTGGTGCGCGGCCGGCGCTTCCTGCATCCGCGCCTCGGCTTCACCTTCACGGCACCGCCGGGCTTCACGCTCGACAACACCGCGCAGGCCGTGCTGGGTATCAAGGACGACGGCAGCGAAGCCCTGCGGATGGATGTGGTGAGGGTTCCCGCCGAGCAGAACCTGGCCGACTATCTCATGTCCGGATGGATCGAAGGCGTCGATCCCGGTTCGGCGGAAAACCTCACCATCAACGGCCTTCCCGCCGCGACCGCGCTGGCGAAGGGCGAGCAATGGACCTTCCGCCTCTATGTCGTGCGCTTCGACGCCAACGTGTACCGCTTTGTCTTCGCCGCGAAGAACCGCACCCCGGCCACGGATCGCGCGTTCCGGGCGGCGATGGACACCTTCCGCCGTGCGAGCCACGCGGAGGTCGCCAAGACGCAGCCGCTGCGGATCCGTATCGTCACCGTGCGGCCCGGCGATACGGTGGAGAGTTTCGCGGCGCGCATGGCGACCGACCGACCGCTCGAGCGCTTCCTGCTGCTCAACGGATTGAATCACGGTCAACCGCTGACGCCCGGGACGCACGTCAAGATCGTAAGCGAATAAGGCTCAATGCCGATCCGCTGAAGCCAGGGGTCTCTCCTGCGGCGGTCTAACGGCGCCCTTGGCTCCAGCCAATCAAGTCTTGTCGTCGGCCGGTGTCCACAGAAGCCGGGCGAGCAGGAGCGCGGCCACCATTCCAGCGAGTTGGGCGACAACGAAGGCCGCTGCGTTCCCGATCGCGATGCCGGCGAAGGTCGGCGTGAAGCTGCGCGCAAGCGTTACGGCCGGATTGGCAAACGACGTCGAGGAGGTGAACCAGTAGGCAGAGGTGACGGTCAGCCCGACGAGCCAGGGCACCGCCTGTGGCGCGTGCCGCAGGCCGCCGAAAATGGCCGAGACAAGCGTGAAGGTCGCCAGGGCTTCCGCGAGCCATTGCCCCGCGCCGGTGCGCGGGGTGACGCCAAGCGCAAGCGGCGCAAGCCCAAACATGAGATGCGCCGACGCCGCTCCGCCGACGCCGCCTAAGCTTTGCGCAAAAATGTAAGGCGCAACCTCCCGCCACGGAATCCAGCGCCGCAACGCGAAGGCAAGCGTGACAGCGGGGTTCAAGTGGGCGCCCGATATCGGCCCGAAAATCGTGACGAGCACCACGAGAATGGCGCCGGTCGGAATCGTGTTGCCAAGCAGCGCAATCGCTCGATTCCCACCCGCGAGCTGTTCCGCCATGATGCCGGAGCCCACGATGGCGGCAACCAGCAGCCCCGTGCCGATGCCCTCCGCCAGCCAGCGACGCGCCGTCACGCCACAGAATCCTTGGTCCGTCCGATGGCGTCCAGTTGCCCCTGCAGCGTAAGGCGATCCAGCGTGCGCAAGGGCAGGCTCATAAACAGGGAGATGCGATTTTCGAGCATGCGAAACGCGCTCGCGAATGCGAGACGCACCTCCGCCTCGGTGCCGATCGCGGCCGCCGGATCCGGGACGCCCCAGTGGGCCGTAACAGGCCGGCCCGGCCAGACCGGGCAGGATTCGCCGGCTGCATCGGCGCAGACAGTGAACACGAAATCCAATGGCGGCGCGTCGGGTTCGGCGAATTCGTGCCAGCTTTTCGGGCGCAGCCCGTCCACCTCGAAATTCAGCCGGCGCAGGAGATCGAGAGCGTGCGGATGGACCTGCCCTTTCGGTTGGCTGCCCGCGGAAAAGGCGCGGAAGCGGCCGCCTCCCTCGCGGTTCATGATGGCTTCGGCCATGATCGACCGCGCCGAATTGCCGGTGCCCAGGAACAGCACGTTAAAGGGACGTTCCGTCATCAAAGCCGGCCTCGCAGAGTTCGGGCGGACGTCGGCTTCAAGAGCCAAGCTGCAGATTTCCGGCCGCCCCGAGCAGCAATCCCGCACCAGGAAATCGATCAGGCCGCGCAGCGAATCGGTCTCGGCCGCATAGACAATCGACCGCGATCGCCGGCGCGCCGCGATCAGCCCGGCACGCTCGAGTTCCTTGAGATGGAAGGAGGTGTTGGATGCCGATCCACCCGTTGCGGCGGCAATTGTACCCGCCGTCATGCCCTGCGGCCCCGCGCGAACGAGGAGCCTCACGATGGCGAGACGCGTCTCTTGCGCCAGGGCCGCGAAGGCCGTGCATGCCCGCTGTTGGTCCATTGTTCAATATTTCAAGAATTGTTGAAATAATGCAGATGTTTGGTGATCTTGGCAAGCCCATGCGGGTTCCGGGCGATACGCCGAATATTTTTGGGCGCTTTGCGAAGCCGTTCGGGGAAGGGGCGTCGGAATCGGCGTGCCGCCTTCGTCTCCATGAAAAAAGCCCGGCGGTGAGCGCCGGGCTGCTTTTGGCTCAAATGGTTCGAAGCCGTCGGGTCAGAGCCGCGGTCAGGCCGCCTCCGCTTCCTCTACGACGATGGCTTCTTCCTCCGCGTCGCCTTCCGCGCCCTCGGTGGTTTTCGGGCCGCGGCGCGGGCCTTTCGCCAGCGAGGCCTCGATCTGCTTTACGGCCTCGGTTTCGGTGATTCGCTCAACCGCGGCGATTTCGCGCGCGAGGCGGTCCAGAGCGGCTTCGTAAAGTTGCCGCTCGGAATAAGACTGTTCTGGCTGGCTCTCAGACCGGTAAAGGTCGCGGACCACCTCGGCAATTGCGACGATGTCGCCGGAATTGATCTTCGCCTCGTACTCCTGGGCGCGGCGCGACCACATCGTGCGCTTGATGCGGGCGCGACCCTTGAGCGTGTCGAGGGCGCGTTTCACCAGCGCAGGCTCGGCAAGCTTGCGCATGCCGACTGCGGCAACCTTGGTGGTCGGCACCCGCAGAGTCATCTTGTCCTTGGCAAACGAGATCACGAAGAGTTCGAGCTTGTAGCCGGCAACCTCCTGCTCCTCGATCGCCATGATCTGACCGACCCCGTGCGAGGGGTAGACAATGAATTCGTTGGTCCGGAACCCCTGCCGCTGGTTCGTCTTCTTGGCGGCCGCCGGCTCTTCGGCGGGCTTCTTCACAACCTGCTCGGGCGCCTTTTTCGACGGCTCTGAAAGCTTGCGGGTCTGCTCGGGCACCTTCTTCGGCGCGTCGGCAGGCTTGTGCATCGCCTCAGCAGCCTTCTTGGCGGGGGCGGTGGGCTTGGAGGTCAATTCGACGGCCTTGCGCAGGTGTTCGGACGGCTTGCGCCCGTGTTGCGTTGCGGCTGCCTTCTTGACGGTTTCGTGGGCCTTGCGGGTCTCGGCCTTCTTGGCGCCCGCATGCGCGGCGGTTTTGTTGCTCTTGGCCGCCTGGGCAGGCTTCTTGGAGGTCATGCGCGGCTTGGCTCCTTGTTTCACTCTTTCGCTCGGGGCCTTGGTCTTGGCCCCCGTCCGGCGGACGGAGGCGGGTTTCGTCCGCCCGGAACGCTTGGCGGACGTCTTTGAAGAGGAGGATTTCGCGACACGCCGGCTGAGGCCGGCCCTACGCTTCTTGACGGTCTGACGCGATTTGGCAGCCACAGCTCGCGCGTGGAACTCACGCCCTCTACAAAACAATTACAGGGAGCGGCCCGTAAAACACGGCTCCCACGCGGGGGAGCGGAAAGGGTCGCCAATTGGTCATATAAGTTTAACCTATCACAAATCCAGGACGATTCATAGCTTTTCGGCGTCGTGCGACTGTCGAAAGCGGGGCATAAGCCGGATTTTCCCCTTGGCGGTTAACGGGTCTCAGTCACCCTCTCCCGGATTCGGCGAAAAATGCTGTGCAAACTTGTCCGCAACGCCGTCCCATTCCTTGGCATCCGGCGGCGGCTCGCGCTTGCGCGTGATATTGGGCCAAAGCTTTGAGAAATCCGCGTTCAGTTTCAACCACTTCTCCAATCCCGGCTCGGTGTCGGGCTTGATCGCTTCGGCGGGGCATTCGGGTTCGCAGACACCGCAATCGATGCACTCGTCGGGGTGGATGACGAGCATATTCTCGCCTTCATAAAAGCAGTCGACCGGACAGACCTCCACGCAGTCCATGTATTTGCACTTGATACAGTTTTCGACCACAACATACGTCATCGCGAGGGCTCGTCGGTGCGGAGGGAAGGCGGCGGCTGCTGCCGTCCGGTTCGCCTATCCCAAGGCTTGCGGGGACGCAAGGCGCGCGCTTCGGCATCAGGAATCGGCGTCCGTCGCCGTTTCGCCATCCAGCGCTTCATATAGGGTTGCCGCGTCGCTCGCGGACCCACGCCGCTCCGTGAAATTCGTAACCCGCATGACGCGAACCCGACGGTCGAGCGCAACCGTCAGGATGTCTCCCACGCGGACGGCGCGGCTTGCGGCCGAAACGCGCGCCCCGTTGAGGCGCACATAACCGCGTTCGGCCAATGCGGCCGCAGCGGTCCGGGTCCGCACGATCCGCGCGTGCCAGAGCCATTTGTCGATGCGCTGGCGGTCCAATGGCCTCGTCCCGCCTCCTATCGCTTGCTGTTTGCTTCGAGTTGAGCCTTCAGGGCGGCGAGTTTTGCAAAAGGCGAATCCGGATCCGGTTCTTTGTCCCGCCGCTCCCGCGGAAGATGCTGGCGCCATTCTTGGCGTTCATCGCGACCGCGTCCCGGGCGCGGCGGCCGGCCGGCGCGCTCGCCGTCTGGACGTTCGCCGCGGCTCTTTGCGGCGGACTTGCCTCCCCGCTCGCGGTTCGGCTCGCGCGCACGGTCCCGGGCCGCGCCGCGTTCGCCCTGCGCCTTCTGGCGGGGCATCGTGTCGGGCGTTTGCCCCGGCGCCGGGGCGGTGTCGGCCGGCGAGCCGGCCGCCGCTTCCGCCTTTGCGGGGCGCGGTGCCCGGTCGGGCCTGCCGCGCGGAGGCCGGGCCCGATGTTGGCGCCGATCCTCGAACCGCACGGGGCGCCAGACCTCGATCATGTCCGGTTCGGCCGAGGCGGGCGCCGCCTCAGCCATCGTTGCCGGGGCCGGAATGGCCGCGGTCGTTCCCGCGGGTGCGGCTTCCTCGTTCGCGGCCGTAACCGGCAATGCGGGGGGTGTCGCCGCGGGCGCGGGGCCTTCGACTTCCGGCGTCGGCGACGTTTCCGGGGACGCCTCTTGGACGGGCGGCGCGATGGCCTCGGCCGGGGATTCGGCGGGCGCGTCGGATGTTCCGGTCTCGGCCTGCGCCTGGGCGTCGCTTGCCGGTGCCGCGGCGGAGGGGGTCGGCTCGGCCGGCTTCGGCCGTTTCTCCATACGATAGCCGAGCGATCGAAGGATGGAGGCGAAATCCTCGCCCGACGAGCCGACCAGCGAGGTCATCGTGCCGGTCACCGTGAAGCCCGTCCCGTCCACCGCGCCGGGCGGCTTCTCGCCGGGGGAGGCGGGCCGCCACGCCAACGCCGGGCGGATCGTGTCGGCCAGCCGCTCCAGAATGTCGACCCGAACGGCGCGTTCGCCGCACACGCGATAGCCGGCTGTTCGATAGAGCGCCTTCGAGATGCTCTTGTCGACGGCAAGCGAAGTGCGGCCGCTCGCCGTGAGATGCGGCAGCTCGTCGATCCCCTTCAGCTCCGTGTCATTCTGCTTCAGCGCCCAGAGCTGCAGGGCGAGGAGGCGCGGCGCCGGCTTCAGCAAGGTCGGGATGTAGACATGGTAGGCGCCAAACCGCACGCCGTATTTGCGCAAATTTGCCCGCGCGGTCTGGTCGAGACCCTTGACCGCCTCGGCGACCTTCTGCCGTTCGAGCACGCCGAGCGCTTCCGCGAGCTGGAAGGCGATGCCGCGGGCCATGCCGGTGACATCCTCGGCGGCTTCGAGGGTCAGCAACGGGCCGAGCAGCTTCTCGATATGCGCCTTGATCCACAGATCGAGCCGCGCCTGCACGGTTTCCCGTTCGGCGCCGGTGAGATGCTCGTCGGCGAGAATGCGCACGCGCGGTTTCAGGACGTGGTCGCCGGCTGTGAGCTTGCCGACGGCATCGCCGAGCCAGCGGATGGTGCCGTCGGAGGCGAGCAAGAACTGTTCGTCCGGCGCGGCGCCGAGCCGGACGGAGCGTGCGTTGATTTCTCCGGAAAGCGCCTTCTGGGCGGCCGCCCGCAGCGCTTTCGCTTCCGGGCCGGCCGCGCTTGCATCGGCGGCAAAGCGGAAGCCTTCAAGCCGCCCCAGAAGGTGACCTTCAACGGTGACTTCGCCGATCTTCGAAATTTCCGTTTCGAGCATCGCGTTTTCTCTAAGCCGTCGCATCAGGACGCTGGTGCGCCGGTCCACGAACCGATGCAGCAGCCGCTCGTGCAGGGCATCCGATAGCTTGTCCTCTACGCCGCGTGTGACGGCCTGCCAGTGTTCCGGGTCATCCAGCCAGTCGGGCCGGTTGGCCGCAAAAGTCCACGTTCTGATATGGGCGATACGAGTCGACAAGGTGTCGATGTCGCCATCAGTGCGATCCGCGAACGCGACCTGGCGCTCGAACCAGTCCGTCGGGATCGTACCCCTCCGCATCAAGAATCTATAGAGGGTAATCACCAGTTCGGCATGGGCCGAAGGCGAAATTTTTCGATAGTCCGGAAGCTGGCAAACGTCCCACAGCCGCGCGACGGCGGCACTGCCGTGCGCGAGGTCCCTCACCTCCTCGTCTCGCGCGGCATGCTCGAGCACGCGAATGTCCTCCGCGACAGGCGCGCGCGTAAGGCCGGGCATTGACGGGGCATCGGCAAGTGAGGCCTGCAGGGCGCCGAGCGACGACGTATCGAGCGTTGCGTTCCTCCACTGCAACACCTTGAGGGGCTCGAAACTGTGACTTTCGAGCGCCTGCACGAGCTCGGGCTCGAAGGGTTCGCAGCGGCCGGTCGTGCCGAACGTGCCGTCACGCGTAGCGCGGCCGGCGCGCCCGGCGATCTGCGCGAATTCGGCGGGTGTCAGCCGACGAAACTGATAGCCATCGAACTTGCGCTCGGCCGCAAAGGCGACGTGATCGACGTCGAGGTTGAGGCCCATGCCGATGGCATCCGTTGCGACGAGATAATCCACCTCGCCGGCCTGATAGAGCGCCACCTGCGCATTGCGGGTACGGGGAGACAGCGAGCCCAGCACCACCGCGGCGCCACCGCGCTGGCGGCGGATCAGTTCGGCGATGGCGTAGACCTCGTCGGCCGAGAAGGTGACGATCGCCGTGCGGCGCGGCAGGCGGGTGAGCTTGCGGTCGCCGACATGCGTGAGCTGCGAAAGGCGCGGGCGACTCAGAATGTGCGCGCCGGGAAGCAGCTTTTCGACCATGGGACGGACCGTCTGCGCCCCGAGCACCAACGTTTCCTCGCGCCCGCGCCAGTTGAGCATTCGGTCCGTGAAGACGTGCCCGCGCTCGAGATCGGCCCCAAGCTGGATCTCGTCGATGGCGACGAACGCCACGTCGATGTCGCGCGGCATGGCCTCAACGGTCGAAACCCAGAAGCGCGGATGCGAGGGCTTGATCTTCTCCTCGCCCGTCACGAGGGCGACCTGTTCGGCTCCGACCCGTTCGACGATGCGATTGTAGACTTCGCGCGCCAGCAGGCGCAGCGGCAAGCCGATCATCCCGCTCGAATGCGCCAGCATTCGCTCGATCGCGAGATGGGTCTTTCCGGTGTTGGTCGGTCCCAACACGGCGGTGACCCCGGTTCCTGCCAAGGCACCGGATCGGTTCATGCGGGACGAGAAGGAAAGCGGCATCGAGTCGTGATCTAATGGCCGACCGGAGGGGCGGTCCTAAGTTGGGTTTCGGCCCCATGCGGCGGGCAAGCCCCATACCGCAAGCCAAGCCATGCCGCGGAGGAGAGCCCCGCTCAGGACCGGTGAAGCGGCCGCAAACAGCCGTGGAGGCGCCAAGTCGGGTTTCCTTCTGTGCCAGATTGCGACAGCGTCGGCGGTTCGCCTTAGGGAACGGAACGAGTCTCGAACGAATCGCGGCCGAATCGCAGACCGGGGCCGTTTCGAGCTTGGTTGGCGCTCATATAGAGCGGCTTTCCCAGAAATACACCACATCCTGTGCCATTGAGCCGCGCCGCGGTCATCACCCGGCGGCCCGGCTCGCGCACAGCGGATTGATGAGCCTCTCGCAAGAGTCAAGCCGTTCGTGCGGATGGCTTTCGCGCACGAACCTCATTGCACCCGCGCTCCGAGCGAACCCGCACGGGCCGCCCCGTTGCTGACGACGAAGCGGGTCGCCTCGAGAACGCCGGGGCCGAGTGGGGTCGGAACGAACAGGCGATAGACGCCGAGAAAAGGCGTGCCGCGGATCGGCACGAACCAGATCTCCATCTCGCGGTTCTCCCGCAGGTACCGGATCGCATATTTGTCCTTCTTGTGCCCGCTGATCGGCTCGAACCGCACACTGCAGACGACGGCCGGGCCTGCATAGCCGTCGGTCCGCACCGTCGCCTGCCGTTTGTACGAGAGTTCGAGGTCGAAACGCAGGCGACCGTCGAAGATCGGCATTTTCTGGTTGCAAGCTTCCGGCCCGACGCCGCCTTCGCCGGCAGCGGGAACGATGCTGGCGCTGAGCGGGTCGATCACGCCGCGTTTGTGCGCGTCCACTAGGCGCACCATTTCGGGGTCCGGCTCGACCGGCGGTTCCACACCGAGCTGTTTCACGGTGCCGCGCGCAAGGGCCATTTTGACGATCTGCAGCTTCTTGGTGCGGATCGTGTGCGCATAGCTCGTCGCCATCAGCCTTTTGCCGCTGATCGCGCCCTGCGCCGCGACCTCCCCGGCGCCGCCCCCCAGCACGCGCATGAGGCCGACCGTGTGTCCGTTGCCGGACATGCTATACTGATGGCGATCGATTTCGAGCACCATGTCTCCGGTGCCGATCGTAAGTCCCGAGAGGGTCGCGCGGTACTTCGCCTCGAGCCTTTCTTCCGCGCGCCCGTCCGCTCCCCCCGTCGCCGCGACGAGGGCCATCGCCCAGGCGATCGCCGGGATCAGCCTGCGCCAAGCGCGCCGGGGCGAGAGCACCATTGATCGCACCTTACATGTCGTGGGCCACGCGCGCGCTCAGGCTGCACGATCGCAGGCGCGGACGCAAATGGCCGCCTGCCCGCGCGTTTGCCGAGCCGTGCCCGCTCTATGCCGCGCGGAATGCGTCGAATATGTGGTTTGGCAAGACCCTGCGCGACCGGTCCCGGGCCGGACAGCGCCTTGACGGCGCGTGCCGCAAGCCGCTATAGGTCCGCGCCAATTCCCCGCTCGCGTGCCTTGGACGGAAGCGCCGCCTTTGGCGCATTGTTTGTTTTGAGCGCGCGGCCCGAAAACAGAGGGTGCCCGATGTCGCGCCGATGCGAACTGACCGGCAAGGCCGCGCTGACCGGCCATTTGGTGAGCCATTCGAACCGCAAGACAAAGCGTCGGTTCCTGCCGAATCTGTGCAATGTGACGTTCCTGTCCGAGGCGCTCGGCCGCAGCTTCCGCCTGCGGGTCTCGGCCAATGCGCTCAAGAGCGTGGATCACCGCGGCGGGTTCGATGCCTTTCTCGCCAAGGCGAAGGACGAGGAACTCTCCCCGCGGGCGCTCGAGATCAAGCGGCAGATCGTCAAGAAGACGGCCGAGCAAGCCGCGTGACATCGCCCTCCTGATCGAGGCGGCGCCGGCCGCGCGATCGAAGCGGTTTCAGCGGCGGCCGAATACCTTTTCGAGAAGCCAGCGATCGAGCGACATGCCGGCATCGGCTGAGACGGGTCGGCCGGACTCGTCGGCCGGTACCGCGGGAGCGCTGGCGATGACGGCCGGGGGCGGGGCGGGCGCGATGGACGGCGTGCGGCCGCTGACGCCCGGCAGCGAGGCGGGCGGCACGCCCTGGTGCGCCACCTTCATGAAACGGCTCCAGATTTCGACGGGCAGCCCGCCGCCGGTGGTCCGCCGGGTCGGCGAAGAGTCGTCATTGCCGAGCCAGACCCCGGTCACCAGATGGGCGGTGTAACCGACGAACCAGGCATCCCGGAAATCCTGGCTGGTGCCGGTCTTGCCGGCGGCCGGCCAGTTCGGAAGCTCGGCCTTGCGCGCGGTCCCGCTCAGTAGCGTTTCCTGCAGCATCGCGTTCATCATCGCCACATAGGCCGGGTCGACGACGCGACCGAGGCCCGGGGCCCCGCGCTGATACAGCGTGCGGCCGCTTGCCGTGCGCACGCGCTCGATCACGTGCGGGGAAATTGCGATGCCGCCGTTGGCGAAGGGCGCGAACGCGCCCACGAGTTCCAGGACTGAGACCTCCGAGGTGCCGAGGGCGATGGAGGCGTTGGGTTCAAGCTTCGAGGTGATGCCCAGCCGATGCGCGGTCTGCACCACGGTCTTCGGGCCGACCTCCAGGGCCAGCCGCACCGCCACGGTGTTGAGCGACATCGCGAGCGCCTGGGTGAGCGTGACGGGACCGAAATATTCACGGCTGTAGTTTTCGGGCTGCCATCCGCGCACGTTGATCGGGCGGTCCTCGCGCACCGTCTGCGGCGTGAGCCCGTGCTCCAGTGCCGCAAGATAGACAAAGACCTTGAAGGCCGAACCGGGCTGGCGCTTTGCCGAGACCGCGCGGTTGAACTGACTTTCCTCATAGTTGCGCCCGCCGACCAGGGCCCGCACCGCTCCGTCGGGCGTCATCGCGACAAGGGCGCCCTGACCGACCGCAAATTTCTGGCCCTTGCGGTCGAGCTCGTCGGTCAGCGCCTTCTCGGCGGCCGTCTGTAGGGCGGGGTCGATCGTGGTTTCGACCACGAGATCTTCATCATAGCGCCCGATGAGATCGTCGAGAATGTCCATTACCCAATCGGCGACGTAGTTGGCCGATCCCCCGCCGGCCGCCTTGACGGCCCGCGCCGGGTGACGGGCGGCGGTCTTGGCCATGTCCGCGCTGATGAAACCCGCATCCTGCATGGCCGCGAGGACGAGTTGGGCACGCTGCGCCGCGCCGTGCGGATTGCGCGTCGGCGCAAGGCGCGACGGCGATTTCACGAGGCCGGCGAGCAGGGCGGCTTCGGACAGCGTGACGAAGCGGGCGGATTTTCCGAAATATCGCTGCGCGGCGGCTTCGACGCCATAGGCCCCGGCCCCGAAATAGACGCGGTTGAGATAGAGTTCGAGAATCTGATCCTTCGTGAACTTGTGCTCGAGCCACAGGGAGAGCACAAGCTCCTGCAATTTCCGTTCGAGCGTCCGCTCCTGGGTCAGAAACAGATTCTTGGCGAGTTGTTGCGTCAGCGTGGAGCCGCCCTGCGAGACGCCGCGGTGCAGGATGTTGGCGACGAGGGCGCGGGCGATCCCGATCGGGTCGAGGCCGAAATGCTCGTAGAACCGCCGATCCTCGATCGCAAGGAACGCCTTCGGCAGGTAGGGGGGAAGGTCTCTCAGCGCGACGGCGGCCCCGCCCATTTCGCCGCGCGTTGCAAGCGGGCGCCCGTCAAGACCCACGACCTGCACGCTCGGCGGCCGCTTCGGCACTTCGAGCGACTGGATCGGCGGCAGGTGCACCGCAACCCATGCGACGAGCGCACCTGCACCGATGCCCGCCCACAGCATCAGCACCGCCGCCCAGTAAAGGAGCCTGCGCAGTGTCGGCCGCCGCGGGCCGCCGCCCCCGCGTGCCTTGCGCCGGCGGCGGTCGCGCTTTGCCGGTCGGGCCCGTCCGGCGCGGTCGTCGTTGGCCGCAACCCGTCGGCCGCCGCGCTTTGCTTCCGGCGGAGGCGGAGGCTCTTCGTCATCGAAGAGCGGCCCTCCGGCACGGTCGCGCGGGTCCGGGCGAAGATCGAGCCCGGGCGTCGGCGTGGCGTCGAAATTCGGCTCGCGGCGTTCGCCTATGGCTCTTCGCCCACCCCGCATTCGCTTCCCACCGCTACCGGTCCCGCTCGTCCCCCGAACGTTGTGACACGCTAAATGCGGCGGTTTAAGGGGACATTAAGCGTGGCGCCGTGTGCGCCGGGTAGCATCATGGGGCATCGCGCTGGCCGGGCACTCAGGCCGGTGTGCTCTCGCGCGCATCGCGGCCGTTTTCCGCATTCGGCGGCTGGAAGAGATGGATCAGCGCGCGCTTGATCGCCGCCTGCCGCTGCGGCGCTTCGATTTTTGCGCCCATGAGATCGGTGACATAGAACACGTCGACTGCGCGCTCGCCGAACGTCGCGACGTGCGCCGAAGCGATGTTGAGATTGAGCTTGGAGAGCGTTGCGGTGAGATCGTAGAGCAGCCCCGGCCGGTCGAGCCCGGACACCTCGATCACGGTATAGCGGTTCGACCACTGATTGTTGACAAGGACGTCGGGCGCGATCGCGAAGGCCTTGAGGCGAGGGCGTGGTTGCGTGCGCTTCGCCACCACTTCGGGCAGCCGCAGCGAGCCGCCCAGCGCCTTTTCGATCGTGTCGGCGATGCGGGCGGCGCGACGCTCTTCGTCGGCGGCTTCGGGAAACTCTCGGCTCACCGAGATCGTGTCGAGGGCAAGCCCGTCGGTCGTCGTGTAGATCTGTGCGTCGACGATGTTGGCGCCGGCAACCGCGCAGGCACCGGCGATCGTGGAGAGGAGACGCGGATGGTCGGGCGCGAGCACGGTCAATTCCGTGACGCCGCGCCCTTCGTCCACGGAAACCGCCGTCGCCAGTTGCCGGCCGGATGCCTCCGCCTCGCACAGAAAGCGCGCGTGAGCCACTTTGTGCGGCAAATCGACCTTGAGCCAATAGGCCGGGTAGTGGCGCGCGATATAGGCATCGAGCCTGGCGGGGGGCCAGTCCGCGAGCTCGGCGCGGAACTCCGCCTGCGCCATCGCGACGCGCTGCGCGCGATTCACCTCCGAGAAGCCGCCCGTGAGCACCGGCTCGGTCTCGTAATAGAGAGTGCGGATGAGCTGCGCCTTCCAGGAATTCCATACGCCGGGCCCGACCGCCGCAATGTCGGCGGCGGTGAGGATAGTGAGCAGCTTCATGCGTTCGAGCGACTGCATGACCGCCGCGAAATTCTCGATGGTCTTGCGGTCGGAAAGGTCGCGCGACTGGGCGACAGTCGACATCACCAGGTGATTCTCAACGAGCCAGGCGACGGTCTCGGTGTCGGCGGCGGAAAGGCCGAAGCGGGGCGCGAGCTTGCGGGCGACGCGGGCTCCGGCGATCGAGTGATCCTCGATGCGGCCCTTGGCGATGTCGTGCAGAAAAAGCGCGACGTAAAGAACCGTGCGGTGCTGCGGCTGGATCGAACGCATCAGTTCGCTCGCGAACGGAAAGGCCCCGCCGTCGCCGCCGCGCTCGATGTCCGCCAGCATGCCGATGCAGCGCAGAAGATGCTCGTCCACCGTGTAGTGGTGGTACATGTTGAACTGCATCATTGCGACCACGCGGCCGAATTCCGGCACGAAGCGGCCCAGAACGCCGACTTCGTTCATGCGACGCAGAACGATTTCCGCGTTCTCCTTGCCGGTCAGGATCTCCAGAAACAGGCGATTGGCTTCCGGATTCTCGCGCAGGGTCGAATCGATACGCCTCAGCGCACGCGTTGCCGCCCGCATCGCGTCGGGATGAAAGGCGAGATTGTGCCGCTGCGCGAGATGGAAAATGCGGATCAGGTTGACCGGATCGCGTTCGAAAACGTCAGGGTCCGCGAGCGTGATGCGGTTCTTGTCGGAGATGAAGTCTTGCGTCTCCGGCAAGGTCCGTCGCGTGCGCGGCCGCAGCCGTTCGACGAAGCGATTGAGCATCGCGGCGGGCTTTTCCTGACGGTCTTCGAGCGCGGCGCAGAGGATGGCGGTAAGATCGCCCACGTCCTTGGCGACCAGAAAATAGTGCTTCATGAAGCGCTCGACATCCTGCTGCCCCGGGTGTTCGGTGTAGCCGAGGCGCACGGCGATCTCGCGCTGGATGTCGAAGGAGAGGCGTTCCTCGGCGCGTCCCGTCACGAAATGCATGTGGCAGCGGACGGCCCAGAGAAAGTCCTCGGCGCGCTGGAAGCGCTGATATTCCGCGCGGTCGAATACGCCACGCGCGATCATCTCCTCGGGTTCGCGCACATTGTAGACGTATTTGGCGATCCAGAAGAGAGTGTGCAGATCGCGCAGACCGCCCTTGCCGTCCTTGACGTTCGGCTCCACCAGGTAGCGGGAGCGGCCGGTGCGACGATGCCGCTCCTCCCGCTCGGCGAGCTTGGCGGCCACGAACTCGGCCGCGGTGCCTTGAATGACTTCGCGGCGCAGCCGGGCATCCATTTCCTCCGAGAGCGCGCGATCGCCTTGCAGGTGGCGCGCCTCCAGCAGGGCGGTGCGGATCGTCATGTCGGCGCGCGCTTGGCGCATGCATTCGTCGACCGACCGGCTGGCGTGGCCGACCTTGAGACCCATGTCCCACAGACAATAGAGAATGGCCTCGGCGATCGACTCGCCCCAGGCCGTCTGCTTGTAGGGAAGCAGGAACAGGAGGTCGATGTCGGAGCCGGGCGCGAGCAGCCCGCGTCCGTAGCCGCCGGTCGCGACCAGCGCCATGCGCTCGGCCTCGGACGGATTGTCAGACGGGTAGAGCCGGCGGCGTGCGAAGTCGAACAGGACGCCGATCACCGCGTCGTGCATGGCGCAGAGCCGCTCGGCACAGCGCCGGCCCTTGCGATCGGCAAGCAGTTCGCGCTCGGCCTGCGCCCGCCCTTGCGCGAGCGCGGCCTTGAGGCGCTGCGCCACCGCGTTGCGGAGCTCGCGGCCGCTGTGGAGGCCGGCCAAAGCTTCGAGCTCGGCCGCCATCACGGCGGTATCGAACAGCGCATCCGGCTCGGGAAAGGTCTGCGCGAGCGCCATGGATTGTTCCGTAGCCCAGCCAGAGCGTCCTGTCATGCGGCCTTGTCGCGTTCGAAAAAACAAACATCACGGGAAGTTGTTCGTAATATAAAACGCCTCTTGGTCCATCGCGAATCCCCCGAGGGTCGTCGCGCAGCATGACGATTCGGTTTTGAAGGGCGCGCAAACGCCATTGACGAGGCCAAAAACTCCCGGTAAAGGCTCGTTTGCGCCGATTTGAGCGGCAGCTTGCTGGGCGCTTAACAAATGCAGCTAAAGCGCGGGGGCATCCCCACGCCGGCTGATGGCGGGGTCCGCCCCGCCTCCGTGTTCGCCGTTTCGTTCTCCAAAAAGAACGAAACTCCGATGGAGGTCCTTATGACACTGTTCTCACGACGTCGTCTTCTCGTGTCGGCAACGCTCGTCGGGCTCCTGCCGACGACGGCGCTGTTCGCGGCCGACAAGCCGAAAACGATTAATATCGATTGGGCGACCTACAACCCCGTCTCCATGGTACTCAAGAACAAGGGCCTCCTGGAGAAGGAATTCGCCAAGGACGGCATTTCGATCCGCTGGGTGCAAACGCTCGGCTCCAACAAGGCGCTCGAATTCCTCAATGCCGGGTCGATTGATTTCGGCTCCTCGGCGGGCGCGGCCGCGCTTGTCTCCAAGATCAACGGCAACCCGATCAAGTCGATTTACGTCTATTCACAGCCCGAATGGACCGCGCTCGTCACGCGCAAGGACACGCCCATCCAGAAGATCGAGGATCTCAAGGGCAAGCGCGTCGCGGTGACCCGCGGCACCGATCCGCACATCTTCCTGGTGCGCGCGCTGCAGAAGGTCGGCCTCAGCGAAAAGGATATCAAGCCCGTGCTGCTGCAGCATCCGGACGGCAAGACCGCGCTCATTCGCGGCGACGTCGATGCATGGGCGGGGCTCGACCCGATGATGGCGCAGGCCGAAATCGAGAACGGGGCGCGCCTGTTCTATCGCAACAAGGACGCCAACACCTGGGGGATTCTCTCGACGCGGGAGGAGTTCCTCAAGGAACATCCCGATCTGGTGAAGCGCGTGCTCGCCGTATACGAGGAGGCGCGCAAGTATTCGCTTGCCAATTATGCGGAGCTCAAAGCGGCGTTCATTGCCGCTACGAAATTGCCGGAGAGCGTCGTCGACAAGCAACTCAAGGAGCGGACGGACATCACCTATTCCAAGATCGGCAAGCCGCAATACGACTCCATTCTGGCTGCCGGTCTCGCTTTGCAGGAGGCGGGCGTGATCGGCAAGGACGTGGACGTCAAGGCCACGCTCGATTCGCTCATCTATGACGGGCCGGCACTGATCGACTGATGCGGCCGCGCGGAAGCTTGAGACGCGCACGAGTGTCGTGGATGGGAGACGAAAACCCGCGCAAAGGCCGATCCGCGCCGGTCCGCGGGCGGCCTTTCGCGTGTCGCCGATGACAGGGAATTCCCCTCCGCCCGCGACCTCCCTTCAGGGCAACGCGCATTCAGGATGCCGGGCTGCGGATTGCAAAGAAGGTCTCCGCGATGTCTTTTGGAGCCATGACCGTCGACGTCGAGCATAGGCCGCTCGGCCAGGCTGCCGCGGCCGCAGCGAAAGGCCGCGGCGCGCGCCCACGCAGCGCTCGGATGCTGCGGCCCCTGATCGGGCTCGTCCTGCCCGTTGCGCTGGCGCTCGCCTGGGAAATTGCGGTGCGGCTCGGGCTCTCGGACGGGCGTCTTGTTCCGCCGCCGTCGGTGATCTTCACGACCCTGTGGGAACTTGCCCAGAGCGGCGAATTGTGGCGGCACGCCCAGGCGACGATTGTGCGGGTCGCGGCGGGCTTTGCACTGGGCGTTGCCGCCGGGACGGTATTGGGTGCGATCACCGGTTATTCGCGGCTGCTGCGCCGGCTCCTCGATCCGACCCTGCAGGCGCTGCGAGCAATCCCGTCCATCGCCTGGGTTCCGCTTTTCATCCTGTGGCTCGGCATTTTCGAGGAATCGAAGATCACGCTCATTGCGGTGGGCGTTTTCTTCCCCGTCTATCTCGGGGTGATGGGTGCGATCCTCTCCGTCGACCGCAAGATCGTCGAGGTGGGGCGGGTGTTCCGCCTGTCGGGTCCGGCGCTGGTGCGGCGCATTCTGCTGCCGGCGGTGCTGCCGGCCTATATCGTGTCGCTGCGCTCCGGGCTGGGGCTCGGCTGGATGTTCGTGGTGGCGGCGGAGCTTCTCGGCGCCTCCGAGGGATTGGGCTATCTCTTGATCGACGGCCAGCAGCTCGGCAAGCCGGCGCAGATCGTCGCGGCGATCGTCGCCTTTGCGGTGATCGGCAAGACGACCGACTGGTTGCTCGCCTTGGCCTCCGCACCATTGCTGCGCTGGGAAGACCGCTTCGGCGACCGCGGCGAGGAGGCCTGAGATGCTTGCGCTCGACCGCGTCGGCAAGACCTATCCCAATGGTGTCCACGCGCTCGACAATGTCACGCTTACCGTGCAACCCGGCGAGATCGTCGCGATCGTGGGCGGTTCGGGCTGCGGCAAGTCGACCCTGCTGCGGGCGGTGTCGGGGCTCGACGGCCCGACGCACGGCTCGGTCACACTCGACGGCGAGATCATCACGGAGCCGCACGCCAAGATCGGCATCATTTTCCAGGAGCCGCGCCTGCTCCCATGGCTCACGGTCGCGGGCAATGTCGGCTTCGGTCTCGCCGACCGGCCGAAGGGCGAGCGCGCCGAGCGCGTTGGCGAGGCGCTCGCCCGCGTCGGGCTCTCCGAGAAGGCCGGCGTCTGGCCGCGCGAGCTCTCGGGCGGTCAGGCGCAACGCGTCGCGATCGCCCGCGCACTCGTGCCGCGCCCCGAAGTGCTGCTGCTGGACGAGCCCTTTTCGGCGCTCGACGCCTTCACGCGGGCCGACCTGCAAGATCACCTGCTCACGCTCTGGGCCGATCTCAAGCCGACCCTCGTCATCGTGACGCACGACGTGGAGGAGGCGATCGTTCTTGCCGACCGCATCATTGTCATGCGGCCGCGCCCGGGGCGCATCTACGAGGAGATCGAGGCGGACCTGCCGCGCCCCCGCGATCGGCAATCGGCCGCTTTCGATTTCGTCAAGCGCCGCGTGCTGGCGGCGCTCGATCGCTCGCTCGACCGGGCGCGCGTGACGGACGACGGACAGACGAAGGCCGTCTCGGGCGCCGCCTTGTGGTGGTAGGAGGCCCGGCCGGCATGGCCGGGCCGGGCGGTGTCATTCCGCCGCGGTGGCGTAGGCGACGTTGCGCCCGCCGTAGCGGCGCACGCGGATGTTGGCCTGCTCGGCGTGGCCGAGAAATCCCTCGAGCACGCAGAGCCGCGAGCAGTATTCGCCGATCATCGCGCTCGCCTCGTCGGTCAGCACTTTCTGATACGTGCAGGTCTTGAGGAACTTGCCGACCCAGAGCCCGCCGGTGTAGCGCGCCGCCTTCTTCGTCGGCAAAGTATGGTTCGTGCCGATCACCTTGTCGCCGTAGGCGACATTGGTGCGGGGCCCCAAGAACAGCGAGCCGTAGTTCTTCATGTTGTTGAGGAAGTAGTCGGGATCGCGCGTCATCACCTGCACGTGCTCGGAGGCGACGCGGTCGGCCTCCGCGACCATCTCCTCGTAGGAGTCGCACACGATCACCTCGCCGTAGTCGCGCCAGGCCTGCCCCGCGAGGTCTGCGCTCGGCAGTATTTTCAAAAGTCGCTCGACCTCGGCCATGGTCTCGCGTGCGAGCTTCTCGGAATTGGTAATGAGCACGGCCGGCGAGGTCGGCCCGTGCTCGGCTTGGCCGAGAAGGTCGGTCGCGCACATCTCGGCATCGACCGTCTCGTCGGCGATGACGAGCGTCTCCGTCGGCCCCGCGAGCAGGTCGATGCCGACGCGGCCGAAGAGCTGGCGCTTGGCTTCCGCCACATAGGCGTTGCCGGGGCCGACGATCATGTCCACGGATTGAACCGTCGGCGTGCCGAGCGCCATCATCGCCACGGCCTGCACGCCGCCGAGCACATAGATCTCGTCGGCGCCGCCGAAATGCATGGCCGCCACGATCGCCGGGTGCGGGCCGCCCTTGTAGGGCGGGGCGCAAGCGATGATGCGTTTGACGCCGGCAACCCGCGCCGTGACGATCGACATATGCGCGGAAGCGACCATGGGGTAGCGACCGCCCGGCACGTAGCAGCCGATTGCGTTCACCGGGATGTGGCGATGCCCGAGAATGACGCCCGGCAGCGTCTCGACCTCGAGGTCACGCATCGTCTCGCGCTGCTTCTGCGCGAAATTGCGCACCTGCGTTTGAGCGAAGCGGATGTCGTCGAGATCGCGCTTCGGCACCTGCGCGATCGCCCGCTCGATCTCCTGTTCGGTGAGGCGGAAGCTCGGGGGCGACCATTTGTCGAATTTCTCAGAGAGTTCGCGGATGGCGGCGTCGCCGCGGCTTTTGACGTCATCGAGGATCTGCTCGACGGTCGCCCGCACCTTGGCGTCGGCCGCTTCGATGGCCCCGGCATCCATGCCGCGCTTGAGATAGCGAGCCATGACGTGTCTCCTTTGCGTATTCGTCGTGCGATTGTGCGTCGCGGCCGAGCGGTGCTCGGCCATTCCCGCGTCCCGGCCGCAGTATAGCGCAAGAGGCACGGCCTCCGGGGCCGCGCTCCGGAGGTCGTGCTTCAGTCGGCGAGGCCGCGGCTCAGGCCGCGCCGGACCGCATTACTTGATCGCCTGCGGATTGATCGGCGAGCCGGTGCCGCCGGTGATGATGAGGGGCGGGCCGCAGAAGAAGAACTCGTAGACGCGGTCTTTCGCGCAATCCTCGGCCAGTTCCTTGACGTAGAAGATTTCGCCCATGCACAGCCCCATGGCGGGGATCACCACCCAGTGCCAGGGCTGGTTGGCCTCCGTGGTCTCGTTCGGCCGCACCTCGACGCCCCAGGTGTCGGAACAGATCGCGGCGATTTGCTTCTCATGACACCAGTAGCAATTCTCGAACTTCACACCGGGCGCATCGCCGCCCGCATAGCCGCCCCAGTTCTTCTCCTTGAGGCAGCGCTCCATCTGCCCGGTGCGGATGATCACGAAGTCGCCTTTGCGAATCTCGACATTCTGCGCGCGTGCACACTTGTCGAGCTCCTCGTTGGAAATGCCTTCGCCGTCCTGGAGCCATTCGACGCCGCGGAAGCGGGCGATGTCGAGCAGCACGCCGCGCCCGACCATCTTGTTCTTCGAGTGCTCGATGCCGAGCACGTTGAGGCCCTTGGAGTCGATCAGCTTGGCGTCGTGTCCGTTATAGGCCTTGTCCTCGTAGAAGATGTGGCCGAGCGCATCCCAGTGCGTCGCGCCCTGGACGCAGAGCATGAGCGTGTCGTCGGCGTAGCGGATCCGGTTCCAATCCTGCCGGCCGGCGATCGCATCCGTGCCGGTCGCGAGCATCTGGTGGATCGGGTTGAAGCGGCCGCCGAAGAGGCCGGTCTGGGGGCCGCTCTGGTCGAGCGGAATGCCGAGCGCGAAGACCTGACCCTTGCGGATGAGCTTGGCGGCGTTCACGACGTCTTCGGGCGCAACGTGGTTGAGCGTGCCGATATGATCGTCCTTGCCCCAACGGCCCCAGTTGGACAGCTTCTTTGAAGCCTCCTCGATAGCCTTGCGGCCGACCTTGATGTCCATGGCGGTCTCCTTGTTTGCGGATGCGTTCACGATCGGTTGGTCTCTTCTTCCACAATCCGCCGCACGATGTCGATGGCGCGGCGCAACAGGGTTTCGGAAGCCTCCTGCGTGCGGAAAGCTGAGTGGGCGCTGAGCGTCACGTTGGACGCTTGCGCAAGCGCGTCGTCCGTGTGCAGCGGCTCGGCGTGAAACACGTCGAGGCCGGCATGGCGAATGCGCCCCTCGGCGAGCGCGGCCTTGAGCGCCGCCTCCTCGACGAGCGCGGCGCGCGCGGTATTGACGAGAATGCAGCCGGGTTTGAGGCGCTTCAGCCGGGCGCCGTCGAGAAAATGCCGTGTCTCCTCGTTGAGCGCGAGATTGAGGGAGATCACGTCCGCCTGCGACAGAAGGTCATCGAGAGGGACGAGCGGGGCCGGGGCGGCCTCGACCGGCGTTCGGTTCCAGGCGATCACGTTCATGCCGATGCCGTTCGCGATGCGGACAACTTCCCGCCCGATTCCGCCCAGACCGACGACCCCGAGAGTTTTTCCCAGGAGCTGGACACCTTCGCGGGTCTGCCATGTGCCGGCGCGAATGTCGCGGTCCATGCGGGCGATGTCGCGGGCGGCCGCGAACATCAGCGCGATCGTGTGCTCGGCCACGGCCGTGTCGCCGTAGCCCTTGATGGTATGGACCGTGACGCCGCGCGCCTTGAGCGCGTCGAGATCCATGTAGCTCGCCGCGCCCGTGCCAAGAAACACGACGTGGCGCAAGGCCGGGCATTGCGCGACGATCTCGGTCGGCAGATAGGAATGATCGTCGAGACAGATTTCATAGCCCGCGAGGAGCTGCGGCACCGCGCCGCGGTCATAGGGCTCGTAGTTCACGGCGATGGTGGGGTCGTCGGGCCTGAGCACGCGGCGGAAAACGGGACCGAGCTGGTCGTTGCAGTCGAGAAAAAGAGCCTTCATGGAGAATGCGACCAGGAACGCAGGGCTTCGCCGGACGAGGCGGGGGGGGACGAGAACCGGGCAAAGCCGGGTCCGCCGGAAAGCGGCTCGTACCATAGTGATGGGCGGAAGGGGAACAAGCCCGGCCGCGGGCGGGCGGCATCGACGCCCCGAATTCCGGTTGCGGGAGCTTTCGCGTAACGCGGCCGGCGGGCATGCTCGGGCGTGGGGCAGGGGGTGAGTGCTGGTCGAAGACTTCGGTTCGATGTTACTCATTCCCCGCTGCCGCTCGGGCGGCGCGGAACAAGAAGGGGGCGCTTCGATGGCGGGAGAATTTGCAGGCAGAGTGGTGGTCGTGACCGGGGGCAGCCGCGGGATCGGGCGGGCGATCGCAACCGCTTTCGCGCGCGAGGGTGCGCAGACCGTGCTGGCAGCGACGTCGCAAGGCAACCTCGAAGCCGCGGCCGATGCGATTGCCGCAAGCGGCGCGCCGCGCCCGGCCGTCATCGCCGGCCACCTCGGCAGCCTTCAGGCCTGCCAGGCGCTCCATGGGTTCGTCAAAGACCGCTTCGGCCGTTGCGACGTGCTCGTAAACAATGCCGGCGCGACCAAGTCGGGCGATTTCCTCGAGCAGCCTGACGAAGACTGGATCGACGGACTTTCGGTCAAATTCTACGCCTGCGTGCGGCTTTGCCGCCTGTTCTGGCCGATGCTCAGGCAAGCGCAGGGCAGCGTTGTCAACATTTCCGGCGGCGCGGCCCGCACGCCCGATCCCCTGTTTCTGATCGGCGGCGCCGCCAATGCCGCCATGCTCAACTTCACCAAGGGTCTTTCGCAACGCGGCAAGAAGGACGGGGTCAACGTCAACGCCATCCTGCCGGGCATGACCGAGACGGATCGTATCATGGACCTGCTGCGGCAGCGGGCTGCAGCGACGGGCGCGACGCTGGAAGATGCCCGCAAGGCCGCGATCGAGAAGAGCGGCGCGCGCCGGATCGGCAAGCCTGAGGACATCGCCGAGCTCGCGCTCTTTCTTTGCTCGTCGCGCGCAAGCCACATCCAGGGCGTCAACATCGCGGTCGACGGGGGCGCGACCGTGGGCTTGTATTGAAAGCGCACGGCTGGGCAACACGAGGGACATCGGATGTCGAAGGCCATGAGGACCAGGATCGGGGGGCTCGGCCGCGCGGCGATCCGCGCCGCAGTCGCCTTGACGATGTGTGCGCTCGCCGCGCCGGCCGGTCTGGCGCAGGAGAAGCTCAATGTCGGGGCGCTCCGCTTCGTCTCGAACGGCGGCCTCTTCGTCGCCGTAGAAAAGGGCTATTTCAAGCAGGAAGGGCTCGACATCGATCTCAGATTCTTCGACGCGGCGCAGCCGATTGCGGTTGCGGTCGTCTCGGGAGACATCGATCTCGGGGCCACCGCCTTCACGGCCGGCCTTTACAATCTGGCGGGAAAGGGCGGCATCAAGGTCATTGCCGCGCAGGCACGTGAGAAGAAGGGTTATCAGGGGAATGCGATCCTCGTGTCCAATGCCGCCTGGGATAAGGGGTTCCGCCGGCTCGAGGATTTTCCGGGACACTCCCTCGGCATCACCCAGGTGGGGTCGTCCTTCCACTACCAGATCGGCCAGATCGCCCGTGTGAAGGGCTTCGATCTTAAGAGCGTCACGCTCAAGCCCCTGCAGTCCCTCGGCAATATGGCGGCGGCGCTCAAGGGCTCGCAAGTGGATGCGATCATCATCGCGCCGCACATCGCCCGTGCGCTGGTCGCCGCCGGCGACGGCAAATTGATCGGCTGGTATTCGGACCTCGACGAGTACCAGTTCGGCGCGCTGTTCGCCTCGCCGAAGGCGATCGAAGCGCGTCGCGGTGCGATCGAAACGTTCGTGCGCGCCTATCGCAAGGGCGCTGCCGAATTCTACGAGGCCTTTCTCCAGCGCGACGCCGCGGGAAAGCCGGTCATCGACCCCGCGAAGGCAAATGCCGCAGCGCAGGCGATCGCAAAATATGTGTACCCCGCCGAGCCGCCGGAGCAGGCCGCCCGCAAGGTGCAGGCGGCAACCTATTACGTCGATCCGCAAGCCCGGCTGGACACGAAGGACATCCATAACCAGGTCGCATGGCTGAAAGAGCAGGGACTCGTTGACCGGGCAGTCGACCCGAAGGCGTTCATCGACCTGTCTTTCATAAGCGACGGCGTGAGCCCACCCAAATAGGCGGCGATTGTCGTGAAAAGGCCGGAAACGTGCCCGGCCTTTTTCTTTTTCGAACTTTCGCGCCACCGGCTTGCCAGCGCGTCGCCTGCCTGAGACGATAGCACAAGGCCGGACAGGGCCGAACGCGGCGTAGCGGACGCCTGCGCCGAGTCGGAGGTCATCATGGCGCAGAATGGAGGCACGAGTCCCAGGGGTCCCCGGTGCATCGCACTGGTGGGCCCATTCCAGAGCGGCAAGACAACGCTCCTCGAGGCGATCCTGGCGCGCACCGGCGCGGTGCAGCGACAAGGAACGGTGGAGGCGGGAACGACCGTCGGCGATTCCAGTCCGGAGGCCCGCGACCACAAGATGAGCATCGAGTTGTCGTTTGCGACCACCAATTATCTCGGCGACGACTACACCTTTATCGATTGCCCCGGATCGGTCGAGTTCATTCACGATATGCGCGCGGTCCTGCCTGCGGTCGACGCGGCGGTCGTCGTGTGCGAAGCGGACGAACGCAAGGTGCCGCAGCTGCAGCTCATTTTGCGCGAGCTGGAAGACCTCAAGCTCCCCCGTATCCTGTTTCTCAACAAGATCGACAAGGCGGACAAGCGCGTGCGCGAGGTGCTGAAAGTGCTGCAGCCCGCCTCCCGCGTCCCTCTCGTTCTGCGGCAGATTCCGATCTGGTCCGGGGAGATCGTCGTCGGATTTGTCGACCTCGCTCTCGAGCGCGCCCACGTCTATCGGGAGCACGCACCCTCGGAAGTCATCGAGCTTTCCGGTGACGATCTCTCGCGCGAGAAGGAAGCGCGTTTCACCATGCTTGAGACGTTAGCGGACCATGATGACGAGCTCATGGAGCAGCTTCTCGAAGACATTCCGCCGCCGCGCGACAAGGTTTTCGACGATCTCGCGCGCGAGCTGCGCGAAGGGATGATCTGCCCCGTTTTGCTTGGCGTTGCGACCCGCACCAACGGCGTACAGCGTCTCATGAAGGCCTTGCGGCATGAGGCACCCGGCATCGCGGAAACCGCAAGGCGCCTCGGCGCCAAGAGCGATGCCGAAGCGGTCGCCTATGTGCTCAAGACCTTCCACACGGCGCATGGCGGCAAGCTTTCGGTCGTTCGCGTCATGTCCGGAACGCTCGGAGACGGCACGACGCTCACCGGGCCGGAAGGCGAGGCCGGCCGCGTGTCGGGTGTCTTCAAGCTCACAGGACACAGCACGGAAAAGCGGGGGGCAGCCGAAGCGGGCGAGACCGTCGGACTCGGCAAGCTCGACGGTGCCAAGACGGGAGAAACCCTCACCGCCGGCAAGGTCGCGCATCCTGCGCTCGCGGCCGTGACGCCCTATCCGCCGGTGCTTGCGGTGGCGATTGCCGCAAAGGAACGCAAGGACGACGTGAAGCTCGGACAGGCTCTCGGCAAGCTGCTGGAGGAGGATCCGTCGCTCGTTGTCGAACACAACCCGGAAACCCATCAGGTGATCGTCTGGGGGCAGGGCGAAATGCACCTTCGGGTCGCGACCGAGCGGCTTGCCTCGCGTTTCGGCATCTCGGTCGTCGTGAACCCCCCGACGGTGGGCTACCGCGAGACGATCCGCAAGGCCATCGTGCAGCGCGGCCGCCACAAGAAGCAATCGGGCGGGCACGGCCAGTTCGGCGACGTCGTGCTCGACATTAAACCGTTGCCGCGCGGCTCAGGCTTCACGTTCGACGAGAAGATCACGGGAGGCGTGGTGCCCCGCAACTACATTCCGGCGGTCGAGGAGGGCGTCCGGGACGGACTCAAGCAGGGCCCGCTCGGCTTTCCGGTCGTCGACGTCGCCGTGACGCTCATCGACGGCTCGTATCACACGGTCGATTCCTCCGACATGGCTTTCCGCACCGCCGGTCGCATCGGGGTCGCCGAGGCGCTGCCGCAATGCCAGCCGGTGCTGCTCGAGCCGATCTTGAGCGTGGAGATCGTCTGTCCCTCCGACGCCACCGCGAAGGTGAATGCGATCGTCTCCGCGCGGCGCGGTCAGTTGCTCGGCTTCGACACGCGCGAAGGCTGGACCGGCTGGGACGTCGTGCGTGCCCTGATGCCCGAGGCGGAAATCGGCGATCTGATCGTGGAGCTGCGCTCGGCCACCGCCGGGGTCGGCACCTTCTCGTTCAAGTTCGACCACATGGCCGAACTCACCGGCCGCACCGCCGAACAAATCGTGGCCGCCCGACGCGCCGCCGCCGCCTGAGGGCCGCCGGCCGAAGGGACGCTCCGGCGGTCCTATTCCTGGTTCGCGCACACCACGTCGGAATCGCGCGCGGTGAGATCTTCCCCGCGTGCCTGCGCCGCGCGGCGCTCGCCGGTCGCGCGCAGATTCGACACGAGGTCGTCGGGATCGACTCCGTCGGCTGCCATGAGCAAGACGACGATCGGATCGGACAACATCTCGACGAGAGTGGCGTCGCGGCATTCGCCCATGATTCCTCCTCCGGCCTTCCGGGAAGGCCGAGCCGGTTCCTGTCCCCTGATCCCATGCACCCGCGGAAGATGGCGAAGAGATGCGGCAAGAAAAGGTCGCCGGGGGCCCGCGCCGACAATCTTTTTTGATCGCCGGGCGCCGCGGTTTTGCCGCAAACCCCCGGTGCCACCCCATGCCGGCGGCGTGTGGGAGGCGAGCCCGTGACAAGGGAATTGCCGCCGGGCGGCAGTCTGCTAGCCTTGCACCGGCGATCCGCACCGGGGCAGGGGCAAGGCCAATGAGCGAGACGGCGGCCGCGGCCTATGATGCAGTGCGATATCCGGGAGTCGCCTTCGATCAGACGCACCCGGACCGCCTCGCCGCCATCGCCTTCCTCTTCGGCATGCAGCCGGCGCCGCCGTCGCGCTGCCGTGTCTTGGAACTCGGCTGCGGCAGCGGGGCCAACCTCGTTCCGTTGGCGTATGGCTATCCGGAAAGTGCGTTCCTCGGCATCGACATCTCCGCGGCCGACATCGCGCAAGGGCGCGCGCAGGCCGCGGCCTGCGGGTTGCGCAACGTCACGCTCGAACTCTGCGACATCATGGACGTGGACGCGGGTTTCGGCACCTTCGACTACATCATTGCGCACGGGGTCTATTCCTGGGTGCCGGCGCGGGTGCGCGAAAAGATCCTGTCGATCTTCCGGGAGCGGCTCGCACCGCACGGCGTTGCTTTCGTGAGCTACAACGCCTATCCCGGGTCGCACCTGCGCGATCTCGGCCGCCGGATGATGCTGTACCATGTGCGCATGCTGCAGGATGCGGGCGCGCAGGTGCGGCAGGCGCGCGCGCTGCTGCAATTCCTCGCCGACACGACCGATGCCGATGGAACCTACGGTGCTGCGCTGAGGGGCGCGCTGGCGCGCGTCGGCGAGAAGTCTGACGCGGTCCTCTATCACGACGACCTCGACGGCGCGGCGAAAGCCTTCCTGTTCCACGAGGTGGCCGAGGATGCCGGTCGCGCCGGTCTGCAATTCCTTTCGGAGGCCGTCTTTGCCCATTCGAGCTTCGGTCACGTCGCCCGCAGCGGTGGCGGATTCATCGAGCAAATTCCGGAGGACGAGGTCGCGGTCCGCGAGCAATATGTCGATTTCTTCGTCGGCCGCTGGTTCCGCGAAGCGCTTTTCTGCCATGCGGAGCGTAAACTCGATCGCCGCATCGATCCGCAGCGGGTGCGGGCCTTATTCGTCTCCGGCTGCGCGCGCCCCTCGGCGCCGCGGCTTCCTGAGGGGGACAGAGGTCAGCCGATCATGACGGCGGCGCTGGATCGTCTCGAAGAGATCTGGCCGCAAGCGACGGATTTTTCCACTCTGGCCAAGGAGGCGGTCCGGCGGGTTGCCGTGGAAGGCGGATCGAGCGCGGCGCGCGAGCAGGAGGCCGCATTGGCAGCCGGCGTCTACGAAGCCTATCGGGCCGACATGGTTGCCCTGCATGTCGAGCCTCCGGTCCTGACCGCGAAGCCCGGAGAGCGGCCGCTCTCAAGCCTCCTCGCCCGCCGGCAGGCCGAGCGGGGGCCGATCGTGACCAATCTGCGCCACGAAACCATCAGGCTGGACGAGGTTCTGCACCCGTTCTTGATGCTGGTCGACGGCACGCGCACCGTCGACGAGCTCGCCGGGCCGTTGGCGGGTTTTCTCGTACAGTCCGGCGCCCAACAGGCGCACGAGCCGGTTTTCCGCGACCGCGCCGAACAGGCGCTCGCGGCGCTTGCTCGACTCGCACTGCTGCTGCGGTGACAATCCGATACGCCGGTGTTCACCCGTGGGCGCGGGACATCAGCGGGCGCGGCATGAACGATACCTCGGATCCTTATGAGCGGCTCCCGTATGCGGGGGAGGCCTATGCGCAGACCCATCCCAATCGCATCGGTACAATTGCCGCGCTTTTCGGAATGCGGCCCGCGCATGTGCCGTGCTGTCGCGTGCTTGAGCTCGGTTGCGGCTTCGGCGGCAATCTGATCCCCATGGCCGAGCAATGGCCGTCCGCGCGATTCGTCGGACTTGATCTCAGCGAACGGGCCGTGGCGCACGGCCGTGCCATCGTGCGAGCCGTCGGACTTCGCAACATCGAGTTGCGCCACGGCGACATCTTGGACGTGCGGCCGGGGGCCGGTGAATTCGACTACATCATCGCTCACGGGGTCTATTCATGGGTGCCGGACCCCGTGCGCCGCAAAGTGTGGGCGATCTGCCGGGAGGGGCTCGCGCCGCACGGCGTTGCGTTCGTCAGCTTCAACGCGCTGCCGGGCGGCCATCGCCGCCGGATCATGCGCGAGCTCATGCAATATCATACCCGCGCAATCAGCGACCCCGTGGAGAAGGTGCGACAGGCGCGGGCCATCTGCGCACATCTCGCAGGATGCGCCGGGGGCGGCCTCTACGGGGAAGTGCTGCGGGAAGAGCTGGAACGGATCGAGGCGCGCGACGCGCCGCTCTATCACGACGATCTTTCGCCGGAGAATCGGGCCTTTTTGCTCCAGGACGTGGTCGAAGCGGCCGAGGCGGCGGGTCTGCAATATCTCGGCGAGGCGACACTCGCGCATTCGAACGTCGGAATTCTTCCCCCTTTCGCTGCCGGCACGCTCGCGCAAATCCCAGAGGAGGCCTTCGCCCTGCGCGAGCAGTATCTCGACTTCCTGTTCGGCCGCAATTTCCACCAGAGCCTGTGGTGTCGCAGCGAAATCGCGCTGAATCGGTCGATCGAGACCGCGACCGTGGCGCGGCTGCACGTTGCGGAGAACGAAGCCTCGAATGTCCCGGGTGGCCATGGCGGGCCAAAAGCCCGAGACCGGCGTCGGACCGACGGGCGCTCGCGGGCGCCGGAAAGCGCAACGGACACGGACAGGCTGCTTGAAGCGGCGTTGGCGCAGGTCTGCGCCTGCGCCCCGCAAGCGGTTCCTTTTGCGAGCGTGCTCCGCGGCGTCCTTGAGCGGCTGCGGCAATCGAATGTGAAACTTGCCGCCCCGGAAAGGGCGGAGCCGAGTCTTGCGGCCGCCCTCTTGGGCGCCTATCGCGCGAACCGCATCGAGCTCTGGCTCGATGCGCCAGCCATCGCCCCCTGCGTGACCGAGCGTCCGCGCGCAAGCCGCATTGCACGGTACCAGGCGTGGGCGAAGACGCGGGTCACGAACCTGCGCCATGCCAATGTCAACCTCGACGAGGCGCAGCGGCAATGCCTGCTGCTGGCGGACGGATCGCGGGACGTCCACGACATTGCCGCCTCGCTCGCCGCAGCCGGCAAGGACAGGGGAGCAAAGGCGCTTCTCGAGGAGTTGGCGCGGCTCGCTCTGCTTGCGGCATAGCGCCGTTTCATTGAGGTCGGCGCCGACTGCGCCGTGCCGACGATTGGGGGAGGAACCATGGCGGGCAGCAGCATCGGCACGGCGGCAGCCTACGACGAGGTCGTCTATCCCGGAAATCCGATTCCCGAAACGCACCCTGAGCGTCTCGCCGCCGTCGTGACGATGTTCGGCATGCGACCGGCGCCGGCGTCGCGCTGTCGCGTGCTCGAGCTCGGCTGCGGGATCGGCGGCAATCTCATGGCGATGGCCTATCAATGGCCGGACAGCGAGTTCGTCGGCATCGACGTCAGCGCGCGCAGCATCGAGATCGGCCGGGGCAATCTCGCGGAACTGGGCCTGCGCAACGCCTTTCTCCACCACGCGGACATCATGGAGATCGGCGAGAGTTTCGGGCTGTTCGATTACATCGTCGCGCACGGGGTCTATTCATGGGTGCCGCCGCAGGTCCGGGAGCGCCTGCTTGCCGTTTTCCGCGCGCACCTTGCCCCGCAGGGCGTGGCCTATGTCAGCTACAACGCCTATCCTGGGGCGCATCTGCGCGACATCGCGCGCGACATCATGCTGTTCCATGCGCGCGGTCTCGACGATCCGCGTAGCCGGATCGAGCAGAGCCGCGCCATGCTCAAATTCGTCGCCGAAACCGTGCCGGAGACGAGCCTGCACGGGCGCATTTTGCGCGACCAGCTCAAGCGCATCGAGCGGGCCGCGGAAGAGGTTGTCTTTCACGACGATCTTGATCCGTCGGCGACGCCCTTCATGCTGCACGAGGTGGCGGAAGCGGCGGCACGGCACGGCCTGCAATATCTTTCGGACGTCAATTTCGGAAACGGGCTCACCTTCGATCTTCCCGAGCCCGCGCGCAAGCTGATCGATCAGATCCCTGTCGATCGGCCGGTCGAGCGCGAACAATATATCGATTTCGTCGAAGGCCGCGCCTTTCGCCGGACCCTGCTGTGCCGCGACGACATTGTCCTCGACCGGCCTATCGGTGCGGAGCGCATTCGCGACTTTTTCTTTGCCGGCCGGCTCGCGCCTGCCGATCATGGCGCGGACCCGCTCGCGCCGGGCCGAACAGTGTTCCGGGCGGTGAACAGGGGCACTCTCGAGACCGACCATCCGCTCGCGAAAGCGGCATTGCTGCATCTCGGCGCGATATGGCCTGCGTCCGTTTCTTTTGCCGCCCTGATGGACGAGGCGGCCGAGCTCCTCCGGCACGCAGGACAGCCGCCGGACGTCCGCTCGCAGCAGGCGGTGGCCACCGCGGCCGAAGTCTTGTTTCGGGCTTGTGCCGGCCGGCAGGTTGACATGCACAGTGAACCGCTGCGGCTCACCGCGACCGTCAGCGAACGCCCGCAGGCGAGCCTGCTCGCGCGCAGGCAGATCGAGGCGGGGCCCGTCCTCACCAATCTGCGGCACCAGCGGGTGGTGTTGGAAGATCCGGTGGCGCGCCGCTTTCTCACGCTCGTCGACGGCACCCGCAATGTCGATGAGCTCGCCGACGAGCTGAACGCCGCGCTGGCGGCGGACGCTTCTCAAGATGCGGGCGGGACTTTGCGAGTGACCCGCGAACAGGTCGCGGACAATCTCCGCATCCTCGCCCGGCTCGCCCTGCTGGTCGGATAGCGCAGGCGCGCCTTCCGGCCGTGTACGCAGGGCGTCGCGGATCCGGCACGGGTGCGGGCGAGCGGGTGTCCTTCCCAAGGATCAACGCCGTTCATTCGAACACATGACGCCGGCCGGCGGTTGGCGGCGCATAAGCTGAAGTCCCGTAGGTCCCCTAGAGACCGGTAGCCTTTCCATGACTTTGGGCATCCATGTCGTTGACGCCGGCGTCATGGCGTTTCTTCAGCAGTTCTCCCAGAAGTCCGCAGCGTTCAACGCGCTGGTCATTCGCTACATGGACGTGCCGACGCTGAAAATGCTGCCCCTGGTCTGCGCCATATGGCTGCTGTGGTTCGGCCGGCCGGCAAGCGAACGCAAGCGCGTGTTCCTGCTCGAAGGGATCGTCGCGGTCCTCGCCACGATCGGCGTCTCGCGCCTGCTGCAGGCGCTCGGCCCGGAGAGGCACCGCCCGATCTATGCGAATGGAATTTCCGGTTTCCTGCCTCCGATCGGCATGCGCCCGAGCCCGCTCGAGGACTGGAGTTCCTTTCCAAGCGACCACGCGGCGGTGGTGTTCGCCATTTCGACAGTCTGCTGGCGGGTGTCGCGTCCGATCGGCGCCCTCTGCTATCTGTGGTCGGCCTTTGTCGTTTGCCTGCCCCGGCTCTATGCCGGATACCACTATGCGACCGACGTTCTGGCCGGCGCGCTGCTGGGCGTGCTCGCCGTCGTGCTGCTGACGCGCGTCCGGTCCATCGACCTTGCGGCGAACCGTTTTCTCAAATGGACGGAGGAGCGCTATGCGGGGCTCTTCTACGCCGCGGCCTTCGCGCTTTCCTATCAGATCGTCGTACTGTTCGACGATCTCCGTCGGCTCGCCCGCGAACTAATGTCGTTGCTGGCCTGAACGGACGGAAGCCGCGGGGTCCGCACCGATCCTTCGGACGCGCGGACCCCGTCGACGATGTCTCAGCTCATTTCGGCGGAATGATCGGAAGCATCACATAGGGCTGCCGCTCGGGGCCGAAGTGCAGCGTGTTGCGGGTATCGAAAATCTCCGCCGGCCGGTCCTTCGGGTGATTGTGAAAGAACGGTCCCACCCCGGTGAAGTGATAGAAGGCGTGGGGAACCGTCAGCGGCGGGCCCGAGTGCTCGAAGTCCCGTCCCGTGATCGTCAGCGCAATGCGGTAGCCCGGCGGCACGACGATGCAGGTCGGCCAGATTTCGACGTCGAGCTCGTAGACCTCCCCCGGCGTGAGCGGCTGCTTCTCGTCGTGGGTATGATAGGGGCGGTAGGGCAGCGATCGTTTCGGATCGAGCTTGCGGTGCGAAGCCCGCAGCCAGCCGTTCGCGATGGGCGTGCGCGGGTCGAGCGCGCCCATGAAAGTCACGTCGCGATAGGCCGGATCGAGCACGCGAACGGTGAGGAACACATCGGCATCGCGCGTCTGCGACGAGAGAAAGAGCTTCGCCGCGATGTGCCCGGTGATCTCGATCTCCTGTTCGAGTGGCGGGGTGATGAACGTCACGCCCGCGCCCATGGTGTCGTAGGAGATCTGCGTGTTCGCCTTGCCCGGCTCGCGCGAGAGACCGAGACTGGTCGGCTCGAGATAGAGCTTGGTCCATTGCGTGCGGGCGATCGGCCACTCGTTCTCGTGACGGACGACGAAGGTCTCGTCCACATGCCGGATGTTGAGCTGCACCGGCGGCGTCTTGTCCCAGCCGTTCTGCTCGCCTTTGAGAAAGAAGTCGAAGAACTTCTTCTGCAGCAGGCGGCCATAGTCCGTATAAAAATGCGGCCAGTGGCCGAGGCCATGGCATTCGAGCCATTTCTGCTTGGAGGCCGCCTGCATGAAGCCCTCGTTGTTGCCGCGCGGATGCAGACCCTGGCCGCCCCAATTGTTGGCGGAAAGAAGCGGCACCGTCACCTTGCTCCAATCGGGCGAGCGCGACTTGTAATAGTCGTCGTCGAGTTCGTGTTCGAGAACTTCGGCCTCAAGGTCGCCCCGGTTCTTGCGCAGCTCCTCCTCGGGAAGGGTCGGTGGGCCGGCAACGAGCTCTCCGGTCACGACGCTGCGCCGGCCGCGCTCGCCGACGCCGTGCTGGACGCTGCAGACTTGGCGCGGGTACCACCGCAACGGCATCATGTTGACGATACCGCCGTGTCGGAAGACGTCGCGGTAGAAATCCGCGGCCCCTTCCCACACGCAGATCGCGGCAAGATGCGGCGGCTGCAGGGCGGCGACCTGCCATTGGTTCATGGCGTAATAGGAAATTCCGTTGAGGCCGACCTTGCCGTTGGACCACGGTTGCACGCCGGCCCATTCGATGCAGTTGTAGAAGTCCTTGGTCTCGCGGGGCGACCAGACGTCGAGCCGGCCCGGCGAGCGGCCGGCCCCGCGCGAGTCGACGCGCACGCACACATAGCCTTCCGGCACCCATTTCTCCGGATCGACCGTCTCCCAGTTCTGATACTTGTTGGTGGAATTCGCCGGCACGTCCGGGTGTGCCGCCACCATGCGGTCCCAGGCGCTCTTGAAGCCTTCCTGGAAGGAGAGACCCTTTGCGTAGGGTCCGTGGCTCATGATGACCGGATAGCGCCCCTCCGGAATCGGGCGGAAAACGTCCGCGCGGAGAATGAGGCCGTCGTCCATCTCGATCGGCACATCCCAGTCGATGCGCATGCCGTCGCGGACTTCGCTTTTCTGTTCAATTGCCATTTCGTCTCCTTGGGTCGTGGCTGCAGATTGACTTTTCCCGCGACAATCGCGCGGGCAGGGTGCACGGTGAGCCGGAATCACTCCTTCGGAACGTTTTCTTCCAGTTCGGCGAGCCACACGCGGGCGTTTCCGTCCGATGGGGCGCGCCAGTCTCCGCGCGGCGAGAGCGAACCGCCGGAGGAAATTTTCGGTCCGTTCGGCAGGGCCGAACGCTTGAACTGGCTCACCGTGAAGAACCGCCAAAGGAAGACCTCGAGCCAGCCGCGGATTTCCTTGAGGGCGAAGGCCCGCCTCCGCCCTTCCGGAATGCCCGCCGGCCAGGCGCCGCGCGAGGCGTCGCCCCAGGCATTGAGCGCAAGAAATGCGATTTTGGATGGGCGGAAGCCGTAGCGGGTGGTGTAGAAGAGATTGAAGTCCTGCAAGGCGTACGGACCGATGATCTTTTCGGTCGACTGCATCGCCCCGGCCGCGTCGGCCGGCACGAGCTCCGGCGAGATTTCCGTATCCAGAATGGCGTGGAGAATACGCGCGGTATGGTCGTTCACGTCGCCGGAAGCGGCGACGAACCGGATCAGATGCTGGATGAGTGTTTTCGACACCGAGGCGTTCACGTTGTAATGCGACATGTGGTCGCCGACGCCGTAGGTGCACCAGCCGAGCGCGAGTTCCGACAAGTCGCCGGTCCCGACCACGAGGCCGCCGTGATGATTGGCGAGTCGAAACAGATAGTCCGTGCGAAGCCCGGCTTGGACGTTCTCGAAGGTCACGTCGTATTGCGGTTCGCCCCGCGCGAAAGGATGCCCGAGATCAGCGAGCATCTGTCGCGCAGCCGGACGAATGTCGATTTCCTCGGCACTCACTCCGAGCGCTTCCATCAGCGACCAGGCGTTGCGCTTGGTTGTCTCCGAGGTGGCGAATCCCGGCAGCGTGTAGGCGAGCACGTTGCTGCGCGGCAGGCCGAGCCGGTCCATCGCGCGCGCCGAGACGATCAGCGCCTGGGTCGAATCGAGCCCGCCGGAGACGCCGATCACCACCCGCTCGGTCTTGGTCGCCTGCAGGCGCTTGACGAGGCCCTGCACCTGGATGTTGTAGGCCTCGTAGCAGTTCTCGGCGAGCCGCGCGGGATCGGACGGCACATAGGGAAAGCGCTCGACGGCGCGCGCGAGCGGCACGTCCGTTTCGGGGGCATCGAGCCGGAACGCGATGGTTCGGAACGGCGCCGCCGCCGCGTTGCGAACCGCGTCGCCGAACGTGTTGAGCCGCATCCGCTCCTGGCGGATGCGTCCGAGATCGATGTCGGCCGTGATGAAGGCGGATTCCGCGGGGAAACGCTCCGATTCGGCGAGCTTTTCGCCGCATTCGAACACGGCCGCATGGCCGTCCCACGCGAGGTCCGTCGTCGACTCGCCCGGTCCTGCCGCCGAATAGGCGTAGGCGGCGACCGCACGGGCCGATTGGCTCGCGCAGAGAAGCCGCCGCGTCTCCGCCTTGCCGATCACGATGTTCGAGGCTGAGAGATTAAGGAGGACTTCGGCGCCCGCAAGCGCCGCCGCCGTCGAGGGCGGCTGCGGCACCCAGATGTCTTCGCAGATCTCCACGTGGAAACAGAAGGGCGCGGAGCCGTTCGAGCGGAAGAGCAGGTCGGTGCCGAAAGGGACCGGCCGTCCCGCGACGAGGATCGTCTGTCCGCTCACTCCGGCGCCCGACGTGAAGTGTCGGCGTTCGTAGAATTCGCGATAGTTCGGAAGATAGGTCTTCGGCACCACGCCGAGAATGTCGCCGCGGTGGATCACGACCGCGCTGTTGTAAAGCCGTCCGCCCTGGCGCAACGGCGCGCCGACGACGAGAACGGGAAAGAGATTGCGAGAGCCCTCGCAGATCGACGCGATCGCGCGTTCGACCGAGTCGAGCAGCGCATCCTGCAGCAGCAGGTCGTCGATCGCATAGGCCGAAACGCCGAGTTCGGGAAACAGCATCAGGGCGGCGCTTTGGGCATCGCCCTCGGCGGCGAGCCGCAGCGTCTCCGCGGCGTTGAAGGCGGGATCGCCGATTTCGATGCGCGGCACGCACGCCGCAAGGCGCAGAAAGTCGTGTCGATACAGCGAATGAAAGCCCGGCATCGAGGTGTCTCGCCTTTGCCGCGGCCCTTATAGCAGCCGCGGCTCCCACTTCACGCTCTCCCGCCCGCAAAGGTGAATTGCCATGCGGCGAGATCGGCATCCGGCGCGGCGGCCGCCCGGGCGTGAGCGACCACCTTGCGCATGAGGCTCGGAAGGGCCTCGCCGTCGATTGTATCGAGGGCGATCCAGCGCATGCCGGGGGGCGCGCCGGTCCCCTCCGGCACGTCCGCCCGATAGACCGTGAGTTCGAGGGGAAAATGCGTGAACATATGGGTGACGACCCCGGGCAGCCTGCGCCAGGGCGTCGCCGTGTTCGGCGGCGCGGGAGCGGCCACAAGCGCCTCCGCCTCTGTGAAATCTGCGCGCCAAGCCGTGGTCGGCACTTCCATCATGCCGCCGAGCAGGCCGCGTGGCGGCCGTCGCCGCACCAGAATCTCGCAGCCCGCGCGCAGCACGACGAATGCCGCGCCGCGGCGGAGCGGGCGCGCCGGCTTGCGCGCCTTGCGTGGAAAGCTTTCCGGGCTGCCGCCGGCGAAAGCCGCGCAAGCCCCCTGCCAGGGACAGAGCCCGCAGGCGGGCTTTCGGGGTGTGCAGAGGGTCGCGCCGAGGTCCATGAGGGCCTGCGCGAAGTCGCCGCGGCGGATGGGCGGCGCGAGCGCGCCGACGCGGGCGCGCAGCACCGGCCTCGCGCCCGGCAGCGCTTCCTCGAGGGCGAAAAGCCGCGCCGCGACGCGTTCAACGTTGCCGTCCAGGGGGACGACGGGTTGCTCGAAGGCGATCGCCGCAATCGCCGCCGCCGTGTAGGCGCCGATGCCGGGCAGCTTTCGCAGCTCGTCTTCGCGGGCGGGGAAGCGTCCGCCGAACCGCTCGGAGACGGTCTTGGCGCAGGCATGCAGATGGCGGGCCCGCGCGTAGTAGCCGAGCCCGGCCCAGGCGCGCAGGACGTCGTCCTGCGATGCGGCCGCGAGTGCATGGACGTCCGGCCAGAGCGAGAGAAAGCGTGCGTAATAGGGAATAACGGTTTTCACGGTGGTCTGCTGCAGCATGATCTCCGACAGCCAGACCCGATACGGATCGGTCGCCTCACCGGGCTCCGCGCGCCAGGGCAGGCGCCGCCGGTTGCGGTCGTACCAGGCGAGAAGTGCCGAAGGCTGCGGCGCCGGAGCGTTCTCCCCAGGGGGAGAAGGCGCGGGCTTCTGCCCGGCGGATGGCGCTGCTAGGGTCATGGCGGAGCGATGCCAGAGCCGTTGCCGATGAACAAGCCCTCCCGCCGGCCGTATGCCAGGCCGCTGGCCGACCTCGTCGCGCCGGTGCTCGGGGATGTGTTTGCGCGTCAGGGCTTCGCCTCCGGAGAGATCGTAACGCATTGGATCGACATCGCGGGCGAGGACCTTGCCCGGCTGGCGGAACCCATCCAGCTCAAATGGCCGCGACGGCGCGAAGGGGAGCCGACCGAGCCCGCCACACTGGTTTTGCGCGTCGAAGGACCCGCGGCGATCGAGATCCAGCACCTCGCGCCCGTCCTTCTGGAACGGGTCAACCGCTTTTTCGGATGGCGCGCCGTTGCCCGCATCGCCATCCGTCAGGCGCCGCTCGCGCGCAAGACGCGCAAGGCGCGGCCGGACGGACCCACGCCGGCGGAAATGGCGGCGGTCAAGGCCGGACTCGACGGAATCGCCGACGACGGACTTCGCGAGGCGCTGGCGCGGCTTGGCGCCGCGCTCAAGAGCCGCGCTACCTGAGCTTCAGCCGGGCAGCGGCGGAGCAGCGTCTATTCGGCCGCCGCGACGCGCTCCTCGCCGCCCGCATTGTCGACGATGACCGGCGACTCGAAATAGGTGATCTCCGGCTCGCTGCCGTAGCGGTCCGCGATCCCCTTTCGCCACTCGGCGGTGTAGAGCCGTTCGGCGTCCGCGCGGCTCTTCCAGAGATAGACACCGCCCCCTTGCCCATCGCCGAAGAGATAGTATTTGCGCACAAGCCCCGGCAGGTTCCGGTAGCGCGGAGCGGAACTGTTGAAGGCGTCGATCGCGGATTCGCGGGTGGTTCCGGGCCTGAGCCTGAACCGGACGATGGCGGTGATCATTGGCAAACCTCCCTGTGGCGCCGCGTTTGAGCCGATGTTCCGTCGCCGCAGCGGCGGAAGCAAGCGCGGGGGCGGGAGGAGGGCGTGCCAACGCACCATTGCCACAATCGCGGTTTCAGGATAGCGACACCGAGCCCTGCGGGGCATTGCAACAGAGGGTTCTTGCCGTGATCACACGTCGCGGGTTTCTTTTCGGCGCGTCGGCGTTCACGATCGCCGCGGCGGTGACGGCCGGCTGGCCCGTCTCGGGCCTGAACTGGATGGGCGAGGCCGCCGCGCAGGGGCCCTCGAGCGAAGAGCTGATGAAGCCCGGCCCCCTCCCGGAAATGACGATGGGAGACCCCAAGGCGCCGGTGACGATCATCGAATATGCATCGATGACGTGCAGTCATTGCGCGCATTTCGCGACCACCACCTTCCCGGCCTTGAAGAGCCGCTACATTGATGCCGGAAAGGTCTACTTTATCTTCCGGGAATTTCCTCTCGATCCGCTCGCGGCCGGGGCCTTCATGCTGGCCCGCTGCGCGGGAGACGGAAAGTATTTTCCGCTCGTCGAGAAGCTCTTCGCCGAACAGAAGAATTGGGCCTTCGTGCAGAACCCGATCCAGCCCCTGTTCGGTCTCGCCAAGCAGGAGGCCGGTTTCACCGAGCAGAGCTTCGAGAAGTGTTTGTCCGACCAGAAGCTGCTCGACAGCATTGACGAGATCCGCCAGCGCGCGCAGCAGAAGTTCGGCGTGAACTCCACCCCGACCTTCTTCATCAATGGCAAGATTTTCCGCGGCGCAATGACGATCGAGGACGTCGAGAAACAGATCCAGCCCTATCTGAAAAGCTGACCTTTGCGCCTCCAGTCTTGTTGTACGCTCTGCCGAGCCGCTGTGGCGCAACGGAAGCCCGGGCTGATCCCCAGGAAAACCCCATTCAACGGTTGCCGCGAACGGCCCGATTGATTCATTCTTGGGCCGATGCGGCGGATTGACGTGATTCGCGCCGGCCAGGGCGGCTTGACGCGCGGGTGGGGGAGTCCCCGCCCGCGAGGTGGAGTGCCTTTCCGCAGCTTCCGACGCGGCGAATCCCCCGCGCGGATCGCCGGGTTGCGGCTGAGGAAGCCCCCATGAAGCTTACGCGCCTGCGCCTCATCGGTTTCAAATCCTTCGTCGAGCCGACCGACGTTCCGATCGAACCGGGACTGACGGGCGTGGTCGGCCCGAACGGCTGCGGCAAGTCGAACCTCGTCGAGGCGTTGCGCTGGGTCATGGGCGAAGCTTCGCACAAGGCCATGCGGGCGAGCGACATGAACGAGGTGATTTTCTCCGGTTCCGGCAACCGGCCTGCCCGCAACTCCGCCGAAGTGGTGCTGACGATCGACAATTCGGAGCGCTCCGCGCCGGTGGCCTTCAACGAGTTCGATACGCTGGAGGTCTCGCGCCGGATCGAGCGTGAGCAGGGCTCGACCTACCGGGTGAATGGTCGCGAGGTGCGGGCGCGGGACATCCAAATCCTTTTCGCGGACGCTTCGACCGGAGCCCGGTCTCCCGCGCTCGTCCATCAAGGCAAGATCGGCGAAATCGTCCAGGCAAAGCCGCAGCAGCGCCGCCGCGTCCTCGAGGAGGCGGCGGGCGTCGCCGGCCTGCATGCGCGCCGGCATGAGGCGGAGCTGCGGCTGAAAGGCGCCGAGCACAATCTCGAACGGCTGGAAGACGTCATCGGCCAGCTTTCGACCCAGATCGACTCGCTCAAGCGACAGGCGCGCCAGGCGGTGCGCTACAAGGCGGTTTCGGCGCAGGTGCGCAAGGCGGAAGCGACCCTCTTTTATCTGCGCCACCTCGCCGCCAAGGCCGCGGTCGCGGAAGGCGAGCGCGCGCGCGATCTTGCGGTGCGGCTTGTGGCCGAGCGCACGGAGGCGCAGGCGGCAGCTGCCATCGCGCAGGCCGAAGCGGCCGCCGCACTCCCGGCGCTGCGCGAGGCGGAAGCCTCGGCGGGCGCGACCCTGCAGCGCCTTCTGGCCGCGCGCGAGACCCTGGAACGAGAAGAGGCGCGGGCGCGCGAGAAGATTGCCGAGCTCGATCGTCAGCTTGCCCATTGCGCCGAAGATCTCGCCCGCGAGCGGCGCCTTGCGGCCGATGCCGAGGCGGCGCTCGAAAGACTTGGCGCCGAGGAAGCGGCTCTGCGCGACACGATCGCCGCCGGGGAGGAACGCCAGCGCGCGGTCGCCGCGCGCGCGAGCGAAGCCGAAGCGGCCCTCGCGCAGGCCGAAAGGGATTTCACGCAGAAAACGGAAGCGCTTGCCGATCTGACGGCACGGCGCGGCGCGCTCGAGCGCACGCTTGCGGATGCGCGCAGGCGCTTCGAAAAGCTGGAAACAGACCTTGCGGCGACCGCCGCGGAGGCCGACCACCTCAAGGCCGAAGCGGATCGCGGGCCCGATCTTGCCGCGCTCGCGGCGGATATCGACGCGGCGCAGAGGGCCGCCGTGGAGGCCGAGACGGTCGCGCACGCCGCAGAAGCGCGCCTTGCGTCGGCGCGGGCCGCCTTCGAGGCCGCCCGCAAGCCGCTCGGGGAGGCGGAACGGCGGCTCGCCGAGCTCGAGACCGAGGCGCGGACGCTGACCAAGGTTCTGCAGGCCGATGTCGCCAGCATGTGGCCGCCGGCGCTCGATCTCATTACGGTCGAGAAGGGCTACGAAGCGGCCCTGGGGGCCGCCTTCGGCGACGATATCAATGCCCCCATCGACCCTTCGGCGCCGGAGCGCTGGGGAGGCTCCCCGACCGACTCGGCCGATCCGATGCTGCCCTATGGGGCTGTGCCGCTCTCGCAATTCGTGACGGCCCCGCCGGAGCTTGCGCGGCGGATGGCGCAGATCGGCGTCGTCGAGCGCGGCGAAGGTCCGCGCATGGCCGCGCTGCTCAAGCCGGGGCAGCGGCTCGTCTCGCGCGAAGGCGACCTCTGGCGCTGGGACGGCTATGCCGCCGCGGCGCACGCGCCCACGGCTGCGGTGCGGCGATTGGCGCAGAAGAACCGCCTGGCGGACGTCCGGCGCGAGCGCGAGACCGCGCAGGACGAGGTGGCGCGCAAGCGCGAAGCCGTTGCCGAGGCGCAGGCGGAGGTTGCCGCCGCGACACAGGCGGAAAGCGAAAGCCGCGCCGCGTGGCGGGCGCGTCAGCGCGATGTCGAGGCTGCGCGGGCCCGTCACGCGGACGCGGAACGGGACGCGGCACGGATGACGGCGCGCCTTTCCGCCGTATCGGACAAGCTCGTCCGCTTGCGGCAGGATCGCGACGAGGCGCAAGCCCGCATCGCCGAAGCGGCCGCCGGACAGGCCGCCCTTCCCGTCGCCGCCTCGCTCGAACAGGATCTCGCCGCCGCGCGCGGGGAGGTGACGGAACGACGCGGCGTCCTGGCCGAAATCCGCGCCGAAGCGCAGACCATCGCACGGGAGCTCGAACACGCGGAACGGCGCTTGCGGACGATCGCCGGCGAGCGCTCCGATTGGGAGGAGCGCGGCCGCGGCTCCTCGGCGCAAATCGCCACCATCGAAGCGCGCGAGAGCGAAGCGCGGCGCGAGCGCGCCGAGCTCGATTCGGCCCCGGCCCAATTGGCCGAGCGCCGCGACCGTTTGATCGCCGAAATCGAAAGCGCGCAGGCCGCCCGGCGCGCGGCGGGGGATGCGCTGGCGGTCGGCGAAGCGGCGCAGGCGGCGGCCGACGCCGCCGCGCGCGCGGCGCTCGAAGCCATGGGCTCGGCGCGGGAGGACGCCGCCCGCGCCGAGGAGCGCTTCGAAGCTGCGAAGGCGCGGCTTTCCGAGATTGCGCGCGAGATCGTCGAGGTCCTGGAGGTCGAGCCCGAACGCGCCGCGCATCTCGCCGATCTCGATCCCGAGGGCGCATTGCCGGACGTGGCGACCGTCGAAGCCGATCTCGAACGGTTGCGGCGGGAGCGGGAGCGGCTCGGCGCAGTCAATCTGCGGGCGGAAGAGGAACTGCGAGAGGTCGAGGCGCAGCACGCGAGCCTCACCGCGGAGCGCGATGACCTCGTGGAAGCCATTCGCAAGCTGCGAACCGGGATTCAGAATCTCAACCGGGAAGCACGCGAGCGGTTGACCGCCTCCTTCGAGGTGGTGAATGGGCACTTCAAGCAGCTTTTCACCACGCTGTTCGGAGGCGGGGAGGCGGAACTCAAGCTGATCGAGAGCGACGACCCGCTGGAAGCGGGCCTCGACATCGTGGCGCGGCCGCCGGGCAAACGTCCCCAAAGCCTGACCCTGCTGTCGGGCGGCGAGCAGGCCCTGACGGCGTTGGCCCTGATCTTCGCGGTGTTCCTCACCAACCCGGCGCCGATCTGCGTGCTGGACGAGGTGGATGCGCCGCTCGACGATCACAATGTCGAGCGCTTCTGCGATCTCCTGGACGAGATGGCGAGGCAGACGGCCACCCGATTCGTGACCATCACGCACAACCCCATCACGATGGCGCGGATGAACCGCCTCTACGGCGTCACCATGGCCGAAAGAGGTGTCTCGCAGCTTGTCTCGGTTGATCTTGAGGCGGCCGTGCGGATCCGCGAAGCGGGTTGAAAGCGGCCCGATCCGCACATTTTACCTCCGGACGCAGGGCCCCGTACGGGGAACTGCAATCTCGGCCGCGGCGTTACGTTCTTCGAGGGACCCTTGCATGCCGCATCGGCGGCACAGGGCCAGGGCGTAACGGGAAGGAACGGTCATGTATAACGGCTTGAAGACTGCCGCGCTGGCGCTGTCTTGCGCCGGGCTGCTGGCGCTGTCCGCCCCGAGTTCCGGCATCGCCATGCCGTCCGCCGGCATGCAGATCCATGCCGCGGCAGACACGTTGCCCGGAAGGATGACGGATGTGCGGTGGCGCGGCCGCCATCACGGAGGCGGGGCGCTCGTTGCCGGACTTGCGGCCGGCATCATCGGGGCCGCGGCCGTCGGCGCCTTCGCGCGCCCCTATTACTACTATGATTACCCCTACTACCCGTATTACCCAAGCTACGCGTATTACGGGCCGCGGTACTATTACGGTGGGCCGTATGGGTATCACCGGCGCGTCCACTGGCGTCACCGCCATTGGCACCACCGTCGCTACTACCGGTGAGCGAGCCGAAGAGGGCCGGCCCCGTTTGGCCGGCCCCTTTTTTGACTGCCTCAGCCGCTCAACCGCTCGATCGAGGCGCCGCAATCGGCGAGTTTGCGTTCCAACTGCTCGAAACCCCGGTCGAGGTGGTAGACGCGATTGACGATCGTCTCGCCCTCCGCGGCGAGGCCGGCGATGACCAACGAAACCGAAGCGCGGAGATCCGTCGCCATGACGGGTGCGCCCTTGAGGCGCTCCACACCTTCCACGATTGCGGTATCGCCTTCCAGGCGAATGCGGGCGCCGAGCCGCGCCAGTTCCTGAACGTGCATGAAGCGGTTTTCAAAGATCGTCTCCGTGATGCGGGACGTGCCGCGCGCGCGCGTCATCAGCGCCATCAATTGCGCCTGCAGATCGGTTGGAAAGCCCGGAAAAGGCGCCGTCGCGACCTCGACCGGAGCGAGCCCCGCACCGTTGCGGGTCACGCGGATGCCGGCGTTCTCGTGCGCAATCTCCGCACCCGTCTCGGCGAGGACGTCGAGGGCGCTTTGCAGGAGGCCCGGTTCGGCGCCTTCCAGCAGGATTTCTCCCCCCGTCATCGCGACCGCCATCGCATAAGTGCCGGTCTCGATCCGGTCGGGCAGCACGCTGTGCCGCGTGCCGGAGAGTTTCGTGACGCCCTCCACGACGATCCGCGACGTGCCGGCGCCGCTGATTCGCGCGCCCATCTTGATGAGGCAGGCGGCAAGGTCGGCGATTTCGGGTTCCTGCGCAGCGTTCTCGATGACGGTCCGGCCATCCGCGAGCGCGGCCCCCATCAGGGCCGTATGGGTGCCGCCGACCGTGACCTTGGGAAACACGATCTCGCCGCCCTTGAGACCCCGAGGCGCACGGGCCACCACATAGCCGCCGTCGATCTCGATTTCCGCGCCGAGTCGCTCCATCGCCATCAGCAGCAGATCGACCGGCCGGGTGCCGATGGCGCAACCGCCGGGCAGCGACACGCGCGCCTCCCCCATGCGGGCGACCAGCGGGGCAAGGACCCAGAAGCTCGCCCGCATGCGCGAGACGAGCTCGTAGGGCGCGGTGGTGTCGACGATGCGGGCCGCGGAAATCTTCAGGGTCTGCCCGTGGAACTGGCGCTCGCCCGGCCGCTTGCCGGAAACCGTGACGTCCACCCCGTGATTGCCGAGAATGCGCTGCAGCAGCGCCACGTCCGCCAGTCGCGGCACGTTGTCGAGGGTAAGGGTTTCTTCGGTCAACAGACTCGCAATCATCAGCGGCAAGGCCGCGTTCTTTGCGCCCGAGATCGGAATGGTTCCGACGAGCGGACGGCCGCCGGTGATACGAATGCGATCCATCGCAAATCCCCCGCTGAGGCCCCTGGTTGACACGGGCCGGCACCATGCCGGGCCGCCCGCACGGCGCGCATCGGCCGGCCGGTGGCAGGAACAATCTGGCGCCTGCTTCCGTGCAGGCTTGGCCGGCCCGCGATCGTCTCGACTGTGACCGTTTCGCACAGCGCCGCGCGAATGAGGCGAAAGTCGGGACTGCGAAGGGTTCTCCCGCCATTATTCGCCTTGGCTGTCACGTTCGGTCGTGTCCGAGGGCGGCTCCGCCGGCTCGCGCGCGGACGGGTCCGCGGCCCGGCCACGTGCCTGCTCCTTGCGGCGCCGCAGATTTTCTCGCAGCGCCGCCTGCAGGCGCTGTTGCCGCTCGGTCCGGCGCCGGGTTTTCGTATCCTCCGCCATGCGGTCGAACTTTGCGCGTCTCCGGCCGAGCCTGCTTGCGCCAAATCTCCCCCTGTGGCAAGCATCGCGGCCATTGCGGCGTTTCCATATAAGATGCCGCGCCGTGCTGCGCTCGGCTGCCGTAGCTCAGTGGTAGAGCACTCCCTTGGTAAGGGAGAGGTCGACAGTTCAATCCTGTCCGGCAGCACCAGTTCACGCCTTGAAACCGTCCGCCCTGTCTTGTGCTCAAGGCTGCCCGCCGGCTCCTCAGGCGAGGCGCTTCAGCGAGAAATCGCGGATGTCGCGAAGCAATTTGATGAACTCCGCAGCTTGGAGGGCGGCGGTCGCGCGGCCCTTCTCGGCGCTCGCGCGCGCCGCATTGCCCATCGCGCCGGAAGGGTGGAGATCCTGCGCAACCCAGCCGAAGGCGTTCGCCCCGGTCGGGCGCAGATGCACGAAGCGGCGCGCCATCTCCGCGGTTGCGGGCACGAAATTCTCCGCCCGCTCCATGCGCACGAGGTCGGGCCGGAAGTGCAGCATCAGCGACGTTTCGATGTCGCCCGCGTGGATGCCGAACGCCGCTTCCTGATCGTCGAAGAGCCCCGGTGGCCGGCCCAACCGGCTCCAAGAACACGCCACGACCAGCATGCCGAGGCGAACCCTGAGGTCGCGCGCGACAATGGACAGAAGATCGACATTGCCGCCGTGCGAATTCACCAACACGAGCTTGCGAAGCCCCGCCCTGTGGACAGACTCCCCGATCTCCGTCCAGGCGCGTAGCGCCGTCTCGGCCGAGAGCGTGATCGTGCCGGGAAAGCCGAGGTGTTCGTCGGATTTGCCGATCGCCTGCGTGGGCAGGATGAGGATCGACAGATCGTCGGGCAGTTGTGCAAGCACCTCGGAAAGCATGCCTTCGGCGATCACGGTGTCCGTCGACACCGGCAGATGCGGCCCGTGCTGCTCGGTGGAGGCGACGGGAAGCACGGCAACCGTGGTTTCCGGGTCGAGCGCCGGAAAATCGGTCGTTGCAAGCTGGTGCCAATGTGTCGTGCGCATCTGCGCCTCAAAAAATCGCGCGCTCTTCGGCCGGGCGGCCCCGGCCGGGGCGCGCCTGCGCCTTACTCCTGATGCGACTTCGTAAGACGAAGGCCCGCGCGGTCAAGCCCCGGCGGCCATTGTGCCCTGGACTCAGCGCTGCGCTTGAGCTTGCCGGCGGGCCGGAATACATCTGCGCTGGCGATCGCGCGCCTTATGCGGCGTCCCGACCCGGAGTGCCCGATATGACCGACCCCCGGATCGCCCCTGCGCCGGATTTCACCCGAATCCCGGCGTGGCCGCGCCCTGGGAACGCCTCGCAGGCGCCACATGCCCGTTCGTTTGTTGCACCGGCGCGCTCGCCCGCGGCAGCCGAAGCAACGCTGTCTCTTGGCGCCCCGGATGACCGTGGGGAGTGAACCGATCGTCGGGCGCGCGGACCGCGACCGGCCGGTCGGTGTGCCGCTCGTATCGATCCGCAATGTTTCCAAGCAGTTCGCAAACGGCACGGTGGCCATCCAGGGCGTCGATCTCGATATCTTCGCCGGGGAGTTCGTCAGCCTGCTCGGACCGTCGGGGTGCGGAAAATCCACGCTGCTGCGCATCGTTGCGGGGCTGATCGGGCCGTCGGCCGGCAGCATCGCATGGCGGGGGACGGCCAGGAACGGCAGCGGAACGGCGCAGCCGCGTCTCGGCTTCGTGTTCCAGGAAGCGACCCTCATGCCCTGGGCCAGCGCGCTGCGCAATGTCATGCTGCCGCTCATGCTCGCCCGCGTGAAGCGGGAGGAGGCGCAAGCGCGCGCGGCCGAAATGCTCGCGCTCGTGGGGCTCAAGGGCTTCGAGAGGGCGTATCCGCGGGAGCTTTCCGGCGGAATGCGGATGCGCGTCTCGATCGCCCGCGCCCTGGTGACGCGGCCAAGCCTGCTGCTGATGGACGAGCCGTTCGCCGCGCTCGACGAGATCACGCGCCATCGGCTCAACGACGACCTGCTCGCCCTGTGGGCACAAGAGCGATTTACCGTGATGTTCGTGACGCATTCGGTCTTCGAATCCGTTTATCTTTCGCAGCGCATTGCCGTCATGGCGGCGCGGCCGGGCCGGATCATCGACGATCTTGCCAATCGGGCGCCTTATCCGCGCGATGCCTTGTTCCGCACTTCGGCGGACTACGCCCATCTGTGCCGCGTGGCCTCCGAGTCGTTGAAGAAGGCGATCGCGCCGTGAGAACGCCCCTGGGCGACTGCGATCCGGTCGAGGGGTCGGGGGCACGCCCTGCCGAAAAGCGGGAGGAGCGGCCGATATGAGCGAAGCCCCCGCATCGCGTTTGACGCGCGGCGGCACGGACGGCGAGACGCGGCCGGTTCCCGCGCCGGACCGCCGCGTCTTGGGCATCGCCGCAGGCGCATGGCCCGGAATTCTTGCGCCGGCGAGCATCGGCATCGTCGTGCTTGCGGCGTGGGAGGCCGTCGTCCGCCTCAAGGGCATACCGCCTTACATCCTCCCGGGCCCGGTGTTGATTGCCGAGACTCTCTGGAGGGATTGGGGCACGCTGTCGCAATCGCTGCTGATCACGTTGCGGATCACGTTCGCGGCGCTCGCGGCGGCGGTGATCGTCGGCCTGGTGCTTGCCCTGCTGTTCACGCAATCGAAATGGCTCGAGAAATCGCTCCTGCCCTATGCCGTGATCCTGCAGGTGACGCCGGTCGTTTCCATTGCGCCGCTGATCATCATCTGGGTCGGCGACATCACGCTCTCGCTGCTGATCTGCGCTTGGATCGTGGCGTTCTTTCCCATTCTCTCCAATACGATCCTCGGGCTCAATTCGGCCGACCATAATCTCTTGGACTTGTTCCGACTCTATCGGGCGAGCCGCTGGCAAACATTGCGCTATCTGCGGCTGCCCGCGGCTCTGCCTTATTTTCTCGGCGGTCTGAAGATTTCCGGCGGGCTCGCGCTCATCGGCGCGGTCGTGGCCGAATTCGTGGCGGGAACGGGCGGGCAGGCCTCGGGCCTTGCCTATCGCATTCTCGAGTCCGGTTACCGGTTGCAGATCCCCCGTATGTTTGCCGCTCTGGTTCTGATCTCCTTGTCGGGCATCGCGATCTTCCTGCTCACGAGCGCGATCGCGCATTTCGCCCTGCGGCGCTGGCATGAAAGCGCTTTGGGGCGCGAGACTTGACCGATGCAGGTTTCGCCTACTGCACCGGCCGTTCGGTGACGAGCAGCGCGACGCCGCTCCCGCCCCCGCCGATCATCTCGAAGGCGATCTGCGCCACTTGAAGCGCATTCTGCAACCGCACGGCTTCCGGAGGCGGCCGCAGCGGATCGGCAACGCGGATCGCCAAGCCGTAGCGCGGCCGCTCGATGCGCTCCGTCGAGAGACCGAGCGTCACGGTCCAGCCGCCGCTTTCGCGCAAGGCTTCGGCGATTTGCATGGCAAACCCCTCGCAGTCGCTGCAATCGGCCTCGCGTAGAATGGTCAGCGCGTCGTGCGCGCCCGCGCGCAGGCGGGCGCGATCGATCAGCAATTCGCGCATGTCTTCCGTCAGCCGGCGCGGCTTGAGGCGCAGTTGCAGGGTCTTGACCTCGGTTTCCAAGGCATGCAGCCGCGCCCGCGCCTCGTCGGGGTTCATGCCTGCCATCTTGTCGCGCCAATCGGCGAGGCGTCTTTCCAGAAAGGCGATGTGAGTGTCCTTCCCGGCAAGCAGCGCGCTGTAGGACCATTGGGTGACGATCCACATCACCACGCCTGCCGTAATCACGATCACCGCAAATGCGACGGGCGCGGACGCGACGGCCTTCAGCTCCTGGCGGACCCGATCGGTCCAGTCCGGCATGTGTTCCCCCTTGTTTGAGGAACGATAGCCGGGCCGGCGCGTCGCCGAAAGCGCTCCGGCCGGGCGGGCCCCCGGCCGGATGGAACGGGGCTCTCGGGTGCGCGCGCCGAAACGGCGAGGGAGCCGCCGCTCGACGCGCGTCAAGGCGCCGGGGTCGCCGTGACGGGCGCAAGGGCCGGACGGGTTACGGGCTTCTCGACAATCGGCAGATTGATCAGCGCCGAAGCGATCCCGAAGAACACGCCGAGCCACCACACGACATCATAGGAGCCGGTCTGCTCATAAAGGTAACCGCCGAGCCATACGCCGAGAAAGCCGCCGACCTGATGGCTGAAGAACGCAAAGCCGAACAGCATGGCAAGCCAGCGCGTGCCAAACATCACCGCCACGAGCCCGGAGGTCGGCGGCACGGTCGACAGCCACAGGAATCCTGTGACGATGCCGTAGAGGAGCGCCGAGCCGAGGCTCATCGGCAGCATCACGAGGCCCACGATCGACACGGCGCGCAGCGCATAGATGGCAACAAGAATGTAGCGTTTGGGCATGCGGTTGCCGAGCCAGCCCGCGGTCAGCGCGCCCAGGATGTTGAAAAGGCCGATGACCCCGATCGTCCATGCCCCCGCGTCGGCGGAGAGGCCGCGGTCCACGAGATAGGCCGGCAGGTGCACGGTCACGAAGGCGAGCTGGAATCCGCAGGTGAAAAATCCGAGCACCAGGAGCACGTAGCTCGGGTGGCCGAAAGCTTCCGCAAGCGCCTGCGGCAGCGATTGGCGGGGCGGCTCCGCTCCCGCCGCCGTGGTCGTTCCATTGGCGAACGCGAGCGACAGCGGGATCACCATCAGCATGAGGCCCGCGAAGGCGAGCAGCGCGACCTGCCATCCGAAGCTGTCGATAAGGCCGCGCGCGAGAGGTGAAAAGACGAACTGTCCGAGCGAACCGGCCGCCGTTCCGGCCCCGAAGGTGAACGAGCGCCATTCCTCCGGCACCATCTTGCCGAGCGCGCCGACCACGAGCGTGAAGGCAGAGCCCGACAGGCCGAGCCCGATCAGCAGGCCGGCGGAAAGCTGCAGCATGAGCGGCGTGTCCGCATAGGCCATCAGCAGCAGGCCCGCGGCGTAGAAGATCGCGCCGACGCTCAGCACGCGGCTTACGCCGAAGCGGTCCGCCACCGCGCCGGCAAGCGGCTGCCCCATGCCCCACACGAGGTTCTGGACGGCGATCGCCAGCGAAAACACGTCGCGGCCCCAGCCATGCGCAAAGGACAACGGCGTCAGGAACTGGCCCGCCGCGGACCGGGGTCCGGCCGTCATCATGCCGATGAGGCAGCCGGCGCCGATGAGCAAGATCACCGGCATCGCTGAGCGGCGGGCGGCGGCAGTCATAGGTTCGGCCTTTCGGCGAAAACGGCGGTCGCTTGGCAGACGAAGCCGAGGGCCATTGAAAATAGAGACGGACAAGCGCGGGCCAAGCCAAACTTTGTGATCATTTCAATCGCAAGATTGCATGGCTTGTCCGCGCGCACGTTCTGGCCATGCCCTCCCTGCGCATGCTATAGTTATTTTGCTCGAAACGAGAATAAGAGCGATGCCGGTGCTTGCACCGGATTTTTCAGTACCTAGATATGCTCAACTTGAGCATTAACATCGGGAAGCGCCAATGCCCGTTCTCAACATCCTCGGCCCTTCGGACCCGCGTCCTGCCAGCCGGGCTGCGGTGCTGCCGCCGCCACGCGCCGCCGTGCGCACTCTGCCCATGCCCTCGCTCGAATGGAACGAGCAGGTCGCCAGAGAAACACGCCCCCTCTACGAGAAGGTCAAAGGCGTCATCCCCGAGATCGAGTGGCCGTTCTTCGCGCCCTATGTGAAGGCCATCAATGCGCTCAAGAAGGAGCGCAACGCCGTCATTCTGGCACACAACTACCAGACCCCCGAGATCTACAACTGCGTCGCCGATTTCGTCGGCGACAGCCTGCAGCTTGCGCGCGAAGCGACCCGCGTCGACGCAGAAGTGATCGTGCAGTGCGGCGTCCACTTCATGGCCGAGACGTCGAAGATCCTCAATCCCGAGAAAACCGTCCTCATTCCGGATTCCAAGGCCGGCTGCTCGCTCGCCTCGTCGATCACCGGGGCGGACGTTCGGCTGCTGCGCGAGAAGTTCCCGGGCGTTCCCGTGGTCGCCTATGTCAACACGTCGGCCGACGTGAAGGCTGAGGTCGACATCTGCTGCACGTCCTCGAACGCGTTGCAGGTCGTGGAGAGTCTGCCCGGCGATACCGTGATCTTCGTGCCGGACCAGTATCTCGCCCATTACGTCGCCGGCCAGACGAAAAAGAAGATCATTGCCTGGAAGGGAGCGTGCGAGGTGCACGAACGCTTCACCGGCGAGGAGCTGCGGCGCTATCGCGAGAACGACCCCGGCATCAGCATCATCGCTCATCCGGAGTGCCCGCCGGATGTTGTTGCCGAGGCGGACTTTACGGGTTCGACCGCTCACATGATCGACTGGGTGCGGGCGAAGCGGCCGCAGCGCATCGTCATGGTCACGGAATGCTCGATGGCCGACAACGTCCAGGCAGAGCTGCCGGATGTCGAATTCGTGCGCCCATGCAATCTCTGCCCGCACATGAAGCGCATCACCTTGCCGAAGATCCTGGACTCGCTGGTCTACATGAAAGAGGAGGTCGTGATCGATCCGGCGATTGCCGATCGCGCGCGCCGTTCCGTCGAGCGCATGGTGAACCTGAAGAGCTAGAGCTTCGGTTCGCCGTGCGGCCGCCTCCTCGCCGTTCTCGCCGCGGGCGCCGATCGAAAGGGTTCGCCCACGCATTCGAGAGCGCCGCTCGTACGACGCCCTGACCGCCGGGGATTTTCGTGACCAACACCCATGCCGGACAGTTCGACGATATCCTCGTCGTGGGGGGAGGGCTTGCGGGGCTGTTCTGCGCCCTGAGGCTCAGCCCCCGGCCTGTCACGGTGATCGCGGCCGCCCCGCTCGGCGAGGGCGCCTCGAGTGCCTGGGCCCAGGGCGGCGTGGCGGCCGCCGTGAACCCGGACGACACGCCCGAGGCGCATGCGCGCGACACCGCCTTGGCCGGGGCCGGGCTCGTCGACGAGGCGGTCGCGCTCGGCATGGCTTGCGAGGCGCCCGACCGCATCCGCGATCTCTTGTCCTACGGCGTTGCCTTCGATCGCGATGCTGCCGGTCGTCTCCTGGTTTCGCGCGAAGCGGCGCATTCGGCGCCCCGCATCGTGCGGGTAAAGGGGGATATGGCGGGCCGCGCCATCATGACCTCTCTCGTGGCCGCGGTGCGGGCCACCCCGTCGATTCGTCTGCGCGAAGGCTTCGCCGCCGAGGACCTGCTGGTCAGGGACGGCGCGGTGGCGGGTCTGCGCGCCCGGGAAGGCGAAACCGGGCGCCTGTGGACGATTCCGGCCCGGGCCGTCGTCCTCGCAACCGGCGGGATCGGTCACCTCTATGCGGTGACCACCAATCCGCCCGAGGCCGCCGGCGCCGGGCTTGCCATCGCCGCGCGGGCCGGCGCCGTGCTGGCGGATGTCGAGTTCGTTCAGTTTCATCCGACCGCTCTGGATCTCGGCCGCGATCCTGTGCCGCTCGCGACCGAGGCGCTCCGCGGGGAGGGGGCCGTGCTCGTCAACCGGGCCGGCGAGCGGTTCATGCGCCGGCTGCACCCCGATGCCGAACTCGCGCCGCGCGACGTGGTGGCGCGCGGCGTTTTTGCGGAAATTGCGGCCGGGCGCGGCGCTTTTCTGGATGCGCGGGAGGCGATCGGCGACGCCTTTTCGGAAAAATTCCCGACGGTTGCGGCAAGCTGCCGGGAGGCCGGGCTCGATCCCGCCCGCGAGCCCATTCCGGTTGTTCCCGCGCAGCATTACCACATGGGCGGTATCCGGACCGACGCGCGGGGCCGGTCCTCTCTGCACGGGCTCTGGGCGATCGGGGAAGTGGCCGCAACCGGCGCCCATGGCGCGAACCGGCTCGCGTCGAACTCTCTGCTCGAGGCGGTCGTCTTCGCCGCCCGCGCCGCGCAAGACATCGGCATCCATGTTCCTGCCGGTGCGACGGACCGCGCCCGGGCGGAGCCGCCGGTCGTCGCGTCGTGGCCGAACGAAACGCACACCGAAGAGAAGCTGCGCCGTCTCATGTCGGAGGAGGTGGGCGTCGTACGGAACGCCGCCGGGCTGCGGCGGGCGCTGGCCGAGATCGACCGTATCGAGCGCACGGCGGCCACCCCGCGCCTGCGCAATATGGCGACCGCCGCTTTTCTGATTGCGGCCGCGGCGCTCGCACGGCGGGAGAGCCGCGGCGGACATTTCCGCTCGGACTTTCCCGATCCCGATCCTGTCTTGGCGCGCCGCACCTTCCTCACGCTCGCCCAGGCCAGGGCCATTTTCTCGGAGATTGCCACGCCTGCCCTGGCGCGGGCGCCCTGAATGGGACCGTGTCGATGACCTCCCTCCTTTTCCCCGATGCGTTCCTTTCGCCGCTCGAGATCGATGCCGCAGTGGCGCGCGCGCTCGCCGAAGACCTGGGCCGGGCGGGCGACGTGACCTCGATCGCGACGATTCCGGAAGGGGCTCGCGCCCGCGCCGTCGTGGTCGCCCGCAAGGCGGGGGTCATTGCCGGGCTTCCGCTCGTCGAGGCCGCATTTCGCCGGCTCGACCCGTCCGCGCAAATCGCCGCGCAGAGCCGCGACGGCGCAGTCGTCGCGGCCGGCACGACGCTGATGACGATTGAGGGTGCGGCACGGGCCGTTCTGGCGGGGGAACGCACCGCCCTCAACTTCCTCGGCCATCTATCGGGTGTCGCGACAGCGACCCACGATCTTGCAAGCCGTATTGCGCACACGCGGGCCCGTCTCTGCTGCACCCGCAAGACCACGCCCGGCCTGCGGGCGCTCGAGAAATATGCCGTGCGCTGCGGCGGCGGATTCAATCATCGCTTCGGTCTCGACGATGCGATGCTCATCAAGGACAACCACATCGCGGTGGCGGGAGGCGTCGCAAAGGTCCTCGAGCGGGCGCGCGCCGTGGCCGGCCACCTGGTGAAGATCGAGATCGAGGTCGACACGCTCGATCAGTTGCGGGAGGTGCTCGACGCGGGCGGCGCCGACGCGGTGCTGCTCGACAACATGGAGCCGGCCCTTCTGCGGCAGGCCGTCGCCATGGTTGCGGGCCGGTTGATCCTCGAAGCCTCGGGCGGGATCACGCGCGAGACGATTGCGGCGATCGCGGAGACGGGCGTGGATTACATTTCCAGCGGTTGGATCACCCATTCCGCGCCGGCGCTGGACGTGGCGCTCGATATTGCGATCTGAGTTGGCGCAAGGCGGAAGGCGAGAGGAGCGGGCGCGCTCAGAACTTGGCGGCAAGCTCCGGGTTGGCGGGCCGTCCCCAGACGGGAGCGTCGGAGCCGTCGCCCCAGCGCCGCGGACGATAAAAGCTGTGAACGCCGATCCGCTGAAGGCGACGCATCGAGCGCACCCAGTAGGGGTTGACCCAATAGGCGTGGTAGTGGGTCGCCTTGCCCACGTCCTTGAGCCAGATCTTGCCGTCGAGCGCGGCTTTGGCGATGCGTGTCGCGCGCTCCCACGCGTCGGGCTCGGTAACGACGTCCGGGATACCGTCGCAGGCGAAGGTGAACTGGCACGAGAGATGCCGGCGCGCGCCCTGGTAGACCACGCCGCAGACATCCTCAGGATAGTATCCGGAAAAGACGCGATTGAGGACAACCTGAGCGACCGCAATCTGGCCCCGCACGGACTCGCCGCGGGACTCGAAATAGACCGCATTCGCCAGACAACGCTCCGCCTTGGCGCGCGCCTTCGGCGACAGGCTGAGCCGCATGGCCGGGGTGAGAAGCCCTTCGGGTTCTCCGTGCGCCTCGCCCTTCGCCGCAACCGTCACGGGTTCCCTCTTGGGCGCGGGCCGCGGTTCCGCCGCGGGGCCTTCCTCGCCCCCGGACTGCGCGGTGACGGGTGCCGTTTCGAGCATCGGCGCCTGGCCGGGCGGCCAGGGCTCGATTTTCATGGGCACGGCCGTCATCGGGACGCCCTCGAAATAGAGCCGCAACTCGCCGAAGGCCGTGCGGGACTCTTCGCCGTCTGCGTCGTCTTCGCCCGCTTCCGCGTTCGGCGCGGGCGGAATTTCCGGATTCAACTCGAGCGACAGCGAGATGTCATATTCCGGGAAAGGGACGAAGCGGACGGCCGCTTCGAGGTCCTCGTCGCCAGTCGGCGCGCCGACGGGAGGCTGGCCGCGCAGCGAGGCGACGATCTCTCGGTTGATCTCGATCTGGAGCATCGGGACCAGCAGGTCGCCCTTCGCGGCACGATTGACGGTGGGACCGGGTGGGCCTTCTCCGATCAAATCGTCTGCCGACGCATTCGGATCGAACTTTGCGAGAAGGACGTTCTCGCCACCCCGCGCTGGCGATTTGAGGAACGATCGCCTGGGGCCGAACAGCGCGGCATGAATGGTTGCGAGCGGCGAGGCCAATAAGTGCTGGCGGGCACGATCGATCAAGTCGCTTTGCCGTGTCATCAGGCCGGCGAGATCCTGCCGGGCGATCGTGCTCGTACCGAGCACGATCAGCAATCCGGCGATCCCGCAGGAAGCGGACAGCGCGCCCGCACGCCCCTTACGCCACACGATCCCGAACCTGCACGCGACGGTTATTGAACTCCGGAGCCCGCGCGCATTGGCGCGGGCGGATCGTCATCCTTTCTGAGGCATTAACCTTGCGATCCTGTTAATCGCCGGAGCTTTTTGCCGGCCGGCACCCTTTCCGGTGCCGGGCCCATGCGAAACCCTGCCGCAATGAGGCAATAAAAAGCCGGGCCCGCGAGAGCCCGGCTTAGTTCCAGCCGGCGCGAAGGGACTGCGCCGACACCACTTCAGAGGGGAACAGCTGGCTATTCGTGACCGCCGCTTGGGAGGATGCGGTCCGCTCGCGAACAGCGCACAAAAACTATGCGCGCGTGCCCCCTTGCTGACAACACGAGGGGCCGCATGTCAGCCATGAAGGGTCCGCAGTGCTGCGAAAGAGTGGAGACATCGGTTAAAAACGCCAGCGTTGCGCCTGTGCGACGAGAAAGTCGCGGAACACCTGCACGCGCGCGACGGACTTCAATTCCTCCGGATAGACGAAAAACGCGTCGAACGAGAAGCCTTCGCCGTCGCTGAACAGCTGCACCACGCCGCCGTTCTCCTCGACCACGTAGTCGGGCAGCATCGCCACGCCGACGCCACGCTGGCAGGCGCGCAAAACTCCGAGAATATTGTTGATCGTGAGCCAAGGCGCGCGCGGCTCGCGATCGGCCCGGCCGGCCGCAAGCAGCCACCGCACGTTCTGCAGATAGTTCGGCGTCTGACCGCCGAGCACGATGAGCCGGTGCGTGTCGAGATCCTCCGGCTGGCGCGGCGTGCCGAAGCGCTTCAAATATTCAGGCGAGGCGTAAGCGTGAAAATGTACGGAGAACAGCTTGCGCTGGATGAGGTCGGGTTGTGTCGGCGGCCGAAGTCGGATTGCGACATCCGCCTCGCGCATCGACAGGTCGAGTTCCTCGTCCCCGGTGATCAATGAAATCCGAACGTCTGGATACAGATCGAGGAATTCGCCAAGACGCGGCGTCAGCCAGTTGATCCCCAGGCCAGGCGAGGTGTTGACGCGCAATTCGCCGTTCGGCTTCGAGCGGCTGTCGGAAAGCTTTGCCCGCACCGCCTCGAGTTTCATCAGGACTTCGTGCGCCGTGCGGAAAAGCAGATCGCCTTGCTCGGTGAGAATGAGGCCGCGCGCGTGGCGATGAAACAGCGGCGCCGAAAGCTCCTGCTCGAGGGCGCTCACTTGGCGCGATACGGCGGACTGCGACAGCCCGAGCTGTTCTCCCGCATGCGTGAAGCTGCCGGCTTCGGCAGCCGCGTGAAAGACCTTCAGCTTGTCCCAATCCATGACTGCGAATGGCGCGGTTCCGCGTCCCCCTCGTCTCGGCCGCTACTCGGCGGCGGCGCGATGCTCCGCATGAGCGGCGAGAAATCTCTCCGCTTCGAGCGCGGCCATGCAGCCCATGCCGGCTGCGGTCACGGCCTGCCGATAGACCTCGTCGGTCACGTCGCCGGCGGCGAACACGCCCGGCACGGACGTTGCGGTCGAATGCGGCGCGGTCTGGATGTAACCCGACGGTTTCATCTTGAGCTGGCTCGAAACCAGCTCGGTGGCTGGGCTGTGCCCGATCGCGATGAAGACGCCGTCACAGGCGAACACCGTCTCCTTGTCGCTGCGCAAGCTCTTGAGGCGCACGCCGGTGACCTTGCGGGGTTCCGAGGTACCGACGATTTCCTCCACCACAGTGTCCCAGATCACTTCGATCTTCGGGTTCTTGAAGAGGCGCTCCTGCAGGATCTTTTCGGCCCGCAGCCGGTCGCGGCGGTGGATCAGCGTCACTTTCGACGCAAAATTGGTGAGAAACAGCGCTTCTTCGACGGCCGTATTGCCGCCCCCGACCACGACGACCTCCTTGTTCCGGTAAAAGAAGCCGTCGCAGGTCGCGCAGGCGGAAACGCCGAAACCCTTGAAGGCCTCCTCCGAAGGCAATCCGAGCCAACGCGCCTGGGCGCCGGTGGCCAGAATGAGCGCATCAGCCAGGTAGACATCGCCCGAATCGCAGGTCAGACGGAATGGACGCACGGACAGGTCGATCGCCGCCACGTGGTCGAAGACGATCCGGGTTCCGACATGGCGGGCCTGCTTCTCCATCTGCTCCATGAGCCACGGGCCTTGGATAACGTCCGCAAAACCCGGATAGTTTTCGACGTCGGTCGTGATGGTGAGCTGGCCGCCGGGTTGCAGACCCTGGATCAGCACCGGTTCGAGCATTGCGCGCGAGGCATAGATCGCCGCCGTGTAGCCCGCCGGGCCCGATCCGACGATAATGACCTTGGCGGCAATGGTTTGAGGCATCGGGGAAGCCCTCGCGCGGCTTGAGGCCTGCGGTATGTATGCTCGGAGAGGAGCTATGCAAGATATGCAACGCACGGCCCGGCCCTTTCAACAGCCGTGGCGTCTTCCGCCCCGCGACCATTCGGCGCGCAACGCAAGCGTGTGAGGTCCACGCCGTGGCGAGGACGAGCGCGGGCCTCCTGATGTTCCGCCGGCGCGGGGCGGGCGGTCCCGAAGTGCTGCTCGCCCACCCGGGCGGTCCGTTTTGGCGGCGCAAGGACGCGGGGGCCTGGTCGATCCCCAAGGGCGAGATCGATCCCGACGAGGATCAGCTTCGCGCGGCCATCCGGGAGTTCACGGAGGAAACCGGGGCGGCGCCTGCCGGGGACTTCCTGCCGCTCGGCGAGTTGCGGCAGGCCGGCGGCAAGCGGGTGGTGGCCTTCGCGGTCGAGGGCGATTTCGATCCGCGCGCGATCCGCAGCAACACGTTCGATGTCGAATGGCCGCCGCGGAGCGGGCGCATGCAGAGCTTTCCCGAGATCGACCGGGCCGAATGGTTCGGAATCGAGGAGGCGCGGGGGCGGATCCTCAAGAGCCAGATCCCTTTCCTCGACCGACTTCAGGTCCTGCTCGGCGAAGCGGCGGCTCGACGGGCGGGCAGGCCGGTCCGACCGTAGACCTGTCGAAACGATCCAATCGGGGTGTGGTGCGGCGGCACTTGCGCCTCTGGGCCGCGCGCGCCACTACTGGCTGCGAAACCTTTGTAAGAGGCGAGATAAAGCGGTGACGTTCAAGGCCATCCGCATCGACAAGAGCGATCAGGGACAGCCGGCCGTAACGATGGCGGATTTCGACGAAGCCGATCTGATGGACGGCGACGTCACGGTCCGGATCGAGTGGTCGACGTTGAACTACAAGGACGGCTTGGCGCTGACCGGAAAGGCTCCGGTGGTCCGCCGTTGGCCCATGATCCCGGGGATCGACTTTGCAGGCGTCGTCGAGCATTCGGACCATCCGGAATGGAAGGCCGGGGATCGCGTCATCCTGAACGGCTGGGGACTGGGCGAGACGCATCTGGGCGCTTTCGCCGAAAAGGCCCGCGTGAAGGGAGATTGGTTGATCGGTCTGCCCGAAGGGCTCTCCGGACGGGAGGCGATGGCGATCGGCACCGCCGGCTACACCGCCATGCTGGCCATGATGGCTCTCGAGCGACAAGGCCTCGATCCGGCACAGGGCGCCGCGGTCGTCACCGGGGCTGCGGGGGGCGTCGGCTCGGTTGCCGTGACGCTGCTGGCCAAGGCCGGCTTTCACGTGATCGCGTCCACGGGTCGCCCACAGGAAGCGGCCTATCTGCAAGGGCTTGGCGCGGCCGAGATCATCCCGCGGGACGAACTTGCGGGTCCGGCGCGCCCGCTCGCCCGCGAGCGGTGGATCGCCGGCGTCGATTCTGTCGGCTCTCACACGCTCGCCAACCTGCTTTCGATGACGCGCTACGGCGGGGCGATCGCGGCCTGCGGGCTTGCGGGCGGCATGGACCTGCCCGGGTCGGTCGCGCCCTTCATCCTGCGCGGGGTGTCGCTGCTCGGCATCGACTCGGTGATGTGTCCGCGGCCGCGCCGCAAGGAGGCTTGGAGGCGCTTGGCTTCGGAGCTTGATCGAGGCAAACTCGTCGCCATGACGAGCGAAATCGCTCTGGACGACGTGCCCCGGGCGGCCGCCGACATCCTCGCGGGAAAGGTGCGGGGACGGATCGTGGTCAAGATCGGGTAAATGCGTTCAGGATTTGGCGAGAAACATCGCGTATCTGCTGATTGCACCGAAGGCCAGCACGGGGAGAGGGACAATGTCTGCGGCGCGGATGGCGCTCTTCGCCACGGGTCTCATGTTTGCGTGGCCGGCCTCGGCAGGCGAGATGACGCCGGATCACGCGCGGCGCTTCGTCGTCGGCAAGGTCTTTTCCTACACGTGCTTTGAGGGAACCACGGGCGCGGGCCGCATCCAGGCCGACGGTTCGGTTGCCGGCACCATCCAGTTCCAGGGCCGCGGACCGGTGCGGCGGGCGGCGCTGCCTTCCGGAACCCTGCGCATCAAAGGCGAAAAGGTCTGCGCGAGCGTGAAGGGGCTGCCGTTCGAGCCGTGCTTCAACCTCGAGAAGACGAGCGACAACAGCTTCCGCGGATCGGTTTCCGGATTCGGGTTCGCTTATTGCGATTTCGTGCGCCAGGGTGGAGGGCGCAAGCACATTCTCCGCTCCGCGGCGCGTCGGCACAGCCAGCCGGTTGCGCTCCGCTCGACCACGAGCGTTGCCGAGTAAGCCCCCCGGGCCCGCGGGCCGGACCCGGATTGTCATCGCTCTTCGTCGGACGATGCGAGGTCGCGGTCAGCGCCACTCCACCTTGACCACCTCGTAGGCTTTGGCGCCGGAAGGTGTCACGACCTCCACCTGCGCGCCCTTTTTCTTGCCCATAAGGGCTCGCGCCATCGGCGAGGTAATCGAGATACGCCCCTTCTTGGCGTCTGCCTCCGGCTCGCCCACGATCTGCCAGACCTTTTTCTCCTCGGTGTCCTCGTCGATGAGCGTGACCGTGGCGCCGAATTTGATGACGTCGCCGGACAGTTTGGACACGTCGATCACCTCGGCGCGTGCGAGCTTGTCTTCGAGCTCGGCAATGCGGCCCTCGTTGTGCGACTGCGCCTCTTTGGCGGCGTGATACTCGGCGTTTTCCGAAAGGTCGCCGTGCGTCCGCGCGTCCGTGATCTGTTGGATGATGCGGGGCCGCTCGGTCTGCTGGCGGTACTTGAGCTCGTTCTCGAGCGCAGCGTACCCGGCCTCGGTCATCGGGATCTTATCCATTTCGTCTCTCTAGTCCTCTCCAACCCACGCGACAGACAAATCCACGACCACGGGTCGGAAGACCCGCCCCGCGGCCGAAATCGATTCCGTCTGAACGCCAACGCGCTGCGTGCCGGAGCCCACCGCACGGCCTTGCGGCAAGGCCGGCTCGACACTCCAACCCACTACAAGTCCGGGTCCTCGCGGCGGTTCCGGCCCCGACCCTCAAGGTCGGGCCGGCGGCTGCCTGCGCGGCCGGCGTCAGGACCGGCTGCTAAAATAACTCTGCAGTGGCCGAACTTCCAGTTCGCCGGCCAAATAGGCCTCAATTCCGCGGGCGACTGCTTCGGCACCCGCCAGAGTGGTGTAATACGGGACTTTGTGCAAGAGGGCAGCTTGGCGCAAGGACCGGCTGTCGTCCAGCGCCTTGGAGCCCTCGGTCGTATTGAACACGAGATGGACGTCGCCGTTTTTGATGGCGTCAACGATGTGCGGCCGCCCCTCCAGCACCTTGTTGATCTTTTCGGCCGAAACCCCGTGGTCGGCGAGGTAGCGCTGGGTGCCGCCGGTTGCGATGACCCGGAAGCCCAGCCGGGCGAGAAGCCGCATGGTCTCCACGATGCGCGGCTTGTCCGAGTCGCGGACCGAGACGAACACCGAGCCGGCGCGCGGCAGCCGCGAGCCGGAACCGATCTGGCTCTTGGCAAAGGCCATCTCGAACGACCGGTCAAGGCCCATCACCTCGCCCGTGGACTTCATCTCCGGGCCCAGCACGGTATCGACCCCCGGGAACCGGTTGAACGGGAACACCGCCTCTTTGACTGCGGTATGGCCGAGCTTGCGGGGGTTGAGGCCGAAGCGTGCGAGCGGCTCCCCGGCCATCACCCGGGCGGCGATCTTGGCGATGGGCAGGCCGATCACCTTGGCGACGAACGGCACCGTGCGGGAGGCACGCGGGTTGACCTCGAGCACGTAGATGTCCCCGTTCTTGATCGCGTACTGCACGTTCATGAGGCCGCCGACATTGAGCGCCAGGGCAAGCGCGCGCGTCTGACGCTCGATTTCAGCGACCAGGTTGCCCTGCTTGCTGAGCGAGTGCGGCGGCAGGGCGCAGGCCGAGTCGCCGGAATGAATCCCGGCCTCCTCGATATGCTCCATGATGCCGGCAATGAACGTGTCCTGGCCGTCGGCCAGGCAATCGACATCGACCTCGATTGCATCGGTGAGATAGCGGTCGATCAGCAACGGCCGGTCGGCGGAGACCGCAAGCTCGGAGGGTCGGTCGAGATCGGAAGTCAGCCGCATCAAATAGCGGTCGAGCTGGGTGGCGTCGTGGACGATCTCCATCGCGCGCCCGCCCAGCACGTAGGAGGGGCGGATCACCACCGGGTATCCGATCCTTTCCGCGACGCTGCGGGCCTCCTCGAGGCTTGCCGCGATGCCGTTCTGAGGCTGCCGCAGCTTCAGCCGGTCCAGCAGGCGCTTGAACCTGTCGCGGTCCTCGGCGAGGTCGATGGCGTCCGGCGACGTGCCGAGGATCGGCACGCTTGCCTTCGCGAGCGGCTCGGCCAGCTTCAGCGGCGTCTGCCCGCCGAATTGCACGATCACCCCGTGGAGTCGACCGGCACTGCGCTCCCTTTCGATGATTTCGAGGACGTCTTCGGCCGTCAGCGGCTCGAAATAGAGCCGATCCGACGTGTCGTAATCGGTCGAGACCGTCTCCGGATTGCAGTTGATCATGATGGTTTCGTACCCCGCCTCCTTGAGCGCGAAGGAGGCGTGGCAGCAGCAGTAGTCGAACTCGATGCCCTGGCCGATGCGGTTCGGGCCGCCGCCGAGAATGACGACCTTGCTGCGGTCCGAGGGTTCTGCCTCGTCGATCGCGAGGCCCGCGCCGGGCGCTTCGTAGCTTGAATACATGTAGGCCGTCGGCGCCGCGAACTCGGCCGCGCAGGTGTCGATCCGTTTGAAGACCGGGCGCACGCCGAGCGCGTGCCGCCGGGCGGCGACCTCATGGGTCGCAAGACCCGTGAGCCTGGCAAGCCGTGCGTCGGAAAAGCCCAGCGCCTTGATGCGCCGGAGTGCGCCCGCAGTCTCCGGCAGGCCCTTCGCCTTGATCTCCTCCTCCATCGCGACGATCGCGCGGATCTGTGCGAGAAACCATGGGTCGATCCGGCAGGAGGCGTGGATTTCGGCATCGGAAAAGCCGAGCCGCATGGCCTGCGCGACCTTCAGGAGCCGGTCAGGCGTCGGCGTGCCGAGCGCCGCCCGAATGGCATTCTTGTCGTCGCCGCGGCCCGCGCCCTCGATCGGCACTTCGTCGAGGCCGGTGAGGCCCGTTTCCAGAGAGCGAAGGGCTTTTTGCAGGCTTTCCGCGAAGGTGCGGCCGATGGCCATGACTTCGCCGACCGACTTCATGGATGTCGTCAGAACCGGGGAAGCGCCGGGAAACTTCTCGAAGGCAAAGCGCGGGATCTTGGTGACGACATAATCGATCGTCGGCTCGAAGGAGGCGGGGGTCGCGCCGCCGGTAATGTCGTTTGCGATCTCGTCGAGGGTGTAGCCCACCGCGAGCTTGGCGGCGACCTTCGCGATCGGAAAGCCCGTCGCCTTTGAGGCGAGTGCCGAGGAGCGCGAAACGCGCGGATTCATCTCGATGACGACGAGACGCCCGTTCGCCGGGTTGACGGCGAACTGCACGTTCGAGCCTCCGGTCTCGACGCCGATCTCGCGCAGCACCGCGATCGAAGCGTCGCGCATGCGCTGATATTCCTTGTCGGTCAAGGTCAGGGCCGGTGCGACGGTGATCGAATCGCCGGTGTGGACCCCCATCGGATCGAGGTTCTCGATGGAGCAGACGATGATGCAGTTGTCCGCCTTGTCGCGGACGACCTCCATCTCGAACTCCTTCCAGCCGAGCACGCTTTCCTCGATCAGCACCTCGTTGGTGGGCGAGGCTTCGAGCCCCTGGAGGACGATGGCGATGAACTCGTCGAGGTCATAGGCGATGCCGCCTCCGGTGCCCGCGAGCGTATAGGAGGGGCGGATGATCGCAGGCAGGCCGATCTCCGCGAGCGCCAACAGCGCCTCGCCGAGCGCGCGATGCACGTAACGCTTGCGGCGCTCATCTTCGCCGGCCGCCCATTGCCGCTGATACTCCGCGCGACGGCGGCCTTTTTCGTGATCCGAAAGACCGAGACTTTCGATCGCCGCCATCTCGCGGGCGAAGCGTTCGCGGTCGGCCTTTTTCATGTCCGAGGCATTGGCGAGAAACGATTTCGGCGTTTCCAGGCCGATCTTCTTCATCGCCTCGCGGAAGAGCTCCCGGTCTTCCGCCTTGTCGATCGCCTCGGCAGTGGCGCCGATCAGTTCGACGCCGAATTTTTCCAGCACGCCCATCCGGCGCAGTGACAACGCGCAGTTGAGCGCCGTCTGCCCGCCCATGGTCGGCAGCAGCGCATCCGGGCGTTCCCTTTCGATGATCTTGGCGACGATTTCCGGCGTGATGGGCTCGACATAGGTCGCATCAGCGAGATCGGGGTCGGTCATGATCGTCGCCGGATTGGAATTGACGAGAATGACGCGATAGCCCTCGCTCTTGAGCGCTTTCACGGCCTGGGTGCCGGAATAATCGAATTCGCAGGCCTGCCCGATGACGATCGGGCCGGCACCGATGATGAGGATGGACGAAATGTCGGTGCGTTTCGGCATTAGCTCCGCAAGACAGGTTAGGGCACAAAAAAAGGCGGCGACGTCGCGCAGCCTTGGCGGGCCCACCGGGCTGCGCGGACGGCAGAAGGCCGCTGCAGCGGGGGCTGATTAGCCCACTTTGGCAGCAAGGGGAAGGCTGCGCGCTCTCGCGCGCCCTCACGCCCACGATGCCGGCGGCGGCCCGCCGATGGCAAGGGGTGGAAACTTTGGCCTTGCCCACGGGTTGTCAGCCGCCGGCAGCCGGAAACCGCCCCATGAGATCGCGCACCGCGCGCAATGACAGAAGCCTTCCCTTGTTCTGGTCGCTGGTCGCGACCGGAGTGGCCGCGGGCCTTCTGCTCAACGCCGGCGGACAGGGCGCGCGGCGTGCCGCGTCCGCTCGCGCCGCGGCGCCGGCCACGGCAGGGAGCGAGGAACCCGCAGGCAGCCGGGAACCGCAGGGGAAGCAGATCGCCGGGGCGCGCGAGGCCGGCCGCGGCAGACACGCCGCCTCGCCCTTGGCCATCCCGGCCCGGGGCTGGAAAGACATCCTCTGGCGCACCTATGAGGAGATGAACCGGGATCGCGTGCTGGCGGTTGCCGCCGGTGTTGTCTATTACGCGCTGTTGGCGCTCTTTCCTGCCATCACGGCGCTCGTCTCAAGCTACGGCCTGTTCGCCGACATGAACACGGTCGCAAGCCATCTCGAGGCGCTCGCTCAGCTCGTGCCGGCCGGCGGATTCGACATCGTGCGCGACCAGATCGCACGCATCACGGCCGGGGGTCCGAGCGAGCTGTCGCTCGCCTTCGCGTTTTCGCTCGCGCTCGCCATGTGGAGCGCCAATGCCGGCATGAAGGCCATCTTCGACGCCCTCAATGTCGTCTACGACGAGGACGAAAAGCGGGGCTTTTTCACGCTCAATGCCGTGTCGCTCCTCTTTACCTTCGGCGCCATCGCCTCGGCTTTGGTGGCGGTCGCCGTAGTGGTGGTGTTTCCGCTCGGACTGGCGTTTCTCGGCGTGCAGGGGCTCGGACCGACGCTCGCTTCGGTGCTCCGCTGGCCCGTGATGTTCGTCGTGATCGTGCTCGGCCTGTCGGTTCTCTACCGGTTCGGCCCGAGCCGCCGGAACGCCGAATGGCGCTGGCTGTCGGTGGGCAGCGCGGTGGCCGCGTTCGCCTGGATCCTGGGTTCGCTCGCCTTTTCCTACTATCTCGCGAACTTTGCCGACTACAATGCGACCTACGGTTCCCTCGGTGCGGTCATCGGCTTGATGATCTGGATGTGGCTGTCGGTCGTCGTCATCCTGCTCGGCGCCGAGCTCAATGCCGAAATCGAGCACCAGACGGCACGGGATACCACGCAAGGTCGGGAGAAGCCGCTCGGGCGGCGGGGCGCCGCGATGGCGGATACGGTCGGTGCCGCACGCGCCTGACGTGTTGGAGGCCCGGCCTGGATTCGAACCAGGCTCGAAGACCATGCACGGTCCTTTGCGTCGCCACTCCGCCACCGGGCCAGGGCCGGCACTATTCCCGAAGCGCGCGCAAATGGCACGCGGTTGTTGGCGCGCTGGTTAACGGACGCCGGGAACGTTAGCCGCCGTTGCCGCGCGGTGACGCCAGGAAGGTCATGCGCGCCTGGTTGTGTTCCAGATTTCGCGCCGCCCGTTCGGCACGATAGCCGGCGGCTTCGAGCCGCGCGAGGAACGCGCGCTCACTGTAGCGGGCGACGCCCAAGCGCGCGCGGATGCGGCGATAGGGCGAGATTGCGGTTCGTGCGAGCCCGGCGAGGGCCGGAATCAGAAATCCGTTCCGTGCCGCATAGCGCAGCAGAGCCATGACATCGCTCGCCGCGCCCACATCGGGCGGGATCACGTCTCCGACGACGAGCCGGCCTTCCGGCGCGAGCAGCCGCCGCCAGAGACCGAGCAGCCGGGAGAGTTCAGCAGCCGAAAGATACTGGACCACGGAATTGGCCACGACGAGATCGTAAACCGCGTCGGCCTCCTCCTCGAGGTCGGCGGGGGCGACGATCTTGATCTTCGGGTGCCCGGCGAAGCGCCGGGCCAGGTTCGCACGGACGGCTTCCGCCGCCTCGCACAGCGTGAGCGAGGTCGCCGCGGCGGCCACGCGGTCGGCGTGGAGAGCCTCGCCGCAGCCGTAGTCAAGCACGCGGGCGCCGGGGGAGGGAATGAGCGCGATGATGCCCTCCGCAATATCACGGTAGTGCGCATCGAGATGGCGCGCATTCACATAAATCGAATGCGGCGCGTTCCAAAAGCTCACCCAGTCGGCCGGCCCCTTCTGCGTCATGCCTCCCGCACCTCCTGCGCGCACCCCGCACCCGCCGCAGGACTGTATCTGGCCGGCCCGACCGGTAGAAGCCGGGCCCTCGTGTCTTCCGGCGGGGCGGTCGTCGACACTCCGGCCGGCACAGGGCGGCGGCCGTGCGGCGTGCGGGCCCGCGTCCCACTTGCTGGACAGTCCGGGAACGCTTTGATAAACGACCGCGGACTTTTCCGCGCACGGCGGAACGGCGCGGGCGCATAGCTCAGTTGGTAGAGCAGCTGACTCTTAATCAGCGGGTCCAAGGTTCGAGTCCTTGTGCGCCCACCAAATCCTCCCTCGCAGGAACCGCCTCCGGCTTCTCGGCCGCATTCAACGAAGGTCCGTCGAATT
>DASTKH010000017.1:0-24735 GCA_035716025.1 Xanthobacteraceae bacterium
CCACCTGCAGGAGACCAAGGAGCACATCAACCGGCTCAATCAGGTGTTCCAGACGCTCGGCAAGCGACCCGGAGGCGTCGACTGTCCGGCGATCGACGGCATCATCGAGGAAGCCAATGACGTGGCGAGCGAAGTCGACGACAAGCAGGTTCTCGATGCTGCGTTGATTGCCGCCGCGCAGGCCGTCGAGCACTACGAAATGACGCGCTACGGCACGCTCGTCGCTTGGGCCGAACAAATGGGCCGGCGCGACGTCGTCACGCCGCTGCAGAAGACCCTGGAGGAGGAGAAAGCGACCGACAAGCGGCTGACCGCGATGGCGGAGTCGAACATCAACCGGAAGGCGGCCTGAGCGCCGGCGGCGCGCGGCCCGGCGAGGTGGCTTGGCTTCTGCCGGCGACGCCGGGTCGCGCCTCAAGCCTAAAGCTTCGGGCCGCTGCCCGAACCGACGTCGGGCGGTGCCTCGTGGCGGGCGTGACGTTTGAGGAGGGGGTACTGCAGCGCCGCGAAGGCGAAAGTGAGGGGCAGGACCGCAAACGCCTTGAAACTCACCCAGACATCGGTCGACTGCGTGCGCCAGACGAGCTCGTTGAGCGCGGCGAGCGCAAAGAAGAAGAGCGCCCAGCGCCAGGTGAGCTTTCGCCATCCCGCCTCGTCGAGATCGAAGACCGCATCGAACACGATGGCGAGCAGAGACTTTCCGAAAGCGAGGCCGCCCGCGAGCAGGCCGCCGAACAGCACGTAAATGATCGTCGGCTTGAGCTTAATGAACGTCTCGTCGTGCAAGATGAGGGTGAGAGAGCCGAAAACCATGACGACGACCCCCGTGACCAGCGCCATGGCCGGCAGGTGGCGCGTCAGGATGTAGGACACGGCGAGCGCAATGAGCACCGCGATCATGAAGATTGCGGTGGCCGCAAAAATGCCGGCACGAGGGCCTTCGAGAAGACCGTCGGGTAGCATCGTCGAGAGCAGGGGCGCGAACAGTGCCGGTCGCGAATTCGCGAAGAAAAACAGGAGCAGCGGCCCGAGATCGAGCGCGAGCTTGAGGCCGGGATGAAGCGGCGGCTTTTTGGTCATGATTTCCGATCTAACGTAAGATCGCCCCGCTTAGAAGCCGTTGCCGAGCCCCGCCGGGCGGACTTTGGGCGATCCCGCGGGGGTTGGGGTTGCGGCATTCACCGGCCGCGCCGATGTGATATAAAGTTACACATGACTGCACCTCTCAAAGCCGTTGAAGGCACGGGTGATATCGCCGCGCTGATGCGCGACATGGGGCAAAGGGCCCGCCGCGCGGCGCGGACGCTCGCGCTTGCACCGACCCAACGCAAAAACGATGCGCTCGCGGCCATGGCGCGCGCGCTGCGTGCGCGTTGCGCCGCCATCCTCGCCGCCAATGCCGAAGACGCGGCCGAGGCGAAAGCCGCCGGCGCAACACCTGCTTTCGTCGATCGGCTCGCGCTCGACGAAAAGCGCGTCGCGGCGATCGCCACCGGACTCGAAGAGATCGCTGCGCTCGCCGATCCGGTCGGCACGGTGATCGACCGCTGGACGCGGCCGAACGGGCTTGTGATCGAGCGTGTGCGCGTCCCCCTCGGCGTCGTCGGCGTGATCTACGAAAGCCGGCCCAATGTGACGGCGGATGCCGGCGCGCTCTGCCTCAAGGCCGGCAACGCCGTCATTCTGCGCGGCGGCTCGGAAAGCTTCCGTTCCTCGCGCGAGATCCACGCCGCGCTCGCCCACGGCCTCGGCGAGGCCGGCCTGCCGGAGGACGCGATTCAGCTTGTCCCGACGCGCGACCGGGCGGCGGTGGGCGCGATGCTCGCAGGCCTCGACGGAGCCATCGACGTGATCGTGCCGCGCGGAGGCAAGAATCTCGTCGCACGCGTGCAGGCGGAAGCGCGCGTGCCGGTCTTCGCGCATCTTGAAGGCGTCTGTCACGTCTATGTTGATCGCTCGGCCGATCTCGAAATGGCGAAGGCGGTCGTTCTCAACGCGAAGCTGCGGCGGACGGGCGTCTGTGGCGCGGCAGAGACTTTGCTGATCGACGGCGCAGCCGCCGCGACCCACCTTAAGCCTCTGGTGGCGATGCTGATCGAAGCGGGCTGCGAGGTGCGCGGCGATACTCCCGTGCAGGCCGCCGATCCGCGCGTAAAGCCCGCGCGCGATGAGGACTGGGGCACCGAATATCTGGACGCCATCATTGCCGCCAAGGTGGTCGACGGCGTGGAGGGCGCAATCCGGCACATTGAGCGCTACGGCTCGCACCACACCGACGCGATCATCGCCGGCGATCAGGCGGCGGCCGACAAGTTCCTCGCGGAGGTCGATTCCGCAATCGTCATCCACAATGCCTCGACGCAGTTTGCGGACGGAGGCGAATTCGGGTTCGGCGCGGAAATCGGCATTTCTACCGGGCGCATGCACGCACGCGGACCCGTGGGCGTCGAGCAGCTCTGCACGTTCAAGTACCGCGTCCGCGGCAGTGGGCAGACGCGCCCATGAGCCTCTTGCGCGCAGCCCGACGCGACGGCCAAATCGCAGGCGTGGGCGAGGCGGTCAGCCGCCTTGCCCGTCTCGGCGTGTCCCGGTCGGGCGCGCTTTAGGGGGCGCCGCCTGCATCGCACGGCTGCGTGCGGCCATAGCCGAGATCGATCACGCACGAGCCGTATATCTGTCCGCTGTAGCGGTTATAGGCATAATAGCTCCGGCCCGGCGTGCGCACGACGGGCGCGACGGCGTAGCCGCCTTCGTATGGACCCGCTTCGTATCCGCCGCCGTAGTAGGGGTATCCGCCGAACAGCCAGAACGGCGCGGTCGCAAGTCCCACCACGGCGCCTGCCACGCCGGCGGGGAACCGGTGGCGGTCCCGGTAAACCCGGCCGGCATGACGCACCCGGTCTCGCCGGTTGCGAATCGCCGAAACATCCTGGCTCGTCGCCCGTGCGGCGGAGGCACCGTCGCGGGGGGCCGCGGAGGCGGGCACGGCGTAAAGCCCCATGCCGAGTGCGGCGCACAACCCGGTCCCGGCCAGAATCGTCCGATATCTCACAGTCATGGAAACCTCGCGGTGCGTTGGAGGAAGACCGGCCGCCGCGCGCGGTCCGCGCCGGCGAAGATCCGACCCTCGCTGTCAACGCAAGCGGCGGGCGCGCGTTCCGGGCCCAATCGAGGCGGCGGCTTAAAGCAGCAGCTTGGCGACCGCGTCTTCGTTCCAGGCCATGCCGTGGCCGGGCCGGTCGGGAATGATGGCCTCGCCGTTCTCGATCGCGAGGGGCTCCTGCAGCACCGGGTTTGCCCAATCGACATATTCGAGATAGTGCGCCGTCGGGGCGACCGCGAGGAGATGAGCGCTCATCTCGGGAAAGAGATGGCTCGAGATCGGCACGCCCGACGCCTGCGCAAGCGCCGCCGCCCGCAGCCACGCCGTCGCACCGCCGATCTTCATGACGTCCGGCATGATGAGATCGCTCGCGCGGGCCGCGATCGCCTTCTGCACGTCGTTTGCCGACCAGAAATTCTCGCCGATCTGGACCGAGGTCTTGAGCGCCTGGGCAACGGCCGCATTGCCCGCATAGTCGTCGGCGCGCACCGGCTCCTCGATCCAGTAAAGCCCTTCGCCGTCGAGCGCATGACCGCGGCGAATCGCCTCGGGCACGTCGAGGCACTGATTGTAGTCGGACATCACCAGGACATCGTCTCCGACGGCCTCGCGCACCGCGCGGGCGACCCGCAAGTCCTCCGCAAGCGTCGGATAGCCGAGCCGCAGCTTGATGGCGGAAAAGCCGAACTCCTGCAGTTCGATTGCTTCCGCCGCGGTTGCCTCGGCGCCCATCAGGCCGAGACCGGTGCTGTTGTAGGCGGGGATGGGCTTTGCTTCGCCGCCCCAGAGGGTGACGAGCGGCAGGCCGGCCGCCTTGCCGAGCGCGTCCCAGCAGGCCATGTCGATCGCCGCGATGGCCATCGTCACGATTCCAGTGCCGCTCAGCAGCAGGAAACGCTGCTGCAAATGCTGTTCGATTGCGCGGGGGGCGACCCGCGCCCCCTCGATCAGCGAGAGCATATTGTCGAGCATTTCGATGGTGGGAATGAGCGCCGCCGGGTTGGGACTGAACAGGTAGGAAATGCCGGTGATCCCTTCCTCCGTTTCGAGGTCGACCAGGACGAGCGGTGCCCGGGTGATCGTGCCGGAGGCGGTGGCGAGCCGCCGCCGCATCGGCGCCATCACGGCGCGCGCCCGCAGATCGCGGATGTGCAAATGCCCGGCGTTCATGGGTCCTCCCTTGATTTTCCTGTGGGCAGCGGTCGCCCGGCGGGCCGCAGATTTCCTATGATAGGCCATGACCGGGCGGAATGTCGTTCGCGACGGAGGGGGGCAGGGCGAGCGGCTCGTCCTGCCGCGCCATGCACGCGGCCAGCGCATCGGTCTTTTTGGAGGATCGTTCAATCCGCCGCACCCCGCGCACCGGCAGGCGAGCCTCCTTGCCCTCAGGCGGTTGGACCTCGATCAGGTGTGGTGGCTGGTCACACCCGGCAATCCGTTGAAGGACAACACGGCGCTGCCGCCGCTCGAGGAACGGCTCGCGGCGGCCAGGGCCGTTTCCAACCATCCGCGCATCGTCGTCACGGGAATCGAGGCGCAGCTCGGCACGCGCTTCACCGTCGACACGCTGCGCGCACTGCGTCGGCTCTGCCCGGGCGTCTGTTTCGTCTGGATCATGGGGGCGGACGGGCTGCGCGACTTTCATCGTTGGCGGCACTGGCGGCGAATTTTCGCGCTGATGCCGATCGCGGTGGTCGACCGCGACAGGGGCGGCCTGCGGGCGCTCGCGTCACCGAGCGCCCGGGCCTTCGCCCGAGCGCGGCTGCCGGAGCGGGCCGCGCGCCTCCTGCCGCGGCGTCCTCCGCCGGCCTGGGTTTTCCTTCATGGTCTCAAGTCCCCCCTGTCTTCGACGGCGCTCCGGGCGCACGAGAGCGGACGGAGGGTGGTTGAAAGGGGCGGCGCGCCATGCCTATCTTAGGGGGACCGGCACACGGATCGCCGGCATCGACGAAGAGGAAGAGGACCCCCTGTCCACTCCATTATCCCTTCAGGCCCACGTTTCGCGGCCTGGACCGGTCCCCAAGGCGCGGCTTGACGCCACGGAGACCTTGAAGCTGATCCTCGCACAGCTTGAAGATGCCAAGGCCGAGGACACCGTCACGATCGATCTGAGCGGCAAGACCCCCATCGCCGACACGATGGTGGTGACGAGCGGTCGTTCCAATCGGCAGGTGGGCGCGATCGCCGACCGTCTGCTTAAGGCCCTCGACGAAGCCGGCGTGCGCGGCGTGCGCATCGAAGGCCTGCCGCATTGCGACTGGGTGCTGATCGACGCGGGCGACGTGATCGTCCACGTCTTCCGCCCGGAAGTGCGCGCGTTTTACAATCTGGAAAAAATGTGGGGCACCGACGTCGCGCGGGAACGTCGCGTCGGCTGATTGTTGCGGGGGACGCCGATGCGGCTGACCGTGGTCGCCATCGGGCGTCTCAAGCACGGACCGGAACGCCAGCTCGGCGAACGATTTCGCGAGCGGGCTGAGAAAAGCGGCCGCGCCCTCGGCTTTCGCGCCGTCGAGGTCGTGGAGGTCGATGAAAGTCGCAGCCGGGATGCCGGGCGGCGGATGATCGAGGAGTCCGTCGCGGTCGCCCATTTGTTGCCGGATCGGGCCGCACTGGTGATCCTGGACGAAAGGGGCGATGCGCTGGCGAGCGCCGCTTTCGCCGGCCGGCTCGGCCGTTGGCGCGACGAGGGACGCAGCGATGCGGTGTTCGTGATCGGCGGTCCCGACGGGCTCGCGGAGTCCTTACGCGATCGCGCGGACCTGCGGCTCGCTTTCGGGGCCATGACCTGGCCGCATCAACTCGTGCGCATCATGCTGCTCGAACAAATTTACCGCGCCATGACCATCCTTTCCGGCCATCCTTACCACCGCGCCTGACGAGGCGGCCGCGATATGGTTAATGATGTCTTCACCAAAGCCGTGACTACAATTTCCGCATGGCATCCCGTCCGCCCGCCGTCGCGCTGCTGAGCGCCCTTGCGGTTGCGGCCGCACTCGGCGGCCGGGCGCCGCCTGCGGCCGCCCAGGCGCCGCTGCAGATCACGCCGCCGGGAGCGACGGCGCCGCAGCCGGAAGACGAAAAGGCCGCGCGCCAGCGCGAACTCGAAAAGCTCCGCGCGGATCAGAAGAAGGCGAAGGAGCAGGAGGCGAAGCTCGCGGCCGAACTCGCGGCAATCGGTCAGGATCGCCAGAAGCTCGGCAAGGCGCTCATCGAGGCCGCGGCGCGCCTGCGGGAGATCGAAGAACAAGCGGGCGCAACCGAGAGCCGCCTCAAGTCGCTCGACGAGAACGAGGCGCGTCTGCGCGCCTCGCTCGACAAGCGCAAGGCGGCGATTGCAGGTCTCCTCGCGGCGCTGCAGCGCCTCGGGCGCCATCCCCCGCCGCCCTTGCTGGTGCGGCCGGAGGCCGCGCTCGAATCGGTCCGCGCCGCCATTCTCATGGGCGCAGTGGTCCCCGAAATGCGGCTCGAAGCGGAAGCGCTCGCGGCCGACCTCACGGAACTCGTGCGGGTTCGCCGCGAGATCGCGGCCGAGCGCGAGCGTTTCGCGAGCGAGATCGCAAGCCTCGGCTCGGAACGGAACCGCCTCGAACGGCTCGTCGAAGAACGGCAGAAGCGTCAGGCGGAGGCGGAACAGGCGCTCGAAGCGGAGCGCCGGCGCGCGCTTGCGCTTGCGCGTCAGGTCGAGGACCTCAAGGAGCTGATCGCGCGGCTCGAGCACGACGCGGCGTCCGCGCCCGGCAAGCCGGCCGGACAGGCGGAACCGCCCCGCCTCAAGCCGGCGATCGCCTTCGCGGAGGCCAAGGGTCTTTTGCCCCTGCCGGTCAATGGGGTGAAAATTCGCGACTTCGGCGCACCGGACGGACTAGGCGGCGCTCAGAAGGGCATTTCCCTTGCAACCCGGGCGGGTGCTCAGGTCACCGCGCCCTGCGACGGATGGGTGGTCTATGCCGGGCCGTTCCGATCCTACGGACAACTCTTGATCCTCAATGCTGGCGGCGGGTATCATGTCCTCCTCGCGGGCATGGAACGGATTTCCGTGGATCTTGGCCAGTTTGTGCTGACAGGCGAGCCCGTGGCGATAATGGGCGGGGGGTCGCGAACGGCCGCCACTTTTGCCACAGAATCGAGCCAACCGATCCTCTATATTGAATTCCGGAAGGACGGGGCGCCCGTCGACCCGGGTCCGTGGTGGACGAAGACCGACAGCGAAAAGGTTCGCGGATGATGCGCAAGACTTCACTGCTTCTACTCGGCGCGGCGATGGGGGCGGCGCTCACGCTGTTCGCGACCCAGACGCGGCTTCAGGTCGGCGCCAGTGCCACGGCGGCTCCTGCAGACACCTACAAGCAGCTCAACCTCTTCGGCGACGTGTTCGAACGCGTCCGCGCCGACTATGTCGAGAAGCCGGACGATGCCAAGCTGATCGAATATGCGATCAACGGCATGCTGAGCGGGCTCGATCCGCATTCCAGCTATATGGATGCGAAGAGCTTCAAGGACATGCAAATCCAGACGCGCGGCGAGTTCGGCGGTCTCGGCATCGAAGTCACGATGGAAGACGGCCTGGTCAAGGTCGTGGCGCCGATCGACGAGACGCCGGCGGCCCGTGCGGGCGTGCGGGCGAATGACGTCATCACCCATCTCAACGACGAGCCGGTCCAGGGCCTGACCCTCAATCAGGCGGTCGAAAAGATGCGCGGCCCGGTGAACACGCAGATCAAGCTGCGGATCATGCGCAAGGGCGCGGAAAAGCCCATCGAGGTGACGATCACCCGCGATATCATCCGCGTGCGTGCTGTGCGCTCGCGCACGGAGGGCGACGACGTCGGCTATATCCGTATCACGCAGTTCAACGAGCAGACGAGCGACAACCTGAAGAAGGCGATCAGCGACATCGAGAAGCAGGTTTCGTCCGACAAGCTCAAGGGCTACATCGTCGATCTGCGCAACAATCCGGGCGGGTTGCTCGACCAGGCGATCGCCGTCTCCGACACCTTTCTCGAGAAGGGCGAGATCGTCTCGACCCGCGGCCGCAATGCCGACGAGACGCAGCGCTACAACGCCCGCAGCGGCGATGCCACCCACGGCAAGCCGGTGATCGTGCTGATCAACGGCGGTTCCGCTTCGGCCTCCGAGATCGTGGCCGGCGCGCTGCAGGACCACAAGCGCGCGACGATTCTCGGCACGCGCTCCTTCGGCAAGGGTTCGGTGCAGACCATCATCCCGCTCGGCTCGGGCAATGGCGCCCTGCGCCTGACGACCGCGCGTTACTTCACGCCGGGCGGGCGCTCGATCCAGGCCAAGGGCATCGTGCCGGACATCGAAGTGCTGCAGGACGTGCCCGAAGACCTCAAGGCGCGCACCGACACGCGCGGCGAGGCGTCGTTGCGCGGTCACCTCAAGGGCGACGGGCAGGAAGAAACGGGCTCGCAATCCTACGTGCCGCCCGACCCGAAGGACGACAAGGCCCTGCATGCGGCGCTCGATCTCTTGCGCGGCGTGAAGGTCAACTCGGCCTTCCCGCCGAACCCCAAGACCGTGCCGAACTGAAGGCCCGGTTCGTCGAGAGCCTCGAACGGGGTGGCAGCGTGCCACCCCGTTTCGATTCCGGCCGCGGAAACCCGCCGTGGGGCTGGAATCGCCCGTGCTAGACTTGGGGTGATTCGAGAGGCTCTGGCTCGTGACCGACGAATTGGACGTTCCGCTTGGCCGGGAGGTGCGGAAACGGCCGCGGCCGGTGTTGCTGCGTGTCCTGCCGCACGCATTGGCCGCCGTCCTGCTGGCCGCCCTTGCCGGTTTCGCCGTCTGGATCGTGGCCGTGGACGATCCGTGGGGTGGCGAGCCGCTGGCGATCGCCTCGGTCGGCGCGCCCACTGCCCCTCGAGAGGCGGCCTCGGCCTCGCCGCCCAGCGACCCGGCGGTCCCCGGCGGGGGCGCCAAGACCGTGACCGTCATCGACGGAATGAGCGGCAAGCGGCGGGAGTTCGCCGTGACGCCCGACCATTCGGCGCCGGGCGGTCCGGCGAAGGTCGGAGGGGTGACGGTCACGCAGCTCGACGCGCCGCCGCCCGGCCTTGCTGCTCCAACGACGAAATCGGAGACCGTCAAGCCCGCTTTGGCTGCCGGCGGAAAGCCCTCGCCGCTGTCTCCGTCCTCGCCCGCGCCGGCCGGCGGGGAGTCGCGGGCAGGGGAAGGTACGGCGCCGAAGACCGCCGACCCCCGCGTCACGGAGAGCACGCCGCAGGGGCCGCTGCCGAAGATCGGCGCGGCCGGCGTCCGTCCGGCGGAGGTCTATGCAAGCCCGCTCGCACCGGCGGCCGCCGCCCAGAAGGGTTCGAAGATCGCGATCGTCGTCGGCCGGCTCGGGGTCAGCGCCAAGGGCACGGAGGATGCGCTCACCAAATTGCCGGCAGCCATTTCGGTCGCCTTCACGCCTTATGGGGCCGATCTCGATACGTGGATCGGCCGGGCGCGAAAGAGCGGCCGCGAGGTGCTGCTCCAGGTTCCGATGGAACCGTTCGACTATCCCGACAACGACCCCGGACCGAAGACGCTGCTGACGTCGCTGTCTCCCGAGCAGAACCTCGAGCGGCTGCATTGGTTCATGAGCCGTTTTGCCGGCTATGTCGGCATCGGCAACTACATGGGTACGCGGTTCGCCGCAAACGAACCGGCCGTCTCAACGGTGATGCGCGACTTGGCCAAGCGCGGGCTCATCTACTTCGACGACGGAACCGCCACGCGCAGCCTCGTGAGCCAGGTGGCCGCGGCCAACAACGTCCCCTATGCGCGCGCCGACCTTATCGTCGATGCCGGGAGCGGCGCCGCCGACATGGATGCCGCGCTGGCGCGCCTCGAAACCATTGCGCGGGAGCGCGGCACCGCCGTCGGCGTGGCGATCGCTCTGCCGTCCTCGGTCGAACGGCTCGCACAATGGGCGGCGTCCGCGGGCGCCCGCGGCATCACCCTGGTGCCGATCAGCGTCATCGCCAACAAGGCAAAATCGAGCTAAGGGAAAGGCCGGCCGGATTCACGCGCGAGGCTCGGCTCTCCCGGGGGCCGGCGCAATGCTCGGCCGGTTGTCTCTGCTGCCCGTTGTCACGCACCCATGACGCGCTTTGAAGATCTTCCCTACCGGCCCTGTATCGGCATGACGGTGATCAACCGCAACGGCCTCGTCTTTATCGGTCGCCGCATCGATGGGCCCGAACACACCGACGCGACCCATGTCTGGCAGATGCCGCAGGGCGGCCTTGATCCCGGCGAAGATCCTTGCGCATGCGCGCTGCGCGAACTCTACGAGGAGACGAATATCCGCTCGGTCGAGCGGCTCGGCGCGGTCGACGATTGGCTGACCTACGACATTCCCCGCGCGATCGTCGGGCAGGCATGGCAGGGAAAATACCGCGGTCAGACGCAGAAGTGGTTCGCCTTCCGCTTCACCGGCGACGACAGCGAAATCGACGTCCTTCGCCCCGGCGGCGGCGCCCACGCACCGGAATTCGTGGAATGGCGCTGGGAGCCGCTCGAAAATCTCCCCGGGCTCGTCGTTCCGTTCAAGCGCAAGGTCTATGAAAGGGTCGTGCGCGAATTTGCGCGGTTTGCGGGCGCATGACGGCAAGGCCGGCGGAGCGACCCTATCGGCCCAATGTCGGGATCGCCCTGTTCAATGCCGCGGGCCTGGTGCTAATCGCGAAACGGCGGGGGAACGACGGGCCGGAGATCATCGACCGCGATCACCCTTGGCAGATGCCCCAGGGCGGCATCGAGCCCGGCGAAAGTCCCCGCGCGGCGGCCTTGCGCGAGCTGCGCGAGGAAACTGCCGTCGTCAGCGCCCGCTATCTCGGAGAGACGGACTGGTTCGCCTATGATTTCCCGCCCTATGACGGGCCGCCGCATTGGCTTGCGGCCTTCCGCGGCCAGCGGCAGAAATGGTTCGCGTTCCGCTTCACCGGCGAAGACGCCGAGATCGATGTGACGATCGAGCGCGGCGCCGACAACGAGCCCGAATTTTCGGAATGGCGCTGGGAGCGGCTCGACCGCGCGGTCGAGCTCGTGGTGCCTTTCAAGCGCAAGGTTTATGCGCAGGTCGCGGCGGCGTTTGCGCCGCTGCTGTAGCGGCCCGCGTCAGTGCGCCGCGGCCCCGGCGCTGCCACCGGCGACCGCCGTCTGCACGGCGCGCAATTGCTCGAGCTTGCGGCGAAGCTTATCGCGCACGGCCTCGTCGGTCGCGTCCGCGGCGTCCTCTTCGGCGTCCTTGATGGCGGCGGCGAGCCGTGCCGCGTCGAGATTTTCGAGCGTCACCGCATTGTCCGCGAGCACGGTCATGCCGGAAGGCGAGACCTCGGCGAATCCGCCAAACACCACGATGCGCTCGCGCTGCCCGCCGACGACGACGGTGAGAATGCCGGGCTTGAGGGTCGCAACGATCGGCGCGTGACCCGCAAGCACGCCGAATTCTCCCTCCGTGCCCGGCACATCGACCTGGTCGACCTCGCCGGAAAAGAGAAGCCGTTCGGGAGAGACGAGTTCGAAGTGGAAAGTCGCCATCGGTCGCGTACTCCGCTCGCTGCCTCCGCTTCCGCGTTTCGCGGAAGGGGAGGAAGGCGGGCGAAGAGCCAACGGCGGTCCGCCCGCTTTCTCGTTTGTCGTTCGCCGCCGGTCAACCGGGCAGGCGGGAAATCAGATTTGGCCCAATGCTCCTGAGAGATGCGCCCGCCGCCATCGCCTCCCACGCAAGCGGGGTCCGCTTGCGCCGGCATGAGCGGATCCCGAGACGACGACGCCCGCCCTCATCCTGTGTCAAGCCGCTTCGGCGGCCAGCCGCTTGCCCTTTTCAACCGCCTCTTCGATGGTCCCCACCATGTAGAAGGCGGCCTCGGGCAGGTGATCGTATTTGCCTTCAACCAGCCCCTTGAAGCCCTTGATGGTGTCCTGCAGGTCGACCAGCTTGCCGGGCGAACCCGTGAACACCTCGGCGACATGGAACGGTTGCGAGAGGAAGCGCTCGATCTTGCGCGCGCGCGCCACCGTGAGCTTGTCCTCTTCCGAGAGTTCGTCCATGCCGAGGATGGCGATGATGTCCTGAAGCGCCTTGTAGCGCTGAAGGATCTGCTGCACCGAGCGGGCGACCTGGTAATGCTCCTCGCCGACGATCATCGGCGAGAGCATGCGCGAGGTCGAGTCGAGCGGGTCCACAGCGGGGTAGATGCCCTTTGCAGCGATGTCGCGTGAGAGCACCGTCGTTGCGTCGAGATGCGCGAAGGAGGTTGCGGGCGCGGGGTCGGTCAGGTCGTCCGCTGGCACGTAGATCGCCTGCACGGAGGTCACCGAGCCTTTGGTCGTCGTGGTGATGCGCTCCTGCAGGGCGCCCATGTCGGTGGCGAGGGTGGGCTGATAGCCCACGGCCGAAGGAATGCGACCGAGGAGCGCCGACACTTCAGAGCCCGCTTGGGTGAAGCGGAAGATGTTGTCCACGAAGAACAGCACGTCCTGGCCCTGGTCGCGGAAATATTCGGCGACCGTGAGGCCGGTCAGGCCGACGCGCGCGCGCGCGCCCGGAGGCTCGTTCATCTGCCCGTACACGAGGGCGCATTTCGAACCCGCAACCGAGCCTTTGCGCGGATCCTTGTTCACGCCCGACTCGATCATTTCGTGGTAGAGATCGTTGCCTTCGCGGGTGCGCTCGCCCACGCCGGCAAAGACCGAATAGCCGCCGTGCGCCTTCGCCACGTTGTTGATGAGTTCCATGATGAGCACGGTCTTGCCGACGCCCGCGCCGCCGAACAGGCCGATCTTGCCGCCCTTGGCGTAGGGAGCGAGCAGGTCCACGACCTTGATGCCGGTGACGAGAATCTGCGCTTCGGTCGACTGTTCGACATAGGCCGGGGCCGGCTGGTGAATGGCTCGGCGCTCCTTGGTCGGCACCGGGCCCGCTTCGTCCACCGGCTCGCCCACCACGTTGATGATCCGCCCGAGCGTCTCTTCGCCGACCGGAACGGCGATCGGCTGGCCGGTATCGGTACAGGTCTGTCCGCGTACGAGTCCCTCCGTGGAGTCCATCGCGATCGTGCGGACGGTGGATTCGCCGAGATGCTGGGCAACTTCGAGCACCAGGCGCTTACCCTGGTTCTCGGTTTCCAGCGCGTTCAGAATCGCCGGCAAATGCCCGTCGAACCGTACGTCGACGACGGCGCCGATGACCTGGGTGATGTGTCCGGTCAGATTGGCCATTTCAGGTCCTCGTCAAACTCTCTCCTTCACCTCCCCGGAAGGGGGAGGTCGGCGAGCGAAGCCCGCCGGGTGGGGGGCGGAGGAGTCGGTCGACCCCTCCCTGAATCGCCTTCGGCGATTCGAACCCTCCCCGCGCAGGGGGGAGGGCAAGAAAAAATCCTCACAGCGCCTCGGCGCCGGAGATGATCTCGATCAGCTCCTTCGTGATCATCGCCTGCCGGGTGCGGTTATACATGAGCGTCTGCTTGCGGATCATCTCGCCCGCATTGCGCGTCGCGTTGTCCATCGCGGTCATGCGCGCGCCCTGCTCGGATGCGGCGTTTTCAAGCAGCGCGCGCAGCACCTGCGTCGCCACATAGCGGGGCAGGAGCTCGGCGAGGATGTCCTCCTCTTCCGGCTCGTATTCGTAGGAAATGGCAACACCGTTGCCGGCTTCCGCCTGCGGTGCCGCCGGAATGAGCTGCTGCGCCGTCGGGACCTGGGCGATCACCGACTTGAAGCGCGAATAAAACAGCGTGGCGACGTCGAAGACGCCCTTGTCGAACAGGGCCACGATCTTATCGGCGACCGCCTGCGCCTGCTCGTAGCCGACATTGCGGACGCCGCGCAATTCCACGTGCTCGACGATCTGCCGCTCGTATTGCCGGCGCAACTGGTCAAATCCCTTGCGGCCGACGCAGAGGAATTTCACTTCCTTGCCTTCCGCCGCGAGCGCGTTCGCGCGTTCGCGCGCAAGCCGCACGATGGCTGAGTTGAAGGGGCCGCACAGGCCGCGCTCCGCGGTGCAGACGACGAGGAGATGCACCTGGTCGCGGCCCGTGCCCGCGAGCAGGCGCGGCGCGGTATCGGAGCCCGCAACGCTCGCCGCGATGTTGCGGAGCACGACTTCGATTCGCTCGGCATAAGGCCGGGCAACCTCGACCGCCTGCTGCGCGCGGCGCAGTTTCGAGGCTGCGACCATCTGCATCGCCCGGGTGATCTTCTGCGTCGCCCTGGTTGCGGCGATGCGGTTGCGCATGTCCTTGAGGGAGGCCATCGGTCCGTCCGGCAGGCTGGGATCATTCCCCTCCCCGCAAGCGGCGGGCGGGGGCGGGCGTGCAGACTCCTTCCGTCATCACGCGAAGGTCTTGGCGTATTCGTCGACTGCCGTCTTCAGTTTGGCGGCCGTCGCGTCGGAGAGATCGCCGGTCTTGCGGATGTCTTCGAGAATGTCGGCGTGCTTGGTGCGCACGAGCGCAAGCAAACCGCTTTCGAAGGCACGCACGCGCTCGACGGGCAGCGGGTCGAGATAGCCGTTGACGCCGGCATAGATGACGACGACCTGCTCCTCCATCTTAAGCGGCGAAAACTGCGGCTGCTTGAGCAGTTCGGTGAGCCGCGAGCCGCGATTCAGGAGGCGCTGCGTCGTCGCGTCGAGGTCGGAGCCGAACTGGGCGAACGCCGCCATCTCGCGGTACTGGGCGAGCTCGCCCTTGATGCGACCGGCGACCTTTTTCATCGCCTTGGTCTGCGCCGCCGAACCCACGCGCGACACCGAGAGGCCGACGTTCACTGCCGGGCGGATGCCTTGGTAGAACAGGTCGGTTTCGAGGAAGATCTGGCCGTCCGTGATCGAGATCACGTTCGTCGGAATGTAGGCGGAGACGTCGTTTGCCTGGGTCTCGATGACGGGCAGCGCGGTGAGAGAGCCCGCGCCGTACTCGTCGTTCATCTTTGCAGCGCGCTCGAGCAGGCGAGAGTGGAGATAGAAGACGTCGCCCGGATAGGCCTCGCGTCCCGGCGGGCGGCGCAGCAGGAGCGACATCTGCCGGTAGGCGACGGCCTGCTTGGATAGGTCGTCATAGAAGATCACGGCATGCATGCCGTTGTCGCGGAAGAATTCACCCATGGCGCAGCCCGAAAACGGCGCCAGGAACTGCATCGGCGCAGGGTCGGAAGCGGTGGCTGCGACCACGATCGAATAATCGAGCGCGCCGTTCTCCTCGAGCACCTTCACGAACTGGGCGACACTGGAGCGCTTCTGCCCGACCGCCACATAGACGCAGTAGAGCTTGATCCTCTCGTCGTTGGACTGGTTGAGCGGCTTCTGGTTGAGGATCGTGTCGAGAATGATCGCCGTCTTGCCGGTCTGCCGATCGCCGATGATGAGCTCCCGCTGACCGCGGCCGATCGGGATGAGCGAATCGATGGCCTTGAGGCCGGTCGCCATCGGCTCGTGAACCGACTTGCGCGGGATGATGCCGGGTGCCTTCACGTCGACGCGGCGTCGTTCGGCCGCCTGGATCGGCCCTTTGCCGTCGATCGGATTGCCGAGCGCGTCGACCACGCGGCCGAGCAGGCCCTTGCCGACCGGTACGTCGACGATCGAGCGGGTGCGCTTGACGGTCTGACCTTCCTTGATCTCGCGGTCATTGCCGAAGATCACGACGCCGACATTGTCGATTTCGAGGTTGAGCGCCATCCCGCGGATGCCGTTCTCGAACTCGACCATCTCGCCGGCCTGCACATTGTCGAGGCCATAGACGCGGGCGATGCCGTCGCCGACCGAGAGCACCTGGCCCACCTCGCTGACTTCGGCCTCCTGGCCGAAATTCTTGATCTGCTCCTTGAGGATTGCCGAAATTTCGGCGGCGCGGATATCCATCAGCGGGCCTCTTTCATCGCAAACTTGATCGCATTGAGCTTGGTGCGCAGCGAGGTGTCGACCATGCGGCTGCCGAGCTTGACGATGAGGCCGCCGATGATCGACGGGTCGACGCTCACGTCGAGCGCAATCTCCTTGCCGCCGCTCACCGCCTTCAGCGCATCCTTAAGCTCGGCCGTGCGCGCCTCATTGAGCGGTTCGGCAACCGTGACGCGGGCGGAGATTTCGCCGCGCTGGCGCGCAAGCAGCGCACGGAAGGCGCGGATCATGTCGCTTATCGCGAACAGCCGGCGATTCGACGCGACGAGTTTGACGAAATTCGCTGCGATGCCGGTGATTTCGGCCTTTTCCAGCACGGCTCCCACCGCCCGGGTCTGTTCCTCCGACGTGAAGACCGGGCTGCGCACGAGCCGCTTGAGGTCCTCGCTCTGCGCGACGAGCCCATCGAAGGCATCGAGATCGCGTGCGACCTGATCGAGCGCGCCCTGTTCCCGCGCCAGTTCGAACAACGCCGTCGCGTAGCGGCCGGCCACTCCTGATACGGTTGCCTCTTCGCGTGCCACTTGCCTGCTCGCCTGCACCGTCGCGCTTAAAGCATATCCGCGGGCCCGGCGTCGTTCGAAGCGCGGTCCAAACCCTTGGAATGAACGGAATTTCGTTCGGGGCAGAACCTGAAAGGCCCAGGCACCCCGCGAAAGTCGTGCGGTTGCTAACATAGGCGATGCCGCCGCGCAACACGCCTCGGAGGGTGAGTGTGGCGACAGGACGCCGCCCTCCGCAGCCTTTTTGCGGTGCGCCGGGCTCGCGCCTTTCCCAGGTGCCGCGCAGCGTGAAACGGTGTGCCACCCATCCGGGACCCGGACTCGTCCTACTAAAGAGGACCTGCGTCTGCGGCCCATCGCTTCGTGCCGCGCCGCACGCGGGGAGGTCGACGGGATCGGCTGGCCCGCAGGCTTCTTTTCGCCCGGATGCTCAGGGCCGGCGATCGCTGTTGTAGACTTCCACCGGTGTGATCTTCGGCGGCGGAAGGTCGCGGATCTTCTGCAGCGCCGGCCCAAGGCGCGATTCAACGAAAGCATCACGGTCCGCCCGCGAGTCCCAGACATCCACGACGCACCAGCCGCCATCGGGCGTGGCGCCCGCGAGATGCGAGATCAGCCCTTTCGGCCAGTCGCCCTTGGTGTCCCGGAATCCCAGCTCCTCCTGCAAGGCCTCGTAGCGCGCGGCATCGACGCCGCTGAGTTGCACGACATAGGCGATCGCCATGGTGGCACCTCCGGGATCCCAGAAAGGCATTTCGAAAGTGCGGAGGTAGGCATTCTCACCGCACACGGAAGCCCTTGCCGGGAAGACGGGGCGAGCTTTCGGCTGATGGTCACTTGAATTCACGTTGACGTAAACGTCATACGAAGCTTTGCGGGTCGATGTCGACCTCGCGCCTGATCCCGGCCGAGAGCTTCGGGGCCCCTGCAAGCCAGGCCCGCATATAAGTCGAAAGGTCAAAGGCGCGCGGGGACTTCGCCAGCAGTCGGTAGCGGTGGCGTCCGCGCACGACAGCGAGCGGCGCCTCGGCGGGGCCGAGGATGCGCACAGCCTCGGCGGCCGGTGCGACAGCGGCGAGCTTTCGCGCATGCGCCTCCGTCGCGTGCTTGTCGCCGCCCGAAACGATCAGGCTCGCAAGCCGGCCGAACGGCGGATAGGCGAAACGCTCGCGCGTTTCGATCTCGGTTGCATAAAAGGCTTCGCGGTTGCCCGCTGCGAGCGCGCGCATCACCGGGTGCTCGGGCTGATGGGTCTGCAGAAAGGCCTGTCCGCGGCCGGCCTCCCGGCCGGCGCGCCCCGCCACCTGGTGGAGGAGCTGGAAGGTGCGCTCGGCGGCCCGCGGATCGCCGTGCCCGAGCCCCATGTCGGCGTCGATCACGCCGACGAGATTGAGCTTGGGGAAGTGGTGGCCCTTCGCCACGAGCTGCGTGCCGATCACGATGTCGGCTTCGCCGGCGGCGATGGCGGCGAATTCCGCCTGCATGCGCTCGACGGAGGCCACAACGTCGCTCGACAGGACGAGCAGGCGCGCGCCGGGAAACAGCGCGGCCGCTTCCTCTTCGATGCGTTCGACCCCCGGGCCGCAGGCCACGAACGAATCGGCGGTCTGACATTTCGGGCAGGCGGGTGGCCGCGCCATGGCGAAGCCGCAGTGGTGGCAGACGAGCTGCCGCCGGAAGCGATGATCGACGAGCCAGGCGTCGCAATGCGGGCAGGGCAGACGGTGGCCGCAATTGCGACAGAGCGTCAGGGGTGCATAACCGCGCCGATTGAGAAACAGCAGGGTCTGCTCGCCGCGTTCGAGGGCCAGCCGCGCGGCTTCCACCAGGCGCGGGGCGATGAAGCGCCCGCGCGGCGGACCTTCGCGCCTCAGGTCGATGAGATCGACCGCCGGCATTGCCTGCCCGCCAAAGCGCTCGGGCAGGGAGAGCCGCCGGTAACGGCCGCGCCGCGCATTGACCTCCGTCTCGACGGAAGGGGTCGCGGACGACAGCACGATGGGGATTTCCGCAATGCGGGCGCGCACCACCGCCATGTCGCGGGCGTGGTAGCGCACGCCGTCTTCCTGCTTGTAGGCCGCATCGTGCTCCTCGTCGACAATGATGAGGCCGAGGTCGGCGAAAGGCAGGAACAGCGCCGAGCGCGCTCCGGCGATCACGCGGACCTCCCCCTGCGCCACGGCGTTCCAGGTGCGGGCGCGCCGGCGCGGGGAGAGCTGGGAGTGCCATTCGGCCGGGCGAACGGCAAAGCGCGCCGCGAAACGGTCGAGGAAGCGTGTCGTCAAGGCGATTTCGGGAAGCAGAATGAGCGCTTGGCGGCCCGCCTCGAGACACGCGGCCACGGCTTCGAAATAGACGTCGGTCTTGCCCGAGCCGGTGACGCCGTCGAGGAGCGACACCGAATAGCCCCCCGCCCGCACGCCCGCGCGCAGCGACTCTGCCGCCGTCCGCTGGGCGGGGGTGAGGTCCGGCACCGCATAAGTGGGATCGGGCGTGTCCGCCGCCGGCTCCTCGGGGAGGATCAATGTTTCGAGCGTGCCTTCGTCGATGAGACCGTCGATCACGCCGGCGGAGACGCCGGCCTCGCGCGCCGCGTCGGCCTTCGCAAGCACGATTCGGCCCGCAAGTGCGGCAAGGACGCGCCGGCGCGCCGGCGTCAGGCGGCCGGGGGGCGGGCCCGCGAGGCGCACCCCGACCCGCTGGCGCGCGGGGCCGAGATGCTCGCCCATGCGGAGCGCCATGCGCAGCACCATGCCGCGCGGCGCGAGCGTGTAGCTTGCGACCCAGTCGACGAAGCGGCGCAGTTCCGGCTTGAGAGGCGGCAGGTCGATCGCTTCGGCGACGTCCTTGAGACGGTTGTCGAGACCTGCGCGGGCCTCGCTCTTTCCCCAGACGACCCCGCTGCATTCGCGGGGACCGAGCGGCACGCGCACGAAATCACCCGGTTCGAGCGAAAGTCCCGGCGGCACACGGTAGGAATAGGCCTGATCGAGGGCGACCGGCACCAGAACGTCCACGGTGTCTCGAGCCATGGTTGCGGCGGCCGTCTTTGCGGCAGTTAACGGGCGGTGAAGGAAGCGCGGCGATTATCGCCGGCGTGTCAAGAGCCAGCGAACGCTCGCGCGAAAACCGGTCGGCCGGCAACGGGGAGGGTGGCGCGCTCCCCGCGCCGGCGGACCTTCCGTTCGCCTCGTCCGAGCTTGCGGCCGAAATGGTGCGCTGGCTCCGGCACCTGGCCGCCGAACGGCGCATGTCGCCCAAGACCGTGGATGCCTATCGGCGCGACGTGACCCAGTTTCTCGCTTTTCTCGCCGGACATTGCGGCGGGCCGGCAGGTCTTGCCATGCTGGCGGCGCTCGAGCCCGCGGACGTGCGGGCCTTCCTCGCCGCGCGCCGTGCGGAAGGTGCAGGCGCGCGCACGCTGATGCGGGGGCTTGCCGGGGTCCGCTCCTTCGCGCGCCATCTCGAACGGGCCGGCCGCGGCGCGATCGGAGCGCTGTCCGCCATCCGCGCGCCGAAGCTTGCGAAGACGCTGCCGAAGCCGCTCGCCGCGAAGGATGCAAAACGCCTCCTCGATCCGGACCTGCGCGCCGGCGAAGAGCGTGCGCTTTGGGTCTTGGCGCGGGATGCCGCGGTCCTGGCGCTGCTTTATGGGTCGGGCCTGCGCCTCTCCGAGGCGTTGTCGCTCAAGCGGGGCGATTTTCCCCCGTCCGCGGGGGCCGTCACGGTCACCGGCAAGGGCGGCAAGGTCCGCATGGTGCCGGTGCTCGCCCAGGTGACCGCGCTCGTGGCCGACTATCTTTCGCTCTGCCCCCATGCGCTGGCTCCGAACGGGCCGCTCTTTGTCGGCGTCAAGGGTGGGCCGCTGTCCCCGCGCGTGGTCCAGCTTGCGATGGCGCGCCTGCGCGGGGCACTCGGACTGCCCGAATCGGCGACGCCGCACGCGCTGCGGCATTCCTTCGCCACGCATCTGCTCGCGCGCGGCGGCGATCTGCGGTCGATCCAGGAGCTGCTGGGCCACGCCTCGCTCGCCACGACCCAGATCTACACCGAGGTCGACACCGAACACCTGCTACGCGTCTATCGCGGCGCCCACCCGCGGGCTTGACGCCGCTCTCGACCCGCCCCGAGCCGCCCCACCCGCACCATTGCCGGCCGTCTTTCGCTGCTGCCGGTGCCGATCGCCGGCGCTCCGGATGCGAAATGTTCTTGATTTGTTCACGTCAATTGCTATAAGAGAGCCATGTCTCGCTCTGCTGCCCTTCTTCGCCGCCCGCTGGCGTCGCCCCCTCCGGCGCCGGCGGGCGATTTTTTGGGCGCAGCGGTCGAGCGGGAGCGCCGGCGCGGGCGCGGCGCCGTCTCCAACGCGTCGGGCCGCTACGAGCCGCAAGCCCGCATTGCCTTCGACGACGGGTGGCGCTCGCTCGAGGAACTGCCGCCGTTCCGGACGACGGTGACGGTCGATGCGAGTCGCACGATCATTGCCCGCAACGACTCGCCCGATATTTCATTCGACCGGTCGATCAACCCTTATCGCGGCTGCGAGCACGGCTGCGTCTACTGCTTCGCGCGGCCCACGCACACCTATCTCGGACTGTCCGCCGGGCTCGATTTCGAGTCGCGCCTCTTCGTCAAGCCGGATGCCCCGAGGCTTCTGGAACGGGAGTTGTCGGCGAAAGGCTATGCGCCGCGCACGATCGCGATCGGCACCAACACAGATCCCTACCAGCCGATCGAGCGTGACTACGGCGTGATGCGCGGCATTCTCGAAGTGCTGGAGCGCGCCGGCCATCCCGTGGGGATCGTGACCAAGTCCGCGCTGGTGATGCGTGACATCGACATTCTGGCGCGCATGGCAAAGCGCGACCTTGTGAAGGTGGCGCTCTCGGTGACGACGCTCGACGCCAAGCTCGCCCGTGTCATGGAGCCGCGGGCGGCGACCCCGCCGCGCCGGCTGGAGGCGCTGCGGCAGCTTTCGCGCGCGGGTATTCCAACCTCCGTGATGGTGGCGCCAATCGTTCCGGCGGTGAACGACGCCGAGATCGAGCGCATTCTCGACGCCGCCGCGGCGGCGGGCGCGAAGGAGGCGGGCTACGTCATGCTGCGGCTGCCGCTCGAGGTGCGCGACCTCTTCCGCGAATGGCTCGCCGAGCATTTCCCGGACCGTCTCGATCATGTTTTCCGATTGGTCCGCGAGATGCGCGGCGGCAAGGATTACGATTCGACCTGGGGGCGCCGCATGAAGGGCTCGGGCCCCTATGCCTGGATGATCGCGCGCCGTTTCGAGATGGCCTGCGCCCGGCTCGGCCTCAATCGGGAGAAGCGCAGCCTGTCCACGGAGCATTTCCGCCCGCCGCTCTGCGGGGCGGAACAGCTGAGCCTGTTCTGAAGGCTTCCGACGTCGGCTCCGACGACGTTTGGGCGGCGGGGCAGGGCGCGTTCCGACTCCCTTGATTGGCCGAGGGCGCGTGCCGACCGCGGGCGATGTCCTTAGCTTTTCAAGTTGTCCGGTTTTGGTGGCACCTCATTTGGTAGCACATCATTTGTCCGCTTCTGTTTGGATTGGCTGTTGGCCTTGTGAGGCTTATGGGCGGGCGCGGAACGCGGCTGTACACAAACCCGGGAGGCCGCTGAGGGCGATTGATTTCGCCCGACCCCTGCGGGGACAATGCGTCGGCGGCGGATGAACCCGCCGCAGACGGCGAGCGACCAACAGGATCGAACCGTCCGCCGCGCCGGCCAAGGAGATCGCGTCATGGGGCGACCCGCCGCACGGATCAGTGATCCGACCATGCACATGATGACCCCGCTCTCGCCGGGGCCCGGGAGCCACAATGTCCTGATCGGGAATCTGAGGGCCTGGCGCGGCCTGCCGGCGGCGGCCGGGGCTGCTCTGCAGGCAGCCAAGCAGACTTCCGACATGGCCGTCCAGGCGGCCGAAGCCGCCACTCTTGCGGCGGCCGGAACGCCGGGGGCGCCTGCCGCCTACGCCGCGGAGCAGACCACGAAGACCACGGCGGCCGCCACCATGGCCGCGACCATGAACGGCCTCGCCGCCGGCTCGGTGACGCCGGGCGGCGGAATGCCCGACATGCACATCTGCCCGATGCCTTCGCCCGTTCCGCCGCACGGGCCGGGCTATGTCATTGACGGGTCGCAGACCGTGCTGGTGAACGGGCTGCCGCTCTGCCGTCAGGGCGACACGATCCTGGAGGCGCTCGGCCCGCCCAACAAGATCGCCATGGGCCTGTTCAGCGTGCTGATCGGCGGATGACATCGCTCCGGCTCAGCGCCGGCCGAACAGGCGTTCGATGTCGCCAAGCTTGAGCTCGACGTAAGTCGGGCGGCCGTGGTTGCACTGGCCGGAATTCGGCGTTGTCTCCATCTCGCGGAGGAGCGCGTTCATTTCTTCGGGCTTGAGGCGTCGGCCCGCGCGCACCGAGCCGTGGCAGGCCATGGTTGCCGCCACATGCATCAGCCGCCGTTCGAGCGGCAGCGTCTCATCCCACTCGGCGAGGTGTTCGGCGAGATCGCGGACGAGTGCCGCGGCATCGATTGCGCCGAGCAGCGCCGGCGTCTCCCGCACCGCGACCGCGCCCGGACCGAACGGCTCGATGACGAGCCCGAAACGCGCAAGCGTCTCGGCCCGCGCGGCGAGACGCTCGGCGTCTGCCGGATCGAGAGAAACGATCTCCGGAACGAGCAGCATCTGCCGTGCGATCCCGTCCGCGGCGAGTTGCGCCTTCATGCGTTCGTAGACGATGCGCTCGTGGGCAGCGTGCTGGTCGACGATGACAACCCCGTCGCGCGTCTGCGCCACGAGATAAGCGTCGTGCAACTGTGCCACGGCCGCGCCCAGCGGACGGTCGAGCGCCTCCGCGGGGGGAGGGTTGCCGGCGGTCGCCGCCGGCGGCCCGACGTCGAACGCCGCCTGCGCGGCCTCCGCAAAGCCGCCCTGCGGCGCATCGGCATTGCCGGTTGAGATGGGCGGTCGCGCCGGCGACATCCGCCAATCCCAGCCGCCCGGCGCACGCGCCGCCGGCCGCAGCGCCGCGAGCGTCGCCGCCCCGCCCGTGGTGGCCGCCCGCCGCGCCTCGCGGCCGAGCGCATCCTGCAGACCCTTGACGATCAGGGCCCGCACCAAGCCCGGATCGCGGAAGCGGATCTCGGTCTTGGCGGGGTGGACGTTCACGTCCACCTCGTGGGGATCGAGCGTCACGAACAGCGCCACGACCGGATGCCGGTCGCGCGGCAGATGGTCGGCATAGGCTCCGCGGACCGCCCCGGTGAGGAGCTTGTCGCGCACCGGCCGGTTGTTGACGAACAGGTATTGGCCGAGCGCATTGGCGCGCGAAAAGGTGGGAAGCCCCGCATAGCCTTCGACGGTCACGCCCTCCCGCGCGATCGCGACTGCGACGGCATTCTCCTGAAAATCGGCGCCGAGAATATCGCCGAGCCGGGCGAGCCGCCCGACCGGCCCCGGCATGGCGGCGTTCCAGGTTACCGGCGCGCGCTCTTCGCCCGCCAGGGTGAAGGCGACCTCCGGGCGGCTCATCGCAAGCCGGCGCACCACCTCGCGCACCGCCTCGCCCTCGGCGCGGTCGCTCTTGAGAAATTTCAGCCGCGCGGGCGTCGCATAGAAGAGGTCGCGCACGTCGACCCGGGTGCCTCGGCCGAGCGCCGCCGGCCGCACCGCGGATTTCGCGCCGGCCTCGACGGAAAGGCCCCAGGCGTGCGGTTCGGCCGCATGGCGCGTGACGATCGCGAGCCGGCCGACCGCGCCGATCGACGGCAGCGCTTCGCCGCGGAAGCCCAGCGTGCGGATCGCGAGCAGGTCGTCCTCCGGCAGCTTCGAGGTCGCGTGCCGCTCGACCGCAAGCGCAAGGTCGTCGGCCGTCATGCCCTCGCCGTCGTCGCTCACCCGAATGAGCCGACGGCCGCCGCCGTCGGTGACGACTTCGATGCGCGAAGCCCCGGCATCGAGCGCGTTCTCCACGAGCTCCTTCACGACGCTCGCCGGGCGCTCGATCACCTCGCCGGCGGCGATGCGGTTGACCACGTCCTCGGTGAGCTGGCGGATCGGCATGCGCGGCGCTTCGACTCAGGGTGCGCGCGAGTCTAGCGGCCGGCGCGGCGGACGGGGAGGCGCCGTGCTCATTCGGGCGCGATCTTGGCGACGCGCAGGGCCTTGAGGCCGGAACGCTGCTTCT
>DASTKH010000018.1:0-117410 GCA_035716025.1 Xanthobacteraceae bacterium
TCCGGTTCTGCAAAGCCGACCCCCAGCGCCCGGGCAACGGCGGCCCGGCGCGGCTCGATATCGACCAGTGTGACCGCGGCACCCGGCAGCCGTCCGCACAGCCACGCGACGAGACACCCGACGACGCCCCCACCCACGACCGCGATCCGGTCCGCGGGGCCCGGGGCCGCATCCCAAAGGGCGTTGAGGGCGGTTTCCGCGTTGGCGGCCAGTACGGCCCGCAGCGGCGGCACGTCCGCAGGGATCGGGGCGACCGCGGCGGCCGGAAGCACGAAGACGCTCTGATGCGGATGCAGCGCGAAAACCAGCCGACCCTGAAACTCCGCAGACCCCTCTTCGACCCGCCCGACCGTCGCGTATCCGTATTTCACCGGGAAGGGAAAGGTGCCGCCCATGGCCGGACAGCGCATGCGTTCATGTTCGCTGGGCGGCACCCGGCCGGACAACACGAGCCTTTCGGTTCCGCGGCTCAGTCCCCCGAACAAAGCCCGGACGCGTACCTCGCCGGTCGCCGGAGCAGCCGCCCGCTCCCGCCGGATTTCGGCCTGTCCCGGCGCGATGTACCAAAGCGCTTCGGCCTCAAGACATCCCTGTTCGGACACAAATCCTCCCCCGATTGGACTTTTTCGCCCGCCAGTTTGTATAACCTAGAGCGCCACAAGCTTTTCTGCGTTTTTTCCATGACCAGTGCCGTCGAGGGGTTGCGGTCCGCGCCGGGGGCCTCCGTGGATCGGCGGGGACCCCTGCGCCGCCGTCTGCTGTTCGCCACCTTGGTGGTTGCGACAATGGGCGGCCTGCTCTGCCTTCTTGCGAGCGCCCTCACCGCGGGCGGTTTCGAGGCTCTCGACGCCGTGCTGCTCGTCCTTTTCGCCGTCACGCTTCCCTGGACGGTGATCGGCTTCTGGAATGCGACCATCGGCCTCTTTTTGATGCGCTTCTCGGAGGATCCGGTGTCCGAGGTCACTCCGGCAGTCAAGCGCCTGCGGGGAGACGAGCCCATCACCGCCTCCGTCGCCATCCTGGCCTGCATCCGCAACGAAATGCCGGCGCGCGTCGTCCGCAACCTCGCGCCGATGCTCGAAGGTCTTGCCGCAGCCGGCGTCGGCGAACGGTTTCATCTCTATGTCCTGAGCGACACGAACGACGCGGCCATCGCGGCGGCCGAGGAACTGACGTTCGGCGAACTTGCCGGCCACTGGCAGGGCCGGATCGCCGTGACCTATCGGCGGCGGGCCGACAATGCCGGCTACAAAGCGGGCAATCTCAGGGACTTTTGCGAGCGTTGGGGAGACCGGCACGAGCTCGCGGTGACGCTCGACGCCGACAGTTTCATTCCCGCAGAGGCCGTTCTGCGCATGGTTCGCATCATGCAAGCCGCGCCGGAGATCGGAATTCTTCAGGGCCTCGTCGTCGGCATGCCGTCGACGAGCGCCTTTGCCCGCATCTTCCAATTCGGAATGCGCCTCGGCATGCGCTCCTACACCCTCGGCAGTGCCTGGTGGCAGGCCGATTGCGGACCGCATTGGGGGCACAATTCGGTGCTCCGCCTCAAGCCCTTCCGCGACCATTGCCACATCCCGCCCCTACCCGGAGGGGGTCCCCTCGCCGGCCATGTCCTGAGCCATGACCAGATCGAAGCCGTGCTGATGCGTCGCGCCGGTTACGAGGTCCGGGTGTTGCCCGAGGACAATCTGGGCTTCGAGGAGAACCCGCCGACGCTCATCGAATTCATCCGCCGCGATTTGCGCTGGTGCCAGGGCAACATGCAATATTGGCGCTTCCTGTTCTGGCCGGGACTCAAGCCCGTCAGCCGCTACCAGCTCGCCTTCGCACTGCTCATGTTCATCGGCTCGCCGGCCTGGATCGCCCTGCTTGTCGCGGGCTCGCTCGGCGTGGCGCGCGCGCCGCGCCCCGATGCCTTCATGCATGCCGGGCCGGGCTTCGCCTTGCTCGCAGTCATTCTCGCCATGTGGTTCGCGCCGAAGATCGCAACCTCGATCGACGTGCTGACGCGCCCGGCGCTTCGCGCGGCTTTCGGCGGCGGATGGCGCTTTCTCGCCAATGTCGCGATCGAGACCGTGTTCTTTATCCTTTTGTCCCCGATCATGTGGTTCGGCCACACGCTGTTTCTCGGCGGTCTCGCATTCGGCAAGACCATCGGATGGACTACGCAGATGCGCGACAACCACGCCGTGCCCTTCTCGCTCGCCTTCCGGCGACTGTGGCCGCAGACGCTGCTGGGCTGGTCGGTCATCGGGCTTCTCGTCGCCACCGCGCCGAGCGCGATTGCTTATGCGCTGCTGATCGCGGCCGGCCTTGCGCTTGCCGCGCCCTTCGCGACCGTCACCGCCGACCCTGCCGTGGGGCTTTGTCTCACGCGCGCCGGCATCGGCCGGCTGCCCGAAGAGACTGCGAACGGCCCCCTCGCGGCGCTCGACCTTCCCGCGCTCAAGCCGCTGTCGGCCGTGCCGGCGGCGGCCGCCGCAGAGGCCCCGCCGTGCTCGCAGGCCTGAGCGCGGCACGGGGCGTCGGCCGCTCGCTGCGCCTTTATTATGGCGACCCTGCGCGGCGCGAGGCCATGGTCCGCTTTTACGGCCGGTTCGTCCCCGCGGACGCGCTCGTGTTCGACATCGGCGCGCATGTCGGCGACCGCGTCGCCGCCTTTCGCTCGCTCGGCGCGCGGGTGGTTGCGGTCGAGCCGCAGCCGGCGCTCGTCCGCGTGCTGCGGCGTCTCTACGGACGCGACAGGGCGGTGACGATCGAACCCTGCGCCGTCGGCCGTACCGACGGCCGGGTGACGCTCCGGCTCAACCTCGCCAATCCCACCGTTTCGACCGCCTCGGAGGATTTCATTGCCGCCGCGCGCGGGGCGCCCGGCTGGGAAGATCAAGAATGGGGCGCATGTATCGACGTGCCGATGCTCACGCTCGATGCGCTCGTCGCGCGCCACGGCGTGCCCGACTTCATGAAGATCGACGTCGAAGGCTTCGAGGCCGAAGCCCTGCACGGCCTGACGCGACCACCGCCGATCCTTTCCTTTGAGTTCACGACCATCCAGCGCGGCGTCGCCCTTACGGCACTCGAACGCTGCGCCGCCCTCGGCTATCGCGGCTTCGACGCGGCGATCGGCGAGTCGCTGACGCTCGAACACGGGCGCTGGATCGCCGCGGAGGCCATGGCGCACTGGCTCGACGCTCTGCCGCAATCCGCCAATTCGGGGGACGTCTATGCGACGCTGGCGTAAGCCATGGGTCCTCCTCGCCCTCGTCGGCGCGGCCGCCGCACTCACGGCACCCGCCGGCGCGCAGGACCTCGCGGTCGAGGCGGTGAATGCCAGCGTGCCGACCCTGTGCGCGGAAACCGACAACGTCTCGGTCAATTTCTCGTCCGCCGCCGTCCGCCGTTTCCGCGTCGCGGCGGTGCATCCCGCCTATGTCGGCACCATCGTCGCCGACCGCGCGAGCCCCGACTTTCGCAACTGTGACATGTCGGGCGACCCGGCCCATAGGGCCGAACCGAGGCGCGTTACGCTCTACGAGGACGAAACCTGGCAGCTCGTCGGCCATGTCTTTCCGCAGTTCTGGCGGCCCGCGACGGTGCCGGTGCATGTGGGCGAACGCACCACCGAGGGCCTGCATCTGCTGCAACTGTGGACACGTTTCCAGGAGCGCGCCGAGGAGGTGCTCGTCCTCTATCCGGCCGACGGCTATTGGCGGGCGCGCCCGCTGCCGCCAGCGCATCTGCGCTGGAGCGCCTACGGCTCGTCCTTTCTGATCGGCCCCGTCGAAACAAGCGGCCGGCCGGTCGTGAACCTTCGCGAGGTTGCCTTCGATCCGCAGACGCGAAGCTTTCGCCTCTCCTTCTCGCGCGGCGGAAACGCGACCGTGCGGCTCGCCGTGCTCGACCAGGAGCGGATCGCGCTCGACGTCAGCCTCGCGGGCCTGCCGGGGTCGCTGCCTTTTGCGGCGCTGCGCTCGATGTACGTCACCGACACGAACGCCGACGTGGCGCAGGTCGCCTGGCGCACCGCGCAGGGCAAGGCCTGGCAGCAAGCGCCGATCATGATCTTCGACCGCAGTGCCGCGGTCGAATTTTGGGCCGGGCGCGCCGTGCCGTCCCGTCACAATCTGAGTGCGCCGGACATGATCTTCGGTCCCTTCGGGGCCGACGAGAGCGGCGCGCGGCCGTGACGCCTCACCACGCCGACGCGATTTCCTCCCAGGCCCCGCGAAACGGCCGGAACATGAAACGGACGCGATGGCGGCCAGGCGGCAGCGGAACGGCTCTGAACAACACGTCCGCCTTGAGGATCTCCGTCGGCGCCCCGTCGATCGTCGCCCGCCACCACGGGTGCCAGACATCGGTGAGCAGCAGGAAAGCGGGCGCCGCGGTCTCGGTTTCCACGACCACCTCCGTATTGGCATAGCGCAGAAGGCGGGCCGTACCGCGCCCGCCCGGCGAACCCGGCACGGCGCGCGCGGGGACACGATCGAGCAGCACGGTTTGGCGCGGATCGACATCCTCCGGCCAGCCTGTCTGCAGCAGACGATCGAAGTCCGCCACGCGGAATTCCGGCACGACCATTACGCGCGGCAGCGCGCGGGGATTTTCATAGACATAGGCTTCCGCGGTCTGCGCCAAGAGGCGGAGGTCGCCAGGCCGGAGATTTGGATCGATCTGCTCGATCGGAACGCCGGTTGCAATCAGCCGCACCCCCAGAAGGTCCGCGAACGGGGACCGGTAGGACGGAAACAGCGCCGAGAAGCGGCGCTGATCCGGGGTTGCCACCGTGTCGCAGGCGCAGGTCGCGCGCATGAAATCCTGAAGCCGCAGCGGATTGTGGCCGAGCACATGATCGAATCCGTGCACGAGGCTGAGATTGGGCCAGTGATAGCCGATGCCGATGAGCTCCACCCGGTCCCTCCGGTCCGGCGCGGCCCGCTCGATAAGCGTCTGTTTGATGAGAGCGACCGTGGGATTGCGGGTTTCCGGCCGCAGCGCGTCGTAGGCGCCCGGCGGCAGCGCCGTCGACTCATTCGGCCCGTTGTTCCACGCGAGATCGGCGGCCACGACGGCGGCCAACAACGCGGCCGCGGCGACACCGCTTGCGCGCGCAATCCGCCGCGCCGCGGCGAGAGCCGCGATCGTCAGCGCGCCGAAGGCGATCCCCGTCGCCACCGGTGCGGCCGCGGCCCTCACGCTGCCAACAGCACCGGCAAGCGCAAAGGCGGCGGCCACGGGCGCGAGGGCGATCCCAAGTTCGGCAAGGCGCAGCCGGCGCGTGGCGGGAGGAATCGTGCCCGTGAGCCACCGGTGGACCAGATAGCCGGTCGCGATTGCGAGCAGGACGCCGAGAATGAAGGTGGCATCGGCCGGCCGCCGGAACAGGCCCACGCCCGGCACCGCCTCATACATCAGCCGGAACGCGGGCATATAGCGGCCGAGGGCATAGAGCCCGGCCACGACGATCGCGATCGTGAAGAACCGCACCTCGCGGTTCCAGAGCGCCCCGCGCAGCAGCCCGAGGCCGACGAGCGCGATTGGTGCGATGGCCCCCGCATAGATCTGGCCGACATTCTGCGCCGTGAACAAGTCCGGATCGCCGAAGACTCGTTTCCAGGGAAAGCTGGGCGGCCCCCAGAAATCCGCGCCCGGCACCGAGGCGCCATAAACATTCCCGAAGACCAGCACCAGCAAATTGGCCGGGTGCAGAGAGCCGCGCACGGCTTCCGAATAGGCAATCTCCGGGCGATTCGAGTGGAGCGCGAGCAGCGCCGTCAGCGCGAGCGGCACCGCGGATAGGAGGATCGCAACGCCTGCCGCGCAGGCGAGCGGCAACAGCGTTTCCCTCATGCGCTGCAGTGGCCGAGCGGCCAACAGCCAATGCGAGAGAGCAAAACCCGCGAGCCCGTAGAGGCCGAGCATCGCAACCTGGTCGCGCTCGTTGGCCAAGAGACCGAACATCAGACCCGCCACGAGACCGGTCCGCCAAGAGGTTCTCTCAAGAGTGCGCGCAATGAGCCACAGGGCAATCGCGAAATAGGCGATACTCATCACCTGGCCGGTGTGCTGGATACGCGACGCCGCCGATCCGCCGAATGCGAACAGCAACGCCGCGACGAGAGCACCGCCGATGTGCCAGCCGCGGTCGCGAAAGTAGGCGAGGATCGCGAGGCCACCGAGGAACAGATACGCGAAGGTCACCGCGTCGTCGGCGCGCAGTCCCGGATCCGGCGAGGCGGCGGCAAGCAGAAGGTGCAGCGGCGAGAAAATCAGCGACTGCGGATCCGCGATCTGCGGCCAGCCCGCGAAGACGTAAGGGGTCCAGAACGGCGCCTCCCCTGCGGCCAGGGAATGTGCCAGGAACTGCAGTTGTGGATGAAACTGCGCCTTCGCATCCCAGGGGATGGTGACCCGTCCCGAGAGCCACGGCGAGGCAAGAACGAGGGTCGCGAGGGCAAACAACAGGAGCGCGGCCCAGAACGGGAACCCGCGGCGCGACGCATCGCTGCGGGATTTCAACCCTGTTTGCACGGCCGGCGCGGCCATTTCTTCGGCGGTCCGGCTCTCGCCGTTTCCGGCCTGTGCGGGACTCCCCCGGCCGGACAGCGGAAGCGAAGGCGGCATGAAGCGCCCCGGCCCCTAAGCCGGCAGCGCCGTCTCGACCAGCCGAATCCAATAGGAGGTGCCGAACGGAATGGCCGCGTCGTTGAAATCGTAGGCCGGGTGGTGCAGGCCGGCGGTATCGCCGTTGCCGACGAAGACAAAGGCGCCGGGCCGCGCCTCGAGCATGAAGGAAAAATCCTCCGCTCCCATCACCGGATCGGCATTGGCATCGACATTCTCCTTGCCGGCAATTTCGGATGCGACCGCAACGGCGAACGCCGTCTGCGCCGGATGGTTCCGGGTGACAGGATAGTCGCGCCGATAGGTGAGCTTGGCGCTCGCCCCGTGCATGCGCGCCGTACCCTCGACGACTTCGCGCAGCCGCTGCTCCACGAGATCGCGGATCTCACCGCTAAGACTGCGGGCCGTGCCGCGCAGATGCGCGGTTTGCGGGATAATATTGTCCGCCGTGCCTGCCTGGAACTGGGTGATCGAGATCACGGCGGAGCCGAGCGGATCGACATTGCGCGAAACGATCGACTGGATCTGATTGACGATCTGCGCGCCGACAAGGAGGGTGTCGATGCCCTCGTGGGGCTTGGCCGCGTGCGCGCCGCGCCCTTCGATCTCGATCGAAATGCGGTCGGCTGCGGCCATGAGCGGCCCCGTGCGCGTCGCGAAACGGCCCACCGGGAGCCCGGGGTAATTGTGCATGCCGTAGACCTCGGCGACGCCGAACCGCTCCATCAGCCCGTCCTTGACCATTTCCCGTCCGCCGCCGCCGCCCTCTTCCGCGGGCTGAAAAATGAGCACGGCGACACCCGCGAAGTTGCGGGTCTCGGCGAGGTATTTTGCCGCGCCGAGCAGCATGGCGGTGTGACCGTCGTGGCCGCATGCATGCATCTTGCCGGGAACGGTCGACTGGTACGGCAGTCCGGTCTGCTCGACGATCGGCAGCGCGTCCATGTCGGCCCGCAGCCCGATCACTTTCGAGGAGGCGCCTTTGCGTCCCCTGATTACGCCGACCACGCCGGTCCGGCCGATGCCTGTGACGACCTCATCGCATCCGAAGGCCTTGAGTTTTTCCGCCACGCTCGCCGCCGTGCGATGCACGTCGAACAAAACCTCGGGATGGGCGTGAAGATCTCGCCTCCAGGCCGTGATCTCTTCCTGCATCTCGGCGACACGGTTGACGATCGGCATCCCTTTTCTCCTCGCGCGGCGGCCGACCGATGAAAGGAGGCGGACGGCGGAAAAGCAAGGGCAAAGGGCGGACCGTGCGCGACCGGCGTGGAAAGGACCGAAGGAGCAAGTCCGCCACGGGCCCAGCCTTGCCTCTTGCGGCACGCCGCGACCCGGGCGTCGGCGCGCCGGCGGATGCTGCCGCGTCCCCGAGAGAGACCGACCACCTATTGACCGCATGCAAGGCGACACCTACACAGACCGGGCCTGAGCACCCGCCGCGATCGCGTTTTCGCTGCTGGATTTTCGGCCAATGTCCGGCCCCGCGGGGAGAGCCCGTAGCTCAGTTGGTAGAGCACTTGACTTTTAATCAAGTGGTCCTGGGTTCGAATCCCAGCGGGCTCACCAATAATGTGCCGCGGGATCAGGCTTCTGCGCCGAAAATCTCGACGGGAATTGCTTGAGACTTGCTCCGCCGCCCCCTTGAGTACCGCGCCTCTGCCACGGCGACGGCATGTTTCGGCCTGACCCCCGGAACGGCGCTCGACCCGCGCGGCCGGCATGCCGCGACGGTCCGAGCAAGGGCCGGCGCAAGGAAGGAGCCCGCAATCGACCGCCCACGAGGAGGCGCAGGCGTCCGGATGGGAACCGATTCGGGCCTTGTGGCGTTGGGGCTGGTTGTGCGGATTTTGCCGTTGTTGAGGGGACGGCGTGGGCTCGAAACGGATTGAGACGCTCGGCGACGAAGCGCGGCTTCATCTCCTGGTCGATGGCGCCATCGACTACGCGATCTACCTGATCAATCCTGACGGACAGGTCGTCAGCTGGAACACCGGGGCCCAAAGGCTCAAGGGCTATGCCCCCTCGGAAATCATCGGCCGGCCCTTCGCCACATTCTTCACGCCGGAGGATCGCGCCCGCGGCCTACCCCGGCACGCGCTGGACGAGGCCGCCCGCTGCGGCCGCTTCGAGAGCGAAGGCTGGCGCGTGCGCAAGGACGGAACACGCTTTTGGGCTCTCGCGGTTCTCGACGCGATCCGCGACGAAAGCGGCGAACTGATCGGCTTTGCGAAGATCACCCGCGACATAACGGACCGCGAAGAGGCGCGGCAGAACCTCATCGCGAGCGAGCGGCGCTTTCGCCGCCTCGTCGATGCGGTCGTCGATTACGCCATTTTCGAAGTGGATCCGAACGGCATCATCGGGAGCTGGAACTCGGGCGCAGAGCGGATCATGGGCTACGCGGCCGACGAAATCATCGGCCGCCATTTCAGCACGTTCTATACAAAGGAGGACCGCGAGGCGAGCCTGCCCACCAAGGCCGTCGAGACGGCCGCGCGCGAGGGCCGCTACGAAGCGGAAGGTCTGCGGGTCCGCAAGGACGGGACCCGATTCTATGCGCATGTGATCATCGACGCGATCCAGGACGAAGAAGGCCATCTCGTCGGCTTTGCCAAAGTGACGCGCGACATCACCGAACGCGTCGAGGCCCAGCGGACCTTGCGGGAGGTCCAGGCGCAGCTTGCGGCCTCACAGAAAATGGAGGCCATCGGCCAACTCAGCGGCGGCATCGCGCATGACTTCAACAACCTGCTCATGATCGTTCTTGGGAACCTCGAAAACGCCGAGCGGTACGCAAAGAACGCGACGGAGCCGAGCCCGAACATGGAGCGTGCGATCGCCAACGCGATCCGCGGCGCGCAGCGCGCGGCTGCCCTCACCAGCCGGCTGCTGGCCTTTTCCCGTCGGCAGCCGCTCGACCCGCGCCCGATCGAAGTCAATAAGTTTCTTTCCGGCGTCGCCGATTTTCTTCAGCGCTCCCTCGGCGAAACCATCGAAGTCGAGGCCGTCGGGGCGGCGGGATTGTGGCAGATCGAAGCCGATCCCAACCAGATCGAGACGGCAATCGTCAATCTGGCCATCAATGCGCGCGACGCCATGCCGACCGGCGGCAAGGTCACCATCGAGGCCACCAACGTGTTTGCCGACGAGTCGTATTGCCGGGCCAATCCCGAGCTGGTGCCCGGTCAATATGTCCTGATCTGCGTCAGCGACACCGGACATGGCATGCCCTCCGAGGTCGCCAGCCGTGCTTTCGAACCCTTTTTCACGACCAAGGAAATCGGCCAGGGCACCGGGCTCGGCCTGAGCCAAGTCTACGGCTTCGTCAAACAGTCCGGCGGCCATGTGAAAATCTATAGCGAGATCGGCCAGGGCACGACCGTGAAGATGTATTTTCCGCGCCACGCCCGCATCGCCGACCTGCACCAGGAGCCTGCGGCGGAGGCGATCGGCTACAGCGAGCAAGGGGAAGTCATCCTTGTGGTGGAGGACGACGACGATCTGCGCTCCTATCTCGCCGACGTTCTGCGCGGCCTCGGCTACCAGGTGCTCATCGCCCACCGGCCGGACGCCGCGCTGTCGATCATCGAAGATTCATCCCAGCGGATCGATCTTCTGCTGACCGACGTCGTAATGCCGGGGATGAACGGTCGGGAGCTGGGGCGCCGCGCGCAGTCGCGGCGGCCCGGCTTGCACGTCCTCTATATGACCGGCTATTCGCGCAACGCGGTGGTTCACCATGGTCGCCTGGAAGAAGGCGTCCATCTGGTCCAAAAGCCCGTCACGCAATTGCAGCTTGCAGCCCGGGTGCGCGATCTGCTTGACCGCAAGCGGGCTTGAAGCGGAAGTTCCGCTCGGTCCTCGCCGAAGATCTGTCAAGGACAGGGCTTGGCGGTCTTGACTTCCAGGCTCGTCATAGCGCCGGAAAGGACGAAATCCCCGTAGTCGAGCTTGAGCGCGCGCGCGATGCCGTTTTCGTACAATTCGAACGAAATCGAATAGAGGGGCGTCTGGTCCACGCCCGCCTTGGCGCGATCGAAATAGCTGACCGTAACCGGCCAGCGCACGAGGCCCGCAAGCGCCTTTTCCCCGTCGACGGCGCCGGCCGGCGGACGCTCGCCCGACTTGACGGGCTGACCGATCACCGTCAGCGTGTTGTAGATCTTCTCGCCGCTGTCGGAGCCGTCATAGACGCCGAGTTGGAGGAGCGTCGTGCCGGCCCGCGCAGCCGTGATGATGCGGCGCATCTGGTCCGAGGGAAACACCACGTCCTTGATCTCGAACGTCTTTTCGGTCGGCCGTTTGAGCGTCACGGTCACCGCGGCCTCGTGACGTTCGGCCGTGCCTTCCGAAGCCTCGGTCGCGTCATTGTTGAGAAAATTGCGCGAGGAGAAGCGGAAGCTCGCGCCGTCGCCCGCTTCCCAGTTCTCCGTCCGCAGGTCGCTGAGCGCGTATTTGCCCTCGCCCGAATCGAGCTGGGTCACCTGGCGGAACTGCAGCGTGTAGCCTTCGCACGCACTGCCGGAAAAATCGTACAAAATGCGACCCCGCACGGCTTCGAGCGAGCGGTTGCGGCGGGACTGCGCGAGCGAGAGATCGTAGATCGCCCGGTGCGGGGCAAGCAGGATGGAACCGCGTGCATCGGTCGGCGCGGCAGCCGACGCATGCGCCAGAAGGACAGCCGGCAGCAGAGCAACGAAAGCCTTTTGCAAAATCCTCATCGACGCCGCCCTCGCAAGGGCTCGAACATAGGGTCGCAACGTGGCACCCGCAACCGCGGACGAACGGCTTGCGCGGAGAGCAGCCTTACGCCAAGACTCGGCGCGCGGTCCGGCGCGTGGCCGGCGCCGCCTGCATCGAGGAGGACCAGATGGCCGGTGTCGTCGAGAAGCGGCTTGCCGATCTCGGAATCGCGCTCCCCACCCCCACCACACCGGTCGCCAACTATGTGCCGTTCGTGCGGACGCGCAACATGTTGGTCTGCTCCGGCCAGGTCTGTTTCGATGCCGACGGCAAGCTGGTGGCCAAAGGCAAGCTCGGCGGCGGCGTCTCGATCGAGGACGGGCAGAAGGCGGCGCGCGCCTGCGCGATCAACCTGCTCGCGCAAGTGAAGGCCGCGGTCGGGGACCTCGACAAGCTCGTTCGCGTGATCCGGCTCGGCGGGTTCATCAATTCGACGCCCGACTTCCTCGACGGCCCCAAGGTGATGAACGGCGCCTCCGACCTGATGGTGGAAGCGCTCGGCGACAGGGGCCGCCATGCCCGGACCACGGTCGGTGTATCCGTGCTGCCGCTCGATGCCGCGGTCGAGGTCGAGGGGGTCTTCGAGGTAGAGTGAGGGGGCGCGCGCCCACTCGCCATGACCCCCTTCGATTGGCTCGTAAGCCGCCCGATCGCCCATCGCGGGTTGCATGATGCCGCAAGCGGCGTCATTGAGAATACCCCGTCGGCGTTCAGGGCCGCGGTCGCGGCCCGCTACAGCATCGAATGCGACTTGCAGGTGACCGCCGACGGCGAGGCGATCGTGCATCACGATTTCGCCCTTGGGCGCCTGACGGAAGGAAAAGGCGTGCTCGCGCAAATGTCGGCCGATGCGCTCAAGCGTGTGGCCTTCACCGGGACGACGGACCGGATGATCACGCTCGGCGAACTCTGCGATCTCGTCGCGGGCCGCGTGCCATTGGTCCTCGAAATCAAGAGCCGCTTCGAAGGCGAACGGCGGCTTGTGGACCGCGTCGCGACCGTTCTCAGCCGCTATCAGGGCCCCGTCGCCGCAATGTCCTTCGATCCGGAGCAGGTGCGGATGCTGCGCGAACGCGCGCCCGCGCTCGCGCGCGGGATCGTCGCCGAACGCTGGTATCGCGACCCCGAATGGGGCGAGAGGACCTGGCTCCAGAAACAGGCCATGGCGCATCTCCTGCACGCGTTCCGCACGGCGCCGCATTTCGTTGCCTATCGAGTCGGAGACCTGCCGACCGCAGCCACGAGCATCGCCCGCTCGATCTTCCGCTGTCCCCTCCTCGCCTGGACGGTGCGGACGGCAGAGGAGCGCGCCCGCGCGCAACGCCATGCGTCGCAGATGATTTTCGAGGGATTTCGGCCATGACGGCGCACAGCCCGGCGGTGCTCGGCACGAAGGCCCTTCGCATCCGCGTCGTTCCGGCTATCGCGGAGGTGGCCGCACACGCCTGGGACGCCTGCGCCAATCCGCCGGCGGCGATTTACAACCCGTTCGTCTCCCACGCCTTTCTGGCAGCGCTCGAAGCGTCGCATTCGGCGATCGCGCGGACCGGCTGGCAACCCCAGCATCTCGTGGCCGAATCACCCGACGGCACCGTTCTGGGCGTTGTGCCCTGCTATCTGAAATCGCATTCGCGCGGAGAATATGTCTTCGACTGGGGTTGGGCGGACGCCTACGAGCGGGCCGGCGGCCGCTATTATCCGAAGCTGCAGGTGGCCGTGCCGTTCACCCCGGCAACGGGTCCGCGCCTCCTCGTGCCGCCCGGGCCCGAGGCCCCCGGTGTGCGGCGTGCGCTTGCGAGCGGCCTTATCGAGCTTTGTCGCCTGCGCGATGCCTCCTCCGCGCACGTGACCTTCCTTCCCCGGGACGAATGGGAGGTTCTCGGCGGGGCCGGGTTTTTGCAACGCACCCACCAGCAGTTCCATTGGGAAAACGCGGGTTACGCGACCTTCGATGATTTCCTGGCGGCGCTCGCCTCGCGCAAGCGCAAGACGATCCGCCGCGAGCGGCGCGACGCGCTTGCCGGCGGCATTACGGTCGAATGGCTCACCGGGCGCGACCTGACCGAGGCGGCCTGGGACGCCTTCTTCGCGTTCTACATGGATACGGGATCGCGCAAGTGGGGGCGGCCCTATCTCACGCGCGCCTTCTTCTCGCTCGTGGGCGAAAGCCTGCGCGACCGCATTCTGTTGGTCATGGCCAAGCGCAACGGCCGTTTCGTCGCCGGTGCGCTGAACTTCATCGGCGGCAACACGCTGTTCGGGCGACACTGGGGCGCGATCGAGCACCATCCCTTCCTGCACTTCGAACTTTGCTACTATCAGGCGATCGACTATGCGATCGGCAACGGGCTTGCGCGCGTCGAGGCGGGCGCGCAGGGCGAGCACAAGCTTGCACGTGGCTACATGCCGGTGACGACCTATTCCGCTCATCACATCGCGGACCCGGCGCTGCGCCGGGCGATCGCGGATTTTCTCAAGCGCGAGCAAATCGAGGTGGCGCGCGCCAACGAGCAGCTCGCCGAATACGCGCCGTTTCGCCGAGACATGCTGGCCGAGCAGGAGTGAAACGATATGGCCTCCTACGATCCCAACAACATTTTCGCGAAGATCCTGCGCGGCGAGTTGCCTTGCCACAAGGTCTACGAGGACGAACACACTTTCGCGTTTCTCGACATCATGCCGCGCGCGGAAGGCCACACGCTGGTGATTCCCAAGGCCCCTGCCCGCAACATTCTGGATGTCGACCCGGCCATGCTCGCCCACGTCATGGCCACGGCGCAAAAGATTGCCCGGGCCGCCATGAAAGCCTTCGATGCCGAAGGAATCACGGTGCAGCAGTTCAACGAGCCTGCCGGCGGACAGGTCGTCTTCCACCTCCACGTGCACGTGATCCCGCGCCGGGAGGGCGTGTCGCTGAAACCTCCGGCAAGCTTCAAGGAGCAGCCCGAAAAGCTCGCGGACCACGCCCGCATGCTGCGGGACGCACTCGACTAGCGACGCGGTCGTCACACCCGACGCAAACGAGCGAACGGCCCTCGGCAAGGCTCAGGCCGGCCGGGCAATAGGATTGCTGCACCGCAATGCAACCCTTGTTGCGTTGCACAATCTTCATGGCTGCTCCGACACGGAGTCCATCTGGCGCCCTTCCGGGGACCCCTACATCGCGGGCCGGGGCGAGGGCAGCAGAGGAGAATGAGAAATGCGTTCATTCGCCACAAAGCTTCTGGCGGCAACCGCGGCTCTGGCCGTGTTTTCCGTGGCATCCGCGGAAGCGCGCGACAATACGCGGGCCCATCAATTGTCCGCCGTGTCCCGCACCGTGGTGGCCCAGCCGCAGTCGCCGACCGTCTATGTCGGCGGGCGCTATGTCGGCGCCGACCCCGACCCCAATGTGCGGCTCGATCTGCGCCGCGAGGCCGGGGCCGCGGACGGCGGCGGCGCCTGATCGCAAGGAGCAGCCCCCTGCTCGCAAAGCCCGGCGCTTTGGCGCCGGGCTTTGCGCATCCGCCGCGGCACCGCGCACCTCCGATCTCCGCCGGTTTCATTCGTCCGCGCCCGGCGCCATATTCGCCGCCTCGACGCGGAGGATTTGCAGTGGCCAGGATCGAATCCACGGCGGACACCACATCCGAGGAATTTCGTGCCAATGCCGTAGCGATGCGCGCGCTCGCTGCGGAGTTGCAGCAGCGCCGCGCGGAGGCCGCGCGCGGCGGACCGGCGCGCGCCCGCGAACGCCACGTGGCCCGCGGCAAACTTCTGCCGCGCGAGCGCGTGATGAGCCTCATCGATCCCGGTTCGCCTTTCCTGGAGCTCTCCCCTCTCGCCGCGAACGGCATGTATGACGATGCCATTCACGCGGCCGGGATCATCACCGGGATTGGCCGCATCGAAGGGCGGGAGTGCGTCATCGTGTGCAACGATGCGACCATCAAGGGCGGAACCTACTATCCCGTGACGGTCAAGAAGCACCTGCGCGCCCAGGAGATCGCGCGCGAAAACCGCCTGCCCTGCCTCTATCTCGTCGACTCGGGCGGCGCGAACCTTCCGCAGTGGCCGGACGTGTTTCCCGATCGCGAGCATTTCGGACGCATCTTCTACAATCAAGCGACGCTCTCCGCGCTCGGCATTCCGCAGATCGCGGTCGTGATGGGGTCGTGCACCGCCGGCGGCGCCTATGTCCCGGCAATGTCCGATCAGACCATCATCGTCCGCAATCAGGGCACCGTTTTTCTCGGCGGCCCGCCGCTGGTGAAGGCTGCAACCGGCGAGGTCGTCTCCGCGGAAGAACTCGGCGGCGCCGACGTTCACGCCCGCCGCTCCGGCGTTGCCGACTACTATGCCGAGGACGATCACCACGCGCTTTCGCTCGCACGCCGCGTCGTCGCCAATCTCAATTCGAAGAAGGCCATCGACATCCCGCTTTCCGCGCCGCGCGAGCCCGCCTATCCGGCCGAGGAACTCAACGGCATTGTGCCGGTCGATCTGAAGAAGCAGTACGATATCCGCGAGGTCATCGCCCGTCTGGTCGATGCCAGCGAATTCGACGAGTTCAAGGCGCTGTACGGCACGACGCTCGTCACCGGCTTCGCGCGGCTGCACGGAATCCCGATCGGCATCATCGGCAATAACGGCATTCTCTACTCGGAGTCCTCCTTGAAGGCCGCGCATTTCATCGAGCTGTGCTGCCAACGGCGGATCCCGCTGCTCTTCCTTCAGAACATCGTCGGCTTCATGGTCGGGCGCGAATACGAGGCGGGCGGCATCGCCAAGGACGGCGCCAAGATGGTGACCGCCGTCTCGTGCGCGGCCGTGCCGAAGATCACGCTCATTGTCGGAGGCTCCTACGGCGCCGGCAATTACGGCATGTGCGGACGCGCCTTCGGCCCGCGTTTCCTGTTCACCTGGCCGAACGCGCGCGTCTCGATCATGGGCGGGGAGCAGGCGGCAAGCGTGCTCGCCACCGTGCGGCGCGACAATATCGAGGCGGAAGGAGGCACGTGGACGGCCGAAGAGGAGGAGGCTTTCAAGCAGCCGATCCGCGAGGCCTATGAACGGGAGGGCAATCCCTACTACGCCACCGCCCGGCTATGGGACGATGGGATCATCCTGCCGGAGGAAACGCGGCGGGTCCTTGCGCTCGCCTTCGCGGCAACCCTCAACGCGCCGATTCCCGAGACGACGTTCGGCGTGTTCCGGATGTGAGACGGAGAGCCCATGGCCGTACGGATGACCAACCGCCTGAAGCAAATTCGCCATTGGCCGTTGATGCGGATCGAATGCTGTCCATGACGGTCGCCTTCGAACTCCTCGAGGCGGTTGCCGGGCGGTCCGCGGAGGTCGGCCGGAACATGCTTCCCTGAGCCGCGTTGAACCGCCGCCTGGCACAGTTCGCGGGAGGTTCGCAATGGACGACCACGTTTATCGCGTCATCGAGATCGTCGGCTCGTCCGAAACGAGCATCGACGATGCGGTTCATCGCGGCATCACCCGCGCGGCGGAGACACTGCGTCATCTTCGCTGGTTCGAGATTGTCAGGACGACCGGCGACATTCAGGATGGAAAGGTGCGGCACTTCCAGGTGACGCTCAAGGTCGGCTTCACGATGGAGGACGCCGCCTGAACGAAGCGTTCCGCGCCGGGCCGCCGCCGTCGCGGTGTGGGTTTCGGCGAAGCCCCGCACGCGCTAAGCTGAGTTCATCCTTCACGTCCGCGCATTTCACGGCATGGCCCTTCCCTACGCTACCGCACTCATCGTCGGCGCCGGCGCCGGACTATCCGCCTCGATCGCCCGCGCCCTGACCGCGGAAGGGCTTGCCGTCGCGCTTGCGGCGCGCTCGATCGACGACCTGGCCCCGCTCTGTCGCGAAACCGGTGCGCGGGCCTATGTTTGCGATGCGACGCAGCACGCGGCCGTCGACAAGCTCTTCGCCGAGGTTGAGGCCGACCTCGGGGCGCCGGATGTGGCGATCTACAATGCGAGCTACCGCACCCGCGGGCCGTTCGTCGAACTTGACTCCGGCGAGGTGGAAAAATGCCTCGCGGTCACGGCCTTCGGCGGCTTCCTCGTCGCGCAGGCTGCGGCGCGCCGCATGGTGCGGAAGGGACACGGCGCGCTCCTCTTTACCGGCGCTTCCGCAAGCGTGAAGGGTTACGCGCAATCCGCGCCCTTCGCGATGGGCAAATTCGCCTTGCGCGGGCTCGTCCAGGCGATTGCCCGGGAACTTGCCCCGCGCGGCATTCACGTCGCGCATTTCGTCATCGACGGCGGCATCGCGAGCGCACGTCGCCCGGTTCCGGACGACAAGCCGGATTCCCTCCTTGATCCCGACGCGATCGCCGCAAACTATATTCATGTGCTGCGCCAGCCGCGCAGCGCCTGGACCTGGGAAATCGAACTGCGGCCCTGGACCGAGCGGTTCTGAGCGGGCGGCAGCCTTGCCCGCCCATGTCCTTAAGGCATCGCCACCACCACATTTCCCGCGAAGCGACCCTGCTCCACCGCCTCATGCGCCGCGACGATCTCCGATAAGGGAAACCTTTGCGCGACGTTGTGAATGAGCCGCTTCTCGCGCATCAGCCGCATGATTTCCTCGATCGTGCGGGCCCGTTCCTTCTCTGTCAGCTCGTAGACGAAGATGTATTGAAGCGTGATCTGGTTGAGGAGACAGAAGGCGGACGGGATTTCCGCCGTCGGCCGGCTGTTGCCGTAGACGACGACATGCCCGCGCGGGCGCAACACGTCCGCGATCAAAGCCGCATTGGCGCTGATGTCGAGCTCGACCATTGCGTCGACACCCTGCCCGGCGGTGATGGCTTTCACCCGTTCGCCGACATTCTCCCGCTTGTAATCGATGACGTGGTCGGCGCCGGCCTCGCGGGCGAGCCTCGCCTTCGCTTCCGAGCTCACAGTCGTCAGCACCGTGGCGCCGCGCGCCTTGGCGAACTGAATCGCGTAATGGCTCACGGAACCGGCGCCGCCCGAGATCAGCAAAGTCTTGCCGCTTTCCGCTTTCGCGACGTCGATCGCATGCGACGCCGTCATGGCCGGAATGCCGAGACATGCGCCCGCCTCGAAGCTCACGTCATCGGGCAAAGGGACCGCCAGCGCCTCGGGAAGCGCGATGTATTCGGCGCAGGTGCCGAACGGCCGCTTCCACTGCCCGTTCCAGGTCCACACCCGCTGCCCGACCCGAGACGGCGACACGCCCGGGCCGACCTTGTCGATCACGCCGCCCGCATCGCTATGCGGAATGAGGCGCGGCACCGTGATCTTGCGCGAGCCCGCCCGCGCCTTCACGTCCGACGGGTTGACGCCGGAAAATGCGACCTTGACGCGGACCTCGCCGGGCCCAGGCTCGGGCGTCTCGACTTCGCCGAGCTTGAGCACTTCGCGAGCGGCTCCGTTTTTCTCGTAATAGGCGGCACGCACCGAAAACCTCCCTGTCGATCCAACCCACCGCGCATAGCGCGCTGCGCCGGACGCAACAAGCCCGCCTTTCGCGCCCGTCACCCGCCGCGCGGGGACGCGTCGGAACCCTTGTCCGAAGGCGGGGCGCTGCCCACTTCCTAAAAGGCTCCGAAAAGCTGGCCCTTGGGAACCGTTGCGGGCGCCCGGCATTTGCGTAGCGTTCGCACCGCTCCGGCGAGGAGCCGCTTACACGGGGCAGGCGGCAACAGAAGGAGCATCAAGAACATGCGCTATCGCGTCTACAGCGGCCCCCGAGGCTCCGAAACGACCTCGCCGATCGAGAAGCAATCATTGCTGTTCAAGGAATTCCCCACTCTCGACGATGCCCTGAACTGGGCCCGGCATGTCCATGCGTCCGGCCGCGTGGCCCTCTTCATCGACGGTGACGACGGCACCAGCCTCAACAAGCGCGACATCGCCAACGCGCTCAGGCATCGTGAAACCGAGCTGTCGGAGCCGGGCACCTGAGGATCAGATTTCCACGACGAGCCCGTCGCTTGCCGTCGGATGCCGCACCGTGTCGAGGTGATCGAGCATATCGCCGCTCATATGTGTGAGCACCAGCCGTTTCGGGCGGATGCGGTCGAGGTTGCGCTCCAGCACCGTGAGCGAAAGGTGGCCCTTCACCGCCATATCGCGGACGTAGCATTCGCAGATGAAGAGATCGGCCTCGCGGCCGATTTCAACGAGGGTCTCGGTCCATTCGGTATCGCCGCTATAGGCGATCACCCGGCCTTCTGTTTCGATCCGATAGCCGAGACAAGGACCGGCCGCCTCGGAATGCACGACGGGAAATGCCTTCACCTGAAGCGCGCCGATCTTCTGCGGCGTGCCCGGCTCAATCTCCACCAGTGTCAGCGGAAAGCGCTTCGGCAGCGGCGGGTAGGACGGAAAGGCGACTTCAAGCGCCCGCGCATGGCGTTCCGCAAGCCCTCGCGGCCCAGCGAGCACCAACGGGCGCGTGCGCTTGGTGACGAGCTGCGCATTGAGGATGAAGAACGGAACTCCGCCGAAATGATCCCCATGAAAGTGGGAAATCAGAATGAGGTCGACGGCGTTGACGTCGATGCTCGCCCGATTCAGCGCGACCGCAGAACTCGCCCCGCAGTCGATCAGGAAATTCGTTTCGTTTCCAGTCACATGGAAGCATGTATTGAAGCGTCCTCCGGACCCGAAAGCGTCGCCCGATCCGACGAACTGCAGGCGCATGGCCTTCTCCCTTCGCCCATGGCTCCCGGCGCGAGAATTCCCTTGCAAGGGCTACCAAAGCGACCCGGACCGCGAAACCCGGAACGTCCTTTCGCTCCGGCCGGCCTCCGGACGCCTCGGCGCGCCTGAGAAACTGCTTGTAGGACCCTGACAGGAAACGATGTTTCCCGAACAATATGTCTGTGGAATGAAATGCTGCCGGGTGCTATACATGAACATCGGTTCAGGCATCTTCCAGGCGGAGGATCGGACCTTCCATTGCGCGGGAGTGTGGGTGTGAGCGCGCACAAGTTCTCAGTCGGACAGACAGTTTATTTCACGGGCGGTATGACGAGCCGCACGAGCAGCGGCGGCAGCTACCGCGTCGTCCGGCTTCTGCCTCACGACGGCGGCGACTTTCAATATCGTATCAAGAGCGCGACCGAGGCCTATGAGCGGGTGGCCAAGGAAAGCCAGCTCGAACGGGAGGCATAAGATCGAGGACGGTCCGGCTCACGGGAGCGCGGCGGGGCGCGTGAGGGCGTGGAAGCTTGCCCCCGTCCCGCGTCGGCGCTACTTGAGGAGCGGGAGGCCGGCTCGGCATGCCGGCCGCCAGGGGCTGGGAGTTCGACTCGCTTCCTGAAGACGGGGTTATGCCGGCATCTTTTGTCGAACTGACACTCACGGCCGCGGCCTGGGTCGGCATCGCCGCCGCCGCCGTCCTCGTTGCCGCGCTCGCGGTCGCATTGATGCGCAAACGTCTCGTCGCGGCGCTCACCTTGGTGGCGCTGCTTGGTTTCGGCGCCTTTGCCACGCAATCCTGGGAGAGTTACCGGCGCGACGGTGAACGTCGCGCGCTGCAGTCGCGCCTGCTTGCGATAGAGACGGCGGCGTGGAACGCCGGCTCCCCCTTGAGCTGCCTCGGCGTCGCCGAGCCTCGCCTGACGGAGGCGTGCGAGCGCGCGCTTTTCGCGAGCCCGCAATCCGTCGCCGCCGCTTTGTCCTTCACCGCTGCGCGGATCGGCTGGCTCGAGGAGGCCGATGCGCTGCTGCGTCGCGATGCCTCGTTCGACGCGGCGGCTTCCGAACTGCGAACCGCCATCGAGCAAGACCGTTACGGCGTGGTCGCGCACGTGCTGCAGCAGCGTTACGGCTGCAGCGCAGACGTCTGCGCACCGCTTGCGCGCCTGCGCAACAAGGAGCGCGTTCGCGCCAATCTGCGCGACAATGCCTTCGCAAAGCGGATCGAAATCCACCAGGCCGACTGGGAAAAGGCGCCCCCCGAGGAACCTGCGGCTTCCGTCGCAGCCGTCTCCGAGCCGAAGGGAACGCCGCTGCCCCCGAAATACACGCTGCCCTCCGCCGACTCGATACCGCCGGTCAGCATCATGAATCCCGAGCCCGGGACAGGGGCGGGGGCGGCAGCCCCCTCTGCCTCCGGCCTTCCCGCTCCGCCGGCAACGACGACGGGTTCGAGGGCGCCCGCATTGCCTCCCCCCGCCCCGGCCGCGGGCGCGTCGCGCTCGTCGCGTGCCGCCCCGCCGCCACTGCAGATCGGACCCGCGACGCGTCCTTGAGGCTCGGCTACAACCGACGCCGCAGGGTAATGTCCTTCACCGCAGGAAAGGACTGAATGTTCTCATCCGTGCTTGTTGCCAATCGCGGTGAGATCGCCTGCCGCGTGCTGCGAACCGCCAAACGTCTTGGCCTGCGCACCATCGCGGTCTTTTCCGACGCCGATGCGGACGCCCTGCATGTCCGCATGGCCGACGAGGCGTACCCGATCGGCCCCGCGGCCCCCCGCGAAAGCTATCTGGCGATTGATCGGCTTGTGGCGACGGCGCGCCGGGCGGGCGCGGAGTGCATTCATCCCGGCTACGGATTTCTCGCCGAAAACGCCGCCTTTGCGGAAGCCGTGGCCGCGGCCGGCATGACTTTCATCGGCCCGCCGCCGGCCGCGATCCGCGCGATGGGACTGAAAGATGCCGCCAAGACGCTGATGGAAAAGGCCGGCGTTCCCGTCGTGCCGGGCTATCACGGCGAACTGCAGGACCCGCGATTCCTCAAGCAGAAGGCGTACGAGATCGGCTATCCGGTTTTGATCAAGCCGGTGGCCGGCGGCGGCGGCAAAGGCATGCGACGGGTCGACCGGCATGGCGAGTTCGAGGACGCTTTGCAGGCGGCGATGCGGGAAGCGGCGTCCGCCTTCGGCGACACGCGCGTTCTGATCGAAAAATACGTCACGGCGCCGCGCCACATCGAAATGCAGATTTTCGCCGATCGGCACGGCGCATGCATCCACCTGCACGAACGCGACTGCTCATTGCAGCGGCGGCATCAGAAAATCGTGGAGGAAGCCCCGGCTTCCGGCATGACGGACGACCTCCGCGCCGCGATGGGCAAGGCCGCCGTCGCGGCGGCCAAGGCCGTCGGCTATGTCGGCGCCGGCACTGTGGAGTTCATCGTCGCAGGCGGCGACCGGCCGAAGCCCGAAGGCTTCTGGTTCCTGGAGATGAATACGCGGCTGCAGGTCGAGCATCCGGTCACCGAAGCGGTTACCGGGCTCGATCTCGTGGAATGGCAGTTCCGGATCGCAGCAGGCGAGCCGCTGCCGCTGCCGCAGAGCGCCGTGCCGCTCTCGGGCCACGCCATCGAGGCGCGCCTTTATGCCGAAGATCCCGCCCGCGGCTTCGTCCCCTCGCCCGGGCGCCTCGTCGCGCTGGAGTTTCCGGAGGGCGACGGCCTCCGAGTCGACAGCGGTGTCGCGGCCGGTGCGATGATCTCCCCCTTCTACGATCCGATGATCGCGAAGGTGATCGCGCACGGGAAGAACCGTGAGGAGGCTCTGGATCGGCTTACGGCGGCGCTCGATCGGACGCTGGTCGCCGGCCCGCGCAGCAATGTCGCATTTCTCGCCGCGCTCTGCCGTTCCGTCGAATTTCGCGCCGGGGCTTTTGACACCGGCTTCGTCGACCGGAACCTCGCCCAGCTCTTGTCGACTGCGAGCGAATCCGATCTTGCCGCCGCCGCAGCGGCGGTCGCCTCACTCGTTGCCGAGCAGCAAAACCGCATTGCGGCCGAATCCGCCGCGCGCGGCGAGCCGGCCTTTTGGCCTTGGGCGGCCTGCGACGGCTTCGGCGCGGCCGGCCCGACACTGTTGCCGGTGATGGTCGACGGGACACGTCGCATCGCCCGCGTTGCCTTCGCTTCCGGCTTCCCCGAGGTGGAGATCGATGGGACGACGGCTGCGCCCCACGTCCGCCTGATAGCGGACGGCGACAAGCGATATGCCCTCCGGAACGGCCGGCAGACGCTGGTGGAACCTGCCGGCGCAACCATCGATCATGAGCACGGGAGCGGCGATGGCGTCGTGCGCGCCCCGATGCACGGGAAATTGTTGGCGGTGCTCGTGGAACGGGGAGCGAGCGTGGACAAAGGCCACCGCCTTGCCGTAATCGAAGCAATGAAAATGGAGCACACGTTGCTCGCGCCGGTTTCCGGAACCGTCGCCGAGATTGGCGCGGCCGCCGGTGAGCAGGTGGCCGAGGGTGCCGTGCTGCTCGTCATTGCCGGCTCCTCGTGACGGCGGGGCGGGCGACCGGAGAGCCGTCGATGGCGCTGCATCTGATCAAGCTCTGCGTCGGTTGCGACAGCGTGAAAGACTTGCGGAGCTGGATTCGCACGCGCCTTGCAGAGAAGCGCAAGCAGGGCTTGCCGGCGGAACATGTCCACACCACGCGCATGGTGCCGAAGCGCGCGGCGGAGCTCGCAGACGGCGGTTCGCTTTACTGGGTCATTCGCGGGGAGGTTCTGTGCCGGCAGCGGCTGCGCGACATCCGCACCATGGTCGATGCGCAGGGCATCGCGCGCTGCCAGCTTGTACTCGATCCCAAGGTGATCCTCGTCGAACCGCGCTTCTGGCGTCCCTTCCAGGGTTGGCGCTACCTCGAGCCGAAGGACGCGCCGCCCGACCTTGCCCGCACAAGCGGCCGACGGCCCGACATGCCGGAGCCGTTGCGGCGAGAGCTGCACGCCTTGGGTCTGTTATGAGAGCGACGATCCGCCGCGCACCCGTTTGGGCGTTCCTTGCCGTCTGCGCGGCCGCCGCCGGGTTGACCCTTGCGCCGGCGCGGGCGGCCGATTGTCCGCGTTGGCAAACCGGAGCCGTACCGGGAACGCTCGCAACCGCCGACGAACCCTCCTGCCGGCGGGAACCGGCTCGGCGATCCGTTTCGCCGCCCGCCAGGAATGAGCGGCCCGGCGTCTACCGGGACGGGAACACGACCATCAAATTCGGCGCTTCGATCAGCACCGAGATCGGCATCGGCGGTCGGCGCTGAACCGCGCCGGCCCACTCCCTACACCGCGAGGTTGTCGATCAGGCGGGTGGCACCGAGGCGCGCCGCAACGAGCAGACGGATCGGGCCTTCGCCGAGATTCTCGATCCGCTCAAGGGTCAAGGCATGGCGCGCTTCGAGATAATCCAAAGCGAACCCGGCTTTGGCGATGCTGGCGCGTCCGCGCGCTAGGGCCTCCGCAACAGGGACCCCCTCGCGCAGGGCGCGCGCGCAGCCGGTCAGCGTCGCATAGAGGGTCGCGGCCGCCGCCCGTTCCTTTTCCGAGAGGTACACGTTGCGGGACGACATCGCGAGACCGTCGGCCTCGCGCACCGTCGGCGCCCCGACGATACGGACCGGGATGTTGAGATCGGCCACGATTCGCTCGACGACGCGCAGTTGCTGGAAGTCCTTTTCCCCAAAAATCGCAACGTCCGGCAGACATTGCAGCAGCAGCTTGGTTACCACCGTCGCCACGCCCGAAAAGAAATCCGGACGAAACGCGTCTTCGAGTCCGACGGCAGCCGGGCCGGCGGGCACGACGCGCGTGGCAAACCCGGCCGGGTACATTTCGGCGACGGAGGCCGGCGCCCAGATGAGGTCCGCCCGGCACTCGCGCAGCGCCGCGCGATCGGACGCGAAGGTCCGCGGATAGGTGTCGAAATCTTCGCTGGGGGCGAACTGCGTGGGGTTGACGAAAATCGAGACCACCACCCGGTCCGCGCGGGTGCGCCCGCGGCGCACGAGCGAGAGATGCCCCTCGTGCAGCGCGCCCATCGTAGGCACGAGCGCGACGGTCTCCCCGGCCGCGCGGAAGCGCGCGACGGCGCGCCTTAGCGAAGCCACCGTGCGGACCACCGGCACCTGTTTCATGCGGACTCCCTTTTCGTGCGGCCAAGGGGCGGATAACTAGCCGCTGACCGGCCGGGCGCAAAGCACATCCCTACCGGATTGCTCCGGAGCCATTGCGCCGGCCGCTCAAGTCGCCACTTAATAGAGTTGAAAAACCCCGTGAACCGGGGCCGATGGGCCCCTTGCCACATGCCCGACGAGCGCGTCTCGAAGACACCGGCAGCTCTGTCGACCCGCGCCGACCTCGACGCGTTTCTTGCGCGCGCCCGCAGCCTGGCGCCGCCTCACGAGGCCGGCGGCCACGGCCGGCTGCTCTTCGCGCTCGACGCCACGATGAGCCGGCAGCCCACCTGGGACACCGCTTGCCAACTCCAGGCCGAGATGTTCCGCGAGGCCTCCCTGCTCGGGGGTCTCGAAGTGCAGCTTCTCTATTATCGCGGCTTCAACGAATGCCGGGCCTCGCCCTGGGTGTCGAACGCCCAGCGCCTCGCCGACCTCATGAACCGCATTGACTGCCGCGGCGGCCAAACGCAGATCCGCAAGGTGCTGGCGCATGCCCGGCGTGAAACGGCCAAGCGCAAGGTGCAGGCGCTCGTCTTCATCGGCGACGCCATGGAGGAGCCGCTCGACGACCTGGCGGCCGCCGCAGGGGAACTCGGTCTTCTCGGTGTCCCCGCGTTCATGTTTCATGAAGGCAGCGACGCGGTCGCCGAGAGGGCGTTTCGCGAGATCGCCCGCCTCACCCGCGGCGCCTATTGCCGCTTTGATGTCGGCGCGGCGGACACCTTGCGCGAGCTTCTGCGCGCCGCCGCCGTTTATGCCGCCGGCGGGCGCAAAGCGCTGGCCGACGCCTCGCGCGGCGCGGGAGCCCGCCTCTTGCTCGAGCAATTGGGATAGCCGATGGCGACGCTCGCCCTCGGGCTTGCCCTGCTGATCGTCATCCTGTGGGGCATCCATCTCCTGGCCAGGGCCGACCCGCGCCGGCTTGCTCGTGGCCTGCGCTCAGCGGGCGGCGTGGGGGCGCTCGCGCTCGCCGCCGTCTTTGCCATGCGGGGCGCCATGGGCTTTGCCATTCCTCTCGGAATCGCCGGTCTTGCGATCCTCGGCCTGTGGCCGGGGGCACCGGCCGCCCTGGGCAGCCGCTGGCGCAAGTCGCCGGGACAGACCTCGCGCGTCCGCACGGCCTTCATCGAGATGGAGCTGGATCACGATACGGGCGCGATGCGGGGACGCGTCCTTGGCGGTCCGCACGGGGGCGCGAGCCTGGACGCCCTCGATCTTTCGACGCTCGTGCGGCTCGCGGGTGAAATCGACGAGGAGAGCCGCGCGCTACTCGTAGCGTATCTGGACCGCCGGCAGCCCGGCTGGCGTGAACACGCGGACGATCGTGCGACAGCGGGGAGCGGCCCTCCGCCGCGTTCCGGGCCAATGACCGAGGAGGAGGCGTATCAAATCCTTGGCCTGCAGCCGGGCGCCGGTGCCGACGAGATCACGCGGGCGCACCGGGCCCTCATGAAGAAACTGCATCCCGACCAAGGGGGCTCGACGTACCTCGCGGCTCGGGTCAATCAAGCCAAAGACGTACTTCTTCGCCGACATCGCTGATCGTACTCCGTACTCAACTGCACGATCGCGGCTCGCTCCGCACGCTGCTGACGCTCTGTTCGGCCCCTAATCCTTAAGGGCCAGGCAGGCGATATCGTTCCGCTTGAGGTATTTGCAGGCAGCCTCCGCCGATTCCCGGTCGAGGCCGGCAAAGCGCGCGCGATAAAGCGTCGTATCCCGCTTGACGACCGGCATCGTGAAAGGCTCGGCCGATGCCAGGATCGACTTCGCGACGCTCTGCACCTCCTTGAGGCGATCGCGTGCGACCGACTCGTCCGGAAACGCGCCGACCTGGATCATCCAGCCGCCGCGGGTCGCGGACGTGTGCTCCGGGGCGCCCTGCTCTTCCCGCTCCGCGAACTCGGCCACTTTCGCACCGCGCGGATTGCGCTTGACGGCGATGGTCCGCACAAGGATCGGCTTGATGGGCTCGGCGGATCCGGCCTGCACGCGCGCCTTGCCGCGCGGACGCGCGACCGGCGGAGGAAGATCCACGCCGCGCGAGGACACGTCGGCTCCGGCATCCGCAACCGGATCGGCCGAGGCCACGGCGACCGGCTCCTCGCGTTCGCGTCGCGGCGGGCGCTGAGGTGCGATTTCGGCGACGGGCGGCGCGGTCCGTCGCACGGATGCGATCTCGACATTGGACTCGAGCAGATCGCGCATCCGGGCATCCCGGCTACGGGCCGAGGAGCCGCCGATCACGACAGCGATCAGGTGTCGCCCGTCTCGCCGCAGCGAGGCGACGAGATTGAATCCCGACGCGCGGATATATCCGGTCTTGATGCCGTCCACGCCGTCCACCCGGCCAAGCAGGTGGTTGTGATTGCGCATGTGACGCCCGTGATAGGTGAACACGCGGGTCGAAAAGTACCGATAGTACTGGGGAAACCGCTCCTGGATGGCGCGACCCAGGATGGCTTGCTCGCGCGCTGTCGTCACCTGATCCTCATCGGGCAGACCCGACGCGTTGACATAGACCGTCTTCTCCATGCCGAGGGCGCGCGCCTTACGGGTCATCATGCGCGCGAATTCCCGCTCGGTGCCGCCGATCGCCTCCGCCACGACGACGGCCACGTCGTTGGCCGATTTCGTCACCAGGGCCTTGATCGCGTCTTCGACCTCGATGGTTTCGCCCGGCCGCAAGCCGAGCTTGGAGGGCGCCTGCGCGGCGGCGTGGGCCGAGACCGGCAATTCGGTGTCGAGCTTCAGCTTGCCGGCTTCGAGCCGCTCGAAGAGCAGGTACAGCGTCATGATCTTGGTAATTGAAGCCGGATGCCGCAAGCTGTCGGCGTTCTTCGCATGGAGGACGCGGCCCGAATTCGCATCGACGACGATCGCGGCGTAAGGCGGCTGATAAGCGTGCCGTTTCCGGCGTCCTCTGGCGTCCGCCGGGTCCGAACCGATGGCAATGACGGCAATTGCTGTGGCGAGGGCAAACAAACCCCAACGAAGCCCGAACCGAGCTTCGGTCGACGCGCCGTTCATGTCCACCTAATCCCCTCGATCGAGGCGCTGCCGACGCCTCACGTCCCTGTTCTCGGCGAATTCACCTTTGCTGGCTCAAGCCGAAAGGGCGTGGTGCCGCCCGCACCGGCTCTTGGCGCGCCCCGCAAGGCTGCCCGTGGCGCTGCCATGCCGATTGAAGCCATGCCAGCAAGACCGTCCGGAAAGGTAGCGGCGGCGCAGTTGCCAAACGGTTAAGCCTGCCCAATGGGGCAAGAATATGCATCTCATGGTGCGTTGCAGCATATTTCCTTGACTGTTTTGTGCGGCGCACTATGTAACCCCGACGGTTCTCGACCGCCTCGCCTTGGCGCCGAGAAGAAGGGGATGGTCATGGTGCAGACGTTCGATGAACTGCAGAAACTTGGCAAGGAAGGTTTCGACGCCGCGCTTGAATCCTTTGCGGCCGGCTCGAAGGGCACACAGCTCTTCCTAGGCGAATGCGCCGACTACGCCCGCCGCTCCTTCGAGCAAGGGTCGAGCGCTTTCGAGAAGCTGGCGGGGATCCGCACTCCGGAGCAGGCCGCCTGGGTTCATGGCGAGCTTGCGCGCGATGCGTTCGCGGACTTCGTCGCTCAAACGAAACGCTTCGGCGAGCTGTGGGCGAGTGTCGCGCGGCAGGCCTACGCGCCGATCGAGAGTTACATCGGCAAGCTGACGCCCCAGCGCTGAGCGCGCGGGATATCTGTCAGCCCTCGGGCCGGAAGGCGGGTCGCGCCCTCGCAAGACCCGATCAGCCGTCCGCCTCTGCGCTTGCGCGCTTGCCTGCGTCCGACGTGCCGTGATGCGAAGCATGCGCGGGGCTTTCCCGCGATGCGCGGCGGGCGGCGAGGGAGTCGAGGGCCAGATCCGCGCGCCGGCGACACTCTTCGTGAAGCTGCTGCAGTTCCTCGTCCGTCATTTCCTCCGCGACGGCGAAGCGGTCTTCCGCGCCCCGCATCGACAGAATCAGCTCCGCGAGCTTGAGCTGGATCGCCATCGTGTCCCGGTTCTGGGTGTTCTGGATCAAGAAGACCATCAGAAACGTCACGATCGTGGTGCCCGTATTGATCACGAGCTGCCAAGTGTCGCTGAAATCGAAGAAGGGACCGAGCGCAGCCCATACCACGACCAACGCCACCGCGGCCCCGAAGGTTATGGGCTTGCCGGAAACGATCGCGATCTGCCGCGCGACATGGCCGAACCACTCCTGGGCGTGGTGATTGGGGCTGGAGCCGCGTTGGGGAGAGGTCGGGGGATGGTTCATGGGCGGAATTTCGGCCGGGCAAAGTCAACCCCGGCCGGCCATTCCGGTTCCCCAAAGGAAAAGGGGGCCTTGCGGCCCCCGCAGGTTCCTCGCAGAGACGAGTGCCTATTTCGCGATGCGGAGCTTCGCCAGATCGGTGCCGATCTGATTGAACGTGCTGACGAGTTGAGTGGCCGAAGTCAGCCCGAAATACATCTCCGATTTGCTCGCGCAGCTTTGCAGGAGCGCGGCGTTACCTTCCATCACCAGCACGGTGTAGATGGTGATTCCGGCGGCCTTCACGTTGTCGCAGGCCTTCTTCGTGCGTGCGTCAATCGTACTCTGGCTGCTCGACCAGCGGTTCTGCGTGTTGTCGCCGTCCGTCAGCAGAATGATGATCTGCTGCACGTCCGATTCCGGTTGAGGCGCGCTGAACGGCGCGAGGGGGGACAGAGTCTGCCAGGCGAGCGCCAGCCCGATCGTGATGTTCGTATTGCCGGCCGGCTGCATGGCGTCGACTTTCTGGTTCAGCGCGGCCCAGTCATAGGTGAGCGGCATCAGTGCGGTCGGGCATGCCGAATACTGCTCCGGGACGAATTTCGTCGCATTGTCCGTCGCGACCGGCGTCGTGTTCTTCACGTCGTGATCCTGGTCGCGGTCGGTGATGCAGCCGTTCCAGGTGCTGTGGTTCGCCGGCGTCCAGACGCCGTTGACGGTCTGTTTCGGAACGAACTTCGTGCCGTCCCAGCAGTAATTGCCCAAACAGAACAGGCCGGTCGAGACCGTCGTCGTCGCACTTTCACATTCGTCTTTCGATTTCTTTCCGGAGATGGAGCAAGTGCCGTTCTTCTTCTCCCATTCCGTCCAGTTCAACCACGGCTCATTGTAATAGCCGTTGCCCATGTTCACGTCCTTGGCGAAGGGCACGATCGACACCTGCACGTCGCCGGGAGTGGTGGCCGCGTTCTGCAGGATGGTGAGCAGGTTCTTGGTCGCGGATTTGAGCGCCGGCATTTTGCCGGCACTTGCCATGGACCCGGTATTGTCGAGCGCGAGCGCGACCCGCAGCTTCGTCGAGCCCCATTTGACCGTCGACGAGCTGTTGAACGGGAGCTCGGGAATTCCCAACAGCTTCGTGAAGCTCGTCGGCATTTTTCCCGACCCGTTGACGATCAAGGTGGATCCGCCTTCGGTCGTGTGAGACGCCGTGACGGTGACGCCCACGGCTTCGGAATTCTTGAACAAGGCGTTGAAATAGGCGGTCGCTTTGGAGGTCAGCTGCTCGTCGGTCTGCCCTGCCGATTCCTTGGAAAGCATCAGCGCCGTTGCATCGAGCGCATCCTGCATTTCGGTACGCACCGAGCTCGCACGGCTGAAATCGACCGCCGCCCCGACGAAGGCGACGATCGGAACAAGCGCGATACCGAACATCGGCGCGATGTTCCCCCTCCGGTCCCTGAGGAACCGCTCTACGCAACACCACACACGGGACATGGCAAAAGCCCTTCCATCAGGCACACTGCCGAGAAGTGTGACAGAGAGACGTTTCCCGCCGCCTGCCCGCTTCGTTCAAATTTTCAGCGTTTCCGGAACCGTTCCGAAACCGCGAGGGCGGGAGGGCGCCGCCCCGCCTTCCCGTGCGGCGGGCCGGCTATTGAGCAATTCGCAGCTTGGAGATTTCGGTGCCGATCTGGTTGAAGGTGCTGACGAGTTGATTGGCGGAAGTCAGGCCGAAATACATCTCCGGCTTGCTCGCGCAGTTCTTCAGCAACGAGGCATTTCCGTCCATCACCAGAACGGTGTAGATCGTGATGCCGGCGGCCTTGACATTGTCGCAGGCCTTCTTGGTGCGGGCATCGATGGCGCTCTGGCTGCCGGACCAGCGGTTTTCCGTGTTGTCGCCGTCCGTCAGCAGGATGATCACCTGCTGCACATCGGAGGGAGGCGGCGTCACGTTCATCGGGGAGCCCGGAGTGAGGGTTTGCCATGCCCACGCCAGCCCGATGGTGATGTTCGTATTGCCGGTGGGGGTCATATCCTCGACCTTCTTGTTCAGCGCGCTCCAGTCATAGGTGAGCGGCAAGAGCTGAACGGGGCAGTCCGCGTACTGCTCCGGCAGGAACTTGGTCGTATCGTCGGTCAGGACCGGATTGGTGTTCTTGACGTCGTGATCCTGGTCGCGGTCGGTCACGCAGCCGTTCCAGGTCGAGTGTTTGGCCGGCGTCCAGGTCCCATCGTTCTTTATGCACTTGTTCTTGTTCCCGTACTTTTTGATGCTGCAGGTTCCTTCCGCATTGTCCCACGCAGACCAGTCCAGCCAATTGGCCGTGTGGTTGTCCGGGCCGACATTCACGTCTTTGGCAAACGGCACGATCGAGACCTGCACGTCTCCGGCGTTCTTGGCCGCACCCTGGAGGATCGCGAGCAGGCTTTTGGTCGCCGACTTGAGCGCCGGCATCTTGCCGGCGCTCGCCATCGAACCGGTGTTGTCCAGAGCCAGGGCGACCCGCAGTTTCGTCGAGCCCCACTTCACGGTGGCGGAACTCGCAATGCCCATTTCCGCGAGGCCGATAAGCTTGGTGAAGCTGGTTTCGATCTTTCCGCTCCCGCTCACGGTCAGGGCTTGGCCGTTCGTGGTCGTTTGACTGGCCTTGATGGTGACGCTCTGCGCCTCCGGCCGCTTGAACAGGGCGCGGAAATAGGCGTCCGCCTTGGAGGTCAGCTGGTCGTCGGTCTGGCCGGTCGATTCCTTGGACAGCATCAGGGCCGTGGCATCGAGGGCGCTCTGCAGTTCCGCGCGCGCCGCGCTGGCGCGGCTGTAGTCGATCGCCGCCCCCACGAGACCGATGATGGGGACGATGGCAAGCGCAAAAATCGGGGCCACATTGCCCCGTCGATCCCGCAGGAACTCCAGCACGCACATGGGACGCGACCTCGCTCCATCCTGGTTGAATCAAAATTTAGAAGACAGAGATTGCGGTCGGCCTGAGAAATTCGCTCAAATTGTCAGCAATTGGCGGCTGAGGGGTGGCGGGGCAGGGGGAAGGCCGATCGGCCCCCGCCCGTCGGCCTCGCCCCGCCCCACCGCCCCCCGCTCCTTCCGGAGGAATTGACGAGGCGCGACGGATGACCTTCAATTTTCGTGGAGTCGGAGGCACGGAGTCGGGCGGCCGGATCGGGCCGGCGATTGCCGTTGGGTTGAGGCGCCCGGAATGCGGCCCGTCGGGGGCAGCCGTTCAGAACTCGGCGCTCCGACTGGAACGGACCCTGTCGGATCACTATTATGAGTGTGTTCGTCCTCGTCGCACAGCGCCGCGGCACGAGCCTGGACCACCGGCGGCCTGTGCGCCGCAGCGACATGACCGACCCGCTTAGGACGATGCCGACCATGTCCCCCACGCCCGCCGAAAGACAGCCTCGGCTCGGCGACGAGGATCGTCGACGCCGGGGCGACAACGGGTCGCCGGGTACGGCGATCATCACCAAGACCCGGCCGCAGACGAAGCGGCCAAGCCTGTATCGGGTCTTGCTCCTCAACGACGACTACACGCCGATGGAGTTCGTCGTTCACGTGCTGGAGCGCTTCTTCAACAAGGACCGGGAGACCGCGACGCGGATCATGCTCCACGTCCACCAGCACGGGGTCGGCGAGTGCGGCGTTTTCACCTACGAGGTGGCGGAGACCAAAGTGACGCAGGTCATGGACTTCGCCCGTAAACACCAGCATCCTCTGCAGTGCGTGATGGAAAAAAAGTAGAAATCGCGGAACTGCACCCGGGAAGAAAAGAAGAACCCGAAATGCCCACGTTCTCTCGCAGTCTCGAACAGTCGCTCCACAGGGCACTGGCCCTCGCGAACGATCGCCATCACGAATACGCGACGTTGGAGCACCTGCTGCTGGCGCTGATCGACGATCAGGACGCCGTCGCGGTGATGCGCGCCTGCAACGTCGATATCGAGAAGCTGCGGCGCAATTTGATCGCCTATGTGGAATCCGAGCTCGACAACTTGATCGTCGAGGGCGGAGAGGACTCCAAGCCGACGGCCGGCTTCCAACGGGTTATCCAGCGGGCGGTCATCCACGTCCAATCCTCCGGCCGCGAGGAGGTGACCGGTGCAAACGTGCTTGTCGCGATCTTCGCCGAGCGCGAAAGCCACGCCGCCTATTTCCTGCAAGAGCAAGACATGACCCGCTACGACGCCGTGAACTATATCAGCCACGGGATCGCCAAGCGCGCCGGCATGTCGGAATCCCGCCCCGTGCGCGGGGTCGACGAGGAGACGGAGTCCAAGAACGGCGAGGATTCAAAGAAAAAGGGCGACGCGCTCGAGGCCTATTGCGTGAACCTCAACAAGAAGGCGCGCGAAGGCAAGATCGACCCGCTGATCGGCCGTGACGCCGAGATCAATCGCACGATCCAGGTGCTCTGCCGCCGCCAGAAGAACAACCCCCTCTTCGTCGGGGATCCCGGCGTGGGCAAGACCGCGATTGCGGAAGGCCTTGCCCGGCGCATTGTGAACGGCGAGGTGCCGGACGTCCTCAAGGATGCGACCGTCTTCGCCCTCGACATGGGCACGCTGCTCGCCGGAACCCGCTACCGCGGCGACTTCGAGGAACGCCTGAAGCAGGTCATCAAGGAGCTCGAGGCCTATCCGGGCGCCATCATGTTCATCGACGAGATCCACACGGTGATCGGCGCAGGGGCAACCTCGGGCGGGGCCATGGATGCCTCGAACCTGCTCAAACCGGCGCTCGCTTCCGGTACGGTGCGGTGCATCGGCTCGACGACCTACAAGGAGTACCGGCAGTACTTCGAGAAGGATCGGGCGCTGGTGCGACGCTTCCAGAAGATCGACGTGAACGAACCTTCGATCCCGGACGCCATCGAGATCATGAAGGGTCTCAAACCCTATTTCGAGGATTACCACCGCCTCAAATACACCAACGAGGCGATCAAGGCCGCGGTCGAACTCTCGGCCCGCTACATCCATGACCGCAAACTGCCCGACAAGGCGATCGACGTGATCGACGAATCGGGCGCGGCGCAGATGCTGCTGCCCGAAAGCCGGCGCAAGAAGACGATCGGCATCAAGGAGATCGAGTCCACGATCGCCACGATGGCGCGGATCCCGCCGAAAACCGTCTCCAAGGACGATGCAGAGGTGCTGCAGCACCTGGAAGACACGCTGAAGCGAGTCGTCTATGGGCAGGACAGGGCCATCGAGGCGCTTGCCGCCTCCATAAAGCTTGCCCGCGCGGGCTTGCGCGAACCGGAAAAGCCGATCGGCTGCTACCTCTTCTCGGGTCCGACCGGCGTCGGCAAGACCGAAGTGGCAAAGCAACTCGCCTCGGCCCTGGGGGTCGAGATGATCCGTTTCGACATGTCGGAGTATATGGAGCGCCACACCGTCTCGCGGCTCATCGGCGCCCCGCCCGGCTATGTCGGCTTCGACCAGGGTGGCCTCCTCACCGACGGCGTGGACCAGCACCCGCACTGCGTGCTGCTGCTCGACGAGATCGAGAAGGCGCACCCCGACCTGTTCAACATCCTTCTCCAGATCATGGATCACGGGAAGCTCACCGACCACAACGGCAAGCAGGTGGATTTCCGCAACGTGATCCTGATCATGACCACCAATGCCGGCGCAGCCGATCTCGCGAAGCAAGCTTACGGGTTCACCCGTTCCAAGCGTGAAGGGGACGATCTGGAGGCCATCAATCGCCTCTTCGCGCCCGAGTTCCGCAATCGGCTCGATGCAATCATCACCTTCGCCCACCTGTCGCAGGAGGTGATCGCGAAGGTCGTGGAAAAGTTCGTCCTGCAACTCGAAGCGCAGCTGGCGGACCGGGATGTCACGATCGAACTCTCGGAAGAGGCGGCCAAGTGGCTCATCGAGAGGGGCTACGACGAGCAGATGGGTGCACGGCCCATGGGCCGGGTCATCCAGGAATACATCAAGAAGCCGCTGGCCGACGAAGTCCTCTTCGGCAAGCTCAAGAACGGCGGGCATGTCCGCGTGATCGTCGCCACGAACGAGCAAGGCGTCGCCGATCGACTCGACTTCGAGTATCTCGACGGACCGGTCACGCCGCGTCCGGAGAAGCTTCCGGAGCCGCGCCGCATGCGCGCCAAGCGCCGTTCGGCGCCGCGCCCGCCGCGTCCCGCTCCGCCCAAGAACGGCGGCGGCAGCTCCGGCGGCCAGCGCAGCCCGGTCCCGAAGGTGCCGCTCGCGAAGGTCTAGGGAGACTTAAGCTCTGCGCGGCGATCCGGCCGAACCGGATCGCCGCCGCTGGGCGCGAGGCCCGGGCGTCGCGAGCCCCGGCGCCGGCGCGGAACGCCGACCGACCCTTAGGCGGGTTCGGCGGTGGTGGGGTCGATCACGACGCGGACGCGCGCAACGGAATTGGCCGGGAAGCCGCCCTTCTCGGCGTGTTCTCTCACCAGCGCTTCGCTCGGCGCGTTGTAAACACAGTAGATCTTGTCGTCGGTGACGTAGCTTTGCACCCACTGGATGTCCGGGCCCATGCTGCGAAGGACGTCGCAGGACTTCTGCGAGATCGCCTGCAATTCCGGCCCGCTCAACCGGCCGGCCCCCGCAAACTCCCGCTCGATCACGAATTTGGGCATGACCTCTCCTCCCTTTGATCGCTATCTGAGCCCCATTGAAAAGGATCGCACGGCAAAATGACGGTCTCGCGGCGAACGCGTCGACTCCGGGCGGAGGTCGTTTTCGCCGCGCGGCTTTCCGCCTGCGGCGACGCCTGGCCCCGGAACGAAGCCGGCGAAAATCCTACAACGCGTCGAGGGGAATCTTGAGATAACGCCGGCCGTTGCTCTCCGGCTCCGGCAACCTGCCCGCGCGGATGTTCACCTGCAGGGCGTGGAGGATCAGCTTCGGCATCGGCAAGGTCGCATCGCGTGCCCGCCTAAGGCTCACGAATTGCGCCTCGGTCGGCGCGTCCTTCAGGTGCACGTTCTTGCGTTTCTGTTCGCCGACCGTGCTTTCCCACGCGGGCGCCCGCCCGCCCGGCATGTAATCGTGGCCGGTGAAGAGGCGCGTCTCGTCCGGCAATGCGAGGATGGCCATGATGCTGCGATAGAGTTCGGCGGCATTCCCTCCGGGGAAATCCGCGCGTGCGGTTCCGAAATCCGGTTGAAAAATCGTGTCGTGCACGAAGGCCGCGTCGCCGATTACATAGGTGACCGACGCGAGCGTGTGGCCCGGCGAGTGCATCACGCGCACCGGCAGCGTGCCGATCGCAAACGTCTCCCCGTCGGCGAAAAGGCGGTTCCACTGCGAGCCGTCGGCGGGAAAATCCGGGAGGTTGTAGAGCTCCTTCCAGATCGCCTGGACGGCCCTCACCCTTTCGCCGATTGCGATGGGTGCCCCCGTCCTTTCCTGGAGATAGGCCGCGGCCGAGAAATGATCGGCATGCGGATGGGTGTCGAGGATCCAGGCAACGGAGAGCCCCTGCTCGCCCACGAGCGCCAGCATCTTGTCGGCGAAGTCGGTCGAGACGCGGCCCGACTTCTCGTCAAAGTCGAGAACCGGATCGATCAGCGCGGCCTGCCGCGTGGCAGGATCGGCGACCACATAGGCGATGCTGAATGTCGGCTGGTGGAACAGCCCCTGAACCTGCGGCCGCGCAGACATGGACGCCCTCCCCCTGAGGGCGTCATTGTCGAATCCGCGGCGCAACTTGCCAAGCGTCCGCCGCGCGTGGGATCAGGCCCTCACCTCCTGCCGCTGAAAGGCGATGTAGCCGACAACGAACAGGAGGATTGTTGCTGCGATCAGCCCGACCGTCTGCGGCCAGGCGATCATCAGGCTTTCCCGCAGCGGGAGCGGCGTGCCCATGACGGCGCCTTCGAGCTGGCTGATGAAGACGGGCCCGAGGGCCCGCGTCATCGGGCTCAGCACCGCGATGATCGATTCCGCGAACAGGTGCGTCGGGGAGATGCGTTCAAGCCCCTGCTGCCACGCCAGCGTCTCGAGGCTCGGCCGGCCGAGCATGACGGACATGAGGTCGGGCGGCGCGATCGCCTGTGCAAGCGCGGAGGCGAGCATCGGCCAGAGCAGCGCGAGGAACAGCCAGAGGCCGAGCGCCGTCAAGGCCGCCGTCGCCGCCGACCGGAACAGGACCGAGAAAAGCATCGCCACGGCGAGCCACACGCCGGCATAGGCGAGCGCGATCAGGAGAAAGATCAGCGAGCGCGCGACCTCCTCGCCGCTGGGCGGCACACCGAGTATCAGCAGACCCATGCCGATGACGAGGAGCCATAGGCACAGGAGGCTCACCCCGAGCGTGACGAGGCCGGCGAGAAATTTCCCGAGCAACAGGGCGTCCCGGTAGATCGGCTGGGACAGAATCCGGCTGAGCGTGCGGCGGTTGTGTTCCCCGTTCACGGCGTCGAACCCGAGGCCGATCGCCATCAGCGGAATGAGGAAACCGAGGATCGAGACAAAAGAGGGCAGCGGCGACCGCGCCACCGTGAACAGGCGCAGGAACACGAACGGGTCTTCGGCCGTCGTGTCCTTGATTTGCTGCAGAGCGCCGTAGAGCGAAGCGAATGCGGTCAAAATGACCAGCCATTCGAGCACGCGCATGCGCACGCTCGAAAGGTGATCGGACAATTCCTTGAGGACGACGGTGCCAAGGCCCTGCCAGGGCGAACCTTCACGCCGCATTGCGCACGCCCTCCGTCGTGGGGAAGTCCTGGAAATACCGGGTGTAGATGGCATCGAGGCTCGGCTCCTCGATCGAAAGGCGGCGCAGTGCGCCCCCCGCCTGCACCACGGCCTTCGCGGCTTCGGGACGCACGTCCCGGTCGGCGTGCAGGCGATAGCGCTCCGGACCCACGTTTTCGACTTCGCTCACGCCTCTGATGGCCGAAAGGCTGCCGGCGAGACCTTCGCCAGCTGCCTCGACCTCGACCACGAAGCCCGCGCCCAGAACCTGACGGGCGAGCTCGGGCACGGTGCCGATGAGGGCAATCCGCCCGGCCTGGAACAGCGCCACCCGGTCGCACACGCGCTGCACCCGGTCGAGCAGATGCGAGGACAGCAACACCGTCACGCCGTTCGCCTTCAGCGTGCGGATGAGATCGAGAAATTCCTCCGAAGCCTGCGGATCGAGCCCGTTGGTCGGCTCGTCGAGAATGGCGATTTCCGCCTTCTTCATGACGATCTCGGCGAGCCCCAGGCGCTGGCGCATGCCGCGCGAGAAGGTTCCCACCCGGTTGTCGGCCACATCGGACAGGCGCACGTGCGCGAGCGCTTCGGTAATGCGCGCCTCGCGGTCCGCCCGTTCGAGCCCGAGGAGCCGGCCGGTATAGGCGAGATTCTCCCGCGCGGTCATATGGTCGTAGAACCCGACCGCGTCGGGCAGGTAGCCGACACGGCGTTTCACCGCGAGCGGCTCGCGCTGCGGATCGCAGCCGAGCACCCGGACCTGCCCGGATGTGACCTCGGTCAACCCGAGCATCATGAGGATCGTGGTCGTCTTCCCGGCCCCATTGGGGCCGAGAAGTCCGAAGATCTCACCGCGCCCGACCGCGAAGGAGATGCCGTCGACCGCGTTCGCGTTGCCGTATCGCCGCGTCAGGTCGACGGCTTCGATGACATTGTCGCTCATCGTCGTCCGAACCTCGCAACCGCCCCCACCATGATCAGCAGGGCCACCCCGAGTATCCCGACGCCGGCAATCCCCCACATCGTGGACGTTGAAACAGTGATGCGAAAGTCTCCCGTCGCCTGCTCGCCCTGCGCCGACGCCTTCAGGCTCGCCATATAGTCGCCGGCGAGCGATTTTGCGGACGGCGTGATGAGCGCCTGGGCCTCGATCCGCTCGTTGGGGGCAATGTGATCGATGGTTTTCGGCTGGAACTCGATCTTCCAGCCGGACGGGCCGGTTCCCGACAACTCGACGCCGTCCGCGGGCGCGCTCCCCTCGTTCATGACGAAGACCGGCACGCTTGCCTGTTCGCCCGCCTCCGCGCGCGCGCTCATGAGCCCCTCGCGCCCGGCAATCCGCAGCTTCGGCTGGCCGACGATCTCGAGCGAGACCTTGGTGGTCGCCTTTGCATCCTCGGCCGAGGCCGTCACCGACACCGGATAGGTGCCGGCGCCGATGGTCGACGGCGGCCGCACTTTGAGCTTCACATCCTTCGACTGCCCGGTCTCGATCGGGATGGAGCTCAGCTCCTGGCTGCCATACTGCTCCGTGAAGGACGTCTCGAAGTTCTTCGGCGCGTCGGCGCCGAAGCTCACGAGAATGTTGCGGCCGCTGTCGTTTTTGATCGTGAGTTGATATTCGAAGGTCGACTTGGCGCTGCCGCGCAACGCCGGCAATTTGGGCTCGATGCTCAGTTTGGCCGGCAGTTCCTTGGCGAGAGACACAACGATCGGCAGGCTGACGGTCTGCCCGGCGCCCGCGGCGCTGACGGTGATCGTCTGCGCCTCCATCGAGGCGCTCTTCGGAATGTCGAGCCGCAGCTGCAGCGAAACGCTCGAATTCGTACCGGGCATGGCCGCCGCAACGGGCTGCCCGCCGCCCAGCAGCGTGGCCGACCAACCTTCCGGCACGCCCTCCACCTTGAGCGCCAGCCGCTCGGGCGCAAGCCCATAGTTTTGCAGGCGGAGCGAAACATTGGATGTCGTTCCCGGCTGCGCGGTCACAGCCGGATAGTCCGTCATGAGAAAGAGTCCCTTCACATCCGGAGGCCGATCTTCGGCATGACCCGGCGTTTCGCCTGCAGCCAGTGACAGCAGCAGCACCAAGGAGAACAGGGAACCCGTAGGCAGAAATCGTCTCATGGCGAGATACCCGACAAGCTGTTGGCTCTTAAGAGAGGACGAGTGGAAGGCGCCCGACGTGGCGGTGTTGGCGCCGCATTTTTGGGGGGCGACTTTGAGGCGCATTCTTTTGTCGATAGTGACAGAAAATGGGCATTCAGCAGAATGTGATAGTCGGGAAGCTTCAAGCATCGAAAGGGGAGTTGCCGAATGCCGCACCCCGTTCTCCCCTCCCTTTGCCCTGCTCTTGCGGCTTCGCCCCCTCCCCTCCGGGGCAGAGTTCGGCTCAAGGCTTCCTCTGCGGCGGGCTCGTGTCCACGGGACCTCCCGCCTTTTTCCATGAGCCGAACCCGCCCCCGATATGGGCCACGGGCTTAAGCCCCATCCGCTGAGCGGTTTGCGCGGCAAGCGCCGAGCGTAGACCGCCGGCGCAGAAGAAGACGAACCGTTTGTCCTCCGAAAAGACAGGCTTGTGATAGGGGCTCGCAGGGTCGATCCAGAACTCCAGCATTCCGCGCGGGCAATGAAACGCCCCGGGGATCCGCCCGTCCCGGTTGAGTTCGCGAATGTCGCGAATATCGACGAAAACGACGTCGTCGCGTCCATGCAGCGCACGTGCCTGGTCGACCGACAGCGTTTCGATCTCCTGCTCGGCCGCCTTGACCATATCGTGGACGCTGATTGTGATGTTCTGAGGCACGCCGGTCTCCATTCGCTTTGAGCGACCGAATTGTCCTGAGCGCGTGACAGAAGCAAGCCCGGCGCCGGCGCGCAAGCGCCCGACGCAGGCCGGAACCGGCCGCGCGGGGACACGCCGTTGCGCCAGGCGGCGCCTCAGCCCATCGTCGAAGACCCGAGCTGGCCAAGAATGTAGGCGAACGCCAAGGCCGCAATCACGGCCGCACAGGCCCACCGGGCCATCGCCCAGACCGCAGATTCGATGCGCACTCGTGGATGTCCTGGTCGTCCGGACCGTACCGGCCCGGATTGGCTTCGGCCACCCTCGCCCCGGAGGCTTTAACGTCCGGTAAACCACGCGAGTGCCCGCCCTGTGCTCCCTGCGCGGAAGCGTGCGCCCTCCCTTGGAGAGCGAACCGGGCCGAATGCGGCGGGTCAGATATCGAGCTCCGTCCGCATCCAAGGCAGGCGGGCCGCATTGAAGTAGCGCAGAAGCTTGCGGATATCCTCCCGCCCATAGGTTTCATGCCTCTCCGCGCCCATGAGCACGACGGGACGCCCGAGTTGGACGACCGCGCCGGCCATGATTGCGTCGATCATGCGCTGATCTTCCAGAACGGGATCGGGAACCCGGACGACCGCAAAGCTGGGATTGGCCCGATCGAACAGGACCACATCGAAGGAGACCATCCCAACCCATCCCGTGCTCTGCTGCAGCCGCCTTGCAGGACAGTCGATTGAACGCGCCAAAGAGCGAAAGGCCGCAGGCAATATTGAATCTGGAAACCCGGCCAAGGCAGGCGTCCGTGCCCCGCCGCCTCGGCTCGCCTGCAGAAGTCCGAGCGACCTAATTGGTTCCGACGGTCCGCGCCAGTTTCGAGCCGAAGAACGCGACGACGGCACGCGTGATCGCGTCCGCAACGCGCCCCCGCCACGCCTCCGACGTCATGAGTTTCAGGTCATGGGGACTCGATACATAACCGAGTTCCAGCAACACCGAGGGGACGTCCGGGGCCTTGAGAACCTTGAATCCGGCCGACCGCAGCGGATGTTTGTGCAGCCGCGCCGCGGCTTTCAGTTCCGTCACGAGTGTGCGGGCGAACTGAGTCGAAAAGGTGCGCGTCTCGCGCTGGGCGAGATCGATGAGAATGTCGGCAATCTCGCCCGGCTCGGTCGACAGGTCGACGCCGGCGATCGCATCGGCCTTGTTTTCCGATTCCGCAAGCCGCGCGGCCTCGTCGTCGCTCGCCTGATCGGACAAGGTGTAGACCGTTGCGCCCCGTGTCTCCGCGTCGCGCCGCGCCAAGGCGTCCGCATGGACGGAAATGAACAGGCCCGCCTTGGCCGCGCGGGCGATCCGCACCCGCTCCCCCAGCGGAACGAAGCTGTCGTCGGTGCGGGTCATCACGACCCGAAACTTTTCGGTCTGCTCGAGGCGCCTGCGCAATTCCGTTGCGAAATCCAGCACGATGGATTTCTCCGCCTCGCCTCCGCCCGCCGTCGTGCCGGCATCGAGCCCCCCGTGGCCGGGATCGATGACGACCACCGGCCGGATATCCCCGGAATCTTCGGCGCGGGATTCGCGGTCTGCCTTCGGCTGGCTTTGCCGCGGCGGCTTCGCCTGCAATGCGAGATTTCGCATGAACGTCTCGCGGTCGACCGGGACGAGGTCGATCACCAGGCGCGCCGGCTGGCCTTCGATGGCGTCCAGGATGAAAGCTTTGTCGATTCGCACCGGCCCCGTCGCATCGAGGACGATGCGGGAGCCGCCGGGCATCATCAGGCCATAGCGATAGGCCTTGACGAGGCCGCGCCCCTCCTTGCCGGCCTTTGCCGGTAGATGGAACCCGACCTGCGGCAGGTCGATGACGACACGGTAAGGGTCGGGCAGCGTAAAGGCGAAAAACTCAATATTGTTCGAGAGATCGACAATGAAACGGGTCCGCTTCTCGTCACCTCCGAGCCGCGCGTCGCTGGCATCCGCCGCATTGTGCGCCGGCGGCGTCTCGGCCTGTCCGGCAGACGCGCGCGCCCCCGCCCCCGCCGCCGGAGCGCTCGCGACACCGGCAGACAGCACGGCCAATGCCAGCAGAATTCTGCGGACATGCTTCACGTCGCGTACGGCCCTCCGCAGGCCCCGGATAGGGCCGCCGTAGTTAATCCCGACTTAAACGCGCAGGCCCGGGAGGCGTTCAGAGGCCGGCGCGACAGCTGCCTCGTCCTGCGAGCCTGCCTTGCCAAAGAACGGCTCAAAGCCTAAGACTTAAATCTGACGGTCGAACTCCGGTCTTGCCGCGTTCGGGCGCTCGGCCAGCCGGCCGAGGGAGCGATCCCGCCGCTTGCGGGCCCTTCCCAGCCGCAGGTCTCGTTCCACCCTTCGGTGCCGACTGACGCGCCGGCAGGGAAACGGACCGGCCTCAAGCCCTTTGGTTCATGGACGACCGGAACAACGAAGGCCCAACCGCCTCGCGTCGTCACGCCGTCAACAGGAGAAACCCGGCAGTCCGACTGCCTTGTCCGGATTCTGCATGCTCCCTTGGACAGACGAAGTGATGCCCTGCCATGGCTGCGCCGGCGCAGCCGGCGGTTCGGCATCCCGAATGGAGTCGGCCCGGGAGTACCGCCGAACCCGTCCCCATTGTCATCGATCAGGCGCCCCGCAGGCGCCGCTGCGCAACAGGCCCGCGGCCTCTGCGCTTCGCGCTGCGGCCCGCCTCGGGAACCGAAATTCATGGCTAACAAGATGCTCATTGACGCCACCCATCCGGAGGAGACCCGGGTGGTGGTGGTGCGCGGCAACCGCGTCGAGGAATTCGATTTCGAATCCGCCAGTCGCCGCCAGCTAAGAGGAAATATCTATCTCGCCAAGGTCACCCGCGTTGAACCGTCGCTGCAAGCGGCGTTCGTGGACTACGGCGGCAACCGGCACGGATTCCTCGCCTTCAGCGAAATCCATCCCGACTATTATCAGATCCCCGTCGCCGACCGTCAGGCGCTGATCGCCGAAGAGCAGCGGGCGCACCGGGCGGCGGAAGAAGAAGCGGACCTGCGCGCGGCAGGCCGCAGAGCGGGTCCCAAAACGGCGCAGTCGCGCGCTGCAGTTCAAAGGAGCGAACCGCTTTTCGACGAAGGCGGCGTTCAGGAACAGCCTGAAGGAGAGCGCGAGGACGCGGCGCCTTGGAAGGAAGGCGAAGGGCCGGATGAGGAGCGGGCCGCCGAAGACACGGCGGCCACAGAGTCCATGGCGCCGGCGGCCGAGCCCGATGCGCCGGAAGGCGCCGCCCAGGCCGAGCGGGCAGCGGAAGGCACCGCGCCGGAACCCGGGCCGGAGGCCGCCGGCAACGACACCGCCCCTTCGGAGCCGCCGTCCGGCGGTGATGTGTGGGGGGCAACCGACGTCGTCGACCACGGCGATGCCGACATTTCCATCACGCCCTCCGTCTCCGAACCCGAAGAAGGCGACCGCATCGCGCGCGACGCCCACGCCGAGGCGCCTCAGATCGAGGAAGTGGAAACGGAGGAAGAGGAGACCGTCGAATCCGTCGGCGGCAGCGACGCGCTCGAGGAAGTGCAGGAGCGCAGGCCGCGGCCGCGCCGACAGTACAAAATTCAGGAGGTCATCAAGCGCCGCCAGGTCATGCTGGTGCAGGTGGTCAAGGAGGAACGCGGCACGAAAGGGGCGGCGCTGACGACCTATCTGTCGCTCGCCGGCCGCTATTCCGTCCTGATGCCGAATACGGCGCGTGGCGGCGGCATCAGTCGCAAGATCACCAATCCGCCGGATCGCAAGCGCCTCAAACAGATTGCCCAGGAACTCGACGTGCCGGAGGGCATGGGCGTGATCCTGCGGACCGCCGGCGCCAACCGCACCAAAGCCGAGGTGAAACGCGATTTCGAATATCTGCTGCGCGTGTGGGAGTCGGTGCGTGATCTGACCTTGCGTTCGACGGCGCCCAAGCTCGTTTACGAGGAAGGCTCGCTCATCAAGCGTGCCATTCGCGACCTCTATAACAAGGATATCGACGAGATCGTGGTGGCCGGCGAGGAAGGCTACCGCGAGGCCAAAGAGTTCATGCGCATGCTCATGCCGAGCCATGCCAAGAACGTGAAGCTCTACAAGGACACGCAGCCGATTTTCACGCGCAACGGGGTCGAGGCTCAGCTCGACGCGATGTTCTCCCCCGTCGTGCAGCTGCGTTCGGGCGGCTACATCGTCCTCAACCAGACCGAAGCCTTGGTGGCAATCGACGTGAACTCGGGACGTGCCACCCGCGAACACCATATCGAGGACACCGCCTACAAGACCAATCTCGAAGCGGCCGAAGAGATCGCGCGGCAATTGCGCTTGCGCGACCTTGCGGGATTGATCGTCATCGACTTCATCGATATGGACGAGAAGCGCAACAACCGCGCCGTCGAACGCAAGCTCAAGGAGTGCCTGAAGAACGACCGCGCCCGCATCCAGGTCGGCCGGATTTCGCATTTCGGCCTTTTGGAAATGTCGCGCCAGCGGATCCGCTCGAGCGTGCTCGAGAGCTCGACCGACAAGTGCCCGCATTGCGGCGGAACCGGCCTTGTGCGGTCGCTATCCTCGGTCTCGCTGCAATTGCTGCGGGCCATCGAGGAAATGCTGCTGAAGGGTGCGACCCATAACGTGATCGTACGCACCCGTCCCGACATCGCGCTGTACCTTCTCAATCAGAAGCGCGCGCATCTGCGCGATCTCGAAATGCGCTTCCGCATCTCCATCACCGCGCAGGCGGACGCCGCTGTAAACGGGCAGCAGCCGTTCCTGATCGAGCGGGGGGAGCAGGTGCACAGCCCCGAGATTGCGCGGGCCATCGCCTTCCAGCCGGAGGCCGCGGCCGTTGCGGAACCCGAGGAGGACGAAGCAGAGGTCGAAGGGTCCGCGACTTCCGAGTCGCCGCCGGGGGAACCTCGGACGGAGGCGCGGGCGGGGGACGAGGACGAAGCGCCTCGCCGCAAGCGCAGGCGCCGGCGGCGCGGCCGGCGCGGCGAAATACGCGAAGCCGGCGAGGCTCCGCGCTACGGCGCGACCGAGGCTCATGAACCCGACTCTGTCGATGACGACGCGGAGGACGCGGAAAACGACGACGAGGGTCCCTTCGCTTCCCGCGAAGGCAGCGAGGCCGAGCAACGGGGGGATGAACGGCGTCGCAAGCGGCGCGGACGGCGGGGCGGCCGTCGCAACAGACGCGAGAACGGCGCCGAGCGGCCGCACGGCGAAGAGCGTTCGGACGCGGAGTCGATTTCCGTTCTCGAAGATCGACCTTCGGACGGCGAACCGGACGATTTCGCCCGCGCGCCGCAAGCCGCGGCTCCCGAACCGCAGGCGAGCCCGCCCGCGGCGGAGAGTCCCGCCCCCCCGAGCGCCGAGCCGAGCGTGGCGGCTCGCGCCGAATCCGTACCGCCTCCAAAGGGTGAGCCGGCAGGCTCGCGGCGCCGCTCGACCGTCCGGGAACCCGCCCCCGTTCTCATGGAAGGGACGGCATCTCCCGAGCCAAGCCAGCCGGAGCCTCGGGACGCGACGTCCCCTCCTGCGGCGGCCCCTGAAACGCCGACGATCGAAGAGCCCGCCGAGGACAGCCAGCGTCCGCGCCGGACCGGCTGGTGGGCGCGGCGCGTCTTCGGCAAGGGCTGATGCGGAGCGCCTGGGTCGAGACGGAGGCCCGCCAAGCGGTCGCCGATTGTGCTGCGCGCGGCATCGGCGAAGACCTCGCCTTGCGGATCTATTCAACGCGGCTGCTCGGCCGCGACCCCCGGCTCGTCCTTCATGGCGGCGGCAACACCTCGTTGAAGACGCGCATCAGCGACCTCAACGGCGACGCGGCCGAGGTGCTCTGCGTCAAAGGTTCGGGCTGGGACATGCGCACCATCGACGCGCCCGGCCTGCCCGCGGTGCGGCTCGAACCCTTGCGGCGGTTGCGCGCGCACACCGCGCTCTCGGACGAGGAGATGGTGCGCGTGCAGCGGGCCAATCTCATCGATCCCGACGCGCCCAACCCTTCGGTCGAGACTTTGCTCCACGCCTTTCTGCCGCACAAATTCGTCGATCACACGCACGCCACGGCCGTTCTCAGCCTCGTCGATCAGCCGAATGCGGAAGAACTCTGCCGCGAGGTCTTCGGCGATCGGGTCGGGCTCGTGCCCTACATCATGCCGGGCTTCGGTCTGGCCAAGGCGGCGGCGGAGGTGTTCGAGGGGGCACCGGGGGTCGAAGGCCTGATCCTGCTCAAGCACGGCATCTTCACCTTCGGCGCGGACGCGCGCGAGGCTTACGAGCGCATGATCGCACTCGTGACGCTTGCGGAAGCGCGAATCGCCCGCGGTCGAACGAAGGTGTTCACGCCGGCGGCCTTGCCGCGGGCGCTCGCGCCGCTCTCCGCCGTCGCGCCGATCGTGCGCGGCGCCTGTAGCCTAGCCGACGAGCGCATCGAGGGCGCCTATCGCCGCCTCGTTCTTGACTTCCGATCCGGCCCGGCCATTGAAAGCTTCGTGAATGGCGCGGAGCTGGCGCGCTACGGGCAAGCCGGCGTCGTCACGCCGGATCACGCGATCCGCACGAAGAACTGGCCGCTCATCCTCCCTGCCCCGGCCGCAGAAGCGCTCGACGCGTTTCGCGCCGCGGCGCGGGAGGCCGTCGCCGCCTTCCAGGCGCGCTATGCGGACTATTTCGCCCGCAACAATGCCCGCTGCGGCGGCAACAAGCGGATGCTCGACCCCCTGCCGCGCGTCGTGCTCGTGCCCGGTCTCGGCCTGTTCGGCCTCGGCCGCTCGAAGAGGGACGCCGCGATCGCGGCTGATCTTGCGGAAGCCGCCGTCGAAACGATCACCGGCGCCGAGGCCGTCGGTCGCTTTCAGTCGATCAGCGAAGCCGACATGTTCGACGTCGAGTACTGGTCGCTCGAACAGGCGAAACTGTCCGGGGCGGCGGAAAAACCGCTTGCCGGGCAGATCGCGGTGATCACGGGCGCGGCCGGCGCCATCGGGTTTGCGACGGCCCGCGTGTTCGCGGGTGCCGGCGCCGAGGTCGCGCTGCTCGACCTCGATCTCGCCAAAGCCACGGCCTGCGCCAAGGAGATCGGCGGCAGCGCCACTGCTTTCTCCTGCGACGTGACAAAGCCGGAGACGGTGCGCGCCGCCTTCGATGCGGTCGCGGAGACCTTCGGCGGAGTCGATATCGTCGTATCCAATGCGGGTGCCGCCTGGCAGGGTTGCATCGGCGATGTGGACGAGTCCGTGCTGCGCGCAAGCTTCGAGCTGAATTTCTACGGACACCAGCGGGTCGCGCAGGCCGCGCTGCGCATCATGCGCGCGCAAGGAACGGGCGGCTGCCTTCTTTTCAACGTCTCGAAGCAGGCCGTCAATCCGGGCCCCGATTTTGGCCCGTACGGCCTGCCCAAGGCGGCGACGCTCTTCCTGGTGCGCCAATATGCGCTCGATCACGGCCGCGAAGGTATCCGCGCGAACGCCGTCAATGCGGACCGCATCCGTTCAGGCCTCTTGACCGACGATTTCGTCAGGGAGCGCGCCCGCGCGCGCGGCGTTTCGGAGGCCGAATATATGCGCGGCAATCTGCTCGGCCGCGAGGTGACGGCCGAGGATGTCGCACAAGCATTCCTGCACCAGGCCCTCGCGCTCAAGACGACCGGCGACGTGACCACGGTCGACGGCGGCAACATTGCCGCGGCCCTGCGCTGACTGCCCTACCCTTCGCCCTACTCCGTCAGGCCGCCCTGCGCAAGGAAACGCTCCAGCCAGTGGATGTGATAGGTGCCGTTGATGACGTCGGCATCGCGGACGAGCGCCCGGAAGAGCGGCAGCGTCGTTTCCACGCCGTCCACCACGAATTCGTCCAGCGCGCGCTTGAGCCGCATCAGGCATTCGGCACGCGTCTTGCCGTGCACGATCAGCTTGCCGAGCAGAGAGTCGTAATACGGCGGAATGGTATAGCCCTGGTACACAGCGGAATCGACGCGCACGCCCAGCCCGCCGGGTGGGTGATAGTGCACGATCTTGCCGGGCGACGGCCGGAACGACACGGGACTTTCGGCATTGATCCGGCACTCGATGGCGTGACCCAGCAGTCTCAGCTCCTCCTGCTTCAGCGGGAGCTCCGCCCCGTCCGCCACGCGGATCTGTTCGAGGATGAGGTCGATGCCGGTGATCATTTCGGTCACCGGATGCTCGACCTGGATGCGGGTGTTCATCTCGATGAAGTAGAAGGCCCCGTCCTGATACAGAAATTCGACGGTGCCCGCCCCGAGATAGCCGAGCTCGCGCATGGCGCGCGCGACGGTCTCGCCGATCGAGTCCCGCTCCGCGGCGTTGAGGGCGGGCGACGGGCTTTCCTCCCAGACCTTCTGGTGGCGCCTCTGCAACGAGCAGTCGCGCTCGCCAAGATGGATCGCACCGCCGCGACCGTCTCCCAGCACCTGCACCTCGATATGGCGCGGCACTTCGAGATATTTTTCGAGATAAACGGCGTCGTCCCCGAAAGCGGCCTTCGCCTCGGCGCGCGCGGTGGACAAGGCCGCCGCGAGTTCGTTCGCATTGCGGGCAACCTTCATCCCGCGGCCGCCCCCGCCTGCTGCCGCCTTCACGAGCACCGGAAAGCCGATCTCGCGCGCCACCGCGAGCGCTTCCGCATCGCTGCCAATGCCTCCCTCGGACCCGGGGACGACCGGAATGCCGAGCCGCTTCGCCGTGCGCTTTGCCTCGATCTTGTCGCCCATCAACCGGATGTGTTCCGCCTTTGGGCCGATGAAATGGATCCCGTGTTCGTTCAGAATTTCGGCAAACCGGGCGTTTTCCGACAGAAAGCCGTAGCCCGGGTGCACGGCATCGGCACCCGTGATCTCGCAGGCCGCGAGAATCGAATAGACATTGAGATAGCTCTCGCGCGCCGGCGGCGGGCCGATGCAGACGCTTTCGTCCGCAAGACGCACATGCATCGCATCGGCGTCGGCCGTGGAGTGCACCGCGACGGTCGCAATACCGAGTTCCTTGCAGGCGCGCAGCACGCGCAAAGCGATTTCGCCGCGGTTGGCGATCAGGATCTTTTCGAACATCGGGCCGGCCGCGCTGTCATAAACCGATCACGCGTTCATTCGATGATCATCAGCGGCTCGCCGTATTCGACGGGCTGGCCGTCCTCGAACAGGATCTGGACGACCGTGCCGGCCCGCGGCGCCGGAATCTGATTCATCGTCTTCATCGCCTCGATGATCAGCAAGGTGTCGCCCGCCTTGACGGCGCTGCCGACATCAACGAACGGTTTGGCCCCGGGCTCGGGCGATCGGTACGCGGTCCCGACCATCGGCGAGAGCACCGCCCCCGCATGCGATGCGAGATCGGCTGCGCCGCGCGCAGCGGGGGCCGCCGGCGGTTGCGCCGCCTGTGGCGGAGGCACAACGATGGTCGCCGGCGAAGCCGGCGTCGCCGCGGCATGGCGCGCGACCCGCAAACGCAGGCCGTCGCGCTCGTATTCGATCTCCGTCAGGCCGGTCTCGTCCAGCAGGCCGGCCAATTCGCGGATCAGATCGGGATCGATCGCGGCCTTGCCGTCGCTCATGACCGCTTCCCTGCGGCAAGGGCCGGCTTTGCCGCCGCTCCAAGCAGGCGGGCGAGGCCGTCGATCGCGAGCCCATAGCCCTCGATCCCGAAGCCGCAAATCACGCCACGCGCGACGTGCGACACATAGGAGTGATGGCGAAAGGACTCTCGTGCATGAATGTTGGTGATGTGCACTTCGAAAACCGGCAGCGCACACGCCGCCAGGGCATCGAGGATCGCCACCGATGTGTGGGAATAGCCGGCCGCGTTGATGACAATCGCGAGGGCCTTGTTGGCGCGCGCCTCGTGGATGAGATCAATGATCTCCCCCTCGGCGTTCGACTGCCGGAACACGACGGACAGCCCGTGCGCGGCCGCGCGCTCGTGGCACAGTTTTTCAACGTCGGCGAGGGTCGCGTGCCCGTACTTTTCCGGCTCGCGCGTCCCGAGCAGGTTCAGGTTCGGACCGTTGAGAACGTAAAGGGTCTTTTGCATGCGCTCACGCCCCGGGCTGCCGCGGGAAAGCGAGTCGTGCGGAAGCCGAGATTCCGCGGCCCTTATAGGTGCCGCGGAACCGCAGGGGAAGCCTTGCGGGGTCGCACCGGCGGGTCTCGCCGCCGGTCCGGTCGCCTTCGGGGGATGTGGCGGGGTCCGTCCTCAGCGCGTCGGGCTCGCGGCGGCGGCGCGGGCCGCCTCGATCTGCCGCTTGAGATTGGCGGCGCCGACCGCCCCCGGCACTACGGCGTCTCCGATCACATAGGTCGGCGTGCCGTTGATGCCGAGCGATTCCGCAAGCTTCATGCTCTCTTCGATGGTGGCCTTCACTTCCGGACTGCCGAGATCGCGCTCGATCCGTGCGACATCGAATCCGGCCTCTTTGGCGGCGGCGAGGGCGCGGGCCTTATCGGCCTGTCCGCGCCCCCCGAGCAGCCTCTGGTGAAATTCGAGATATTTCTTGCCGGTCTTGTCCTGCATGCGCGCGGCAACCGCCACCTGCGCGGCCTCGATCGAGCCGGGGCCGAGGACCGGAAACTCCTTCAGGACGATCTTGAGTTTGGTGTCGGTCTTGAGCAACTCCAGCATGTCGCTCAAGGCGCGCTTGCAATACCCGCAATTGTAGTCGAAGAACTCGACCAGCGTGACGTCGCCTTGCGGATTGCCGAGCGTAACGTGGTGCGGCGAATTCAGCAGCGCGTCACGGTGGGCGCCGATCGTGCTGCGCTGGCGCTCCGCTTCCGCTTGCGCCTGCCGCTTTTCGAGCTCGGCAACCGCCTCCTGTAGCACTTCCGGGTGCGAAACGATGTATTCGCGGATGATGCGCTCGATTTCCTGACGCTGATCGCTCGAAAAGCCCTGCGCGGCGAGCGGGCCCGTCACGGCCAGAAACCCGAGGGCGGCGGCGCCCGCCAGGGCGAACAGTCGAAGAGGCGCAACCATTTGCGGCATCCTTTCTGCTGCGCCTCTAGTGCGGGCGCGCGCCCGCCGGAGGAGCCGGCGGTTTGTAAGAGTAAATGTCGTCGGCCTTCACCCAACCGGGCGAACCGACCGGAAAATGCTGGCGCGCGCGGCCGGCAAGCTCGCGCGCGGTCTTGAAATCCCCCGCCGCCACCAAGGCCTGGGCCGACGCGAGGTCCGCCTGCGCCCGGTCGCCTTTGCGGGCAAAGGCGATCGCGAGCTGGCGAAACCCGTCCGGAACCTCGGGCTCGCGCACCAGCGCGGTGCGCAAGGTCGCGATCGCCTCGTCGAGAAGTTCCCGATCGTTGCTCGCCACCAGGGCCTGCCCCAGCAGAATGCGGATCAACATCGCATGCGGCGCCAATCTCGCGGCCTGCCGCAGGGGCGCGATCGCTTCGCGCGCCCGTCCGCTCTCGAGCAGGGCCTGCCCCTTCAACTCATGGAAATATGGGTTTTTCGGGTCGGACTCGATGAGACCGTCGATCTGTCCCAAGGCCATGCGAAGGTCGGCGTGCCGGTAGGCCGCAATCGCCCGGGCATAGCGCGCCGGCAGGCTGGTGTCGGCCGGCGGATAGTAGCGCGCGATGCTATCCGGCCGATCGAGGAACCCGTGAATCTTCGCACGCATCAGGTTGTGCCGAAGCTGCAGTTCGGGGGAATCCGCTTTGTTCCAATTCGGGCTCTGATGCGCGAGCGCGGAAAGGGCTTCGAGGCGCTCACGCGGCATGGGATGCGACTGGGTATAGGGATCGACACGCTGCGAGAGAAACAGCGTCTGCTGCGTAAACCGCTGGAACGTGTCGTACATTCCCTTGGGGGACTGGCCGGTCGCCCGAAGATAGCGGATGGCCGCCCGATCGGCCGACTCCTCCTGGCTGCGCTGATAGGACAGTAGCGAGCGCTGAAGGATCTGCGGCTGGATCGACAGGGCGGCGATGCCCGCGTTTGCGAAGCCGTCGCCGCGCGCCCCCGTCGCCGCGCCGGCCGCGACCGCCCCGATGCCCAGCAGGGTGCTGATAAGGGCTGCGGTTTCCATCCGCGCCAGTTCCTGGCGCAGGCGCGCAAGGTGGCCACCGGCGATATGCCCGACCTCGTGGGCGAGGACGCCGATGAGCTGATTCGGGGTCTCGGAGTCGAGCAGCGCCCCGGCATTAACGAAAATGCGCCGGCCGTCGACTACGAAGGCATTGAAACTGCGATCGTTGACGATGACAACCCGCACGTTCTGCTGCGCGAGCCCCGCCGCCTTGAGGATGGGCGTCAGGTACTCCCGGAGCAGCTGCTCGATCTCGGCATCGCGAATGATCGGCAACTTCGGTGCACTCGCAACCTGCGCACGAACGGGCGTCGCCGGCGAGCCTGCGAGCGCCGCAAGCAAGGCCAGAGCGGCCGCGCCGTAACGGCCCGGCTTAAGCATCCGGCGCCGGTGGACATTCGCACCGAGCGAAAGCGCATGGCGACACGACAAGCGCGGTGTCGCCGCCCCGAGGAGGCGGCGGGTCTTTTGGAGCTGGAGCGTGAATCCGGCGCGAGGCATCGCAGATTTCTATAGCAAACCGGGTGGTTCTCCGGCACCTCGGTGCCGGCAAGGACTCGTTTCGGCGACGTGAAACGGCTAAACGGTCCGTCGGTCAAGGAACCGGCGGAATGCGGCGGCAGCGCGGCGCCGCCCGGTCAACGTCCCGCGAGAGGAAGGCAGGCATGCTGATCGACACGCCGCGGCAGCGACTCGAAGCCTCGGCCCGCAGCGAGGTCCCGCCCTTCATCGTGATGGACGTGATGGAAGCGGCGGCACGAATCGAAGCGGCCGGCGGCCGAGTCATCCACATGGAGGTCGGTCAGCCTGTGGCCCCTGCCCCGGCGACGGCGCTTGCGGCCGCCGAAACGGCTCTGCGGACCAAACGGGTCGCCTATACCGCCGCGCTCGGCATTCCGTCGCTGCGGCTGCGGATCGCCCGCCATTATGCGGAAACTTACAAGCTTGAGATTGATCCCGACCGCGTCGCCGTCACCACCGGCTCGTCCGGCGGCTTCATCCTCGCCTTTTTGTCGCTGTTCGAGCCGGGAGACCGGGTCGCGGTCGCCTCGCCCGGCTACCCGCCCTATCGCCATATCCTCTCCGCGCTCGGCTGTACGCCGGTCCTGATCGAAACCTGCGCCGAAACGCGCTGGAGCCTCACGCCCGAGACGCTGCGCGCCGCCCACCGGTCGGCGCCGCTGAGAGGAGTCATCGTGGCGAGCCCCGCCAATCCGACCGGTACCATGATGGAGGCGGACACCTTGAAGGCCCTCGTCGAGGCCGCGGAGGACTGCGGCATCCGCGTCATCTCGGACGAGATCTACCACGGGCTCGATTACGCCTTCCCGGCAGAGACCGCTCTGCGCTTTTCCGACCAGGCAATCGTCATCAATTCCTTCTCGAAGTACTTCTGCATGACCGGCTGGCGCGTCGGCTGGATGGTGCTTCCCCCCGCCCTCGTGCGCCCCGTCGAGCGTTTGCAGCAGAACCTGGCGATTTCGGTGCCGGCACTCTCGCAGATCGCCGCCGAGGCGGCCTTCGACGGTCGCGCCGAAATGGAAGCGGTCAAAGAGGGTTATTCAGAGAACCGCGACATCCTCCTCCGCGGACTGCCGGCGGCCGGATTCGACCGCATCCTCCCGGTGGACGGCGCCTTTTATCTCTACGCGGATGTGAGCCGCTTCACCGACGACAGTCTGGATTTCGCCAAGCAGATGCTCGAACAGGCGGGCGTCGCGGCCACCCCGGGGGTGGATTTCGATCCCGCCCGAGGCCGCCATTTCCTTCGCTTCTGCTATGCCGGTTCCGCAGCGGAAATGCGGGAGGCGGTGGAGCGGATCGGCCGTTGGCTCCGCCGCGACTGAGAGGCCTCGGCCTCGCGCTACAAGGTGGCCTCTGCCGTACCTACATAAAGCCCGACCTCAGGGGCTTTTTCCATGCTCGACTTCACCTCTTTGCACGCGTTCGGAACGTCCGGCGAGGCGCCCGCCGAGGGCGACACGCAAACCGCCGAGGCGGAACACGATCTTTTCGATGCCTATTCGCGCGCGGTGAGCGGCGCCGCCGACCGTGTCGGTCCTGCGGTCGTGCGGGTCGATACGCGCGAGCGAAAGGGAGACCGGCGCGGCGGCGTCGGTTCCGGCGTCATCATCGCGCCGGATGGACTGATCCTTACCAACAGCCACGTCGTCGACGGCGCGCGCGAGGCCCACGTCACGGATTCGGAGGGCCGGACCATGCCGGCGCGTCTCGTGGGAGAGGACCCGGACACCGACCTTGCTCTCCTGCACGCGAGCGCGGCGCACAGCCTGCCGACCGCAACGCTCGGCGACTCGAAAACGTTGCGCCGCGGCCAGCTCGTGATTGCGATCGGCAATCCGCTCGGTTTCGAATCGACGGTGACTGCCGGCGTGGTCTCGGCGCTCGGGCGTTCGATCCGCGCCCGCACCGGCCGGCTGATCGAAGACGTGATCCAAACCGATGCGGCCCTCAATCCCGGCAACTCCGGTGGGCCTCTCGTCTCCTCGCGCGGCGAAGTGATCGGCATCAACACGGCGGTGATTCTCGGGGCGCAAGGCATCTGCTTCGCGGTTGCGAGCAACACCGCGCATGTGGTGCTGAGCGAACTTATCCGGCACGGTCGGGTGCGGCGCGCCTTTATCGGCGTTGCCGGGCAGACCGTGCCGGTGCCGCGGCGACACGCGCACGCGGCCGGCATAACGAATGCGTTCGGCGTGATGATCCTGAGCTGCGATCCTGACGGGCCGGCCGCGGCCGCCGGCCTGATGAGCCGCGACATCATCGTCCGCCTCGACGACCAGCCCGTGACCGGGGTGGACGATCTCGTTCGGCTGCTCAATGCGGACCGGATCGGCAAGCCTGTGCTGGTCGAGGCTCTGCGGCTCGGCCGCGCGCAGGAGTTTGCGGTGACACCGCGCGAACGGCGGCCGATCGGCTGATCCTCACAATGCGCCTGGTCGTGGTCAGGAAGCGGCGCGCAAAGCGCGGTGGCGTTCGAGATCGATCACGACCGGGCGGGGAGCCGGTGCGATGTCCGGCGCGCGGCGGGCGGGAGCGAGAAGGTCGCGCACCGCCGTGCAGAGTGCGACGAGGGTGAAGGGCTTCGGCAGATGCACGGAGTTGCTCACGCGTCGTTCCGGCCGGGCCGCTTCCGCGCAGGCGGAAGCATAGACGATCGGCACTTCGCCGCGCATTTCGCGCATGGCTTCCGCAAGTTCCCATCCGCTCATGGGACCCGCCAGATCGACATCGGCGAGCACGAGATCGAAGGGGACATCCATGACGGCAAGGCTTAGCGCGTCCTCGGCAGCGGTCACAGCCGTCGTCTCGAAGCCTGCATACTCCAAGGCGTCGCAAATCATCGCCGAGATGAGCGGATCGGCCTCGACCACCAGGATGTGTCGCCGTACGCTTTCAGAACCTGCCGCATTCATTGTTTGGCCCTCGGTGCGGCACCACCCTATCTTGCGGCCGGAACGGGCGGCTTATGAATTCCATTCAAATTGTTCGGATCTCGCCTCATATCGTGGATAGCAATGCGTTAACGGACATTGTGGAGGCGTGCTGATGGCGAGCCGGGAGAACGCATCCATCGACATCACGCCCGAGGTGCTGCTCAAGGCCTACGCCTGCGGCATCTTTCCGATGGCGGAGGATTCGGAGGATCCGGCGCTTTATTGGGTCGAGCCGGAGCGACGCGGGATCATGCCGCTCGACGCGTTCCGCGTTCCCTCGCGGCTCGCCCGCACCGTGCGGGCGGACCGCTTCACCGTCGTCTGCAATCGGGATTTCGATGCGGTGATTGCCGGCTGCGCCGAGCCCCGCGAAAAGGCGGATCGGACATGGATCAACGCGCGCATCCGCCGACTCTACGGCGCACTGTTCGCGCGCGGCCATTGCCACACCGTGGAAGTCTATGACGGGGATGCCCTCGTCGGCGGTCTCTACGGCGTTTCGCTCGGCGCGGCCTTTTTCGGCGAAAGCATGTTCCACCGCGTCCGCGACACTTCGAAGATCGCGCTCGTGCATCTCGTCGCGCGCTTGCGCGCGGGCGGTTTCCGCCTCCTGGACGCGCAGTTCGTGACGGCCCATCTGCAGACCTTCGGGGCGATCGAGGTGTCTCGCAGCCGCTATCACAAGCTTCTGGAAGCGGCGATTGCCGCGGATGCCGACTTTTCGGCGCTGCCGCCGGGCCGACCGATCCCCGGGGCCGAGGCGCTCCGGCTTGCGCTCGCGCCGGCGCGCGCGCGGGACGCCTGACCCGCTATCGCCGCAACGGCGGTCGCTCGGCGGGCCGTTCCGGCGGCGTCGGCGCACTGTTCGGCGGCGATGACGGAGCCGGCACGCTGTCGCCGGCCTGAGGCTGTTGCACGCTCGCGATCGTGGGCTTGTCGGATTTGCAGGCCGTGAGCCACACGTCATAAATCGGATGTTCGACCGCGTTGAGACCGGGGCTCGCCGCAAACATCCAGCCGGTGAAGATGCGCTTGACCTCGCCCTTGAGCGTGATCTCATCGACCTCCACGAACCCGTCGGTATTCGGTGTCTCGGTCGGCGGCCGCGTGTAGCAGGCGCGCGGCGTCAAGCGCAGGGCGCCGAACTGTACCGTCTCGTTGATCGCGACCTCGAAGCTGATGATCCGCCCCGTGATCTTGTCGAGACCCGCAAAGATCGCGGTCGGGTTGGCGATCTTCTGCTCAGGAGGTGCAACGACGACCTCGTCGCCGGAAGACGGCGCGGTGTTGCCCTGCTGCGGCGTTCCGCGCGGCTGCCGTTGCCCGGGTGGCAGGCCCGGCAACGGAGACGGCGCCGGTCTCCCATCGGGCGGACGAGTTGCGACGTCCGCGTCCGCAGGCGGAGCGGCCGCCCCCGGCGGCGGCGGCAAGGGCTGGCTCTCCACGCTGCCCGGCCGCGGTTGCGAGGGAAGCCGCGTAAGCGGCGGCGGCGGCGGTTCGGGAAGCGGCTCGCGCGAGCGGTACCAGGGATCGGGCTCAGTCTCGAGAAGCGGCGGAAGGCGCGGATCGCGCTCGATTCGCTGCGGAACGTCTGCGGGCGGCCGCGGCGGCCCCCCGAAGATGGACCCGAATTGGGCTGCCGCGGGCGCAGCGAACGCCACGGCGGCAAGGCCGGTCAGAATGCTCAGGCGCCTCTTCGGAAGCATCAAATCGCCTCTGCCGCCAAGGGTCGGCGTCAAGCCCCGTTAACACCGCGAATACGGCGCGGAAAGGGCGGGCGGACGCCACGACGGACCGATCTTCTTATCGCCGGGCGCCGGACTCTCCCGGGGTCCAGGGCCGGTAGTCGCCGGTCGCACGCGGCCGCCGGTTCTGTCCCAGCAGCGAGCCGCTCGGCCGGTATGCCGCCGGCGTTCCCGTCAGGTTCGGACGATGCGGCTTTTGCCAGGGGCGCGGCTGATAATTTTCTTGCGTGGGCGGCACATCAACGATGTGGTGCAGCCAGCCGTGCCAGGACGGCGGCACTTTCGTGGGCTCCGCATAACCATTGTAGATGACCCAGCGCCGCTCGAACTTCAGCACCGGATCGACCTTGCCTCTTGCGGTCCGGTAATACCGGTTGCCGAATTCGTCCTCGCCGACAAATTCGCCGTAAAGCCAGGTCCAGAGCTGGGTACCGAAGGTCTGGCCGTTCCACCAGGTAAAAAGCTTGAGCAGAAACTGCGTCATTGGCCGGTCGCCTTGCACGGTGCGACGGTTTCTTGCCACCGCGGACCGGCGATGTCCAGTCGCGGGGCGGCCGCCGCGCCCGCGTTTGAAGCTTGCGCAGGCAACCATTCGTCCGCGGCGTCATTTTGCGTTGGGACCCCCGAGGCAGGCGGTGGGAGCTTCGAATGGATTTGGAACAGATCGGGCCGTTTCTTGCATGGATTCCGGGCTGGATGGTCGGCGCTGTTCTCATCGCCTTCGCCACACTGGTCGCCCTATTCGTCCACTCCGTGACGATGCGGCTCGTTCGGCACGTCTTCGGCAATCACGAGACCTTCGGCCCCATTCTCCTCGAACAGACCCGGGGACCGGCAAAGCTCGCGCTCGTGATCTTGGCGGGGCGCTTCACCGTCCCCCTCGCGCCCTTCGATGACACGCTGTCGCAGTGGCTTGGCCGACTCCTCACCCTCGCCTTCATTGCCTTGATCGGATGGATCGCGGTGCGGGCCGTCGATATCGCGGCGGGCCTCTACATGCGTCGCTTCCGGCTCGACGTCGAAGACAATCTGATCGCCCGCAAGCACGTGACGCAGGTACACATCTTGCGGCGCGCCATCAAGACGCTGGCCGTCATCATCACGACCGCGGCCGCACTGATGACCTTCGATTCGGTCCGGCAGTACGGCGTCAGCCTGTTCGCGTCTGCCGGAGCCGCAGGCCTCATCGTCGGCCTCGCCGCGCGTCCGGTGCTGAGCAATCTGATCGCCGGCGTGCAGCTCGCCGTCACGCAGCCCATTCGCGTGGACGATGCCGTGATCGTCGAGAACGAATGGGGCTGGATCGAGGAAATTACGGCGACCTACGTCGTCGTGCGCCTGTGGGATTGGCGGCGGCTCGTCGTGCCGCTCTCCTATTTTATCGAGAAGCCGTTCCAGAACTGGACCCGAGAAGGCGCGGCGCTGATCGGCAGCGTGATCTTTCACGTCGACTACACGGCGCCGGTCGCGCGCATCCGCGGCGAACTCGAGCGGATCGTGAAGGCATCGGCTCTTTGGGACGGCCAGGTGGTGAATCTGCAAGTCACCGAGCTTAAGGACCGGACCATGGAATTGCGCGCTCTGGCAAGTGCGCGCAATGCGCCGAACGCGTGGGACCTTCGTTGCGAAATTCGCGAGAAGCTCGTCGCCTTTCTGCAGCGGGAAGCCCCTGCTGCGCTTCCTCTCACGCGCGCCAACATCGCGCTCGAGAACGCAGACGCGCCTGCGGCCGGCGCGGGACGATCGGACGACGGCCGACGCCGCGCGCGGGCGCCGCAAGGCGCGGCCGAAGACGCCCATTAGCTGCCCGGATCGCGGTAGTCCGCACCTCGGCCCGTGATCTAACGAAGCGGTGCTTTCCTTCAGTCTCGCAACAACGCCGCATGGAGAAGCCAAAAATCTCGGCCGGCGCAACCAGGCGTCCGGCCGTCGGCGCGGCGCGTTCGCCACGCCGACAACAGCCTCACGAGATCCACTCCGGAACGCGCCCGCGCGCCGGCAAAGGCGGATCCCACAACCGGTCGACGAACTGCACGCCGAGATCCTGATTGCGGCGCCACACCACGCGGCACTCGCGGGGGTGGCCCCGGCCCGGCGTCAGTTTGAGGATGAACTCATCCGGCAGCGGTTCCGCACAGGTGATGCGCGCGCCGCCGTTCGACAGGTTGTTCACGATACAACTGATGCGACCCCGCCCGTCCTTCAACTCGACGTAGGCGGGTGACTCCCACTGTACCCGGAAACTTCGGCGTCGTTCGCGCGACATGGCTCTCCTCCACGTTCGAGGCGCGCATTCCACGGCGCGGCCCCCCAACGTGCGCTTAAGGGGGTCGTGAAAATGCTCCGCGTTTGTTCGACGCAATTTGCCGCCGTCCGTGTCACAATCTGTCGCACAAATCGCCTCACGTCCGTGCGTTTCACGGTGTCTACGCGTGATGCGTGCGGCGCCATCCCACGCTATTCTGCACGGCATGAACAGAACCGCCTATCGCAAACACGATTTTCCGGTCTCCGAGATCCGCCGGTTCCTCGAACCCGGTCCGGTCGTACTGGTCAGCTCGTCGTACAGAGGGCAGTCCAACATCATGACCATGGGCTGGCACATGGTGATGGAATTCACGCCCTCCCTCGTCGGCTGCCTGATCGCCGCTTCGAACCACAGTTTCGAGCTGGTGCGTCGCAGCCGCGAATGCGTCATCAACGTGCCGACGGTGGATCTCGCGGAGGCCGTGGTCGGCATCGGCAACTGTTCGGGCGCCCGTGTCGACAAGTTCGCCCGCTTCGGGCTGACCGCGGCGCCCGCCGCCGAGGTCGCCGCGCCGTTGATTGCGGAATGCCCCGCGAACCTCGAGTGCCGGCTCCACGATTCGTCCCTGATCGACAAGTACAATGTCTTCATTTTCGAGGTGGTCCGCGCGCATGCGCCGAAGGCCCCGAAATATCCCCGCACGTTGCACTACCGCGGCGAGGGCATGTTCATGATCGCGGGCCCCTCCGCCAACTATCGACGCAAGTTCAAGCGACAGAACCTGTAGCCAATCTTATGCTGCCGCGGCAGGAGCCGCCGCCGGCTCGTTGGAGGGAGAAAACATGCCTAGAGTATCTCGCCGTACAGTACTGGCCGGGTTGACCGCGACGGCCCTGACCCCGCTCGCGCGACCAGCGCGCGCACAGGGCGCCTATCCCGGCGACAAGACCGTCAAGGTCGTGGTGCCCTACCCTGCGGGCGGCGCGACCGACGTGATCGGTCGCATCGTCGCCGACCGCATGGCGGCGCACTGGCGCACGTCGGTAATCGTGGAAAACGTGTCGGGCGCCGCCTCGAATATCGGCATGGATCGCGTCGCGAAGGGGCCGAATGACGGCACGCAGATCGTGATCGTGCCGCCGCAGATCGCCATCAATCAGTTCCTGTACCAGAAACTGCCGTTCGACCCCGAAAAGGACTTTGTGCCGATCGCGCAGGTCGCCAATCTCTGCAATATCCTGGTGGTCCGCAAGAATTTCGCGGAGGTCAATTCCGTGAAGGACCTCATCGCCTACGCGAAGGCCAACCCGGGCAAACTCAATTACGCCTCGTCGGGAAACGGCACGACCATCCACCTCTCCGGCGAACTGTTCAAGAAAATGGCCGGGGTCGACATGAAGCACATTCCCTATCGGGGCAGCGCGCCGGCCGTGAACGACCTCGTCGCCGGTCAGGTCGACCTCATGTTCGACAACGCCCCCTCCATCGTCGGCCAGGTGCGCGGCGGCACCGTGAAGGCGCTGGCGGTGACGACGCTCAAGCCCACGCCGCAATTGCCGGACCTGCCGACCGTGGCGGAGACGGTTCCCGGCTACGACACCGCCTCCTGGTTCGGCGTCGGCGTGCGGGCCGGCACGCCGGAGCCGATCTGCGCCGAGATCGAGCGGGTCTGCCGCCTGCTCGTGCAGGAGGATGAGGTGAAGAAGCGGATGGCCTCCGTCATCGCCGACCCCGTCCTGTCGGATCGCAAGGCGTTCACGGCGTTCATCGAAGCCGAACGCAAGAAATGGGGCGCCCTGATCCGCGATCTGAACATTTCCCTCTAGGGGCCGCGGGCGGCCGCTGCCCGGCGGCCGCTCCTGCGCTATAATGCGGCGCATCGACGACACGACGCAAAGCTCGGAGTTTCTCCCATGAGCCAGACCGTCGCCCCTCCCCGCACCGAAGCCAGAACGAAGACGAAGCGGCCGCCGCTCTACAAGGTGATTTTGCTCAACGACGACTACACCCCACGCGAATTCGTCGTCGAGGTGCTCAAGGCCGTGTTCCGCATGAATGCGGACCATGCCTACAATGTGATGATGACCGCGCATCGGCGCGGCGCCTGCGTCATCGCGGTCTACACCCGCGACGTTGCCGAGACGAAGGCCAAGAAAGCGACCGAACTCGGCAAAAGCAAAGGCTACCCGTTGTTTTTCACGACCGAACCCGAGCGGTAGCTCACAGCGCCTCCCACCAGGTCCAGATGAGCTTGCCGGCTGCGAAGGCGACGACGCAGCCGACCAGCCCCAAAAAGATCCAGACGGCAAGATCGAGCTGCCGCCGGAAGTCCCGCAGCGCCTGTGACAGGCGGGTCGGCCGGCTTCCGGCCAGGAGGCGGCGGAGGAAGAGAAAGACCGGAAGTGCGGCCGAAACGAGAAGGATCAGCTTGAGGAGCATGAGAATCGCGCCGCCTTGCCGGACGCCACTTCCTGGACGCTGCGACGATCACGCCGCCTTGCCGGACGCCGCAGCATAGAACCAAATGTGCGGCGAGGAGAGGGGCGGCGCGGCGCCGGCGCGCGCCCGTTTCTGGCTCGGCCGCGCCCCCGCCCGTGCCCGATCGACGACGCCCTGCCCCCTCACGCGGCAAGCGCCGGCACGTTTTTGCGCAGCCAATCGGCAACCACGCGGCAGACCTTGTCTTCGACGCCGTTATAGAAGTGATCGCCGTCTTCGACGATCGCGACCTCGCACGGACCCCCTGCCCGCTCCTGATAGCCTTCGGCCGGATAAGGTTCCTTCGGTTCGAGGCTGCCGCGTACATAAAGCACCGGGCACTTGATCTTGGGGGCGAGTTCGAACGTATCCGGCATGGTGGTGAAACGGTCGACATAGCTCTCGGCGCTCAACACGTACCACCAGTTCGGCACGAGCATGAGCTCCTTGCCGCGTCCGGCGGCGACAAGCTTGCGCGCCCGCTCCATGACCGCGGCATAGTCGTCGCCGGCGAGGTTCTTCTGCGCGGGAATCGTGGCATCGCCGCTCGTGCCGCGATGGGCGGAGAGCAATACCAGCGCCGGAGTCTCGGGGTGCGCGGCGGCGTGGACGACGCCGAGCATGCCGCCGTTCGAATGACCGATGACGACCGGAGCGGGGTATCCACGCGCCGCCATCCACTGGGCGGCGAAATTGTTGTCGGCAATGCCTTCGCGGGTGAGTTGGAACGCGCCGCCTTCCGGCGTGCGCGAATTGCGCACGGAGAGAATATCGTGGCCCCGCCGATTGAACGCGAGGCAGGCGAGGCCGAGTTCGGTGAGCACCGGCGGCAGCCAGCGCAGGGCGCCGATGTAGAAGTTCATGGTGTTGCCGTGAAAGAGCAGCACGCCGCCGCGCACCGGCTTGTCCTCCGGCCAGTGGAAGGCACCGTCGAGCGGATGGGTGTCGGTTTCGATCGAGACGAGTTCGGTTCGCATGGATTCTGTCCTGCATTTCGCGGGGAGCGTGCGGCGCGGCAATGGCGGGGTTCTAAACGAGGACAAGTGGACGATCCACCTTTCCGACGCGGGCCCGCCGCCGTTGCCGCCGGCTTCCGGCAATGGCAGGCTCGGCGCCTCGCCACGCGTCCGGGGCCGCCGATGCCGAAAGAGAGACTTGCCGCCTTCAGCGACGGCGTGATCGCGATCATCATCACCATCATGGTGCTGGAACTCAAGGTGCCGCACGGGGCCGACTGGGCGGCGCTTGCCGGCGTGCTGCCGATCTTCCTCGCTTATGTGCTGAGCTTCGTCTATCTCGCGATCTATTGGAACAATCACCACCATATGATCCACACGCTGCACCAGGTGAACGGGCTCATTCTCTGGGCAACATGCACCTGCTGTTCTGGCTCTCGCTCGTGCCGTTCGCGACCGCCTGGATCAGCGAGACGCATTTCGCGCCGGCGCCGACCGCCCTTTACGGTCTTGCGCTGCTGATGCCGGCGATCGCCTATTATCTCTTACAGCGTGCAATCATCCGCAGGCAGGGGCCCGACGGGCCGCTTGCGCGCGCGGTCGGCCGCGATGTGAAGGGCAAGATTTCGCCGCTGTTCTACCTCGGCGGAATTGCCTTCGCCTTCGCCGCGCCGTGGATCTCCTATGCACTCTATGTCGCCGTCGCGCTGATCTGGCTCGTGCCCGACCGGAGAATCGAGCGCCTCGCCAAGGGCTGAACCGCGCGACCCGCGGCGGGGCGCAGTGGCGGCCGCCAACGCGCGCGGGCACGCGATTTTAACCTCGGTGACGCCGTGCTTGCGCGCATTGGCACGGGCCTTGGCGTCGTCCCACTCGAAAGACAGCATCTTCGACGACTGAATGATCGCATCTCAGCTGCACCCCGTCGTGCTTCCGCACGTGTCGCATTTGAGGCAGGTGCCGTTGCGCACGAGGGTGAAGTTGCCGCATTCGCCGCACATTTCGCCCTCATAGCCGCGGGCGCGCGCTTCCGCCGAACGCTCGGCCGCATGCGCCTTGGCGTCGAGCGCCGCGCGCAAGCCCGACGCGCCCCGCGCCTCCGCCCAGGGAAGTTGTTCGAGCGCCTGCGCCGGCGAGAGGCGCTGCGACTCCTCCCGCAGTGCGGCGGCCTGCCCGGAGGCAACGGCGGTCACGCGCGCCTCGCCGGCCCGCTCGCCGCGCTCGCGGCCACCCTCTGCGGCAAGGGGAGCGGGTGAAGCGCCCGCCGCGCGCTCACCGCTCGCCCCCCGCGGCATGACCACGAGCTTGTCGGAGCGCGAACGGGTGAGCCCGCGCGAGAGATAGCGGCTTGCCGGCGCAGGCTGCGCCTTGCCCTCCTCCACGCCGCGGCCAAGCGCATCGAAGCTCGCCTGCGAGGGATCGACATGCGCGAGGTCGAAGCGGTCGAGATAGGAGACCGCAAGCTCGCGAAACACGTAATCGAGGATCGAGGTCGCGTATTTGATGGAATCGTTGCCCTGCACCGGGCCCGACGGCTCGAACCGCGTGAAGGTGAAGGCGTCGACATATTCCTCGAGCGGCACGCCGTATTGCAGGCCGAGCGAAACGGCGATGGCGAAATTGTTGAGGAGCGAGCGGAGCGCCGCGCCCTCCTTGTGCATGTCGATGAAGATTTCGCCGAGGCGGCCGTCGTCATATTCGCCGGTGCGCAGATACACTTTGTGGCCGCCGACCACCGCCTTCTGCGTATAGCCCTTGCGCCGGTCGGGCATGCGCTCGCGCTCGCGGATCACCGTGATGCGTTCCACCACCTTCTCGACCACGCGCTCGGAAAGCGCAGCCGCGCGCGCGGCCGCGGGCTTTTCGAGGAAGGCCTCGACCGCCTCCTCGTCCTCCTCCTCCTCGGCGATGAGCTGGCTCTGCAACGGCTGCGAAAGCTTGGAGCCGTCGCGGTAAAGCGCATTCGCCTTCAGCCCGAGCTTCCAGGAGAGCAGATAGGCCGCCTTGCAGTCCTCCACGGTGGCGTCGTTCGGCATGTTGATGGTCTTGGAGATAGCCCCGGAAATGAAGGGCTGCGCCGCCGCCATCATGCGGATGTGGCTCTCGACCGAGAGATAGCGCTTGCCGTTGCGCCCGCAGGGGTTCGCGCAGTCGAACACCGCATAATGTTCGGGCTTGAGATGCGGCGCGCCTTCGACCGTCATCGCCCCGCAGACATGCACGTTCGCCGCCTCGATCTCCCGCTTCGAAAAGCCGAGCGCGGCGAGCATGTCGAAACTGGGGTTGAGAAGCTGCACCGGGTCGAGCTTGAGCTCGTTGACGCAGAACTCCTCGCCCAGCGTCCACTTGTTGAAGGCGAATTTGATGTCGAAGGCGGTCTTGAGCGCCTTCTCGACCTTGGCGATTGCCTCGTCGGTGAAGCCCTTGGCGCGCAGCGTGGTGTGGTTGATGCCGGGCGCGTTGGCGAGCGTGCCGTGCCCGACCGCATAGACCTCGATCTCGGCGATCTCGCTTTCGGAATAGCCGAGCGCGCGCAAGGCCTCCGGTACCGCGCGGTTGATGATCTTGAAATAGCCGCCGCCCGCAAGCTTCTTGAATTTCACGAGCGCGAAGTCGGGCTCGATGCCGGTCGTGTCACAATCCATGACGAGGCCGATCGTGCCGGTCGGCGCGATCACGGTGGCTTGCGCATTGCGAAAACCGTGCTGCTCGCCGAGCGCGAGCGCGCGGTCCCAGGCGCGCTTCGCATGCTCCGACAAGAGGCGGCCTTCTCCGGGATCCCCGGTCGCCCGCGAAGGCGCCGAGACCGGCGCCTCGTCCAGGGCCAGCAAGGCCGCGTGGTCGAGCGGCACCGGCGGGGTCGAGACCTTCTCATAACCCGAGAGTTCTCCATGCGCGGCGCGGCGATGATTGCGAATGACCCGCAGCATGGGTTCGCGGTTCTTCTTGAAGCCGGCGAAGGGGCCGAGCTCGCGCGCCATTTCCGCCGAGGTCGCGTAAGCGACGCCGGTCATGATCGCGGTGAGCGCGCCGCACAGCGCGCGGCCCTCCGGCGAGTCGTAGGGGAGGCCGGACGACATCAAGAGGCCGCCGATATTGGCGTAGCCGAGGCCGAGCGTACGGAACTCGTAGGAGAGCTCGGCGATGCGCCGCGAGGGGAATTGCGCCATCAGCACCGAGATTTCGAGCACGATGGTCCACAGCCGCACGGCGTGCTCATAGCCTTCGATGTCGAAGCGCCTGGTCTTCGCGTCGCGGAACGCAAGCAGGTTGAGCGAGGCGAGATTGCAGGCCGTATCGTCGAGGAACATGTATTCCGAGCACGGGTTCGACGCACGGATCTCGCCCGAGGCCGGGCAGGTGTGCCAGTCGTTGATCGTGGTGTGGAACTGGAGGCCGGGGTCGGCGCAGGCCCAGGCGGCGTAGGCGATCTTCTCCCAGATCTCGCGCGCAGGCTTCGTTTCCTTCGGCTTGCCCGTCATGCGCCATTTCAGCGCCCAGCCGGCATCGGCCTCGACCGCCTTGAGGAACTCGTCGGTGACCCGCACCGAATTGTTGGAATTCTGCCCCGAGACCGTGAGATAGGCTTCCGAGTCCCAGTCCGTGTCGTAGGTCGGGAAAGAAATGTCCTTGTAGCCTTGCTTGGCGAACTGGATGACGCGGCGGATATAATTGTCGGGCACCTGCATCTTGCGCGCCGCGCGGATCTCGCGCTTGAGCGCGGGGTTCTTCTCCGGGTCGAAGCAGTCGCCGCCCGGGCCCTCGCAGTTCACGCAGGCCTTGAGGATCGCCTTGAGGTGCTTCTGGTTGATTTTGGAGCCGGTCACGAGGCTGGCGACCTTCTGCTCCTCGATAACCTTCCAGTCGATGAATTGCTCGATATCGGGATGGTCGACGTCGACCACCACCATCTTCGCCGCCCGCCGCGTGGTGCCGCCTGACTTGATTGCGCCGGCCGCGCGGTCGCCGATCCGGAGGAAGCTCATCAGGCCGGACGAGGAGCCGCCGCCGGCGAGCTTCTCGCCCTCTCCGCGCAGCCGGGAGAAATTCGTGCCGGTGCCCGAGCCGTATTTGAACAGCCGCGCCTCGCGCACCCACAGATCCATGATCCCGCCCTCGTTGACGAGATCGTCCTCGATCGACTGGATGAAGCAGGCGTGCGGCTGCGGATGCTCATAGGCCGAGCGCGACTTGTGCACCTTGCCCGTCTTGAAATCGACGTAGTAGTGGCCCTGGCTCGGCCCATCGATGCCGTAGGCCCAGTGGAGACCGGTGTTGAACCACTGCGGCGAGTTGGGCGCGGCCATCTGCATCGCCAGCATGTAGCGCAGCTCGTCGAAGAAGGCGCGCGCGTCCGCCTCCGAGTCGAAATAGCCGCCCTTCCAGCCCCAATAGGTCCAGGTGCCGGCGAGCCGGTCGAAGACCTGGCGGGCGGAGCGCTCGCCGCCATGGCGCTCGGCCTCCGGCAGCGCCGCAAGCGCCTCGGTGTCGGCGACCGACCGCCAGAGCCAGGAGGGAACCCCCTCCTCCTCCACCTTCTTCAGGACCGTCGGCACGCCCGCCTTGCGGAAATATTTTTGCGCCAGCACGTCGGAGGCGACCTGCGACCAGAAGGCCGGCACCTCCACGTCCTCGCGCCGGAAAACGATCGAGCCGTCCGGGTTGCGGATTTCGCTGACCGTCAGCCGGAACGGAATTCCGGCATAGGCATCCTGGCCGTCCCGCGTATAGCGTCGCTCAATCCGCATCGTGACCTGCTCCAAGTCCTGGTCTGCCGGACGTCAAATCCGGCCAGACGATTCCGTTCGCGCCTCGCCGCGCGGCGGACGCGTTCCTGGGCGACCCGGACACACCGGGCCGCGGCAACTCGACCGTTGTGGGGGTGCCGCGTCTCGCGAAGCGGGAACGTGATGCGACCGCGACTGTCATCAGCAAAATCCGAGTCTGCGGCAAGCGTCAATCCCAGCCACTCCAACAAGAACTGGGATCGTGTCCAATATGTAACACTACATATAGAGTACTTGAGGCATCTTACCAAGGTGTTTCCAAGCGGATTTCCGCGCTCTTCCGGGGTCCGGGGACGCGCTCTTCCCCGGGGGAGCGGCGACCCGTTCTCCCCGCCATCCACAGGCGCCGTCCGCGGTCAGGCCGTCCCCCCTCGTTTCGGAATCGTCATCGCCGCAACCCCGAGGAAGACGAGCACCAGGCCGAGCCAGGCGGTCGACGAAAGCGTCTCGTCGAGCAGCAGGATGCCCATCAAGACGCCGACCGGCACGCGCAGATAGGCCTGGGCCGTGGTGCCGACCGAGCCCAGCGTGCCGAGAAGCCGGAAATAGATCACTGCGCCCATGGCGCTCGAAAACACCGCGAGGCAGGCGAGCGCACCGAGGGAGCGCGCCGAGGGCTCCATGGACCAGGGTTGCTCGACAAGGAGACTCACGGGCAGCAGCAGGACGGCCCCGCCGAGCATCGAGCCCGCGGCCGGCACGATGGGGTCGAGCCTGCGCAGCCCGCGGCCCGTGATCGCCGCGACCGCAAAGGCGATCGTCGCGGCGACGAGCGCAAGCTGCGCCAGCAGGTTGCGGCCTGCCCCGCTCAGCGCCTCAAGGCCGATGATCAGCACGATGCCGGCAATCCCCAGAATGACGCCGACAAGCTTGCGCAGCGTCACCGCCTCGTGCCGCGTGATCGCGGCGGTGATCAGGAAGGTGAAAATCGGCGAGGTCGAATTGAGGATGGTGGCGAGCGCGGCGTCCACGGTGAGCTCCGCCCAGGCAATGAGCGAGAACGGGATCACGACATTGAGGCAGGATTGCACCAGGAACCGCCCCCACATCGCTGCATCGCGCGGCATGACGATGCCGCGAAAGACCATGATCAGCCACAACAGCAGGCCCGCGAGCAACGAGCGGACGGCGATCAGCGTCACGGGCGGGATCGTCTCGACGCCGATCTTGATGAAAGTATAGGTCGACGCCCACAGCGTCGCGAGCAGGACGAGGAGGAGCAGCTCGAATCGGAGCTTCGCCGCGTCCGAGGCCTTCGGCCCCCCTGCGTCGGCTCGATTGATAGAAGCCACGAAGTGAATCCCCGGCGAGGCGGCCAGCTTAGTCGGTTGCGTGCGGGAATCCACAGCGCTGCTGCGGCGTCAGGTGCAGCCTCCCTCGGCGCGAACGCAACAGCGCGTCGCCAGATGCGGGCTCGCCCCGGTCAACGGGACGCAAGCCGAGGGATCCGCAACGCCGACCTGGACCTAAGGCCGGCTTGCGCGACCGGGCCGCGGCGGTGGCTTGACACCGGTGGTCGGCATGGGCGGCGCAGACGAACCGTTCGCCGGTGCAGGCGCGGTCGCTCCCGCCGGTTGGTCCAGCGGGGCTGCGGCGGCGGCGCCCGGCATCGGGGCGGCCTCCGCCGCGGGCTTTGCCCCCTCGCGCGCCTGTTGTTCGAGCTGGCGCAGCCGGGCGACGTTGCGCTGGTGCTGCTCGAGGCTTTCGGAGAAGGCGTGCCCGCCCGTCCCGTCGGCCACGAAATAAAGATCCTTGGTCCGCGAGGGATTGGCGGTCGCCTCGATGGAGGCCCGGCCGGGATTGGCGATCGGCCCCGGCGGAAGCCCGGAGATCACATAGGTGTTGTACGGGGTCGGCTGCTCGATTTCACTTCGCATCAAAGGCCGCCCGAGGCTGCCCTTGCCCCCTACCAGGCCGTAGATGATCGTCGGATCCGATTGCAGCTTCATGCGCTGGCGAAGCCGGTTCATGAACACGGCGGCAACGCGCGAGCGCTCCTCTGGCTTGCCGGTCTCCTTTTCGACGATCGAGGCCATAACCACGAGCTGGTCGGGGCTCTTGAGCGGCAGGTCCGGGCTGCGCCGCTCCCAGGCTTCGGTCACCACCCGCCGCTGGGCTTGCTGCATCCGCTGGATCATCTGCTCGCGGGTGGTGCCGCGCGTGAACTTGTAGGTCTCCGGCAGCAGCGTGCCCTCGGGGGGGATTTCACGCACCGGCCCGGCGAGGATCGGATTTTCGAGAAGCCGCGCGACGATCTGCTCCGAGGTCAGGCCCTCGGGAATGGTGAGGGCGTGCTGCACCACTTTGCCCTCGACCATCGTGTCCAGAACGTCGCGCAGGCTGGCCTGTTTCGGGAAGAGATATTCCCCGGCCTTGATGTCGTCGCGCGCCTTGAGGGCGAACACACCGGCGATGAACGTCCAGGGGTGTTCGATGACCCCTTCGCGCTCGAGCAGTTCGGCGACCTCGCGCAAGCCCGATTTCGGGATGATGACGATCTTGTCGGCCTGTAACGGCCCGGGGGCTTCGAAGCGCTGCTTACCGACGGCGAGCGCGAGGCCGACCGCAATCGCCAGGATCAATATGGTCGTGAAGACGGCATTGCCGGCGATAACGACCGGGTGGCGCGCGCGGCGCGAGGGCCGGGCGGGCTGCGGCACCCGCTCGGGCTCGAGCCGCGCACGCGCGCTGCGCGGCGCAATCCGCGCGGGCTCGCCGCCGCGGCCGATCGGCGGAACCGCGTCCGGTCCGGAGCGTCCGGGCGACCGGTCGTCGGGCTGCGGCGCAATTATGGTTGGATCGGGCCGTGGTTCATCCGCCATTTTGACCACTCAGCATGGGGCCGGCGCCCGCGCCGCCCTTCATCAACGCCCCGCCGATCGCTCGAAGCCTATTGGCGAATATGGCGAAAGGGCGGAGTGTCGCCCCTGCCCACGCTTACTGCACGCGTCGCAACAACAGGCTCGCATTGGTGCCGCCGAAACCGAACGAGTTCGATAGCACCACGTCGATCTTGCGCGGGCGCGCCGTGTGCGGCACGAGGTCGATCGGCGTTTCGACCGAGGGGTTGTCGAGATTGAGGGTCGGCGGCGCGATCTGATCGCGGATTGCGAGGACCGAGAAGATCGCCTCCACCGCACCCGCCGCGCCGAGCAGATGACCGATCGAGGACTTCGTCGACGACATCGAGATCCGTCCGGCGGCGTTGCCGACGACCCGCTCGACCGCAGCAAGCTCGATCTCGTCGCCGAGCGGCGTCGAGGTGCCGTGTGCGTTGATGTAGTCGATTTCCGAGGGCGTGATGCCGGCGCGTTTGATCGCCATCTGCATGCAGCGAAACGCGCCGTTGCCGTCCTCCGCCGGCGCCGTGATGTGGTGGGCGTCGCCGGAAAGGCCGTAGCCGATGAGCTCCGCATAGATGCGGGCACCGCGGCGCTTGGCGTGCTCGTATTCTTCCAAGACCACGCAGCCCGAGCCCTCCCCCATGACGAACCCGTCGCGGTCGCGATCATAGGGGCGGGAGGCCCGCTCCGGCGTGTCGTTGAAGGAGGTCGAGAGGGCGCGGCAGGCCGCGAAGCCCGCAACCGAGATGCGGTTGACGGGGTTCTCGGAGCCGCCCGCGACCATGACGTCGGCATCGCCGAGGGCGATCAACCGCCCCGCATCGCCGATCGCGTGCGCGCCCGTCGAGCAGGCGGTGACGACCGCATGATTGGGACCTTTGAGGCCGAAGGCGATCGACACCTGCCCAGAGGCGAGATTGATGATGGCGCTCGGTATGAAGAAAGGCGAAACGCGGCGCGGCCCCTTCTCCTTGAGGATGATGGCCGTCTCTGCGATGGCTTCGATCCCGCCGATTCCGGAGCCGATGAGAACGCCGGTGCGCGCCCTCTCCTCCTCCGTGTCCGGATGCCAGTCCGCATCGTCGAGCGCCTGGCGCGCCGCGCACATCGCGAAAGTGATGAATTCGTCGACGCGGCGCTGCTCGCGCGGCTCCATCCACTGGTCGGGATTGTAGGTGCCGTTGCTGCCATCGCCGCGGGGGATCTGGCAGGCTATCTTGGCCGGAAGGTCGGAAACGTCGAACTTCTCGATTCGCCTCGCGCCGCTTTCACCGGCGAGGAGGCGCTTCCAGGAAACTTCGACGCCGCAGCCGAGCGGCGTGACCATCCCGAGGCCGGTAACGACGACACGTCTCATGTGATGGCTTCAGATGCTCTCCGCCCGGCAACGCTGATACGTTCTGTGACGATGCCCGAGCCTGTTGCGGCGCGCCCGCGCGAACCCGCGCCGGCGCCCCCGCGGTTCAATTCTTGGCGTTCTTTTCGAGAAACTTGACCGCGTCTCCGACGGTCAAAATGGTTTCGGCCGCGTCGTCCGGAATCTCGCAACCGAATTCTTCCTCGAAGGCCATCACGAGTTCGACCGTGTCGAGGCTGTCAGCGCCGAGATCGTCGATGAAGCTCGCGCCTTCGGTGACCTTGTCGGCCTCCACGCCGAGATGCTCCACGACGATTTTCTTTACCCGCTCGGCAATATTGCTCATCGTTTCAACCTCGTCCGTTTCGAAATGGGCCGGCGGCTAAGCGCAACCCGCGCGCGTTGGGATGATGCTCGCGGCCGCCCCGCGGCCGCCCGCACATGGCGATCGGCCTCACCCGGTGCCCCGGTCAAGCCGGGCTCCGGTAACATACTTCGTCCGGCTTGACTAGCAAACCTGCCGGGCCTCGAGGGACATTCCTCCACACCAAAATGCAGCCGATGCGCCCACCCGGAACGCGCGGTTCGGGAGACGCTTCACGGCGCGCGGGCTGTCCCCGCGCGGGGATGACAAATGCGTCGGCCGGCATGGCTCAGATCATGGCCATTCCGCCGTTCACGTGCAGGGTCTGCCCCGTGACATAGGCCGCCTCGTTCGAGGCCAGATAGACGACGGCCGCGGCAACGTCGTCGGCCGTCCCGAGCCGCCCCGCCGGCACGCGGGCAAGAATCGACTCGCGCTGCTTGTCGTTGAGCTGGTCCGTCATCGGAGATTGGATGAAACCGGGCGCCACGCTGTTCGCGGTGATGCCCCGCCGCGCGTATTCCTGAGCCAGGGTCTTCATCAGTCCGATCAGCCCGGCCTTGGCGGCGACGTAATTGCCCTGCCCCGGATTGCCCGTCACGCCGACGATGGAGGTGATCGCGATGATGCGGCCGAATCGGCGCCGCATCATGCCGCGCACGGCGGCGCGCGCGAGGCGGAAGGTCGCCGTGAGATTGACTTCGAGGACCTGCGCCCAGTCTTCATCGCGCAACTGGATGAAGAGATTGTCGCGGGTGACGCCGGCATTGGCCACCAGGATGTCGAGCCCGCCCATCGCCTTTTCCGCGTCCGGAACGAGCGTCTCGACCGCCGTCTTGTCGGCGAGATCGCAAGGCAACACGTGGACGCGCTCACCGAACGCCGCGGCCAGCGCATCGAGGGCTTCGCGCCGCGTGCCCGACAGGGCGACGGTCGCCCCCTGCGCGTGCAGGGCGCGCGCGATCCCGCCGCCGATGCCGCCGCTGGCGCCGGTAATCAGCGCCGTCCTGCCGGTCAGATCGAACATGCTTTTCCTCCGGCCTTGCCGTGTGTTGCGCAATCCGTGCGAAAGGATGGCGTCGCGCGGCGAAAAAGGCCGCCCGCCGTCTCAATGCGCGCCGCCACGGTGCGATGCGGCAAACGCCTTCACGTCCTCCGGCGTGCCGACCGCGATGGCGCTCGCCCCCTCGACGATGCGCTTGACGAGCCCGCTCAACACCTTGCCGGCGCCGACTTCGCAGAAGGCCGTCACCCCCGCCCGCCCCATGAAGGCAACCGATTCGCGCCAGCGCACCGTTCCCGTGACCTGCGCGACGAGGCTGCGGACAATGTCCGCCGGATCGGCAATCGCATGGGCGAGCACGTTCGCGACCACCGGCACGCAGGGCGGCCTGACCGTGACTTTCGCGAGCGCCTCGGCCATGGCATCGGCCGCCGGCTGCATCAGCGCGCAATGGAACGGGGCGGAGACAGGCAGAAGAATGGCGCGCTTGGCGCCGCGCGCTTTGGCGATCTCGACCGCCCGGTCGATCGCCGCTTTGCTGCCGGAGAGGACGATCTGCCCGCCCCCGTTGTCGTTTGCGGCCTGGCAGACCTCGCCCTGCGCTGCCTCCGCGGCAACCTTCGCGGCTTCGGCAAGGTCGAGGCCCATGATCGCCGCCATGGCGCCGGCCCCGACCGGCACCGCCTGCTGCATTGCGCGCCCGCGCACGCGCAACAGCCGCGCGGTGTCGGCGATCGTGAAACTGCCGGCCGCGGCGAGCGCCGAATATTCGCCGAGCGAGTGGCCGGCCACGAATTTCGCATCGCGGGCAAGATCGAGCCCCGCCTCCGCTTCCAGAACCCGGATGGCGGCCAGCGAAACCGCCATCAGGGCGGGCTGCGCATTCTCCGTGAGGGTCAGGCGATCGGCAGGGCCTTCCCACATCGTGGCCGTAAGCGCCTCGCCGAGCGCCTCGTCGACTTCCGAAAAGACCGCGCGGGCTGTGGGAAAGGAATCGGCGAGAGCCTTGCCCATTCCGACGGACTGGCTCCCCTGGCCGGGGAAAACAAAGGCGAGCGACATGGGATCCAACACACCGAGATATGCCGAGAAACCCCGGACGCGGCCGCAAAGTCAAGCTCGGTCCGGTGCTTGCGGCGGGCTTTTGCACCAGCGGATGCAGTTCGCCGGGCTTGCTCCCGCCCGCACCGAGCGCCCCGAGCCGGCCCCAGGACTTTGCGGCAAGGCATTGATAAGCCGGCGGGCGGGCACGGCGCGGGGGCCGGCCGGAAAACGCGCGCGCCGACTCGGAACCCCTCAATGCCCTTGCGCGCCCGAGGCCTTGATTATCTCGGCCCAGCGCGGCAGATCGGCGAGCAGCGTCGCGCGGAACTCCTCAGGCGTATTGCCGACCACGTCGAGCCCGAGCTCTTCGAGCTGCTTGCGGGTCGATGGATCGGTGAGCGCCCCGACAATCGCTCCGTGCAGCTTCTTGACGACGTCGGGCGGGGTGCGCGCGGGCGCGACGATGCTGTGCCAGGCATTGGCGTCGAAGCCCGGGAACCCCTGTTCCGCGACGCTGGGCACGTCGGGGAGGATCGCGGTGCGCGCCGCGGTCGTCACGGCGAGCGGACGGATGTTGCCGCCTTTCACATTGGAGACGACGGGGGCGGCTGCCGAAATGCCGACCGGCACATGGCCGGCGATCACATCCTGCAACGCGGGACCGGTTCCCTTGTAGGGCACGTGGGTGATCTTGATCCCGGCTTTCAAGGCCAGGAGCTCGCCGGCGAGGTGCTGCGGGGTGGCCTTGCCGCCGGTCGCGAAATTCAGCTTGCCGGGATTGCTTTTCGCATAGGCGATAAGCTCGGCAAGCGATTTCGCCTCGAATTTCGGATTGACGTAAATGACGCTCGGCTGCGTGCCGAGAATCGAGATCGGCTGAAAATCCTTGACCGGGTCGTAGCCAAGATTGTTGTACATCTGCGGGTTGATCGACAGCATGGAACTGCTGGCGAGGAGCAACGTGTAGCCGTCCGGGGCGGCGCGGGCGACGGCTTGCGAGGCGACCGCCCCGCTCGCCCCCGGCCGATTGTCGATCACCACCGGCTGTCCCAGGCTCTGCTCCATTTTGCGGCTGACGATACGGGCGAGAACGTCGCTCGGCCCGCCCGGCGCGAAGCCGAGCACGAGCGTGATCGGACGGTTGGGATAATCGGCGGCGCCCGTTGCCATCGTGGACGCGCCGAACATCGCGACGAGCGCCGCCGCACAGCCAAGCACCTTGTGCATGTCTCCTCTCCCTGGTTTTTCGCTCCCGGACTCGCGTTGTTATGGCGCAAAGCATGCGCCCGCCCGCGGCGGAGTACAATGCCGGCAAGGCTTGGCTCCCCGGGGCCAGCGTCATGACTGGTGCGCGCGCAACATGTCGCGCGCTGCGCCCGCAAGCATGGAGACTCGACATGGATGTACGTGCGGCAGTGGCATTCGAGGCAGGCAAGCCGCTGGAGGTCACGACGGTGCAACTCGACGGGCCGAAGGCCGGCGAGGTCCTGGTGGAAATCAAGGCGACCGGCATCTGCCACACCGATGAATTCACGCTCTCGGGGGCGGACCCGGAAGGGCTCTTTCCCGCCATTCTCGGTCACGAGGGTGCGGGCGTGGTGGTCGAGGTCGGCCCGGGCGTCACCTCCGTGAAGCCCGGCGACCATGTGATTCCGCTCTACACGCCGGAATGCCGCCAGTGCCCCTCTTGCCTCTCGCGCAAGACGAATCTCTGCACCGCGATCCGCACGACGCAGGGCCAGGGCGTGATGCCGGACGGCACCTCGCGCTTCTCGATCGAGGGGAAGAAGCTCTACCACTACATGGGCTGCTCGACTTTTGCGAACTTTACCGTGCTGCCCGAGATCGCGGTGGCGAAGATCCGCGAGGACGCTCCCTTCGACAAGGTCTGCTACATCGGCTGCGGGGTCACGACCGGCATCGGTGCCGTTATCAACACGGCGAAGGTGGAGCCCGGGGCGAAGGCGATCGTGTTCGGCCTCGGCGGCATCGGCCTCAACGTCATCCAGGGTCTCCGCCTGGTCGGCGCGGACATGATCATCGGGGTCGACGTCAACCCGGCCAAGAAGGCGTGGGGCGAGCGCTTCGGGATGACGCATTTCGTCAACCCCAAAGAAGTGGGCGGCGAGCTCGTCGCCTATCTCGTGAACCTCACCAAGACGCGTGAGGATCAGATCGGCGGCGCCGACTACACGTTCGACTGCACCGGCAATGTGACGGTCATGCGCCAGGCGCTCGAAGCCTGTCACCGCGGCTGGGGCGTGAGCGTGATCATCGGCGTCGCCCCCGCCGGCGCGGAAATTGCGACGCGGCCGTTCCAGCTCGTGACGGGCCGGGTGTGGAAGGGCACCGCCTTCGGTGGCGCCCGCGGCCGCACCGATGTGCCCAAAATCGTCGACTGGTACATGCAGGGCAAGATCGAGATCGACCCAATGATCACCCACACGCTCCCGCTCTCCGACATCAATCGCGGCTTCGATCTGATGCACGCGGGCGAGTCGATCCGCAGCGTGGTCGTCTACTGAGCGTCCCGGCGCATCAGCCTTGATCGGCCCGGCGCGGCGTGCGAATTCGGTTCGCCGCCGCCTGCCGGCCCCAACCGGATCACGACCGCCGCCATGAACAGTCCGAACACCGACGCCGACACCGAGGAGCGCATTCGGCGTATGCGCGCCAACCAGCCGCCCTTCGCGAACCTGATCGGCTGGACCATGACCGAGATCAGCCGCGACCGCATCGTCGCGGAGATGACGGTGCGGCCCGACCTCGAGAACGGTCACGGCATCATTCACGGCGGCGCACTGATGGCGCTTGCCGATCACCTCGGCGGCATGGCGACCATCGTGAACATGCCGCGCGGCACGATCACCACCACCATCGAAAGCAAGACCAACTTTTTCGCCCCCGTTCCGCTCGGGCAGACGCTGCGCGCCGAATGCACGCCGCTGCACCGCGGGCGTACCACCATGGTCTGGCAGACCCGCATCACCCGCCCCGACGGCAAGCTCGCGGCGCTCGTGACGCAGACGCAGCTTGTCATGGAAAGACGCTGACGCGCCCGCGAGGCGACGCTCGGCATCGCCTGCATCGGCTCCCGCCGCGTTGGGCGCCACTCCCGCCGCGCCTTCCCGCGCAAGCGACCGCAACGGCCAGAAAGACAAGGACCAGATTCTCGCATGCCCATCGCCACGGACGGAAGCGTCGATCCGGAGAAACTGCGCCGCTTCGAAGAACAACCGCACCCTTTCTACACGCTGATCGGCGCGCGGATCGTCTCTCTTTCGCGCGACCGCGTGGAGGCGGAGCTTCGCATCACCCCCGCCCTCAGCAATCGCAGCGGAATCGCCCATGGCGGCGCGGTGGTGGCGGTCGCCGACCATCTTGGCGGCGCGGCCACGATCATCAATCTCCCGCCGGGGGCGCGCACGGCCACGATCGAGAGCAAGACGAATTTCCTTGCGTCGATCCCGACGGGCGATACCGTGCGCGCGGTCTGCACCCCGCTGCACAGGGGGCGAACGACGATGGTCTGGGAGATCCGCATCCTGCGGAGCGACGGCCGGCTCGCCGCAGTTGTGACGCAGACGCAGATCGTCATTCCCGCGGGAGCGCGCGCCGGTTCCGACTGAACGCGAAGCGGCCGGCGTGCCGTTTCCACCACGCCCCGGCGCGGCAAAAACGGAGGCTTCGCCCATGGCGCTTCTGAAATTTCTTGCGGTCGTGCTGACGGCGCTCGCGCTGGTGCCGGGCGGGGCGCATCTTTTCGCGCTGCCCAACAAGATCGCCATGGCGCAGGACGCCTATTTCGTCGCCCAGAGCGTCTACCGCGGCTGGGCGCTGTTCGGCATCGTGCTGTTCGGCGCGCTCGCCGCCAATGCCGCGCTCGGGCTTGCCGCCTGGCGGCGCGGCGAGCCGCACGTGTTGCCGCTGCTTGCCTTCCTGTGTATCGCGGCGACGCTTGGGATCTTTTTCGGATTTACCTATCCGACCAATGTCGCGACCGAGAACTGGACGGTCGTGCCCGCACATTGGGACGCCCTGCGCACGCGCTGGGAGTATTCGCACGCGGTCAATGCGCTCATCACCTTCGCCGCTCTGTGCCTCGTGACGGGGTCAGTCGTGCGCGCGCCGCGGTGACCCTGGCGGGGCGACCTTTTGCGTGCGCCGGCCCTCGCTCGTGGCAAGCCACAGGCCGGCGAACACGCCGGCAAGGCCGATCAGCAGATTGGGACCGATCGGCTCCCCCAGCATGAGCGCGCCGGTGATCGCCGCCATGATCGGGTTGACGCCGACGGAAACCGCCGCCTGCGTCGGCCCGGTGCGGCCGAGCGCGAACACCCAGAGAATGAACATCGCCGCCCCGCCCCCAACCGCAAGAAAGGCCATCGCGAGCCATTGCGCGGGTCCGTAGTCCGCAAGGCTCGAAAATCCGCCGCTCGCGACCGCAAGGCCGAGCAGGATCGCCTCCCCCGCCCCCATGCCGACGGTCAGAAACGCAAGCGGATGGCAGCGCACGATCAGCGGGCGTGACAGCACCACATAGGCGGACATCACAAGAACGGCCGCCACCATGATGAGGTCGCCGCGCCAGGCGCCCGGCGGCGCGCCCTCGAGGCCGGCCACGAGCGCGACGGCCACCCCGCCGATCGCGATCAGCACCCCGAGACTGCGACGGAGCGTCAGCCGCTGCACGCCGAAGGCGGCCGCGATGATCATCGTCTGCAGCGGCATGGTGGAAAAGGCGAGCCCGGCGCGCGCCGAGATTGTGAACTGCATCGCCGCGACGAACAGCAGACTGAAGACAACGAACGCGAGGACGCCGAGCAGGCTCACGGAAAACCAATCCTCCCGCCGCGGCCAAGGAACCCTGAGGGTCACCGCCGCCGCCAACAGCAAGAGAAAGGCGACGCCGAAGCGCACCGCATTGATCGTGATGGGATCGGAAGAGGCGACGAGCAGGCGCGTTGCGGCGATCGTCACGCCGCCGAGGCCGGCGGAGAAGGCGGCGGCCGCAACCGCGACGCGCTCGCGGGTGGAGGACGGCTGCATGGAACGGATGGGTCCGGGGTTGAAGACGCTCGGCGCCGATGCGCGCGCGCCGCCTGCATAGCAGGCGGGCCGGATCGCCGGAACCGCTCGCGTTGCGATCCGGAAACGAAATCGCCGGGCGCGGCCCGGCGATTCACATGACCGTTGCTTGCGGCGGCGATCATTGCGGCTTGAGGCTGGCCGCCTGCACGATCTCCGCCCATTTCGGGATTTCCGACTTGATGTAGGCGGCGAACTCTCCGGGGCTCGAGCCCTCCACGTCGACGCCGAGCTCTGTCAACTGCTGCTTCACCGCGGGATCCCTCAAGGCGGCGACGAAGGCCCGGTTCAGCGTCTCGACGATATCCTTGGGCGTGTTGGCGGGCGCGACGAGACCGTGCCAGGTCTGCGCCTCGAAACCGGGGAAGCCGCTTTCCGCAATCGTCGGCACGTCGGGCAATGCGGCGGTGCGCTTGAGCGTCGTCACCGCGATCGCCTTGATGGTGCCGGCCTTGATGTGGGGGATGAGCGGCGGCGGCGGGTTGAAAGCCATCTGGATGTGGCCCGCAATCACCGCTTGCAGGGAAGGCCCCGTGCCCCGGAACGGCACGTGCTGGATGTTCACGCCGGCTTTGATCTTCAAGAGCTCGCCGGCAAGATGCGCCGGCACCCCCACGCCGCCGGAACCGAAATTGTATTTGCCGGGATTTTCCTTGAGCAGCTTCAAGAGCTCGGGAAACGTGTTCGCCGGCACCGAAGGGTGCGTGTAGAGGACATTCGTTTGGGTGCCGAGAAGCCCGATCGGCGCGAAGTCCTTCACCGGGTCGTAGCCGACGTTTTTGTAGAGATGGACGTTGATCGCGAGCAGGCTGCCCGTCGCCAGCAGCATGGTGTAGCCGTCCGGCTCGGCGCGGGCGACATAGGCGCCCGCAATGCTGCCTCCGGCGCCCGGCTTGTTCTCGATGACGATCGGCTGTTTGAGGTCCTGCTCCATCCGTTTGGTGATGATGCGACTCATGACGTCGCTCGGCCCTCCGGGCGCGAAGCCGATGATGAGGGTGATGGGCTTCGTCGGAAAATCCGTCGCCGTCGCCGGCCCCGCCGCGAAAAGCGCCGCCAATCCAGCTGCGAGGGCGATCACACGTTTCATTGTTCGTTTCCTCCGTAAGGCGGACCCGCGCTTCTTGCCGGCCCGCGACGGCATGATGGTGCCATGGCGCCCGGGCCGCCGCTACTCCGGCACCGGGCTCTTCTGCCGCGGCGTCCACCATGCGGGCGGAACCATTGCCGGGCCGGGGCGGTTGCCGTGACGCGCGGAGGCGCGGAAAGAGGCCGAACAATGGACAAGCGGGAGAGAAACCGGCCGGCAGCGGAAGAGGACCGGCGGCTTCAGGCCGACCCGGAGCTCGGTCTGAGCGGCGGCCGCGCCGCGGCCTCGCAGATTCTCTGGGTCGGCGTGGCCGTGGCGGTTGCGGTCGTCCTGCTGATCTTTGGACTGACCCGCGGCGGAGAAGAGAATGTGGCCGGGAACCCGCCCCAGCAGACCGTGCCGCCCCCGAGCGCCGGTCCGAACGCGGCGCGCACTCCGCCGGCGCAGGACAATGTCGGTGCAAGTCCCGATGCGCGGACGGGTACGACGCAGCGTTCGTCGGACGTCGACGCCGTCGGCGGCAGCAGCACGCGCAACCCCGGCTCCGGCAAGGTGGCCCCGCCGCAATAGGTAAGTGCCGACGTCGGCGGCCCGCCCCGGCGCTCGCCTGGCGGCCCGTCCGGCTTCGGCCGAAGCTCAGTCCGTCTTGATCCCGGCGCTCTTGATGAGCTCCGCAAACATGGGAATTTCATTGCGCACAAGCGCGCGCATGTCCTCCGAGCTGCCGGGCGTCAGATCGACTCCGAGTTCGTTGAGCTGTTTTTTGACGGCCGGGTCGCCGAGCGTCGCGTGCAGCGCGCGCCGCAAGGTGTCGACGATTTCCTTCGGCGTCTTCGCCGGAACCACGAGGCCGTGCCAGTTCTTGGTGTCGAAGCCCGGGTAGCCGCTCTCATCTATGGTCGGCACGTCCGGAAGCGCGCCCGAACGCTTCGGCGAGGTGACCGCAAGCGCGCGTACCTGGCCCGCCTGGATGAAAGGGATGAGCGGCGCGGGAGGATTAAAAGCCATCTGAATATGTCCGGCGACGACCGCTTGGATCGACGGGCCGGTACCGCGGAACGGCACATGCGCGATCTCCAGACCCGCCCGCTTCTTCAACAGTTCGCCCGACAGGTGCGCCGGCGTGCCGATGCCGCCCGATCCGAAATTCAGCTTGCCGGGACTGGCCTTCGCGAGCGCAACGAGCTCCGCGAAGCTCTTCGCCTCGACGGCGGGATGCACATAGAGCACGTCCGGCTGCGTGCCGATCATGGAAACGAACTCGAAGTCTTTTTCCGGATCGTAGCCGACATTCTTCAGAACATTGGGGTTGATGGTGAGCGCCGCGTTCGTGCCGAGCATTACGGTGTAGCCATCCGGCGCCGCCCGCGAGACGACCTGCGCCGCGAGACTTCCGCCTGCGCCCGCGCGGTTCTCGATGATCATCGGCTGCTTGAGTTCCTGCTCCATGCGACGACCGATGATGCGTGAGAGCACATCGCTCGGCCCGCCGGGCGCGAAACCGATCACGAAGGTGATCGGCCGATTGGGATAAACGTCCGCCGCCGCGGCGGGCGCCGCGAAACCGAAAGCGGCGACGCCCGCCGCCAAAGCCACGATCTTGATCATGCCTTCCTCCCGACGCGGCTGCCTTCGTGGGAGCCGCCTTGCGCGCAGGCGACACCTGCGCTCACGGCACGATCATACCGTTGCCCGAGCCGGCGAAGACAAGGCGAAGGGCTTGCGCAGACGGCGGCAGGATGCCGCAGGAGGGTGGATCAGCCGAACAGCGCGGCGTAGAGGCCGAAGCCGAGCGTGGCGCTCACCACCGCCTCGACGGCGCTGAATTCGAGATGATCGAGCGTGCCGCCAAAAAGCGGAAAGATCATGCGGCCGGCCGGCACCATCAGGCTCACGACCAGGGCGACGCACAGAAGTTTCATCACCAAGGGGCTGTCTTTCATGGCATCCGAACCCTTGAAGCCTTGGGCGCCGATGGCACGGAATCGACGCGGCGGCAGATAGCACGCCCTCTGCCGGCCTTTCCAGAGCGGGCGAGAAGGCGCGCCGCCCCGGGCGCGGATCACACCCAGCCACCCCGCGCCATGAGGGCCGCGCAGAACAGAATGACGACGAGCGCCGCCAGCTCGACATGCAGGATGGTGCGCACCGTCTGCATCCGGCCTTCCGGCACGGACGGTGCCTGACCGCGCGCCAGTCCCTTGCGCCAGGAGAGAAATTCCCGTGTCGGCACGATGGACAGGAGGGCCACGGCAACGAACAGCGTGAGCTTTGTGAGAAAGGCGTGGTTTGCGAAGTAGTAGGCGGCGCCCTTCTCGAAGAAGAACACGCGCGCAAGCCCGACGAGCAGAAGAAGCCCGGCGGAGGCGCCGACGACAGCATCGGCGGCGAGAATGCGCCGGGCGCTCCACGGCGTGAGTTCCCCGCGCACCAGCACGAACTCAACCGCGAGCGCTGCGGTAAGCGTGAATGCCGAAAGATGGTGGAGAAACGCAAGAAGCGTCGTCACGGCCCCTCCCCCCGCGCCTTGCGCGCCGCGCCCTACCCTCAGCGCTCGGGCAACGGAATGAACTCGCTCTCGCCCGGCACGGGTGCGAAGCGGCCGCTTTTCCAGTCCTCTTTCGCCTGCTCGATCCGCTCGCGCCGCGAGGAGACGAAATTCCACCAGATGTAACGCGGCCCCTCAAGCGCACTGCCGCCAAGGAACATCAGTCGCGACGGCCGCACCGCCTTCACGGTGATGCGGTCGCCCGGGCGGAAAATGAGGAGGCACGGGCCCTCGAAGCGCTCGCCCGCAATCTCCACCTCGCCCTCGACGACATAAATCGCCCGCTCCTCGTATTCGGGATCGAGTGGGGCGGACACCTCCGCCGCAAGCCGCACTTCGGCGTAGAGCCACGGTGACAGCATCGCAACCGGCGCAGTTCTGCCGAAGGCGGTGCCGGCGATAACGCGCGCCCAAAGCCCGCCGTCTTCGACGACCGGGAGATCCGTGGCCTCGAAATGCTGGAACGAAGGCGCGATCTCCTCCTGCTGTTCCGGCAGCGCGATCCAGCTCTGAATGCCGAACAGGCCCTGCCCGCCGACGCGCGCCTCAGCCGGCGTGCGCTCGGAATGTGCGATCCCGCGGCCCGCCGTCATCAGGTTCATGGCGCCGGGCACGATCGCGAGCGCATTGCCCTCCGAGTCGCGGTGCATGACGCGGCCATCGAAAAGATAGGTGACGGTCGCAAGCCCGATGTGCGGATGGGGCCGCACGTCCATTCCCTGCCCGGCGATGAACTGCACCGGCCCCATCTGGTCGAAGAAGATGAAGGGCCCGACCATCTGCCGGCGTCCGTGCGGCAGGGCTCGGCGGACCGCGAAACCGTCGCCGAGATCGCGCACGCGCGGCACCACGATGACCTCCAGCGCATCGCAGGAGCGCTTGTCGCCAAGCTCGGGATCGTTGGAAGGCATCCAGCTCATGACACCACCCTTGCGTTGAGAGCGTTCGAACGAATTCTCGGCCTTCGGATAGGCCGCCAAGGTGCCAACAAAAAGGCGCCATTGGGCGCCACCCTCGCGAGGCTTCCGTCACGTCCCCGTCGCACAACCCGCATGCAAGGAGTCGACCATGGCAGCGAAGCCGATTCCCGACGGCTATCACACCGTCACGCCTTACCTGATCGCGCAGGACGCGGACAAAGTCGTCGAATTCATGAAGAAGGCATTCGGCGCGAAGCCTTCCTTCGAGCCGATGACGACGCCGGACGGCAGGCTCATGCACGCCGATCTCACGATCGGCGACTCGCATGTCATGATCTCCGAGGCGACCCCGCAGCATCCGGCGATGGCGTGCATGATCCACCTCTATGTGCCGGACGTCGACGCAACCTACCGGCAGGCCCTCGCGGCCGGCGGCGTCTCGACGATGGAGCCGGCGGACCAGTTCTACGGCGATCGCGGCGGCGCGGTGAAGGATCCGGGCGGCAACCATTGGTACATCGCGACGCACAAAGAAGACGTCGCAATCGACGAGCTGCGCCGGCGCGCAGAGGCGCATATGCGGCAACAGGGCCGCGCCGCCTAAATTCGCCCGCCGCGCGCAGGTTTGCGCAACCGGCCGCGACGCCCGCAGCGCCGCGGCCGGTTCGGGAAAATTTGCTTTCCGGGAGCTCGCTTGCCCCCTTCGGGCTCCGCCCGCTCAGGGGAAAAGCACGAGCGGCCGCGGGCTAATCGAGCCAAGGCTGCAGCAGGGGCTTGGCGATGTTGAGCTGGCGCGCAACGCCTTCCGGCGGCACGCCCATCGCGGAAAGGCAGGCCGCGATCTGCCGCTCTGCATCCTCCCAGGACAAGCCCTGCCGGTAGCAGCATTCGAGATAGGCCAGCGCGCGCTCGCGACTAAATTCCGGCACGGCAAGCGGCGCCGCCTCGTCCAGGAAGCAGCGGCGGACGAGCTCTTCGCAGGGCATGGAAGCCTCCTTCGCAAGGCGCGGCTCTGCGGCACGCGCGCTTCTTCGTGCGGCAGCCCTCCGGGTCCGTGCAAGGGCTGAGAAAATGCGCGCCCCGTTTGGCGCGAAGCGCAAGGCCGCAAACGCGAGCCGGTGCTCTGTGCCCCTTTGCTTTCGCCGCCGCCCTCGCGCGCGGCACGCGATACCGTCATCACTTTTCCTTGAAATGACCGCGAACGCTCTGCGAATTCGCCACCTCAGCACGGCCTCCTCGGGCGCGTCTCGCGATGAGGCAACCGGGCGGCTTCCCTGCTGCCCCCCACCGAGCGGCGGCGGACGCATCGCGAGACGGCGCAGTCGCGTCACGACATCCGTTCGCGCGCCCGCATGAGGAGGAGAGCCATGACCAAATCCGTCAAGACAGCGCTCGTTGCGGCGGCGATCGCGACAGCTCTCGCAGGTCCGGCATTCGCCCAGGGCCTGTCGACCGACACGCAGAGCCGCGGGGCCGCCCAGGGATCGGTCGGGGCCGGTTCGGGTGCGGGGGGCGGCGCATCCGTCTCGGGCTCAGGCGCAACACGCGGGCAAGCGGCGACCCCGGGCGTGCGCCTCGGCACCGAAGGCAAGGTCAAAGGCAAAGGCTCGGTGAACACCGGGCGCGGCGCCGGCGCGAAGACGGGTGCCGGAGCGGGTGTCGGCATCGGCACCGGCACCGGAAGGTAACAAATGACGTGCGCGGCCGGCCGCCGGACGCGGCCGGCCGCTACGCCGGGACGACCGCCGCATGACTGATATCGGTTCGGTCCCTTTTTCACAGCCCCGTCACGCGCGCGTGCGCTCGGCTGCGTTCGCGTGCGAGCCTTGCGTACAGGGTCGTGGATCACCTCTCCGGCGGTCGTCCGCGCCTTGGCCGGATTCCTTGCGACTCGCCGGCCCGTCGTCGTCCATGTTCAGAGTGGTCCGCAAGCAAAACGCAGGACACAGCCGGTGGGCCGACCAAAATCGTTCTACAATGGCAGGTTGTCGTGCTTGCGGGGGGGCATTTCGACCTTCTTGGCGCGAAGCATCGCGAGCGCGCGGGCAATGCGGCGGCGCGTTGTGCGCGGCATGATCACGTCGTCGATATAGCCGCGCTCGGCGGCGACGAAAGGCGACAGAAAGCGGTCCTCGTATTCCTTGGTGCGCGCGGCGATCTTGTCCGGGTCGCCGATGTCCTGGCGGAAGATGATTTCGACCGCGCCCTTTGCCCCCATCACCGCGATCTGCGCGGTCGGCCAGGCATAGTTCACATCGCCGCCCACATGTTTGGAGGCCATCACGTCATAGGCGCCGCCGAACGCCTTGCGGGTGATGACGGTGACGAGCGGCACCGTCGCCTGGCTGTAGGCGAAAAGAAGCTTCGCGCCGTGCTTGATGAGGCCGCCATATTCCTGCGCCGTGCCAGGGAGGAAGCCCGGCACGTCCACGAAAGTCACGATCGGGATGCCGAAAGCGTCGCAGAAACGCACGAAGCGCGCCGCCTTGCGGGAGGCATCGGAATCGAGCACGCCCGCAAGCACCATCGGCTGGTTGGCGACGAAGCCCACGGTGCGGCCGCCGATGCGCCCGAAACCCACGACCATGTTGCGCGCATAGGTCTCGCCGATCTCGAAGAAATCGCCCTCGTCGGCCACTTTGAGGATCAATTCCTTGATGTCATAGGGCTTGTTGGGATTGTCGGGAACGAGCGTGTCGAGGCTTTCGTCCTCCCGCTCGACATCATCGAAGGACGGCCATTCCGGCACGCCGGCCTCGCAATGGGCGGGGAGGAAGTCGATCAACCGGCGCATCTGCAGCAGGCATTCGACGTCGTTCTCATAAGCGCCGTCGGCCACACCGGAGCGCGTCGTGTGCACCGTGGCGCCGCCAAGCTCTTCGGCGCTCACCACTTCGTTGGTCACGGTCTTCACGACGTCCGGCCCGGTCACGAACATGTAGCTTGTGTCCCGCACCATGAAGATGAAGTCGGTCATCGCCGGCGAATAGACGTCGCCGCCCGCGCACGGGCCCATGATCACCGAAATCTGCGGGATCACCCCGGAGGCGACGACGTTGCGCTTGAACACGTCGCCGTAGCCGCCGAGCGCCGCCACTCCTTCCTGGATTCGGGCGCCGCCGGCATCGAACAGGCCGATGATCGGCGCGCGCGCCCTCATCGCCATGTCCTGGATCTTGGTGATCTTGATCGCATGCGTCTCGGAAAGCGAGCCGCCGAACACCGTGAAATCCTTGGCGAAGACGAACACCGTGCGCCCGTTCACCGTGCCCCAGCCGGTAACGACCCCGTCGCCCGGAATCTTCGGCTGGCGGTCCATGCCGAACTCGGTGCAACGGTGTTCGACGAACATGTCGAACTCCTCGAAGGAGTCGCGGTCGAGCAACAGCGCGATGCGCTCGCGCGCGGTGAGCTTGCCGCGCTTGTGCTGCGCGGCGATGCGCGCCTCCCCGCCGCCGAGCCGCGCCCGCGCGCGGCGCGCCTCCAGTTTCTCGAGAATATCCTTCATGCCGTCTGCCCGACTCCCAATCCCCGCATGGATAGCACGGCCGCAGGGCCAATCCGACTGCGGCGCGGCCGCTTTCCGCCGGCTGCCGGCTTTGCCGCCGCCGTGCTATGGCGAACGCGCGGCGCAAGGCGCCGCTCCCTGTCTTGCGAGGCTTAGCATGGCCGACCCTCAGACCCCCGCCGGCGTGACCGGCCTGCCGCGGCTTCTGCTGCGGCTCGAAGGCGCGGCACTGCTTGGGCTTTCGCTCTATCTCTATCCCCGCGTCGCGGAGTCCTGGTGGCTGTTCGCCGGGCTTGTTCTTTTGCCGGACCTGAGCTTTCTCGGCTATCTCGCCGGGCCGCGGGCCGGCGCGCGCCTCTACAACGCCGCCCACACGCTGCTCGGGCCGATCGCCCTCGCCCTCGCCGGGATGATGCTGCCGGCCATCGTCCTGGTCGCCATCGCCCTCGTCTGGGCCGCCCATATCGGTGCCGACCGGCTGCTCGGCTTCGGCTTGAAATACGAGGCGGGGTTCGGTTTCACTCACCTCGGCCGCGTGGGCCGCCCGCCCTCCTGACCGCTTTCTTCTTCCTCCCGAGACGACACCCGATGGACTGTGTGGATTTCGACGCGCTCGAGGCCGCGGCCAAGGCGCGACTTTCGCCTGCGGCTTATGCCTTCGTATCGACCGGCGCGGACGACGAGATCACCGCCGCCGAAAACGTCGCCGCCTGGCGGGCGCTGCGTCTGCGCCCGCGCGTCTTGCGCGACATCACCGCTGTCGACACGAGCACGTCGATCCGCGGCGTCAAGGTCGCAACCCCAATCATCGTCGCACCATCCGGCCGCCACAAGGTGATCCACCCCGAGGGCGAGCGCGCGACCGCGCGCGGGGCGGCGGCGGCGGGGGCGATTTACACGCTGTCGACCACGTCCAGCACGCCGATCGAAGAGGTCGCCGCCGAGCGCGGCGGCGCCCCGCAATGGTTCCAGCTCTATCTCTTTCCCGACCGGGCTTGGCAGGAGGCCTTGCTCGACCGGCTCGCGGCGGCGGGCTTTCAGGCGGTCGTGCTCACCGTGGACCAGCCGGTGGGCGGCTGGAGCCCGCGCGCGGCGCGCCTGCCCGTGCCGCCGCGTGAGGAAATTCGCCACGTCAACATGCCGGGCGCGCCGATCGGCCGGAACGCCTACGACCCGACGACCAAGGGCAAAGTGCTCTACCCGGCAACCTTCCGCGATCTCGAATGGCTGGCGCGACGCTCGCCCATCGACGTGTTCGTGAAGGGCGTCTTGCGAGGCGACGAAGCGCGCCGCTGCGTCGAGGCCGGCGCCAGAGCCGTGATCGTCTCGAACCACGGCGGCCGGCATCTCGACACCGTGGTGACGACGGCGCAGGCTCTGCCCGAAGTCGTGGCGGCAGTCGGCAGGCACGCGGAGGTCTATGTCGACGGCGGCCTGCGCCGCGGCACGGACGTTCTGAAGGCTCTCGCGCTCGGCGCCCGCGCCGTGCTCATCGGCCGGCCGGCGGTCTGGGGACTGGCGGTCAACGGGGCGGACGGCGTGCGCGACGTGCTCCGGCACCTGCGTGACGAGCTCGCTCGCGCCATGGCGCTTGCGGGCGTGCCGCGCCTTGCCGACGCGACGGCCGATCTCCTTGCCTGAACCCGGCGGAGGCCCGGCCTAGGAGGCCGCCGCCTCCGGCATGGCGGCAAGGACCGCCGCGGCGGCCTGCATTTCCGCCCAGCGAAAGGCGCGCCGCTCAAGCGCGAGCGCGTCGCGCCCCCATTGGTCCATGTTCCAATCCTCGTCCACATTGGCGGCGGCCCACGCCTCTTCCGCCGAGAGGCGGCCGCGCAGCAGGGCCAGAGCGAGCAGCGCCGAGCCCGTGAGCGTCGTCGCCGCGTGCACCGCTCCGAGCCGCCAAGGATCGCCGGGGATCGCGGCCTTCGCCGCCGCGAGCGCGCGCGCGGGCTGCGCCACGAATATCACCCCTTCGGCGAGCACGAATTGCGCGCCGAGCGCCTCTCGCGCCCAGGCGAGAATGGGGTCCCAGGCGCGGGACTGCGCCGCGACCAGGCCTTGCGGCTGCCCGGCCCGATAGAAGACGAGATCGCTGCCGAGATAGTTCAGCACGTCTTCGAAAACCGCCTCCCGCGCATCGGCCACCCCGTCGATGATGCTGTTGGCAAGCCGCGTGAGCGGCATGCGGGCGGGGTCGATCGTCTCCCCCACCGCCGCCCATTCGGCCGCAATGCATTCGGCAAGCCCCGCCGTCGGCGCGGCAAGCAGCCGGCGCGCCGGCGTTCGCACGCGACGCCCGTCGAGCTGGATCGCATGGCCGTCCAGATCCGCAGCGACGCTCACGTCACGATAGAAGCGCCGACGCAGGGGCGGCCGCATGGCCTGCCGGGCCGCCTCCATGGGGTCGACCGGCCGCGGGGCGAAGACGTCCTCGAAGAAATCGCGCATGGCCGTCATATGGAGGGGCGGGGAAAATTTTCGACCGGTCGCCGCAACGCCGCCCGGGCGCGGCGGACCGTCCGCGACGATCCTTATAGGAAATAAACCTTCGCGCAAAATGGGAAAATGCCACTGTGGCGTTTGCCGCGGCTCTCCACTAGTATCCCTCGGAATCGGCCAGAAAGGCCGGCCGGGAACAGACATCCCGGCTCAGGGGCCGGGTCAAGAAGACGCTTCCGCGTGCTCTGCAACGGGCCGCGTATTCGGGGCGCGACCAAGAGGAGTCGATGAAACTCACGGACATCTCGGCGCCCGACTACTTTCACAAGGTGGTGGATTGCCAGTGGGCGTGCCCCGCGCACACGCCCGTTCCCGAGTACATCCGGTTGATTGCCGCGGGTCGCTACAGCGACGCGTATATGATCAACTGGAAGTCCAATGTCTTTCCCGGAATTCTCGGCCGCACCTGCGACCGGCCGTGCGAGCCCGCCTGCCGGCGGGGCCGCGTCGAGAAGGATCCGGTGGCGATCTGCCGACTCAAGCGCGTCGCCGCCGATTTCAAGGACGACATCCGCGGGCGCCTGCCGAAACCGGCCGCCGCGAAGAACGGCAAGCGGATCGCACTCGTCGGCGCCGGTCCCGCCTCGCTGACGGTGGCCCGGGACCTCGCCCCGCTCGGTTACGACTGCGTCGTGTTCGACCAGGACCCGCAGGCCGGCGGCATGATGCGCACGCAAATCCCGAAGTTTCGCCTGCCCGACAGCGTGATCGACGAGGAGTGCGGCTACATCCTCGACCTCGGCATCACCTTCGTAGGCGGCCGCCGCATCGACAGCCTGCAGGCGCTGCTCGCGGAAGGCTACGACGCGGTTTTCGTCGGTTCCGGCGCGCCCCGCGGGCGCGATCTCGACATTCCCGGCCGGCAGGAGGCAAAGGCCAACATCCATATCGGCATCGACTGGCTCTCCAGCGTCTCCTTCGGCCATATCGACCGGATCGGGCGCCGGGTGGTGGTGCTCGGCGGCGGCAACACCGCCATGGATTGCTGCCGCACCGCCCGCCGCCTCGGCGGCGAGGACGTGAAGGTCGTGGTGCGATCCGGCTTCGAGGAAATGAAGGCGTCCCCCTGGGAGAAGGAGGACGCGATGGCCGAGGACATTCCGATCTTCAATTATCTCGTGCCGAAGGCGTTTACGCACGAGGACGGCCGGCTCACCGGCGTGACTTTCGAGAAGGTCCGCGCCCAACGCGACGCCAAGGGCCGCCGGCAGCTCGTCCCGACCGGCGAGCCGGACCAGCATTTCCCGTGCGATGACGTGCTCGTCGCCGTCGGCCAGGAAAACGCCTTTCCTTGGATCGAGCGCGACATCGGCATTGCCTTCGACAAATGGGACATGCCGGTGGTTGATCCGGCGACGATGCAGTCCACGCGGCCGGGCGTGTTCTTCGGAGGGGATGCCGCGTTCGGCCCGAAGAACATCATCTGGGCGGTGGCGCACGGCCACGAGGCCGCGATCTCGATCGACAAGTATTGCCGCGGCGAGGACATCACCGCGCGGCCGGAGCCGGGCGTGGACCTCACGAGCCAGAAGATGGGCATCCACGAATGGTCCTACGACAACGAGATCTCCCTCGACCGGCGCTATCGCGTGCCGCACCGGGACAAGGTGGTGGCCCTCAAGGACATCAAGGCGGAGGTCGAGCTCGGCTATGACCCGAAGCTTGCGCTCGGCGAGGCGCACCGCTGTCTGAATTGCGACGTGCAGACGGTCTTCACGGGCTCGCTATGCATCGAATGCGACGCCTGCGTCGACATCTGCCCGATGGACTGCATCACCTTCACCGAGAACGGCGAGGAAGACGAGCTGCGCCAGCGGCTCAAGGCCCCCGCGCAAAACAAATCCCAGGACCTCTATGTGGCCGACAATTTGAAAACCGGCCGCGTCATGGTGAAGGACGAGGACGTGTGCCTGCACTGCGGGCTCTGCGCCGAGCGTTGCCCGACGGGGGCCTGGGACATGCAGAAATTCCTTCTCGAAATGACGCACGCAGGGTCCGCATGTCAGTCGAGCCACTTAAGCGCGTAAACGACTTCGTCGTCCGTTTCGCCAACGTCAACGGTTCGGGCTCGGCGAGCGCGAACGAACTGTTCGCACGCTCGGTGATGCGCATGGGCGTCCCGGTCGCGCCCCGCAACATCTTCCCGTCGAATATCCAGGGCCTGCCCACCTGGTACGAGGTGCGGGTCTCGGAAGCCGGTCACCTCGGCGCGCGCGGCGGCGTCGACCTCATGGTCGCCATGAACCCGCAGACCTTCGATAAGGATGTCGCGGCCATCGAGCCCGGCGGTTACCTGCTCTACGATTCGACGAAGCCGATCCCGGCTTCTCGTTTCCGGCCGGACATCACCGTCATCGGCGTGCCGCTCACGGCAATCTGCAATCGCGAATATACCGACCCGCGGCAGCGGCAGCTCTTCAAGAACATCATCTATCTCGGAGCGCTCTCGGCCCTCCTCGACATGGACGTGAAGGAGATTGAGCGGCTGATCGGCGAGCAGTTCAGGGGCAAGGACAAGCTGATCGCGCCGAACGTCCACGCGCTGCATCTCGGCCGCGACTATGCGCTCATGAATCTCGATTGCCCGATCGGCCTGCAGGTGAAGCGCGCCAATGCGGTCGGCGACCGGATCTTCCTGGAAGGCAATGCGGCGGCCGCGCTCGGCGCGCTCTATGGCGGCGCAACGGTGTGCGCCTGGTACCCGATCACGCCCTCCTCGTCGCTCGCGGACGCCTTTACGCGCTACTGCGCGCGGCTGCGCGTCGACAAGGAGACCGGCAAGGCGAAATACGCGATCGTGCAGGCCGAGGACGAGCTCGCCTCGATCGGCATGGTGATCGGCGCGGGCTGGAACGGCGCGCGCGCCTTCACCGCCACTTCCGGTCCCGGCATTTCGCTGATGCAGGAGTTCATCGGCCTCGCCTATTTCGCGGAGATTCCGGCGGTGATCTTCGACGTGCAGCGCGCCGGCCCCTCGACCGGCATGCCGACCCGCACGCAGCAATGCGACATCATCTCCTGCGCCTATGCCTCGCACGGCGACACCAAGCACGTGTTGCTGTTTCCCGAAAATCCCACCGAGACCTTCGAGTTCGGGGCCAGCGCCTTCGATCTCGCAGACCGGCTGCAGACGCCGGTCTTCGTCATGCTCGATCTTGAGATCGGCATGAACCACCACCTCTCGCGCCCCCTCGCCTGGGATGATTCGCGGCGCTACGACCGCGGCAAGATCATGACGGCCGCCGACCTCGAGGCCGGCAAGGAGTTCGGGCGCTATCTCGACGTCGACGGGGACGGCATCCCCTACCGTACGCTGCCGGGCACGCACGCAACGCGCGGCGCCTTCTTCACGCGCGGCACTTCCCGAGACCGCTATGCGCGCTACACCGAGGACGGCGGCCCCTACGCCGACAATATGCAACGACTGCTGCGCAAATTCGAGACGGCGCGGAGCCTGGTGCCGGCCCCGGTGCGGCGCGAGGCGGCGGAGCCGACGCGCCACGGCGTCATTTATTACGGCTCGACCGCGCCGGCGATGGACGAAGCAATCAACACGCTGCGCGCGGACGGCAAGCATCTCGACATGCTGCGCGTGCGCGCCTTCCCCTTCCCGCAGAGCGTCGCCGATTTCGTGACGGAGCATGATTTCGTTTTCGTCGTCGAACAGAACCGCGACGCGCAGCTGCGCACGCTGCTCGTCAACGAGCTCAACCTCGACCCGATGCGGCTCGTGCCGATCCTCCACTACGACGGAACGCCGATCACGGCCCGCTTCATTGCCCGCGCGATCGGCGATCATCTCGATGCGCTGAAGGTAAGGCCGCTGCGCAAGGTCGTGTCGTGACAGGCCTACAGCGGTTGCCCCGAGGACCACTGAAATGACCTACCTCGCCAAACCGAAATTCCACCACCCGGCCCTACCGAAGAACGCGCTCGGCTACACGCACCGGGACTATGAGGGCTCGGTGTCGACCCTGTGTGCGGGCTGCGGGCACGATTCCATCACGGCGGCGATCATCCAGGCCTGCTTCGAGCTTGCGATCGAGCCGCACAAGGTCGCGAAGATTTCCGGCATCGGCTGTTCGTCAAAAACGCCGACCTATTTCCTCGGCAATTCGCACGGCTTCAACTCGGTGCACGGGCGCATGCCGTCGGTGCTGACGGGCGCCAATCTCGCCAATCGCGACCTCATCTATCTCGGCGTCTCCGGCGACGGCGATTCGGCTTCGATCGGGTTCGGCCAATTCGCGCACGCGATCCGGCGCGGCATCAACATGGTCTATATCGTCGAGAACAACGGCGTGTACGGCCTGACCAAAGGGCAGTTCTCGGCGACCGCCGACCGCGGCTCGCGGGCAAAGCGCGGCCAGGTCAACAACGACAGCGCGATCGACATGGTCGCGATCGCGCTGCAGCTTGGCGCCACTTTCGTGGCGCGTTCCTTCTCCGGCGACAAGGCTCAGCTCGTGCCGCTCATCAAGGCGGCGATCGAGCACAAGGGGGCGGCCTTCCTCGACGTCATTTCGCCGTGCGTCGCCTTCAACAACCACCCTGGCTCGACAAAGAGCTTCGATTACGTCCGCGAGCACAACAAGGCGATCAACCGCCTCGACTTCATCACGGGCCGCGCGCCGATTACCGTAAACTATGCGCCGGGCGAACTCGAAATCGTCGAGCAGCACGACGGGTCCCGCATCGCGCTGCGCAAGCTCGCGGCCGACTACGACCCGCACGACCGCGTCGCCGCGATGAACTATCTCGCACAGCGCTCGGCTCTCGGGGAGATCGTCACCGGGCTGCTCTATGTCGACCCCGATCCCGAGGACCTGCATCAGCGCCTCAACACCGTCGAGACGCCGCTTAACGCGCTCGATGAGGCGGCACTATGCCCGGGCGCGGCCGCGCTGGAAAAATTCAACGCCAGCCTGCGCTGAACGGGGGGCTCGCGGATCTCAATCGGCCTGAATGCAAGCGTGGATATAGGCGCCGCGCTTGCTGCGGGGGACGCGCTCCACAGCCGCCTGGTGATGGCATCGCGCCACGGCCTCGCCCGCCGCGCCCTGCCGCGCGCGCGGCGGCGGCTGGAGCACGGTTCCGGACGGCCCCGGCGGACTTACGGCAATCGGCGGCGGGGGCGGCGGCTGCGGCCTCGGCTGCGCCCGGAACACCAGATTGGGGTCGATCGGCGGGCCGTTGATGTTCGGCTGCGCGAGGGCGGAAGCCGCGCTCACGAGGACCGCGACCGCGACAATCGTCAAGGCGCGGTTCGATGGCATGCTTATGATATGGGAAGCCGGCGGGCCCGGCGACAGCCCGGGTCCTGCGGCTCAGCGCTCGGGCGAAGCCTCGATCGGATCGTAGCGCCCGACATCGAAGCCGAGCAAATTCCACGACTGTTGCATATGGGGCGGCAATGGGGCGGAGACGTCGACCACACCGCCGCGCGGATGGGGCACCGCGATCCGCCGCGCCAAAAGATGAAGCCGGTTCTGAATGCCGCCCGGCAACTGCCAGTTTTCCTTGTCGAAATACTTGGGATCGCCGACGATCGGGTGACCGATATGGGCGCAATGCGCGCGCAGCTGGTGCGTCCGCCCCGTCACCGGTTTGAGCGAGAGCCAGGCCAGCCGCTGCGCCGCGGTGTCGACGACCGCATAATAGGTCACCGCATGGCTTGCCCCCTCCTCCCCGTGGCGAGCAATGCGCATGAAGGAATCGCGTTCCACCTCTTCCTTGGCGAGAAAGGTGGAGATGCGGCCCTGGCGCGGCTTGGGCACACCCGGAACGAGCGCCCAATAGATCTTGCGGGCGGCGCGCGAGCGGAAGCTTTTCGCGAGTGCAGAAGCGGCAAAACGGGTCTTTGCGACCAGAAGGCAACCCGCCGTGTCCTTGTCGAGCCGGTGCACCAGGCGAGGACGCTGCCCGGACCGATCGGTCAGCGCCTGAAGCAGGCCGTCGATATGCCGCGTTGTACCGGACCCGCCCTGGACGGCGAGCCCGGCCGGCTTGTTGAGGACGAGGACATCCGCATCCTCGTACAACGTGATGGCGTGCAGGAAGGTGCGGGCACTTTCGCTTTCGTTCGGTCCTGCCGCCGCTTTCGGCGGTTCGCGCCGAAGCGGCGGCAGGCGAACCGTCTGGCCGGCCGCCAAGCGGTCCTTAGAGTCGACGCGTCTGCCGTTGACGCGCAGCTCCCCTTTCCGAATGACGCGCTGGATGTGGCTGAAGGAGAGTCCGGGAAATCGGGCTTCCAGAAAACGATCGACACGCATCCCCGCCTCATCCGGCGACACCGTCACGGTGCGGGCCTGACCTTCCGCAGGGTGGCCGGAAGACGGTTTGGCGGCTTCTTCGTTCCTAGACACGTATCTGACCCCGTTGCCGGGGCCAGATATGGCGGAATCCCCGCCCTTGCGGAAGGGTGACCGGCCGGGATTGTCGGTCGGCCACCGCGTGCAGGAGCGGAATGCTTCCGCTTAGCGGACCGGTTCGGCCACCGGGGTTTGTTCCGCCTGCGCTTCGTGCTTGTGCTCGTGCGCCTGCGGCTGCGCCGGAAGCTGCAGCACGGTCGCGTACTGACCTTCCCGGAGCCGCGTCAGCAACACGATCTGCCCGTCCGGGAACTCGAGCGCGTCATGGTGAGCGTGCTCCTGGTTCAAGTTGACCTGCCGGAAGCGTGCGACGCTCTGACGCAGATCGTGGTTCCCGAAGATGCTCAGGGCAGGCTCGCACAGCACCGTGCGGTCGAACGCGATCTCGGTGCCGGGCATGAGGCATACCGCCACGTTGGGCTCGTCAACCGCGGCAAAGCCACGGGTGATCGAATTGTGAAACGAGGTGGTCACCAACCTGTCGCCAACTTTGGCGGGACGGGATGCCACGTTTTCCAGGCTGTAGTCACACATAGCGGCTCTCCTTTGCTGTGAGCGGCCGGACGTGAAAGCCAACGACCTGCAGGACGGCTGAGTTCCGCCGTTGGAGAACCCGGAAGAAAATTTCATGTTTGCGCCGAATTTGGGCAGGCCTTTTGCGGAGGCAGTCCGCAGCCGAAACCTCAGCCGCCTCTGCGCTCCCGGCGCAGCCGTGCCCAGTATTCGAGCCGCTTGCGGATTTCGCGCTCGAAGCCGCGGTCCGGCGGCGCATAGAAGGTGCGCCGGCCGAGCGCTTCCGGGAAGTAGTCCTGGCCGGAAAAGGCTTCGTCGGTGTCATGGTCGTAGACGTAGCCCCGACCATAGCCCTCCTGCTTCATCAGCGAAGTGGGCGCGTTCAGGATGTGCTTGGGCGGCAGCAGCGATCCCGCCTCCTTGGCGACCCGCATCGCCTCCCCGAACGCGACATAGGCGGCGTTCGATTTCGGCGCGGTCGCGACATAGAGGACGGCCTGGGCGATCGCGAGTTCGCCCTCCGGCGATCCGAGAAAGTCGTACGCCTCCTTGGCGGCATTGGCGACGATGAGCGCCTGCGGGTCAGCGAGCCCGATATCCTCGATGGCCATGCGCACGACGCGCCGGGCGATGTACAGGGGGTCCTCGCCGGCGTCGAACATGCGGCAAAGGTAGTAAAGCGCGGCGTCGGGATCGGAGCCGCGTACCGATTTGTGCAAGGCCGAAATCAGATTGTAGTGGCCGTCCTGCGCCTTGTCATAGATCGGCGCGCGCCGCTGCACGACCTCGCGCAAGGCCGCCGCGTCGAAGGTCTCGCCGGGACGGGCGGCCCGCCAGACCTCCTCGGCGAGGGTGAGGGCGGCCCGGCCATCGCCGTCCGCCATGGCGACGAGCGCCGCGCGGGCGGCGCCGTCGAGCGGCAGTGGCCTGCCCTCGATCGCCTCCGCGCGCGCGAGAAGCCTCTCGATCGCCTCGGCGTCAAGAGGCCGGAAGACGAGCACCCGCGCCCGCGACAGGAGCGCGGCATTCAGCTCGAAGGAGGGGTTTTCGGTGGTTGCGCCGACCAGCACGACCGTGCCGTCCTCCATGACCGGCAGGAAAGAGTCCTGCTGCGCGCGGTTGAAGCGGTGCACCTCGTCGACGAACAAAAGCGTGCCCTGCCCGGTCTGCCGCCGCGCGCGGGCGGCGTCGAATGCTTTTTTCAGGTCGGCGACGCCCGAGAAGACCGCGGAAATCTGCTCGAAATGCAGATCGGTTTCCTTGGCGAGGAGCCGCGCGACCGTCGTCTTGCCTGTGCCGGGCGGCCCCCAGAAGATCATCGAACCCAATGAACGCGTCGCGAGCATGCGCGTGAGCGCGCCGTCGGGCCCGAGGAGATGGTCCTGTCCGACGACCTCGGCGAGCCGCTGCGGCCGCAGCCGGTCGGCCAGCGGACGGGGGGCGTCGCGGTCGAGCCCGGCTGCCTCGAACAAACTGACCGGCGGCGATTTCCGCGCCACGAATGCTCCTGTCCCGGCGCTGCGGCCGGACTATCCGCCGATCACGGTGGTGATCGTCTTGCCGCCGCGGCTGATCTGAAGCCGCCAAACGCGCTGCGGCTCCCGCGTGAGGCGGGCGAGATCGCGCGACCGGGCGACCCGCTCGCCATTGACCTCGAGCACGATGTCGCCGGGACGCAGCCCAATCATCTGCGCGGCCGTTCCCTCGTCAATGGTTGCGACCACAACGCCGCGGGCGTTCGGGTCGATCCGCAACTCTTCCGCGACGGCGGGCGAAATGTTGATCACCGTGGCCCCGGCGAACGGCGAGCGCCCGCGCAGCTTCACCGGGTCGCGCGGGGGCATTTCCGGCGCCGCTTCGAGCGGCACCGACAGCGCGAGCGCCTTGCCGTTGCGCCGCACGCCCAGCTCCGAGCGACCGCCAATCGCCTTGGTGGCGAAGCGGAAGCCGAAGGCTTCCACGTCTTCGACCGGATGCCCGTCGAACGCGACGATGAGATCGCCGACCGCCAGGCCCGCGCGCGCGGCGGGGCTGTTCTCGGCGACGCCCGAAACGAGCGCGCCCATCGGCCGGGAAAGTCCGAGCCCTTCGGCAATTTCCGGCGTTACAGCCTGCAGCCGCGCGCCGAGCCATGGCCGCCGCACGGTGGTCCCGCCGCCCTTCGCGGAGGCCACCACCACCCGCACCATGTTGGAGGGGATGGCAAAGCCGATCCCCTGCGAACCGCCGGTGCGCGAATAGATCGCCGTGTTGATGCCGACGAGCCGGCCGGTCATGTCGACGAGCGCGCCGCCCGAATTGCCGGGATTGATGGCCGCGTCGGTCTGGATGAAAGACTTGTAGTCGGCAACCCCGATCTGGGTTCGCGCGAGCGCCGAGATGATGCCGTGCGTAACCGTCTGCCCGACGCCGAACGGATTGCCGATGGCCAGCACGAGGTCACCGACCTCGAGCTCGTCGGAATTGCCGAGCTCGATGGCGGGGAAGCCGGCACGGCCGTCCTTGATGCGCAACACGGCCAGATCGGTGTGGGTGTCCTTGAGCACCAGCTCGGCCTCGAATTCCCGCTTGTCGGCGAGCGCGACCTTGATCTCGTCCGCGCCCTCGATCACGTGGTTGTTGGTGACGACGAAGCCGGACGGATCGACGATCACGCCCGAGCCGAGCGAGCGCCGCACTTGGTTGCGCTCGAACTCGTTGCCGAAGAAACGGCGAAAGAGCGGATCGTCGAAGAAGGGATTCACACGCTCGATCTTGGCCGCGTAGACGTTCACGACGGCGGGAGCCGCGCGGCGCACCGCGGGTGCGAAAGACAAGCGGATTTCGGCCGAGGAGGTCGGGACCTTGCGCTCCTCCGCCGCCGCGCCGGCGGTCAGCCCGGTCGCGAGAAGGGTGAAGGCAAGCAGCGCAGCGCGAAGCTTGTGGTGCATTGAACGGGTCCCCCGAATCGCGGCTTTTTGCAAGATATAGAAGGCGAAAACGCGCGATTGAAGGGCAAAGAAGGCCGCCTTGGGCGCGGCCTTTCCGACTGCCCGCGCGGACCGAAAGGGGCCGCCCAAAAGAAAGGGCCGGCTTGCGGCCGGCCCTTCATTCCGCTCTGAAACGGTTCGGATCAGAAGTGGTAGCTCACGCCCAGCCGAACCGTGTGGAACTCCGGATCGTGGCGGTAGCTGAAGGTCGGCGAACCCACGAGCGACGCGTTCGTCACCCGGCCGAAGTCGGTGTACCGGTATTCGAGCCGCGTGCTCCAGCGCGGGCTGAAGGCGAACTCGGCACCGGCGCCGATCGTCCAGCCGGCCTTGGTGTCGCGGAAGCTCTCGACCGGGGTTGCCACCGTGAAGTACCGATACCGCAGATCGGCGAAGGCGACACCGCCCGTGACGTACAGCAGCGTCGGACCGAAGGCCGCGCCGACGCGGCCGCGGATCGAGCCCTGCCACCGGTTCTCGAAATCGGTGGTCACGCCGAAGACGTTTGTCACCGCACCATCGACGCCGGAAGCCTCGAAGTCACCTTCCAGGCCGAGCACGATGGTGGACAGTTGGACGTTGTAGCCGAGATGGATACCGCCGATGATTCCGTCGGGATCGAAGCCCGGATCGGCGCCCGTCAGGGCTCCCGTCGCCGTCACAAACTCGCGGGAATGGTCGTTACCCCAGGCCCAACCAATCTGCGCACCGACGTAGAAACCGTTCCACAGCAGGGGCGGAGGAGCCGGTGCATAGACCGGAGCCTTGGCTGGCATGCGGCCCAGATCAGCCGCAAGCGTCGGAGTGGCGACGAGCGCCGCGACGAATGCTAGACCGAATGTCGTCTTTTTCATTGAGACCTCGCTACATTCAGAGGTGGAGGCGAGGAATCGCATTTCTCGTCTCCCCGCGCTGACTAAAAGGACCAATTCAGCGCGGCGGTAAAGTGGCAAGATCGGGCGCCTTGTGGCAAAAACCCGGCAAACCGGTGTCTTTTGTGTGTATCTCGGACCGTGTTGCCCAAAAGACGCACAGAATTGACGGGGAATTAACCATACCGCCGCCCGAAACGGCGCGAAAACACCGCAAGAGAAATCGATTTCTCCTCCCTGAACATGCGAACGCCGCCCGAAGGCGGCGTCCCGTAAGCTTTGTCGATGGACGCGGCGGCGCCCGGCATGGGGCCGCGGCACGCGCGGCGTTCAGGCGGCGGCCGCGCTCTCTTGCGGGCCGGAGTCCTTGCCCTTGGCATCGACATCGCGGTCAACGAATTCGATGACGGCCAAGGGCGCCGAATCGCCATAGCGGAAGCCCGCCTTGACGATGCGGGTATAGCCGCCGTTCCGCTCCTTGTAGCGCGGGCCGAGCACGTCGAAGAGCTTCTTCACCATGCCCACATCCCGCATCGCCGCGATCGCTTGCCGGCGGGCGTGAAGGTCGCCGCGCTTGCCCAGCGTCACGAGCTTCTCGACGATCGGCCGCAACTCCTTGGCCTTGGGCAGCGTGGTGACGATCTGCTCGTGCTAGATGAGCGCCGCGCACATGTTGCCGAACATGGCGCGGCGATGCTCGGCCGTGCGGTTGAGCTTGCGGTGAACTTTTCCGTGGCGCATGGCCGTTTGTCCTTCTTCACACTCGTGTCCCGCACGCGCCGTGAGCGCGCGTCGCGGTGCTGCGCCGCGCTCCGGACGCGATGTCTCAATAATGGTCTTCGAACCGCTTGGCGAGATCCTCGATGTTCTCCGGCGGCCAGCCCGGCACCTCCATGCCGAGATGCAGGCCCATCTGCGCCAGCACTTCCTTGATCTCGTTGAGCGACTTGCGCCCGAAGTTCGGGGTGCGCAGCATTTCCGCCTCGGTCTTTTGCACGAGATCGCCGATATAGACGATATTGTCGTTCTTCAGGCAGTTTGCCGAGCGCACAGACAGTTCGAGTTCGTCCACCTTCTTGAGGAAGGCCGGGTTGAAAGCGAGATCGGGGATCGCTTCCGCCGCCGTCTCGCGCTTGGGCTCCTCGAAATTGACGAAGACGTTGAGCTGGTCCTGGAGAATGCGCGCCGCATAGGCGAGCGCATCCTCCGGGCTCACCGCCCCGTTGGTCTCGATCGACATGGTCAGCTTGTCGTAGTCGAGGATCTGGCCTTCACGCGTATTTTCAACGCGATAGGAGACCTTCTTGACCGGCGAATAGAGGCTGTCGACAGGGATCAGGCCGATCGGCGCATCCTCGGGCCGGTTGCGCTCGGCCGGCACATAGCCCTTGCCCGTGTTGACGGTGAATTCCATACGGATCTCGGCGCCGTCGTCGAGTGTGCACAGGACGAGATCGGGATTGAGCACCGCGATATCGCCCACCGTCGAAATATCGCCCGCCGTCACGGGCCCCGGCCCCTGCTTTTTCACCACCATCCGCTTGGGGCCCTCGCCCTGCATTTTGATGGCGATGTCCTTGATATTGAGCACGATGTCCGTCACGTCCTCGCGGACACCGGGGATGGACGAAAATTCGTGCAGCACGCCGTCGATATGGACCGACTGCACGGCCGCGCCCTGGAGCGAGGACAGAAGGATCCGCCGCAGGGCATTGCCGAGTGTGAGGCCGAAGCCGCGTTCGAGCGGCTCGGCAACCACGGTCGCCAGGCGTTTCGGGTCCGACCCCGGCGTCACCTGCAGCTTTTCCGGCTTGATCAGTTCCTGCCAGTTCTTCTGGATCACGTTGTCACCTGTTCGGTTGAGGCGCCCGCCTTCCGGGAGGGGCGCGGCCCACGCACGGCGGGAAACGGCGGGCGCGGCCGCATCGCCGCGCCGCGGCCGGTGTGTCAGACGCGCCGGCGCTTGCGCGGCCGGCAGCCATTGTGCGGGATGGGCGTCACATCCCGGATCGACGTCACTGTGAAGCCGGCGGCCTGCAGAGCCCGCAGAGCCGACTCGCGCCCCGAACCGGGCCCCGCCACCTCGACTTCGAGGGTCCGCATGCCGTGTTCCATCGCCTTGCGGGCGGCATCCTCGGCCGCAACCTGCGCGGCATAAGGCGTGGACTTGCGGGAGCCCTTGAAGCCCATGGTCCCGGCCGACGACCAGGCGATGGTGTTGCCCTGCACGTCGGTAATGGAAATCATCGTGTTGTTGAACGTGGCGTTCACGTGGGCGACGCCGGAAGCGATATTTTTTCGCTCCCGCCGCCGGACGCGCGTGGTTTCCTTCGCCATTGGCTGATCCTTTTCCAGCCGGAGCGCGGGCCCTTGGCCTCGGCGCCGGACATCCTCTCCGCAAGACTCGGATTTGCTGACTTACTTCTTCTTGCCCGCAATCGGCTTCGCCGGCCCTTTCCGGGTGCGGGCATTGGTGTGCGTGCGCTGGCCGCGCACCGGCAGGCCGCGGCGATGCCGCAATCCGCGATAGCAGCCCAGGTCCATCAGCCGCTTGATGTTCATCGCGACTTCGCGCCGCAGGTCGCCCTCGACCATGTAATCGCGGTCGATCACTTCACGAATCTGCAGGACCTCGTGGTCGGTGAGCTGGGCAACCCGCCGCTCTTCGGGCAGGCCCACCTTGGCCATGATTTCCTTGGCCTTGCTGGGGCCGATTCCGTGGATGTATTGCAGCGCCACGACGACGCGCTTGTTGGTCGGGATATTGACGCCTGCGATGCGGGCCAAGGCCGTTCACTCCTGCGTGGCCGGGTCGTTCCGGCCATGTCCTGCCGGGGAAAGAAAATCCGCGCCGATCATGCCAAAATCGCTGCCCTCCCCCTGCCTCAGGGGGCCCGGCAACGTTTCCATGCAGTCCAAGCGGATAGCGCCTATTAAAGTATTCATCGGGCTTTCGTCAACCGTCGCCGGGCCATTCTCCGCGGCCGAGCCGCCTCTCCCGCCTACCCCGCGAGCACCCGGTCGATGGTCGCGCTCACGTCGTTCACCGGCGCCATGCCGTCCACGGTCTTGAGGAGGCCCTTCCGTCGGTAATAATCGATGAGCGGGGCCGTCTGCTCCCGGTAGGCCGCAAGCCGGACCTTCAGCGCCTCGGGATTGTCGTCCGCCCGCACGGGCTCGCCGCGCGCGAGAAGGTCGGCGACCCGCGTTTCGATCCGCTTGAGGAGGATGCTTTCGTCCACCGCGAGCTGGACCGCCGCATCGAGCTTGAGACCCCGCTCCGCGAGCAGGCGGTCGAGCGCTTCGGCCTGGGCGACGGTACGGGGAAAGCCGTCGAGGACGAACCCCTTTTTTGCGTCCGGGGCATCGATCCGGTCGGCGACGATCGCGATCACGATCTCGTCGGAGACGAGATCGCCCCGCGCGATGATATCCTTGGCCTTGAGGCCGACCGGCGTACCCGCGGCAATCGCGGCGCGCAGCATGTCGCCGGTCGAGAGTTGGATGATGCCGTATTTCTCAATCAGATGCTTGGCTTGCGTGCCTTTGCCGGCCCCCGGCGGACCGAGCAGAATGAGCCTCATCGCCGCCGCCCCCGCAGCTTGGCGCGCTTGATCAGCCCTTCGTACTGATGGGCCAGAAGATAGCCCTGGATCTGCGCGACCGTGTCCATCGTCACGCTTACCACGATGAGGAGCGACGTACCGCCGAAATAGAACGGCACGGCGGCATAGGCGATCAGCATTTCCGGAATGAGGCAGACCACCGCCAGATAGGCCGCGCCCACCACCGTGATCCGCGAGAGCACGTAGTCGATGTATTCGGCGGTGCGCTCTCCCGGCCGAATGCCGGGAATGAAGCCGCCGTGCTTCTTGAGATTGTCGGCCGTCTCGGTCGGGTTGAACACGACCGCCGTGTAGAAGAAGGCGAAAAAGACGATCAGGGCCACGTAGAGGATGAGGAACAGCGGGCGCCCGTGGCTGAGCTGGGTGGTGATGAAGTTGAGCCACTCCGGCCCCTGCCCGGCATTGAAATTCGCGACGGTCGCCGGCAGCAGCAGGAGCGAGGAGGCGAAGATCGGCGGAATGACCCCCGAGGTGTTGAGCTTGAGCGGCAGATGCGAGGACTGCCCCTCGAACATCTGATTGCCGACCTGGCGCTTCGGATACTGAATCAGCAACCGCCGCTGCGCCCGCTCCATGAACACGATGAAGGCGATCACCACGACGGCCATGACGAGGACCGCGAGGATGATGCCGGTCGAAAGCGCACCCTGACGGCCGAGCTCGAGCGTTCCAGCGAGCGCGGAGGGCAGTTCGGCCACGATGCCGGCGAAGATGATGAGCGAAATCCCGTTGCCCACGCCGCGCGAAGTCACCTGCTCGCCGAGCCACATCAGGAACATCGTGCCGCCAGTCAGCGTGATCACCGTCGCCAAGCGGAAGAAGAGGCCGGGCTCGGACACGACATTGCCCGCGCCTTCGAGACCGATCGCGATCCCGTAGGACTGGAAGGCCGCGAGCACCACCGTCAGGTAGCGCGTGTACTGGTTGATGGTCTTACGCCCCTGCTCGCCTTCTTTCTTGAGCTGTTCGAGGGTGGGCGACACCGTCGTCATCAGCTGCAGGATGATCGACGCCGAGATGTACGGCATGATGTTGAGGGCGAAGATCGCCATCCGGTGGATGCCGCCACCGGAAAACATATTGAACATGCCGAGAATGCCGCCGGACTGGGTCCGGAAGATCTGGTCCCAGGCGGCCGGGTCGATGCCGGGCAGCGGGATGTACGTGCCGATCCGGTAGACGAGCAGCGCACCTAGCGTAAACCAGATTCGCTTCTTGAGCTCTTCGGCCTTGGCGAGCGCGCCGAAATTGAGGTTGGCCGCCAACTGTTCGGCTGCAGAGACCATCGCGTTTCCCTCACCGGCTCGTTCCGGATGCCGCCGCGCGCGACGCTCCGGGATCCTGACTCCGCGAGCCCGGGGTCATGAACTCCGGGTTGGCGGCCGCGTGCGCGCGCCCCCGGCTGACGGCCGTCCTCTCCGACGGGATGTAGGTCTCCCGGCCGGAATTCCCATAGCTCAAGCGGCGCTCTCGGCCTCTTCGCGCCGCGGCGCGAGGAGGGTCACGGACCCGCCGGCCTTCTCGACCGCGGCAATCGCGCTCTTTGAGGCGCCCGCAACCGAGAGCGTGACCTTCGTCTTGATCTCGCCCATGCCGAGGACCCGCACGCCCGCCTTGGCGCGGCGCAGCACCCCGGCCCTGACGAGCGCCTCCTGATCGATCGTCGCGGCAGAATCGAGCTTGCCGGCGTCGATCGCCTCTTGCAGGCGGCCGAGGTTCACCTCGTTGTAGTCCTTGGCAAAAATGTTGTTGAAGCCTCGCTTGGGCAGGCGCCGGTGGAGCGGCATCTGGCCGCCCTCGAAGCCCTTGACGGCAACGCCGGCCCGCGCCTTCTGCCCCTTGACGCCTCGCCCGGCGGTCTTGCCTTTGCCCGAGCCGATGCCGCGGCCTACGCGCATGCGCGCCTTGCGAGCGCCCGGCCGGTCCTTGATCTCGTTGAGCTTCATCGGTCTTCTGTCCTTGTCTCCAGGCCGCCCGTTCCTTCTCCCTCCCCGGCGGTGGGGAGGGGCGAACACACGCTACTCCTCCACCACGCGGACGAGATGAGCGACCTTGGCGATCATGCCGCGGGTTGCCCCGTTGTCCGGCAGTTCCGAGCGGCGGCCGATCTTGTTAAGGCCGAGGCCGATCAGCGTCTCGCGCTGATCGTGGCGGCGGCGGATCGGGGAGCCGATCTGCTCGACCTTCAGCGTCTTGCCGCTGCGCGTTCCGTCCATCGCAAATCTCCTTATACGGCTCCGCGCCGATCAATCCGCCGCCGGCTGCTCGGCGTCGAGATCGCGCCGGCGCGCCTGCAGCGCCGAAACCTTCAGGTTGCGCCGCGCCGCCACCGATCGCGGCGAGTCCTGGTGCTTGAGCGCATCGAAGGTGGCCCGCACCATGTTGTAGGGATTGGACGAGCCGAGCGACTTCGCCACGACGTCCTGAACCCCCAGCGTTTCGAACACCGCGCGCATCGGCCCGCCGGCGATGATGCCGGTGCCCGGGGGCGCCGCGCGCAGCACCACCTTGCCGGCGCCGTGGCGGCCCCGCACATCGTGGTGCAATGTGCGGCCCTCGCGCAGCGGCACGCGCATGAGCGCGCGCTTGGCGGCGTCGGTCGCCTTGCGGATCGCCTCCGGCACTTCGCGCGCCTTGCCGTGGCCAAAGCCGACGCGCCCTTTCTGGTCGCCGACGACGACCAGTGCGGCGAAACCGAACCGCCGGCCGCCCTTGACCACCTTCGCCACGCGGTTGATATGCACGAGCTTGTCGACGAACTCGCTGTCGCGCTCTTCGCGCTCGCGGCCGCCGCCTCTGCGTCCCCGTTCGGAGGCGCGTTCCGGGTTCGTAGCCATCAGAAATTCAGCCCTCCTTCACGGGCGGCCTCGGCCAGCGCCTTGACGCGGCCGTGGTAGAGATACTTTCCGCGATCGAACACCACGTCCTTGACGCCCTTCTCGAGGGCGCGCTCGGCGACGAGCTTGCCAACCGCCTTGGCGGCGTCGATGTCGGCCCCCGTCTTGAGACTGCCGCGCATCGCCTTGTCCACGGAGGAGGCGGCCGCGACGGTTACGCCCTTCGCGTCGTCGATGAGCTGGACATAGATGTGCTTCGACGACCGGTAGACCGAAAGCCGCAGCCGTTCCCCCGCCGCCTTCTTGACGGCGCGGCGCACGCGCTGTTCGCGTCTTGCCGCGGTGCTACGTTGCTTCGCCATGGGCTGCGCTCCTTAATGCTTCTTGTCCGCCGCGCCGGCCTCCGGCCGCGCGCCGGCGGCCTTCGCATCCGCTCGGCCCGCCGGACGCGACGAGGCGAGGCGGATGGTGCGGCGCGGCACAACGATCGCCTGCGGCGAACGATGCGTGGCATAGAACTCCGCAAGCGTCATTTCTTCTTTCCTTCCTTACGGAAGATGAACTCGTCCGTGTATTTGACGCCTTTGCCTTTGTACGGCTCGGGCGGCCGGAAGCGACGAATTTCGGCAGCCACCTGGCCAACCTTCTGCCGGTCGATTCCCGTGACGACGATCTCGGTCGGGCGCGGCGTCGCGATCTGGATCCCTTCCGGGATCGGGAAGACGACGTCGTGGCTATAGCCGAGGGCGAGCTGCAGGTTCTTGCCCTGCACCGCCGCGCGATAGCCGACGCCCGTGATCTCGAGCCGCTTCTCGAAGCCTTGCGTCACTCCGGTCATCAGGTTCGAGACCAGCGTCCGCGACAGGCCCCAGATGGCGCGCGCGCGCTTCGTCTCGTTGCGCGGCTCGATCGCCACAGCGCCGTTTTCCACGCGCGCGGCGACGTCGCCGTGCAGAACGAGCTGCAACGCCCCCTTCGGCCCCTTCACTTTCACGGTCTGCCCTTCGACGCCGGCGGTGACGCCGGCGGGGATCGAAACGGGCTTCTTGCCGATGCGTGACATGATCCTTCAGGTCCTTCCCGTCAGAACACCGTGCAGAGAATTTCCCCGCCGACATTCTGCTCGCGGGCCGCATGGTCGGCCATGACGCCCTTCGGAGTTGAGACGATGGCGACGCCGAGCCCGTTGCCGACGCGCGGCAGGTTCTTGACCGAGACATAGACGCGCCGGCCCGGCTTCGACACCCTGGTGATCTCGCGGATCACCGGCTCGCCGTCGAAATATTTCAGCTCGATCTCGAACTCGGTGCGGCCGTTCTCGTATTTGACGACCGAATAGTCGCGGATATAGCCCTCGCTTTTCAGCACGTCGAGCAGGCTCGCCCGCAGCTTGGAACCCGGGCAGGTGACCTTCGTCTTCGCCCGCATCTGCGCGTTGCGGATGCGCGTGATCATATCGCCCAGCGGATCGTTGAGTGCCATCGCGCTTCCTCACCAACTCGACTTGAGCAGCCCCGGGATCAGGCCTTTCGACCCGAGCTCCCGCAGCGCGATGCGGCTCATCTTCATCTTGCGATAGAACGCACGCGGCCGCCCCGTCACCTCGCAGCGGTTGCGGATGCGTGTCTCGGAGGAGTTGCGCGGCAGCTCTGCAAGCTTGAGGGAGGCCGCGAAGCGCTCCTCCATCGGCAGCTCCTTGTTCTGAACGATGGCCTTAAGCCGCGAACGCCGGCCGGCGAACCGCTTGGCCATCCGCCTCCGCCTGGCGTTCTTCTCGATTGCACTCTTCTTTGCCATTCAGGCTCTCCTGGGTTTCCGCGTCTGAGGCCGCTTTGCCGCCTCACTGCCGGAACGGGAAATTCAAGGCCGACAGAAGCGCACGCGCTTCCTCGTCCGTCTTTGCGGTGGTGCAGATGACGATGTCCATCCCCAGCACCGACTCCGCCTTGTCGTAGTCGATCTCCGGAAAAATGATGTGCTCACGGATGCCGAGCGCATAATTTCCCCGGCCGTCGAAGCTCTTCGGGTTGAGCCCACGGAAATCGCGCACGCGCGGCAGCGCGATGTTCACCAGGCGGTCCACGAACTCGTACATGCGCGCCTTGCGCAGCGTCACCTTGCAGCCGATCGGCTGGTTTTCGCGCAGCTTGAAGTTCGATACCGCCTTGCGCGACTTGGTGACGACCGCCTTCTGTCCGGCGATGAGGCTGAGATCGGCGGCCGCGCTCTCGACCTTCTTGCGGTCGTTCACGGCTTCCCCGACGCCCATATTGAGCACCACTTTTTCCAGCGCCGGCACCTGCATCGGGTTCTTGTAGCCGAACCGCTCGATCAGCGCCTTGCGGACCTGCGTCTCGTACAGCTTGCGCAGACGCGGCGGCGCGCCCGGGTCGGCCGCGACCGCCCGCCCGCCCTCCTTGCCGGCGGCGGCCTGCTTGTCGGCCTTGGCCGGGCGCGGCGCCTTCGCCTCGCCTTGCGACTTTCCGGCGGACTTTCCACCTGACTTTGCGCCGCCCTTCGTCTCCGTATCAGCCATCGATCTCGACTCCCGACCGCTTCGCGTAGCGGACCTTCCTGCGCTCGCGGCCCTCGCCCACGAACTTGAACCCCACGCGTGTCGGCTTGCCGTCCTTGGGATCGGCGAGCGCGAGATTGGACAGGTCGATCGGCGCTTCCTTGGAGATGATGCCGCCTTCCTGCGTCGCAGTCTGCCGCTGGTGCCGCTTGACCATGTGGATGCCACGCACGAGCGCCCGCCGCTCGGCCGGGCGCACCTCGATCACCTCGCCGGTGCGGCCTTTGTCGCGGCCGGTCAGCACCACCACCTTGTCGCCCTTCTTGATCTTCGCAGCCATCACAGCACCTCGGGCGCAAGCGAAATGATCTTCATATGGTTCTTCGCCCGAAGCTCGCGCGGAACCGGCCCGAAGATGCGGGTGCCGACGGGCTCGGCCTGATTGTTCACCAGTACGGCCGCGTTGCGGTCGAAGCGGATGATGGACCCGTCGGCGCGGCGGATCTCCTTCGCCGTACGCACGACGACGGCCTTCATGACGTCGCCCTTCTTCACGCGCCCGCGCGGGATCGCCTCCTTCACCGACACCACGATCGTGTCGCCGACATGCGCGTACTTGCGCTTCGAGCCCCCGAGCACCTTGATGCACATGACCCGTCGCGCACCGGAATTGTCCGCCACGTCGAGGTTGGTCTGCATCTGGATCATGATGCACCTCTTCCTCTCGTTCCTGAGGGAAACGCCTGCCTGCGCTCCCGATCAACCCTTTTGCGCCGCCAGCTCGGCGGCGAGTTCGCCTCGCTTCTCGCCCCGCACGACCAGCCAACGCTTGGTACGGGAGATCGGCCGATGCTCCTCGATCCACACGATGTCGCCCACCGAATAGGTGTTGGTCTCATCGTGCGCCTGATATTTGCGGCTCCGCCGCACCGTCTTCTTCATGGCGGGGTGCGTGAACCGGCGCTCGACCCGCACGACGACCGTTTTGTCCTGCTTATCGCTCACCACCACGCCTTGCAGCACGCGCTTCGGCATCCCGGCACTCCCTTATTTCGACTGCGCGGCTCGCTGCTGGCGAGCGATCGTCTGAATTCGCGCGAGGTCGCGCCGCACCTGGCGCACGCGCGCGGTGTTTTCAAGCTGCCCGGTCGCCCGCTGGAAGCGCAGGTTGAACTGCTCCTTCTTCAGCTTCATCAGCTCGTCGCGAAGCTGATCCTGCGTCATGGCGCGTAGCTCTTCGGCCTTCATGGTCGTTCTCACTCCGCGATGCGCGCAACGAAGCGCGTCCTGATGGGCAGTTTGGCCGCGGCAAGCGCCAACGCCTCCTTGGCGAGCTGGAGCGGCACGCCGTCGATTTCGAACATGACCCGGCCGGGCTTCACCCGGCACACCCAGAGCTCCGGCGCGCCCTTGCCCTTGCCCATGCGCACTTCGGTCGGCTTCTTCGACACGGGCACATCCGGGAAGACGCGAATCCACACGCGGCCGAGCCGCTTCATGTGGCGGGTCATGGCGCGGCGGGCAGCCTCGATCTGGCGCGCCGAAACCCGGTCCGGCTCCAGCGCCTTGAGGCCGTACTGGCCGAAAGACAGCTCGTTGCCGCTCGTCGCCACGCCGTGGATACGGCCCTTGTGCGCCTTGCGGAACTTGGTGCGGTTGGGTTGCAGCATCGTCTCAGTCTCTTTTCGCTGTCAGCGGGCGCATCAGGCCGCGTCACGCCGCGCGCGGCCGGTGTCGCCCTCGGCCATGCGCTTGTCCTGCGCCATCGGATCGTGCTCGAGGATTTCGCCCTTGAAGATCCAGACTTTCACCCCGCATGTGCCGTAGGTCGTGAAGGCGGTCGCAACCCCGAAGTCGACGTCAGCGCGCAAGGTGTGCAGCGGCACGCGGCCCTCGCGATACCATTCCATGCGCGCGATCTCGGCGCCGCCGAGCCGGCCGGAACAGTTGATGCGGATGCCTTCGGCCCCGAGCCGCATCGCCGATTGCACGGCGCGCTTCATCGCGCGGCGGAAGGCGACGCGCCGCTCGAGCTGCTGGGCGATCGATTCGGCGACGAGCTGCGCGTCCAGCTCCGGCTTGCGGATCTCGACAATGTTGATGACGACGTCGGAATCGGTGATCGCCGCCACCTTCTTGCGCAGCTTCTCGATGTCGGCCCCTTTCTTGCCGATCACCACCCCCGGCCGCGCCGACTGGATCGTGACCCGGCACTTCTTGTGCGGGCGCTCGATAATGATGCGCGAGACAGCCGCCTGCTTCAGCTCCTTCATCAGCGCCGAGCGGATCGCCATGTCCTCGTGCATCAGCTTGCCGTACTCGGCCTTGCCCGCGTACCAGCGCGAGTCCCAGGTGCGGTTGATGCCGAGCCGCAAGCCGATCGGATTGACCTTCTGACCCATGGCGTGCCTTTACGCGTTCGCGGTTGCGTTGGCTTCGACCTGACGCACGACGATCGTCAGATGCGAAAACGGTTTCTGGATGCGACCGGCGCGGCCGCGGGCCCGGGCGTGGAAGCGCTTCATCACCAGGCCCCTGCCGACATGCGCTTGCGCCACCACGAGATCGTCGATGTCGAGGTCGTGGTTGTTTTCGGCATTGGCGATCGCCGACTGTAGGCACTTGCGCACGTCGCGCGCGATGCGCTTGCGCGAGAATTCGAGGTCCGCCAGTGCCGTCGCCACCTTCTTGCCGCGGATCAGCGCGGCGACAAGGTTGAGCTTCTGCGGGCTCACCCGGATGTTGCGGGCGACCGCCTTCGCTTCGTTGTCGGAAAGCGCCCGTTCGCGCTTCTTCTTGCCCATCTTGGTCCCCTTACCTCACGTGCGCTTCGCTTTGCGGTCGGAGGCGTGGCCATGGAAGGTGCGGGTCGGCGCGAACTCGCCGAACTTGTGTCCCACCATCTCCTCGGTCACCAGCACCGGAATGTGCTTCTGCCCGTTGTGGACGCCGAACGTCAGCCCTACGAATTGCGGCAGGATCGTCGAGCGCCGGCTCCAAATTTTGATGACCTCGTGGCGACCAGAGGCACGCGTGGCCTCGGCCTTCTTCAAGAGATAGCCGTCGACGAACGGGCCCTTCCAAACCGAACGCGGCATAGTGTGTTCGTCCCCTACTTCTTCTTGCGGACGTGGCGGCTCGACACGATGAACTTCGTCGTCGACTTGTTCTTGCGCGTCTTCTTGCCCTTGGTCGGGAAGCCCCACGGGGTGACCGGATGGCGCCCGCCCGAGGTGCGGCCCTCACCGCCGCCGTGCGGATGGTCGATCGGGTTCATGGTGACGCCGCGGTTATGCGGCCGAAACCCGAGCCAGCGCGTGCGCCCGGCCTTGCCGAGCGAAATATTCATGTGGTCCGGGTTCGAGACCGCGCCGACGGTTGCCATGCCCTTGCCGTGGACGAGGCGCTGCTCACCGGAATTCAGGCGCAGGATCACGTATTCTCCGTCGCGCCCCACGATCTGCGCATAGGTTCCGGCCGAGCGCGCGATCTGGCCGCCCTTGCCGGGCTTGAGCTCGATATTGTGCACGATCGTGCCGACCGGCATGTTCGCAAGCGGCATGGCGTTGCCGGGCTTCACGTCGACATGCTCGCCCGCCACCACCGTATCGCCGACCGCGAGCCGCTGCGGCGCAAGGATATAGGCGAGCTCGCCGTCCTCATACTTCACGAGCGCGATGAAGGCGGTGCGGTTCGGGTCGTATTCGATGCGCTCGACCGCCGCCGGCACGTCGAACTTGCGTCGCCGGAAGTCGACGTCGCGCAGCGCGCGCTTGTGCCCGCCGCCGCGGAAGCGCACCGTGATGCGGCCGAAATTGTTGCGCCCGCCGCTCGCCGCCTTGCCGCGGGTGAGCTGCTTCACCGGCTTGCCGGTATGGAGCGCCGAGCGGTCAACGAGCACCAGTTGCCTCTGGCCGGGCGTCGTGGGCTTGTAGGATTTCAGTGCCATGTGCGTGTCCTTCCGGCCTCGCGCCTCAAAGGCCCGTCGTCACGTCGATGCGATGGCCCTCTTCGAGGGTCACGATCGCTTTCTTCACGTCGGACATCTGCCCGCGCACCCCGCGGAACATGCGGGTCTTGCCCTTGCGGACCAGGGTGTTGACGCTCTTCACCTTGACGTCGAAAAGCTTCTCCACCGCCTCCTTGATCTCCGACTTGGTGGCGTTCTTCGCGACCTTGAAGATCACCTGGTTGTACTCGGACGCCGTCGTCGCCTTCTCGGTGATGACCGGGGCAATGATGACGTCGTAGTGGCGCGGCTCGATCGTGCTTGCGCTCATTTGAATCGCGCCTCCAGCGCATCGACGGCGGCGCGCGTCAGCACGAGCTTTTGACGCCGGACGATGTCGTAGACATTAATGCCCTGCACCGGCAGGACGTCGACATTCGGAATGTTGCGGGCGGCGAGCGCGAAATTCGGATCGAGCTCGGCCCCGTCCACGATCAGCGCATTCGCAAGGCCGAGCTTGCCGAAGCGCTCCTTCAGCGCCTTGGTCCTGCCGGCCTCCAGATTCGCCCGGTCGAGCACCACGATGCCGCCGTCCTTGGCCTTCGCGGACAGAGCGTGGCGCAGCGCGAGCGCCCGCACCTTCTTCGGCAGGTCGATCGCGTGGCTGCGCACGACCGGACCGAAGGCGCGGCCGCCCCCGCGGAAGATGTTGACGCGCGCCGAACCGTGCCGGGCGTTTCCCGTGCCCTTCTGCCGGTACATCTTCTTGCCCGTGCGGGCGATCTCCGCGCGGTTCTTCACCTTATGAGTGCCGGCCTGGCGCCGCGAGAGCTGCCAGACGACGCAGCGCTGCACAATGTCCTCGCGGGGCTCGAGCCCGAAGATCGCGTCGGAGAGTTCCACCGACCCGGCCTCGGCGCCATCGAGCGTGGTGATCTTCATCTGCATGGCCTCACGCTCCCTCTGCCGGCGCAGACTGAGACGCCGCCGCGTCCGGCGCCGCCGCGCCGTCGGGCAGGCGGAACTTGCCCGGCTTCGGCGCCTCCTCCGGCAGCTTCTTCTTCACCGCATCGCGCACCGTGATCCAGCCGCCCTTCGCACCCGGCACGGCGCCCTGCACCAGGATGAGCCCGCGCTCTGGATCCGTGCGCACCACTTTGAGATTGAGCGTGGTCACACGATCCACGCCAAGATGTCCCGGCATCTTCTTGTTCTTGAAGGTTTTTCCCGGGTCCTGGCGGCCGCCGGTCGAACCGATCGAGCGGTGCGAGATCGACACGCCATGCGAGGCGCGCAAGCCGCCGAAATTCCACCGCTTCATGCCGCCCGCATAGCCCTTTCCGATCGAGGTGCCGGTCACGTCCACGTACTGGCCCGGCACGAAGTGATCGGCCGTGATCTCCGCGCCGACCGGGATGAGCGAGTCGTCGCTGACCCGGAACTCCGCGACGCGGCGCTTCGGCTCCACTTTGGCCACGGCGAAATGGCCGCGCTCGGCCTTTGGCACGTTTTTCGGCTTGCGCGGGCCCGCGCCGAGCTGCATGGCCAGATATCCGTTCTTCTCGGGCGTCCGGTGGGCGATGACCTGGCACTGCGCAAGCCGCAGCACCGTCACCGGCACGTGCTCGCCCGCATCCGTGAAGATGCGGGTCATTCCCACCTTCTGCGCGATCACACCGGAACGCATTGTCGTCGTCCTCGATCCAGTCTCAGTTCGTCCGACCGGGATTCACCCGCTCCGACGCGCGGAGAGATCTTCGTTCCCCATTCCCCTAGAGCTTGATCTCGACATCCACGCCGGCGGCGAGATCGAGCTTCATCAGGGCGTCGACCGTCTGCGGGGTCGGATCGACAATGTCGAGCAGCCGCTTGTGCGTACGCATTTCGAACTGCTCGCGGCTCTTCTTGTCGATGTGCGGAGAACGGTTGACGGTGAACTTCTCGATCCGGGTCGGCAGCGGAATCGGCCCGCGCACCTGTGCGCCGGTCCGTTTTGCGGTCGCGACGATCTCGCGCGTCGACGCATCGAGAATGCGATGGTCGAACGCTTTGAGCCGGATTCTGATGTTCTGACCGTTCATTTCGTTTCTCTCGTCCCCGCCCCTTCCCGCGAGAGCAGGAATCCAGGGAGGTTATCTTCCACCTGTTGGCTCCCGGGCCCCCGCTTTCGCGGGCACGAGCGACCCTCGCTATTCGATAATCGACGCGACGACACCCGCGCCGACCGTCCTGCCGCCCTCGCGGATCGCGAAGCGCAGCCGCTCTTCCATGGCGATCGGCACGATGAGCTCGACATCCATGGTCACGTTGTCTCCGGGCATCACCATCTCGGTGCCCTCGGGCAGCTTGACGACGCCGGTCACGTCCGTCGTCCGGAAATAGAATTGCGGCCGGTAGTTGGAGAAGAACGGCGTGTGCCGCCCGCCTTCCTCCTTGGTGAGGATGTAGGCTTCGGCCTTGAACTTCGTGTGCGGCTTCACGGAGCCCGGCTTGCACAGCACCTGGCCGCGCTCAACGTCCTCGCGCTTCGTGCCGCGCAGCAGGCAGCCGACGTTGTCGCCCGCCTGGCCCTGATCGAGCAGCTTGCGGAACATCTCGACGCCGGTGACGGTGGTCTTCTGCGTCGGACGGATGCCGACGATCTCGACTTCCTCGCCGACCTTGACGATGCCGCGCTCGACGCGGCCGGTGCACACAGTGCCGCGGCCGGAGATCGAGAATACGTC
>DASTKH010000019.1:0-66441 GCA_035716025.1 Xanthobacteraceae bacterium
GGCGCGGCCGGGTCGTCGCGCTCGTCGGCGAGTCGGGCTCCGGCAAGTCCACGGTCGCCCGCTGCATCGCGCGCCTGATCGAGCCGGATTCCGGGGCGATCCTTGTCGAGGGCACGGACATCGCCAAACTGCCCGCGGCCGCCTTGCGACCGCACCGGCGCCGCGTGCAGATCGTCTTTCAGGATCCCTACCGGTCGCTCAATCCGCGCCGCACGGTCGGCGCCGCGATCATCGAGGGCCCGATGAATTTCGGGCTGAGCCGCGAGGCGGCGCTTTCCCGCGCACGCGAACTGATGCGTCTCGTCGACCTCGACCCCGAGGCGCTGTCGCGGTATCCGCATCAGTTCTCCGGCGGCCAACGCCAGCGCCTGTGCATCGCGCGCGCGCTCGCCATGGAGCCGGAAGTCCTGATCGCCGACGAGGCGGTCTCGGCTCTCGACGTCTCGGTTCAGGCGCAGGTGCTGCAATTGCTCGACGATATTCGTCGGCGTTTCGATCTCGCCGTGCTTTTCATCACCCACGACTTGCGGGTGGCCGCGCAGATCTGCGATCGCATCGTGGTGATGCAGAATGGAGCGGTCGTCGAGGAAGGGCCGACGAGGGAAATGTTCCGCGCGCCACGCCATCCTTACACGCGCGCCCTTTTCGAGGCCGCGCCCGGCCGCGGTTTCGAATTCGGCCGGTTCGAGGAAGACTGAGGAAAACCGATGCAAGAGCTGCTGCCGCTTGCCGAGAAGGCCGGCGCCCTGTTGAAGGAAAGGACACAGACCATCGTGGTCGCGGAGTCGGCGAGCGGCGGGCTGATTGCGGCCGCCCTGCTCGCCGTCCCCGGCGCATCGGCCTATTTCGTTGGCGGCGCGGTGCTCTATACGCGCGCGGCGCATGCCTTGATGATCGAACTGACAGAGGAAGCGGTGGCCGGCCTGCGGCCGGCGACGGAAGCCCATACGCTCGCGGTGGCCCGTCACGCGCGCAAAAGGTTCGGCACAACCTGGTGCCTCGCCGAGCACGGGGCAGCGGGCCCGAGCGGAAACCGCTACGGCGATCCGCCCGGACATTCGGCGATCGCGCTCGCGGGGCCGGCCGAACGCACGCGCCTCGTCGAGACGGGACGCTCCGACCGGGCGGCGAATATGCACATTTTCGCCCGCAGCGCGCTGGAGCTGCTGGTCGAGGCTTTAGGCCGCTGACGGCTGCGCCCGGGGGGCGGCGCGGGATACGCTCACAGATCGTCTTCCGAGACCGCCTCGCTCCAGGGCATGTGCGGCTCTGTCGCGCCCAGATTCCGCCCGTCAATGCGCGCGACCGCTCCCGCGATCGTGAAATGCGCCGGATAGGCCGTCCGCTCGACCGCCAGCGTGTCGAACTTTGCCGCGAGCGCGGCGCGAACATCCTCCGGCAGATCGCGATCGACGACGACGCGCTCGCCGCCCGAGACGTCGACCCGCGGCGCGTGGAAGGCTTCCTCGAGTCCCATGCCCTTGGCCAGCATGACAAGAAGCTGAAAGACCGCAGGCATGATCTTGCGGCCGCCCGACCCGCCGATCGCCACGGACCGGCTCGGCCCAACCATGATGGCCGGACAATAATTGCAGAGCGCGCGTTTGCCGGGCGCCATGCTGTTGGGGCCGCCGGGACGCGGGTCGAACCAGTTGATGGCGTTGTTGAGCAGGATGCCGGTGGACGGTGACAGAAATCGCGAGCCGAAGATCGACAAGAGCGTCTGTGTCAGCGCCACCATGTTGCCCTCGCGGTCGACGACCGAAATGTGCGTGGTCGTGGACGTCGCGGCCGTGGTGGCGGTATCGCCCATATTCGCGAAGCGGTCGCTCCATGCCTCCCGCAACGCCTCGGTGATCGCCATAAAGGCCGTGCGGTCAAGCGGGCGCTCCGCGCCGGACGGCGTCCAGCGCCGCGCGAGTTCCTCAAAAGCGCGGATCAACGTCGGTCCGCCCGAAAGCTCCGGCAGCACGCTGACGCGGTGGCCGTTGTGCTCGACGCTGCGCGGAGCGAGGACGCGCGGTTCGCACATCGCAAGGTCGGCCTTGGTGAGGCAACCGCCCGCGGCCCGGATATCCTCGACCAGCACGCGTCCCAACCCGCCGCCGTAGAGCGCCCGCGGTCCTTCCTCGGCGAGCACCGCGAGCGTCTTTCCGAGCGCCGGATTGGGCAGCCGCACGACCGGTTCGGGGGCGACCGCCGGCGGCGGCACGGGCGGGGTCCCGCCGGGCAGAAACACGCTGCGGCAGCCCGGATCGCGCGCAAGATGCGGCAGCGTCGTCGCGATTTCGAGCAGCATGTGCCAATCGACGACGCAGCCCTGCTCGGCCAATGGAATGGCTTGCGCCACGAGATCGCGCCACGGCTTGCGACCGAAGCGGCGATGCGCGGCGTGAACCCCCGCCACCGTCGTGGGCGCGCAGACGGCGGTCGCGCCTACCAGGTTGCGATCGTCCTTCACGCGCGGCCAACCGAAGAGATCGCCCGCATTGCCGCCGACGACGGGATAATCCTTCGGATCGAGGGCCGCGGGCGCGCGCGCGCCAAAATCGACGACCGTGATCTCGCCGCTCGCGGCATCGCGCACCAGCATGGCCCCCGTGCCGCCGATGCCGCTCATCCACGGCTCCAGCACGCCCACCGCAAAGGAGGTGGCGACCGCAGCGTCGACGGCGTGACCGCCGTCGGCGAGGACGCGGGCGCCGATTTCGGAGGCGAGGCGGTTCTGGCTCACCACGATGCCGCCCGCCGATTCCGCCGGCGGCTTGCGCACGCGCTGGCGGAGCGAGAGGTTTGGCGAAAGCCCGGGTTTGCACGTCGTCATCGACCCTCCCCTTGGCCGGTCGCCCCGGCCCGCTCGGCAAGCCTCCGGTCGTAATCGAGCACCGCCTGCAGCAGCACCTGCGCTCCCGCCGCACACTGCTCCTTGGAAGAAAACTCCGCTTCGTTGTGGCTGATGCCGCCTCGGCACGGAACGAAGACCATCGCGCTCGGCACGACGCGCGCCGTGTAGGCCGCATCGTGCCCGGCCCCGGAGACGATGTCGCGCGACGAGAAGCCGCCCGCCGCCACGCCCGCCCGAACCGCGGCAATGCACTCCGGATCGAAGCGCACCGGCGCGGAGTCCGCGATCTTGTTCATCGTGACACCGAGGCCGAGCGGATCGCAGATTTCCGAGAGCGAAGCGACGAGCATCTGTTCCATGGCATCGAGAACACTGCTTTCCGGGTGGCGCAAGTCAATCGTGAAGAAAACCTCGCCCGGCACCACGTTACGAGAGTTCGGCTTCACCTGCATCATGCCGACGGTGCCGACCGCGAGCGGCCCGTGGGCGTGGGCGATGGCGTCGATTCGGTCGGTGAGACGCGCCGCCCCGAGCAGGGCGTTTTTGCGCATATGCATCGGGGTGGCGCCGGTGTGTGCGTCCTGCCCCGTCACCACGACCTCGTACCAACGCAAGCCCTGTACGCCGGTGACGACGCCGATCTCCTTGCCCTCCATTTCGAGCAGCGGCCCTTGCTCAATGTGCAGTTCGAAAAATGCGGAAAGCGGATGCTGGCCGCACGGCTCCTCGCCGCGATAGCCGATCGCCCGAAGCGCCTCGTCGAGCGTGATGCCGTCCGGGTCGGTCCGGGTCGCCGCGAATTCGCGCGTGAACACGCCCGAGAAGACGCCGGACGCCGTCATCGAGGGCGCAAAGCGCGCGCCTTCCTCGTTTGTCCAGTTGACGATTTCGAGCGGGGCATAGGTTTCATAGCCCGCTTCGATCAACGTCCGCATCGCTTCGAGAGCGGCCAGCACGCCGAGCGCGCCATCGAACTTGCCGCCTGTCGGCTGCGTATCGAGGTGGCTCCCGAAGCCGATCGGCGGCACGTCACGCTGCCCCGCCCGGCGGGCGAACATGGTGCCCATGTCGTCGACCGTGACCGTGAGGCCGAGCGCCTCGCACTGGCCCCTGAACCAGTCGCGGACCTTGCGATCGAGGTCCGTCAGGGTCAGCCGGCAGACGCCGCCCTTCGGCGTTGCGCCGATCTTGGCGGTCTCCATCAGGTCCGACCAAAGCCGCTCGGCATCGATCACGAGGTTGCGCATTGGCGAAGGCCCGATCATGCACGCGGCTGCGCGACGCCCTGCCACAACGCGCGACTGACGCGCAGATATTGGTTCGGCCGCTCGACCTCCGCCCCGAGCTGCCGTGCCGCCTCCCACGCCCAGTGCGGATCGTCGAGGAAGGCGCGGCCGATCGCCACCAAATCGGCCTTGCCGGCGGCGACGATGTCTTCCGCCTGCTGCGGGGAGGTGATGAGCCCCACCGCCCGCGTCGCAATGCCCGCCTCGCGGCGAATGCGTTCCGCCGCCGGCACGTTGTAGCCCGGCGCGGTCGGAGTGCGGATGTCGGCCTGCGCGCCCCCCGATGAAACGCAGACGAAATCGAGTCCCGCCTCCTTGAGGCCGCGCGCGAAATCTACCGCATCGTCCGTCGTCAGTCCGCCCTCCGCCCAGTCGCTGCCGGTGATGCGCGCGCCGACGGGAATGCCGCGCGGAACGGCCGCGCGGACTTCGGCGGCCAGGTCGAACAGATAACGCCAGCCGGCTTGACGGCCCGGGCCATACTCGTCGTTGCGTTGGTTCGATATGGGCGTCTGAATGGAGTGCAGCATGTAGCCGTGCGCCATGTGGAGTTCGATCTCGTCGAAACCGATGCGCACGGCGCGTCTTGCCGCCGCCACGAAGAGTTCCGGAAGCCGCGCGAAGTCCTTTGCGGTCATTTCCCGCGGCGCGGGCCAGTCTCTTCCGTGCGGAATGGGTGACGGCCCCATGGTCTCCCAGGGCTCGTCGCTGCCTGCACCGTTCGGCTTCAGTCCCTTGCCGCCCTCCCAGGGACGCTGGCTCGAGGCCTTGCGACCGGCATGCGCGAGCTGAATGCCGAATTTCGATTTGCCGATGCGCTTGCAATGGCGGATGACGCGCTCGAGCGCAGCCTCGTTTGCGTCATTGTAGAGGCCGAGACACCCATGCGTGATGCGGCCCTGCCGTTCGACATGGGTGGCTTCGATGACGACGAGCCCGGCACCGGAATTCGCCAGCATACCGAGATGGGTCATGTGCCAGTCGCTCGCACAGCCGTCATTGGCGCTGTACTGGCACATGGGCGCGACGACGATGCGATTCCTGAGTTCGAGATCGGCAAGCTTGATCGGAGAGAACAGAGCGCTGGTCATGGTCACGTCGAGGGGCTGAGGATCAGTGGGGATTGTTCAGGCGGCGCCAAGGCGCAGGATCGCAAGCGCGAGCGCCTGCGCGCGCGGCACCAGAGTGTCGATCTCGAGATATTCTTCCGGGCTGTGCGCCTTCCCGCCCACCGGCCCGACCGCGCAGATGGTCGGCGCGCCGGTTGCCGCCGCAAACCCGGAGTCCGCGCAACCGCCCGTGAACTGGCTTTGCACCGGGTGGTTGAGCGACGCGCTGCACGCCGCGTAGTGCTCGAACAAGGCGTGCGATTGCGGCGTCGGTACGAGGGGCAGGAATTCGCCGGTGATTTCCAGTTGTGCGCTCGTGCCTACGAGGAAGCTCGTCTCGACGATACGGCGAATGGCCGTCATCGCGGCCTCGCGATCGGCCGGTGTCACGAAGCGCAGATCGACCTCGGCTTGCGCGGAGGGGGCGACGGTGTTGACGGTCTGCCCGCCTGCGATCGTTCCGACATTCACGGTCGTTCCCTTTTCGAGGTCGGTGAGGCCGTGCAACGCGATGATCTTGCGCGCCAGCTCCTCGATCGCACTGATGCCCTCGCGGAAATTGGCCCCGGAATGGGCCGCTTTTCCGGTGACGGAAAGGCGCATGAACACGCCGCCCTTGCGGCCCGTCACGACCCCGTTCTCGGGCCGGCCCGGCTCCGAATTGAACACGGCGCGGGCACGGCGCGCCTCCGCCTCGATGATCGGACGGCAGGCCGGCGAGCCGATCTCCTCGTCGCTCGTGAAGAGACCCACCACCGGGCCGGGCAAGGCCCCTGACCGCTTGAGGGCCGCAAGCACGAAAGCGTTCATCACGAGTCCCGCCTTCATGTCGCAGACGCCCGGGCCGTAGGCCTTGCCGTTCTCGATGCGGAAGGGCCGGCGCGACGGCTCTCCCCTGGGAAACACCGTGTCCCGATGCCCCATCAGCAGGATGGTGCTGTTGGTCCCGCCCGCAGTGCCGTCGGCGACGGTCGCCCGCAACGCGTCCCCGAAGCGCGCGTTGGGGATGGTCTCGCAGGCGATTCCCTGGCTTTCGAGGAAGCTTCGAAGCTGCCCCCCGACGGCGTCGACGCCCGCCTTGTCGTAGCTGCCGCCGTCCGTGTTGACGAGCCTCTCCAGCAGGGCGAGCATCGCCCCGCGCTGATCCGCAAGCCATGCAAGGGCCGCGCCCTCCGCCTGCACCCTCTCAGACATCGCTTAGACCTGTTCCGTAACCGACCGGGCCACGAGTTTGAGCACGACGGGGGGCGCTCCTCAAGCGTCCTCACGCAACGGAACAATTAACTCGTGTCCGCCTTCTTTCGGACAAGGAGCCGTTGGTTGATAGAGGTGGGAGCGACGTCCCACTCCAGGAGAGACTGCATGCCGAAGCTGGGTTTCGCCTTGCCGGGCGCAGCCGCGCTCGCCTTGGGCGTTCTGACGGCGACAACGCCCGTTGTCGCCCAACAAGCGGGGACGGCGCCCCCGCAAGCGACATCGCCGTCTTCGTCGCGCGACACGGCCTCGCCAGGCCGCCAGAACAGCGGACAAACCGATCGGGACCGCCGCGAGTTCGGCCGCCGCGACGAGGATGAGGACCGCCCCCGCGCGCGCCGCCCGCGCGAGGACGATGACGATTGGCGCGGACACCGCATGATGGGTGAGCGTCGCGGTATGATGGGCGAACAGCGCGGTATGATGGGCGAGCATCGCGCTATGATGGGGCCGCGCATGATGGAGCGCCTCTGCGGGCCGCGCGGCGAGCGCGTCATGAGCTTCATGCTCGACCGGCTGGAACGGATTACGCAGCCGACCGACGCGCAGAAGCCCGCCTTCGACAAGCTCAAGGAGGCCGCAGCCCGCGCGCGGGAGACGATCCAGCAAGCCTGTCCCGACGGTCCTCGGCCGGTAACCCCTCCCGGCAGGCTTGCGGCCGCGGAACGCCATCTCGAGGCCATGCTGGCCGGAGTGCGCCTGCTGCGGCCCCCACTCGAGGAGTACTATGGATCCTTGAGCGAAGAGCAGAAGGCGCGTCTCTACATGCACCAGGGCCGCCGCTGGCGCGAACGGGACGACTGGCGCGATCGGCGCGGCTGGCACCGGTACGAACGGCATCATCACCATCACGGCTGGCGCGATCGGGATGAGGATGACGATCGCCGCGGATGGCGCCGGGACGACGACGATCGCGGCAGCCTGCGCGGCCGCGACCGCGACGAAGACCGACCCGGCGGGCGACGCGGCGAGCGGGATCGCGACGGCTACGACGGGAGTGACGACACCGGGTCGGCCCCCGCGCGTGAGCGCGACGACCGGGACAGCGACGGCTGGCCGGACGATTGGCGCGGGCGGTCCTGATCCTCCCTTGACCGCAATCAAGAAGGCGCGAGCGCAGCCGCGCCTTCTCAACCGCCTTCCCGACCCGCGTGCGACGGGTCAATTCAACTCGACCGGGACCTCCTGGACGGTCTTGCGCCACTTCGCCATTTCGGTCTTCAGCCACGCCTGCGTCGCTTCGATCGACTCCGCGGGGAAGATATCCGTGCCTGTCTTGGCAGCAGCCGCCTTGACTTCGGGATCCTTCACGGCATCGGTGAAGGCCTTGTAGAGCATGTCGATGATCTCCTTCGGCGTGCCGTTGGGTGCAAACAGCGCCGACCAGTTGCCGGTGCCGACGTCGGGATAGCCGAGTTCCGCGAAGGTCGGATACTCCTTGAAGCCCTCGAGCCGGGTCGTGACGTTTGAAAGCACCCGTACCGTGCCGGCCTTCACCTGAGGAATGGTGATGGGCGTGCTGAGCAGCGTGACATTCACCTCGCCGTTCACGATGCCTTTCACCATTTCCCCCGCCCCACCCTTGTAGGGAATGTGGATCATGTCGAGCCCGGCGCGCTTGGCAAGCAAGGCGGTGTCGAAATGCGGAAAGCTGCCGATCCCGGAGCTTGCGTAGCGAACCTTGCCGGGATTTTTCTTCGTATAGTCGATGAATTCCTTGAACGTCTTTGCCGGAAAGGCCGCGTTGGCCAGGAAGACGTTCGGCGTGACGAGGAGCCGGGCGACCGGTACGATGTCCTTGTCGAAATCGAAGGTGAGCTTCTTCGCGAAGAGAACCGGCGTAATACAGTTCGTCGTCACGTTACCGATCATCAGCGTGTAGCCGTCAGGCTTGGCGTGCGCGAGTTCTTCGAGCGAGATGATGCCGCCCGCGCCGGGTTTGTTCTCGATGACGATGCTCGCCCCGAGCGGAATCTTCGCCTTTTCGGAGAGCAGCCGGGCTGCGTAGTCCGTCGCGCCGCCGGGCGCGTACGGGACGAGGATCTTGATCGGCTTGGAGGGGTATTTCTCCTGCGCCGATGCCGGTCCGCTTGCAAGTCCCGCGGCCACAAGAACAGCCGCCGCCAGTATCCACCCCGTTCGTCTCATGGCGTTTCCTCCCTGAAATGGCGTCGATGGAGCGGGTTACGCGCTGTACGCGCACCGCATGCGCCTTCGATGGCTGGTACAATCGTCGGTCTCGGACTCGGCTGTCAACCAAGGCGACCCGCGCCCGCGGCAAACTTTGCGTGAGGTATCTTGTCCCGACTGGCCAATCGATGCGGCAGCCGGGGACAGCGGTTCGGCCGCGCCATGCCGTCCAAGGAAGGCGGAGGCTGAAGCGAACGCGGAAAGCGGGGCGCGCTCCACGGCACCGTCGGCCTCGGCGGCGCGCCGGGGTCCAAAAGCGATCCCACTCCGTCAGAAGGTGATGCCGAGCCAGGCTCTCACCTGCTCGTGCAAATTCCCCTCGAAGTCCTCGCGGCGGCCTTCCGCCGTGATCTGGCCGAGGCTCAACACGTAGGTGTAGCTCGCCATGCGCACGACGCGGCGCACGTTGTGGTCGACGAGCAGGATCGCGGCGCGTTCGCGCGCGATCAAGTCGATCCATTCGTACACCTGCTCGGCGATCTTGGGCGCAAGCCCGATCGCTGGCTCGTCGACGAGGCAAAGGCGCGGCCGCACCAAATAGGCCTTGGCGAACTCCACCATCTTCTGCTGCCCACCGGAGAGCGCACCCGCCTTTTCGGCCCGGCGCGCGCGCAGGGCAGCGAAGGTGTCGAAGGTCTCCTCGACCCTGCGCGCGATCTCCTCGCGGCTCGGGCCCCCGGGCCGGCGTGCCAGGTGCTCGAGCGGCAGCCGCAGATTGTTCTCGACCGTCATGTGCGGGAAAAGGCTCGATTCCTGCGGCACGTAGAAGATGCCACGGTCGATGGCCGTGTGCGGGGCGATGCCGGTGATGTCTGCGCCGTCGAAGCGGATCGTGCCCGATTTCGGTACGAGAAAGCCGCAGATCGTCTTCATGATGGTGGACTTGCCCGCCCCGTTGAGCCCGATGAGGCCGGTGATCGTGGCGGCCGGCACGGCCACCGTCACCCCGCGCAGGATGTCGATGTCGGCGATGTAGCCGGCGGTGACGTTCTCGACGGAAAGGAGCGCCGTCATATCTCGGCGCCTCCGAGATAGGCCTCGATCACCACGGGATCGGTGAGCACGGCGCGCGTCGCCTCGTCGGCGATCACGGCGCCGGCGTTCATGCACACCGTGCGCGGGCACAGTTCGACGATGACCGGCATGTCGTGGCTCACCACCAGAAAAGTCTGCCCGTCGGCGTGGCGCTTGCGGATGAAGCCGGCCATGATCTCCTTCATGGTCGGGTGGATAGCGGCGAACGGCTCGTCGAGCAGGGCGATGCGCGGCGGCACCATGAAGCAGGAGCCGAACTCGAGCAGTTTGCGCTGCCCGCCGGACAATTGACCGGCGTCGAGGTCGCGCACCTGCGCGAGCGAGAGGTCCTCGACGAGCGCCTGCGCGCGCCGCTCGGCCTCGGCCTGGGCCAGCCCGAGCGCGCAGCCCGCCACCATCAGGTTGTCGATCACGCCCATGCGCGGGAACACGCGGGTGAGCTGGAACATGCGGATAACGCCCTGGCGCGCCAGCGCCTCCGGCGTGTGGCGCTCGATCGCGCGACCGTCGAGGAGCACGCGGCCCGAGTCGGGCGGCAGGAGGCCGCTCAGGATGTTGATGAGGGTCGTCTTGCCCGAGCCATTGGGGCCGATAAGGCCGACCAGCTCTCCCTCCTCGATGGCAAAACTCACCCCGTCGAGCGCCTTGAGACCGCCGAAGCTCTTGGAGACGTTCTCGATCACCAGGCAAGGCATGGCGTAACTCACGGCTCCGGCGCGGCGGATGCCGTCTTCTGCCGCGCCGGGCGCGTGAAGGGGCGCACGATCAGGCCCCACAGGCCCTCGCGGAAGAAGCGGCCGAAAATGATGACGAGCAGTGCGAAGATGATGAGCTGGGCGCCGCCGAAGTCGCGCAGATATTCGGAGGCGATATAGACGAGGAAGGCGCCGATAATCGGCCCGGGGAGCGTACCGAGACCACCGATCACCACCATGCTGACGATGATGCCGGTTTGTCCGATGAGGCCGAGTTCGGGGCTCACCAGCCCGGCGAAATGGCCGTAGAGCGCGCCCGCAAGCCCGCTGATCGCTGCGCTGATGACGAAGGCGTTGGTCTTCCACAGCACGACTTTCACGCCGCGGCTCACCGCGGCGATCTCGTCGTCGCGGATCGCGCGTAGGTAGAGCCCCGCCGGTCGCCGCAGCAGCATGAAAAGCCCGACCTGCGTCGCCGCCAGCACGCCGAGCATCAGGTAATAAGAGGCGAGCCGATTGTCGAACAGAGCGGGCACATTAAGGCCGAGGTCGCCGCGCGTGATGTCGATCGAGTTCGAGATCACGAGCCGCATGATCTCGGCAAAGGAGAGAGTGGTGAGCGCAAGATAAGGACCGGTGAGCCGCAGCACGATGCGCCCGAGCGCAAAGCCGATGATGCCGGCGACGACGATTGCGGCGGGGATGCCGACGAGCGGCGGGGCTCCGAAATGGTAGGCCAGGAGCCCCGTCGCATAGGCGCCGATCATCGCAAACGCCGCGGGCGCGAGGGAGAATTGGCCGGTGTAACCCGCGAGCAGGTTCCAGGCGGCCGCGAGCATGGCGAAGTACATCGAGACGATGACGACGCCGCGCCAGTAGTCGTTGGCCACCGCAAGCGGCAGCACGGCGACCGCCGCCAGGATCACGAGCGAGACGGCGAATTCGGTCCCCTGCCGGGCGCGCGCGCCGGTCGATCTTTCCATGACCTCACACCTCGCGCACGCGTTCGCCGAAGAGACCCTGTGGCCGGAACAGGAGCACGAGGATCAGGAGCACCAGCCCGAACGTGTCGCGGTACTGGTAGGAGACGTAGACGCCGCCGAAGCTCTCCAGCACGCCGAGCACGAGGCTCGCCACGATGCTGCCCGGCACCGAGCCCATGCCGCCGAGCACGACGATGACGTAGGACTTGATCGCGGGGAAGATACCGACGTCGGGCGTCGGGTTGAAAATGTTGGCGAGCAGCCCGCCCGACACCGCGGCGAGCCCGCCCGAGAGGGCAAAGACGAGCGCACTCACCTTTGCGGTGTCGACTCCGGCGAGCGAGGCGCCCATGCGGTTCTGCGCCACCGCCTGGATCTGGCGACCCCAGTAGGAATAGCGCACGACGAGCGCCACCGCCGCGATGACGAGGATGGCGGCGATCGCGGCGATCAGCCGATGGCCGCTGATAATGACGGGGCCGAGCGCGATGCGGCTCATTTGGGTGAGCGGCGGCCCCTTGTAGGCATAAGGGCCGATCACCTTGTCGACGAGGTTGATGAGGAGCAACGAGAGCCCGAAAGTGACGATGACGGCGTATTCGTCGCGCATCACGCCCCAGCTGATATAGCCCGTGTAGAGCGGGCGCATCAGCAGCCGCTCGACCACCAGGCCGAGAAGCGCGCCGACCAGGAAGGCGGCCGGCAGCGCGAACCAGGGCGGGACGCCGAGCGCAAGCGCGGCGAGCGTGTAGGTATAGGCGCCCACCATGTAGAACTCGCCGTGGGCGAAGTTGACGACTTTCAGGATGCCGAAAATGAGCGACAGGCCGATCGCCATCAGCGCGTAGAAGACGCCGATGATGAGGCCGTTGACGGTGAGATCGAGGGCGAGCATGCGCGGCCGCAGAAACGAGAGGACGGAAGGGCCACTTGGGTGGCGGCCCTCCCGCTGGTCACATCAATTGGCGCCGTGACCGGCTCACTTCGGCCGTTCGACCTTTGAGAGATCGAGCGGCTGGCCGGCCTCCTGGACAAGCTTGGTGTCCTTGATCGCCTGCTTTACGGCCGTGATCTGGAAGGTGACGTAGGGCACGTCCAGCCACTGGTGATACTTGTAGCCGCTTTTCTCCTTCGAGAAGGTGATACTGCCGCGCGCGCCCGTCCAACGGATGTCCTCGAGCGCCTTGATCATCGCATCGGCGTCGGTGCGGCCTGCGCTCTTGATCGCTTCGGCGATGAGGAAGAGGCTGTCGGCGGCCTGGAACAGCAGGCGGTTGGGTTCGTTCTTGGTCTTGGCGACGTAGGCCTCGGCCACCTTCTTGCCGAGGTCGGGAAGCTGCATCTTCGGATGGTAGAGGCCGAAGACGAGCATGTTCTTGGCCGCGTCGCTCACGTTCTGCCAGAAGTCGGGATAGTCGGCGATGCCGGAGGCGTCGTAAATGAGCGTCTTGGCCGACGGCGCGATCCCTTGTTCGTTGAGTTGGTTCAACAGGATATAGGCCGCCGGCGGCAGCATGATTTCCACGATCACGTCGGGCGGATTGGCCTTGAGCGGCAGGAGAGCCGGCAGAAAGTCCTTCGCGGCGCGGTCGAGCGTCTCGTAACGGTATTGAATGTCGGGCGCCTTCTCCTTGAGTTGCTCGCCGATGAGCTTGGCAAGGCCCACGCCGTAGTCGGTGTTCTCGGGGAAGGCGAGCACGCGCTTGGCGCCGAGCGCCTTGATCGACTCGGCGGCGGCGATCGCCACGCGGCTGTTGAAATTGCCCGGGTTGAAGACCTCGGCGTAGCCCTTCTCGCGGATGACGTCGGACCAGCCGTTGGTGTTGATGTAGGGCACGTGGTACCGGTGCGCGACCTCGATGCCGGCGAGCGCCGCCGAACTCTGGTGCTCGCCGGTCACGGCGACGACCTTGTCGCGGGTGATGAGCTTCTCCACCGCGGCGCGTGCCTTTTCCGGAATGCCCTGCGTGTCTTCAATAACCAGCTCGATCGGGCGGCCGAGTACGCCGCCGGCGTCGTTGATCATCTTGGCGGCGACTTCGAGGCCGTCCTTGACCTGCAGGCCCTGCGAGACCGAGCCGGGCGGCGACTGCGCGATGGTGACGCCGACCTTGATCGGATCGGCGGCTTTTGCGCCGGGCGCAGCGAAAAGCGACGCCAGCAGCGCGGCCGTAACGAGCCGAACGCGTTTTCGGGCAGATATCTCAATACTCACGACTGTCCTCCATGCTTGGCCGCGAAGTCGAACATCCTTGTTGTGGCCCCGGCGAAGCCTCCCCACCGCCGCGCGAGACTGGCGCCCAACGCGTGCGGACTGACGATAGTATGAAAGAGCCTCGGTCGGTCAATGATTCAAGTGCGGTTTCGTCATGCAATGCGGGCAAAGGCGCGTTCGACATCACGGTTCGGCGCGTAGCCCGGCCGGAAAGGCGTCGCGAGGCCGAACCCGAAGCTCAACGTCCCGCCGCGTAGCCCTGCATGCCGCGCGGATTGGCGGCAGCCCGCCGGCGGCGACCGAGCCGGGAGGCCGCGGTCAAGCGGCCCTCCGACCAGTCGGGGCCGGTCTCCACAATATGACCGCGTCTCCGCAATTCGGCGATGGTCGACTCGGGCAGGCGATTTTCGACCACCAGCACGCCGGGACGCGCCGTGCGCGGCCAGAACGAGCTCGGGAAATGTTCGGAGTGCCAGGCCGGCGCGTCGATCGCCTCCTGCAGATTCATGTTTGCGTGCACGTGGCGGAGAAAGAACTGGGTGATCCATTGATCCTGTTGGTCGCCGCCCGGCGTGCCCCAGGCCAAATACGGCTCGCCGTCCCGCAGCGCGAGGGTCGGCGACAGCGTCGTGCGCGGCCGCTTGCCTGGAGCGAGCGATGCCGGATGACCTTCCTCGAGCCAGAACATCTGTGCACGCGAGCCGAGGCAGAAGCCGAGTTCCGGAATGACCGGAGAAGATTGCAGCCAACCGCCGGACGGCGTCGCCGAGATCATGTTTCCGTCGCGGTCGATGATGTCGAAATGCACCGTGTCGCCGCGCACCTCTCCCAGCGCTCCGACGGTCGGCTCGCCGGCTCCGGCCGCCACCGGCACCCGTTCCGCCGCCCGACGCACTTTCACCTCGCCGCCGAAGCCGGGCACCGAGCCCGGCCGCAACTCGAGCGACGCGTCTCGACCGATAAGCTTGCGGCGCCCGTCGTTGTAGGCGTCCGACAGAAGAACCGCGACCGGCACATCAACAAATTCCGGATCGCCATAAAACTTCTCGCGATCCGCAAACGCGAGCTTGGCGCATTCGACCTGAAGGTGGATGAATTCCGGGTCTGTCGGGGAAAGACCGTCGAGACCGAACCCCTTGAGCAGAGCAAGCTGCTGCAGCGTGACCGGCGCCTGGCTCCACACGCCTGCCTTGCAGATGGTGTATCGCCCGTAGTCGTACGTCAGAGGCGCTTCGACCGTCGGCCGCCAGCGCGCCATGTCGTCGCCCGTTAGCACGCCGCAATGCGGTTCCCCGCTCGTGTCCATGACCTTCTGGGTCCGGCAAAAGCGATCGATCGCCTCAGCCACGAAGCCCTGCGACCAGACGCTGCGGGCACGCTCGATCTGTCGGATCCGTTCGCCGCCGGTGGACTGAGCCTCGCGCAAGATCCGGCGATAGGTTTCCGCCAGGGCCGAATTCGTGAACAGCGCACCCGGTGCCGGCACTTCACCGCGCGGAAGGTAAACCGCCGCCGAAGTCGGCCAATGCGCGCGAAACAGTTCCGCGACCGTCGCGATGGTCGCACTCGCGCGCTCGACGAGCGGATAGCCGTGCTCCGCATAGCTGATCGCCGGGGCGAGGACATCCGCAAGCGTCATCGTCCCGTAATCGCGCAGGATTAGCATCCAGGTGTCGAAGGTTCCCGGAACACAGGCGGCAAGCAGCCCTGTTCCCGGCACCATGTCGAGCCCAAGCTGATCGCGGTAATGGGCGATGGTCGCCCCTGCAGGTGCCGGACCCTGCCCGCAGATGACCTCCGGCCGCCCGCGCCGCACGTCATAGAGAATGACGGGGACGTCGCCGCCCGGTCCGTTAAGATGCGGCTCGACGACCTGCAGCGCGAAGGCCGTCGCGACGGCGGCATCGAAGGCGTTGCCGCCGCGCTCCAGCGTCCCCATCCCGACGGCCGTGGCCAGCCAATGGGTAGAGGTGACGACTCCAAAGGTCCCTTCGATTTCGGGACGCGTCGTGAAGGGGCCGGGATTGATGTTCTTCATGTCCGCCTGCGCATGTGAAAGGCGGATGGCACCACAACTCCCGCCCCCGGCCAACAGTTTGGCCCATGAAATCCTGCATGTCAGGCCCTGAGAGACGTCATTGCGGCCGGCGCGGCGGGGGCTCGCCGCCGCCCTCGGACGGCGCCGACGATCCCCCGCAGCCCATCGCGTCCCACGCGTTGATGACGCGGACAAGGTCGCGCATCTGCGCCGTGATCTGCTCTTCGGTGTAATAGCGGCGCCAGCGGCCGCTCCGGTAAAGGGAGAGGAGCTGTTCGCGCCGCCTTTCGGCCAACGCCCGCCATTGACGTGCGATCTCCTCCGGCTGCCGCCGGCGATCGGTCTCAGACATGAGCCACTCCCCGCCGCAGAGGAACGCTCGGAAACAGCTACCAGTCGAACCGTATCGGCCCGCTCAACGCAACCATGCAAGCGCGATTAGCCACAGGCGAATCAAAAAGCCCGCGGAAAGCGTTCAGAGCCGGATGCGCAACCGGTGCGCGATCTCCCCGACCACCCCGCGCCGGAAGAGCAGCACGCAGACGACGAAGATCACGCCTTGAATGACCGTCACCCACTGCCCGTAGCGGGCGAGGTTGTCCTGCATGGCGATAATTGCGAAAGCCCCGACCACGGGTCCGAATACCGTGCCCAGGCCGCCGACCAGGGTCATCAACACCACTTCCCCGGACATCGGCCAGTCGACATCCGTCAGGGAGGCGAGCTGGAACACGATCGCCTTGGTGGCGCCGGCGAGCCCGGAGAGCGTCGCAGAAAGCACGAAGGCGATGAGCTTGTAACGTTCGGTGCGATAGCCGAGCGAGATCGCCCGCGGCTCGTTCTCGCGGATCGCTTTCAGCACCTCGCCGAAGGGCGAGTGGATGATCCGGTAGATGAACAGGAAACCGCCGAGGAAGATTGCCAGGACGAGAGAATACATCACCCGCTGGTCGGAAAGATCGAAGAGGCCGAACAGCCGGCCGCGCGGAACGGCCTGGATCCCATCCTCGCCATGGGTGAACGGCGCTTGCACGGCGAAGAAATACATCATTTGCGCGAGCGCGAGCGTGATCATCGCGAAATAGATGCCCTGCCGCCGGATTGCGATTGCGCCGGCAATAACGCCGAGCACGGCGCCCGCGCAGGTTCCGCCCAGGATCGCGAGCTCCGGCGAAAGCGGCGGCAGCGGAACGACGAACCACTGCCAGCCGCCCGCCCAATATGGAATCGCGATGGTGCCGACCTTGGCGAGGTGGGCCGCGACGTAAGACCCGTAGCCGAAAAAAAGCGCATGCCCGAAAGACAACAGGCCGACATAGCCGATCAACAAATTGAACGCGCAGGCAAACAGAGCAAAGCACAGCGCCTTCATCAACGAGACCGGATACACGAAGGTCGGCGCAACCAGGAGCACTGCGATCATGGCGAGGAAGGCGATGACCTCGCTGCGCGAGGCCGTCCTGACCCGGGTCGCCGAAATCGGCTCGGCCAGTTGCACCATCTTACGCCGTCCTTCCGAACAGGCCGGCCGGCCGCACCAGGAGCACGATGGCCATGATGACGAAGATCACGGTGTTCGAGGCCTCGGGAAAGAAAACCTTTGTCAAACCCTCGATGAGGCCAAGCGCGAAGCCCGTGACAACCGCTCCCATGATCGAGCCCATGCCGCCGATCACGACGACGGCGAAGACCACAATGATCAGGTTCGCGCCCATTTGCGGGCTGACATTGTAGATCGGCGCGGCCATAACGCCGGCGAGCGCCGCCAGACCGACGCCGAAGCCGTAAGTCAAAGTGATCATGCGCGGCACGTTGATGCCGAAGGCGCGCACCAGCGTCGGATTTTCGGTGGCGGCGCGCAGATAGGCGCCGAGACGCGTGCGCTCGATGACGTACCAGGTCGCCAAACACACCGCGAGCGAAAACACCACGACCCAGGCCCGGTAATTGGGCAGAAACATGAAGCCGAGATTGCGACCGCCGGCAAGCTCCGGCGGGATCCGGTAAGGCAGGCCGGACGAGCCGTAATAATTGCGGAACACGCCTTCGATGATCAGCGCAAGCCCGAAGGTGAGGAGCAGCCCGTACAGATGATCGAGATTATAAAGCCGCTGCAGGAACAGCCTTTCGATCACCACGCCGGTGAAGCCGACGATGATCGGCACGATGACGAGTGCAGCCCAGTAGTTGATCCCGACATGTTGCAGCAGCAGATAGGCGGCGAACGCCCCCATCATGTACTGCGCGCCGTGCGTGAAGTTGATGATGTTGAGCATGCCGAAGATCACGGCGAGCCCCAGGCTCAGCAGCGCATAGAACGAGCCGTTGATAAGCCCGAGCAACAATTGCCCGAACAGCGCCTGCGAGGGGATGCCGAATATCTCGAACATGGCCGAAGATCTTGCCGCGCGTCGCACGCCCCTTGGAAGGGGCTGCGCGCGGCGGGCCGGAGCGCTCTGCCCTACCCGCCGCTTGCCGGAACCTTGGGGCGGCTCAGCCCTTCACCAGCGGGCATTTGCCCTCGTTGAGGGGGCGGAAGGCCTCGGCGGCCGGGATGGTGGCGCGGATCTTGAGATAATCCCACGCCCCTTTCGACTCGGACGGCTTCTTCACCTCGACGAGATACATGTCGTGGATCTTACGGCCATCCGCACGGACCGTTCCCTTGCCGAAAAGCGGATCGTCGGTCGGGATTTCCTTCATCTTCGCGACCACCGCCTTGCCGTCCGCATCGCTCTTCAGCGCCTCGACGGCCTTGAGGTAATGCAGCACGGAGGCATAGACGCCGGCCTGCACCATGGTCGGCATGTTCCCCTTGTACTGCGGGGCAAAGCGCTTGGCGAAAGCGCGGCTTTGGTCGTTGCGATCCCAATAATAGGCGGTGGTGAAGATCAGGCCCTGCGCCGTCTCAAGGCCGAGGGAATGCACATCCGTGATGAAGACGAGCAGCCCGGCAAGATTCTGACCGCTCTTGGTGATGCCGAATTCGGCCGCCTGCTTGATCGAGTTGATGGTGTCGCCGCCGGCGTTGGCGAGACCGATGATCTTCGCCTTGGACGCCTGCGCCTGCAGCAGGAACGACGAGAAATCGGTGCCCGGGAAAGGATGACGCACCGCGCCCAGCACCTTTCCGCCGTTCTCCTTGACCACCGCCGCGGTATCGCGCTCGAGAGCGTGGCCGAACGCGTAGTCGGCGGTCAGGAAGAACCAGGTATCCCCGCCGGTCTTCACGATCGCCTTACCGGTGCCGTTCGCAAGGGCCCACGTGTCGTAGGTCCAATGGACGAAATTGGCGTTGCAGGCCGCTCCGGTGAGATCGGACGCCGCGGGTCCGGAGCCGATGAAGACCTTGTTCTTGTCCTTCGCGACCTGCGTGATCGCCAGCGCAACCGAGGAAGTCGGCACGTCCACGATGAGGTCCACCTTGTCCACATCGAACCAGGTCCGCGCGATGTTGGAACCGATGTCTGGCTTGTTCTGATGGTCGGCACTGACGATCTCGACCTTCATGCCCTTTTTCTCTGCGCCGAAATCCTCGACCGCCATTTTGGCCGCCGCGACCGCACCCGGACCGGACACGTCGGCGTAGAGGCCCGACATGTCGTTGAGGACCCCGATTTTGATGACGCCGTCGCTGAATTGGGCGTGGGCGCCACCGCAAGTGAGCGCAACCGCGACCGCGGCCACTGCCAGCTGAGTTCTCATGGGCTTCTCTCCCTTATGTACAACCTAGTTTTTCACACCCCGAGGTATTCGTGAAGCTTGGCGGCGTTCACCTCGATCTCGGAGTTCGCGAAACTTTCGACCACACGACCGTGCTCCATGATGTAGTGACGATCGGCGACCGTGGAAGCGAAGTTGAAATTCTGCTCGACGAGCAGGATCGTAAATCCTTGCGATTTCAAGGTACGGATCGTGCGGCCGATCTGCTGAATGATCACCGGCGCAAGCCCCTCCGTGGGCTCGTCGAGGAGCAGCAAACGCGCCCCGGTGCGGAGGATGCGGCCGATCGCGAGCATCTGCTGCTCACCGCCCGACAGTTTCGTTCCCTGGCTGCGCAGCCGCTCGCGAATATTGGGGAATAGTTCGAAAATCCGTGCCCGTTCGAGGCCGCCCGGCCGAACCTGCGGCGGCAATTCGAGGTTTTCCGCGACGTCGAGGCTTGCGAAAATACCTCGCTCCTCGGGACAGAACGCAATACCGGCGCGCGCGATCTGGTCGGAGGTCTGCCTGATGAGCTCGCGCCCTTCGAACACGACCGAACCGGTGCGTTGACGGACGATCCCCATTATCGACTTCAGCGTTGTGGTCTTTCCGGCGCCGTTGCGCCCGGCGAGCGTGACCACCTCGCCGGCAAAGACGTCGAAGCTCACCCCGTGCAAGATGTGGGATTCCCCGTACCAAGCCTGGAGATCGCGGACGGCGAGCAGAGGAGTCTTTGCCGCATCACTCATGGCCGACTCCCATATAGGCGTCCCGCACGGCTGGATCGTTGGAGACGGTTTCGTAGTCGCCTTCAGCGAGCACGCGGCCGCGGGTGAGGACGGTAATGCGGTCGGACAAGCTCGCGACCACGCTGAGATTGTGTTCCACCATCAGCACCGTGCGGTCCGCAGCAACGGACCTGATGAGCGAAACCACACGGTCGATGTCTTCGTGCCCCATTCCGGCGGTGGGCTCATCGAGCAGCAGGAGTTCCGGCTCGAGCGCGATCGTGGTCGCGATTTCGAGGGCGCGCTTTCGCCCATAGGGCAATTCCACGGCCGTAAGCTGCGCATAAGGAGCAAGGCCCACGCGATCGAGCAGAGCAAGCGCCCGCTCGTCGAGAGCCTCCAGCACGCGACTCGATCGCCAGAAGTCGAACGAGTTGCCGCGCCCGCGCTGCAAGGCAATCCGCACATTGTTGAGCACGCTGAGGTGGGGAAACACCGCAGAAATCTGGAACGAGCGGACAAGTCCCAGCCGCACAACATCCGCCGGCGCCATGGCGGTGATGTCGCGCTTGTTGAAGAGAATGCGTCCGCGCGTCGGCGTAAGGAACTTCGTGAGCAGGTTGAAGCAGGTGGTCTTGCCAGCCCCGTTCGGGCCGATGAGCGCGTGCACGGTTCCGCGCGCGACCCGGAGGGACACCGCATTGACGGCCACGAAGCCGGCAAACTCCTTTGTGAGATCCTCGGTCTCGAGGATGATATCGTTACTCATTACGCATGACGCGTGGCCAAGCGCATACGCCTCCCTTTCCCCCCTAGTTTCTCTGGCAGTTTGCGGGAAGAAGGTCCAGCCCCAAAGTGCAGTTTTTCGCCGGCCTTCGACGAAGGGCGAATGGCCCTCCGCAGCCCGCCCCTTATTGCATCGAGACGGCCGGCCGATCGGCCGCGGCCGCTGGCTGGCTCGCGCCGGGCTTGGCAACGGGTCCGGCATCGGCGGCAAGAACCGCGCGATAGGCGTCGGCGATCCCGGCCCCGATTGCCGGATCGGGTGCCGTCCGCAACGGGGCGCGGGCGCTGGTCACGAGGATGCTCCGAATCCGCTCCGGCGAAAGCGCTGCGTTGCGCGCGAGCAACAAGGCGACGACGCCGCTGACATGCGCGGCCGCAACCGAGGTTCCCGTCGACAGGCCGTATTCGGCGTGCGGCGCCGGCACGAGCACGTCGACCCCGGGCGCCGCGAGCGCGACATAAGATCCCTGCGTCGCGCCGGGGAAGAGACGGTCGTCGGCATCCGTGGCAGTCACCGCGATGACGCTCGGGTCCGCCGCCGGATAGCGCGAGGCCGAACCCGGCCCCGCATTCCCCATCGCGGCGACAAGCACGATACCGCGTTCGTGGGCCCGCTTTAGTGCCCGCGACAGGATCGGATCGGCCGGGCCGGCGAAACTCAGATTGATCACCCGCGCCCCTGCCGTAACGGCGCCATCGACGGCGCGGACGAGCGCGAAGCTCGTTCCGGAGGCCTTGGCGGAGGGGCGCGGGGAAAACGCACGGACGGCGACGATTTGCGCCGCGGGGGCGACCCCGGTGAGTTGCGACTTGGCGACGATGGCGCCCGCCATGGCGGTGCCGTGCGGGTGCGGCGAGAGGTCGTTGTCGCCGATCACATCGATCTGCTTGACGATGGCGCCCGCAAGTTCGGGGTGTCCCGCATCGACCGCAGAGTCGATCAGCGCCACGCGGACCTTCTCTCCCTTGACCAGGGCGTGCGCCTGCTCAAGGTGCATCGCACGGACGACGTATTGCGGATGTTCCGTCCTGGAGGCCGCCGCTCCACCCTCCGCCAGCGCATAGACATAGTCGGGCTGGGCAAAGCGGACACGCGGGTCGCGCCGTAAGCGAGAGATGACGCGGCGCATATCGCTGCTGTCGGTGATGCGATAGCGAAAGAGCTCGGACCCGATAAGCTCGATCCGCTGCCGACCGCCAGCCGTTCGTGCCATGCGGTGGCGGCGAAGGAAACGGGTGATTTCCGCGTCGGAAAGGCCGTCGCGGAGCACGCAAAGAACGTGGTCGGGAACGAACCGGCCTTCGCCCGCCGGCGGGCTTCCGTCGACGCCGCTCCAAGCCGCCGGCCCGGGCGGGCGCCGTGGCGGGCGCCTTGCGCCCTGCCCCACGGCCGCCGCACCTGTCGGGCCGAGGGCCGCGCCGAGCTCCGGCGTGGGAACGCTTACAAGGATCGCGGGAGAGCCGCGCCGCAAACGCCGGCGCCGGTCGGGGTATGAAACGCGGCCGCGGCCCGGCCGAGCGGCGTGGATCCGCCCCGAGTCTCCGCCTTGGGCGGCTGGGCCGCGTCTTCCGGAAGCACGGTCGGCTTGCGGCCGACCGTCAACTCCGGTGCGGATCGCCGGGCCGGCACCGGAACGGACGACGCCCGGGCCGAGAGGCAGCAAAAGCGCCGGCGCGAGAGGGCGGTCGGCGAACCGACCGGCGCCGCGGCCGCCCTGGGCGGGCAGCCGCCGCAAGCGCGGATCCGCCGGCAGGCCGGAGGGCCGTTGGGGCAGAATGTTGTCCTGGGAGCGATAGCCGCGCGGGCCGTCGCGCCATTGCGCCTCCGCGCGTCCGGGCGAAAAGATCACGAGCGCCAGAATGAAGAGACAGGTCGCCTTGAAGCTGCGTGCGATGGACAGCATGGGGCCGCCTCCCGCTCTCGGCCGCGAACGGCCGCTCGAATTTTGCGGGCAGCGAGCCGCCTTCGCCTTCAGTCGGCGGCTGCCGCGAAGCCGATAATGGCGCTGTTCTCACGCATGCGCGCCGCAATCCGCGCCACCTCTTCCCGCGGCAGCGTATTGGAGGCGACCCGAAGGCGGTAAATGCCGTCGGCGCGGGGGCCATCCACGATGGCCAGCCGATGCAGTTCAAGGAAGCGCGTGATCTCCGCGGCGCTTGCGCCCGGCGCGAATTTCACCAGGACATGGCTGCCGGCCGTCTTCTGGTCGGACGGCGTCGAAGAGAGCGTCGAACGGTTGATATCGATCCCCCGCGTCATCGGCGCGTTCTCGTCGATCGTGTGCTCGCTGACATAAAGGCTCGTGAGCACGCCGGCCTGCGCAACGATGATGACAGCGCCCACCACGCCCGCGTAAGCGAGCTTGCGCGCGGAGAGCCCGGAGAATTTTTCGTTGAGCCAGGCGCCGAAAGACAGCCGGGCCTTGGCCGGCGCAGGGCCGCTCTCGGCTTCGATTCCCGCCATCAACTTGTTCAGGACCTTCGGCGGGGGCGCGCCGAGCGTCTCGTTCACATGGATCGTCTCGGCCAGCTCCTCGCGTATCAGTTCGAGCTGCCGCGCCAACTCCGGATCGCGTTCGAGCGCGCGTTCGACCCGCTGCGTGTCGCGACGGCCGAGGGACCCCGCCGCATACCACGGCAGCAGTTCCTCGATATCCTGGCGCTCCAGAACTTCGTTCATTGTGGTCTTCATGGCCAACCTCTATCCACACCCGCCGCCTTGAGCAGTTCCGAGAGCCGCTTGCGCGCGTAGAACATCCGGGTTTTCACCGTGGCTTCCGGAATTCCGACGATCTCCGCCACCTCTTCCACGGATTTCTCGTGGTAGTAGACAAGATCGATCACCTCCCGGTGTTCCGCCGATAGCGACTTGAGGCACTGCCTCAGGATCTCCCCCTTGTCCTTTTTCTGAAGCGCGACCTCGGGCGTGTCGGACGCATCTTCGATTCCCGCCGCCGTCTCCTCGTCCAACTCCTCGTCCGGCCGCTTGCGCAAAGCCGAAAGAGCCTTGAAGCGCGCGATGGCCAGCAACCACGTGGAAACCGCCGACCGCGCCTCGAAACGCCCGGCCTGACGCCAGACGTCGAGAAACACTTCACTGATGAGGTCCTCGGCCAGTGTCGGATCCCCGACGAGACGCAACACGAACCGGTAGACCCGGACGTGGTGCCTGGCGAAAAGCACCTGCATCGCCAGCCGATCGCCGCTCGCGATCCGGCCAATCAGAACGTCGTCCGATGTGGTCTGCATCGCGCCGGTGACCGACTCATGGGTTTAGTCGTGAGGAGGGCCTTCCCGGTTCAATTTCCGGGCCGATTTCGAAGTCACGGCCACGACCGCGCGGAACAGGATGTAAGATATTGGTGTGAAAGGACAAAAGCGTCCCCCGCCCCGTGCCGGTCCCAGTCCGTCTTGGTAAATTGCCCCCGAACGGACGGGAAATCAAACCCAAAGCGGCGCGAAGGGGGGATTGGTTTCCAATCGGTTGCCTCCGGCCTGGAGAAGCGCGCCGGCCCGCGCCCATCCGTCACCGATATGGGTCGTGATCGGCGCGGCCGCCGTTCACCGGCGCCGGCGCAGCCGATCCGCAAGCGTCCGCGGTGCCTTGCCTCCGGCCTCTTCGTCGATCGCGAAGCAGGCCTCGTAGAGGCGCTCGGGAACGCGTTTGCTGCGCGCGCAGCGTTCGAAGATTTCAAGCTCGAATGGATCCTCGTATTGCAGATACGGTCCGATCGCGTACCGGGATTTTCCGTCGAAGGTGCTGCCGAACCGGTCGATCTTCCCCTTCAGTTCGGGTGCGACCTCCAAGATTGCGCTGCGCAGCGACTCGCCTTCGATGAAATTGTCGGGAAGCTGGTCGAAAGGGCCGTCGAAATAGTTGTTCGCCCGCGCATTGGCGCCGAGGACGCCGATGAGAATTTTTCTGTCGCGCCGCCGATCCTGGTAGAATGCAAATCCGGTGCGTTGACCGATCAGCACGCGCGCACTGAAGGGGACCTGTTTCAGAATGTCGGCAGGCGCCCCCGTCTCGTCCAAGACATACTGAAACAGCTTGAGGCGCGAATTGTACACAAGAAAGAAGCGCACCGCCGATTCGTCGAACACGGGGCCAATGTAGCGCTCGTCCGGCCCGAGCATTCCGTCCGGCGGCTTCACTCCCGAGAGGTCGTTCAGCTCGAACACGACGCTCTTTCCGCGAAAGCCGATCCGATAGACGAGGCGCGCCACCTTCTCGACCGTGACGCCGTCGGCCGGGCCGAGGAGTTTGTGGTGGCCGTCGCCGGCGTCGGAGGCGTCCGGCCCCTCGGGGCCGTAAGCGAAATGCACCCTGCCCTCGTCACGCAGCCCGTTCTCCAGCCGGAGATTGCCGCCGTAGAGGACGCCGCCGTTGTGGAAGCGAAAATAGTAGTAGTTCTCGGTCGGATAGACCTTAACCCGACCGGGAAGACTGTCAAAGACGAAGGCGAACACGGCCATGGGATCTTCGAGGTTGAGAGGGCTCCGCCGCGTCACCTCCTCCACATAGGCTTCGTTCGTGTGCAGACGGGGCAGTTCCTCCGCGCCGGCCGCGGCGCTGCCGGCGAGGCAGAACAGCCCGATATGCAGGGCCGTCACGATCGGAAAACGCGGTATCGATGCCATCATGCGCCCGTCCTAAGTTTTACACCGTCATGGGCCCCCATTCGGATAATCGACACCGGCAAGAGGCCGGCGGTCCCGGCAATGACTGATGACAAGCTCTGCGCTCCAAAATATGGCGAGCGGATCGACCGTCGCGAAAAGCGCTTGCCCCGGCGCGCGTCGGCCAACGTGCGAATTGACGATCGTGGTGCCGACCTACAACGAATGTGCCAACGTGACATTGTTGGTCGAGCGGCTCGCGCAGGCGCTGGGCGACATCGATTGGGAAGTGATTTTCGTGGATGACGATTCGCCGGACGGCACGGCGGACGCCGTCCGCGCTTTGGCGGCATCCGACGCGCGGGTGCGCGGAATTCGCCGCATCGGCCGGCGCGGCCTTGCTGGCGCTTGCATCGAAGGCATGCTGGCGAGCCAGTCGCCCTACCTCGCAGTCATGGATGCCGACCTCCAGCACGACGAAGCCGTTTTGCCAACGATGCTGAACATCCTGCGGGCCGGCGCGCACGATCTCGTGATCGGAAGCCGTCACCTGGAACAGGTTCGCAGCGACGTCCTTTCGCGCAGACGGCTGGCCTCCAGCCGCTTTGGCGGTTGGCTTGCCAGAAAGGCGCTCGGCGTCGGCGTGACCGATCCCATGAGCGGCTTCTTCATGCTCCGCAGGGCGGTGCTGGACCGGACGGCGCACCGCCTCGCCACGCAGGGATTCAAGATCCTCGCCGACATCCTGTTTTCCGCCGGCGCAACGCTGCGGATCGCCGAAGTGCCTTACCGCTTTCGGCCGCGCACCTACGGCGCAAGCAAGCTGGACGCGCAGGTGGTCCTCGATTTTCTCGGCCTCATTGTGGCCAAAACGAGCGGAAACCGGGTTCCCGTTCGCTTCGTAAGCTTTGTCCTCGTCGGCGCCTCGGGCATCGTGGTGCATCTTGCCGCCCTGAAAACAACCCTCGCCATGCTCGGACTGACGTTCGGCGCGGCGCAGTCGCTCGCAACCCTCGTCGCCATGACCAGCAACTTCCTGCTGAACAATGCCTTGACCTATCGCGACCGGCGCCTGAGAGGCACGGCCGCGCTCAAAGGGCTGATAGCGTTCTACGCCATTTGTGCGATTGGAGCGGTGAGCAATGTCGGCGTTGCAAACTGGCTCTACAGCGCCGAACCCAGCTGGTGGCTGGCGGGCCTCGCCGGTTCGATCGTCGGCGCGGTTTGGAATTATGCCGTCTCAAGCACGCTGGTCTGGCGCCGGTAATTGATGCGTTGGAGGCGCTGCAGAGCGCCTGTTTCGCGCTGCGCCGGCCGCCTCACGCGCTCAGGCGACACGGTCACCCTTCTTGATCTGCACGGCACGACTGTCGGCTGCGGGCAGCATGTGCGCCGGGTCGCGCGTCACTACCACGTCCACGACAGTGGGGACGTCCCGCTCGTGGATGCCGGCGCGCAGCGCCTGACCCACGGCATCGGGGTCGGTGACGCGAATGCCGCGACAGCCCATGGCCTCCGCAATGTGCGCGTAATTCATTTCGACGAGATCGCTCGACTGGTACCGCTGGCCGTACATCGCGTGCTGCAGCGCCTTCACGTAACCGGACGCGGCGTTGTTGACGACGACGAGCGTCACGTTCGCACCGATCCGCCGTGCGGTCTCGAGCTCGCCGAGGGCCATGTTGAAGCCGGCGTCGCCGCACATCGCAACCACCGGCCGATTCGGCGCCGCGACCGCCGCGCCGATCGCACCGGGAAGGCCGTAGCCGATGGCCGCAAGCCCTCGGTCCGGCAGATAGTTTCGGCCGCTCGTCTTCGTGTCGTAGAGAAGCCCCGTCCAGTGCGCCGCAAAGCCTCCGTCGGCAACGAGAATGCCGTCCGCGGGCATCTCGTGATTGAGTTCGTTCACGAGACGTCCGACATTGATCGGCCGCTCCTTGGAGGTCAGACGGGGGCCCGCTTCTGTACGCCATTTTTCCATGCGCGGGGCGATCTCGCCGATATAGTCGGCATGCGCCGCCTTGAGCGCCTTCGCCTCCGAGGCGAGCGCCTCGTGGAGATCGCGCAGAGCCTCGCGGGCATCGCCCCATAGCGCAATGTCCGTGCGCGTTGTGCGGCCGAACTCCTCGGGCTCGATGTCTATGTGGATCAGCGGCACGCTCGGCGGGATGAGGGCGTACCGCTTGGTCGCGATCTCGCCGAGCTTGCAGCCGACGACGATCAAGAGATCGGCGGCCGCAATCAAGTCGTTGGCGATGCGCGAATAGCGGCCGAAGAGACCCACCGAAAGCGGATGCGTGCAGGGGATCGATCCTTTCCCGCTCATCGTGTGGGCGACAGGGATGCCGCACGCGTCCGCGAGTGCGAGCAGCGTTGCATGGGCTTCCGAAAGATGAATGCCGCCACCGGCCAGGAGCAGCGGCCGCTTGGCCTTGGCAATGAGCCGCGCGGCGCGCTCCACATCGTCCCGGCCCGGCCGCATCCGGCGCGCGGGCACGCGCGTCGTCGCCATGTCGATATAAAAATCCGAGGCCGCAAACGCATGCTCGCCGTGCGCAACGTCTTCCGGCACATCGAGCAGCACCGGACCGGGCCGGCCGGACGTCGCAACGGCAAAAGCGCGGCGCACAAGCTCGGGAATCCGGCTCGTCACCTCGACGCGAATCACCTCCTTGACGGCCGGCCGCAGGATTTCGGTCTGCAGGCATTCCTGAGTCATGTTCTTCCAGGCGTGCTGGCGGTTTGCATCGCCGGCAATCGCGAGCAAGGGCGTGCCGGCGTTGAGCGCTTCAACGAGGCCGGTCACAAGATTGGTCGCGCCCGGGCCCAACGTGCCGTCGCAGATACCCGGCCGGTTCGTGACGCGCGCATAGGCGTCCGCCGCAAAGGCGCCGACCCGTTCGTCATTCACCAGATGGTGGCGCATTTCGAGCTGTGCCAGCGCGTCGTAAAACGGCAGAAGCTGGAAGCCGCCCATCCCGAACATCGGCCCCACGCCCGCGATCCGCAACATTTCCGCGAGCGCCCGTCCGCCGCTCATCGTGCCTTCGGGGTGTCTCGTCATGATCCTCATGTCCTTGATTGAGCGGCAATCACCGCATCGGCAAAAGCCGGCAGAGTCATGCCCGCCGAAGCGCCCGCCGCGTGCGCACGGGCATTGATGCGCGAAAGACGCCCCGTCTCCCACAACGAGCGGGCGTCGCCGATCCGCGCGGTTGCGGCCGCAACGGTTGCCCCGGCGATGCCGCGCGCATCGAGGGCGGGCAGCCGCGTGGTTCCTGCCTCGTCGATGCCGATTCCGGCATCATGAAACACGGCCGCCAGCACTGCGGCCCGCACCGCATATTCGGGTCGGCCGCCCAGCAAGGCCCCGTGGGATCCGGTGACGACGATGTGGCCGGCGTCTTCCGGACGCACGAGCGCCGCCGAGTCGAGTCCCCACACTTTTACCGGTCCGTCGCGCAGCAGAAACCGGCTCTCCGCATAAGGGGGCGGCTCGACCCGTTTGGCTTTGGCCTGCTGCAGCAAACGGGCGGCCTCCGCACAAGCCTGGCCCGGCCGGCAGCCAAGCGCCGCCGCGGCGGTGTTGACCACGGTGAGCACACCGCGCCGCATCATGTCGGCCCCGTCGCCGATGCGCGCCGTCTCGTGGCCGACGGTCGCGGCCGGGATGGCGAGCGCGTCGAGATAACGCAGGCCGGCGATGCCGGCATCGTCGAGTCCGCGGCCCGCATCGTTGAGGATGACCGCGCGGGCACCGTCCCGCGCCGCCACATAGGCCGCATACAGTCCGCCATGCGAACCCGACACCACCACGCGCCCGCGGTCGCCGGCGCCAAGCTGCGTGATGCTGTCGCAAACGGTCACTTCCGGAAGGTCGTTCATCGGCTGCGCGGGAAAAAAGAACCCGGCGGCTGGTTTAGCGCCTCAGCCCAGGATTTGCGAGCGGTCTGCCGCGATCGTGTATTCTCGGAAGGGAATATCACTTTCGCGCGCCGCGCGGATGCCGGCCGTTCGTACCGATATTGATCGTGCCGCCTCGCGCCGCCTATGGTGGTGCCGAGCCGAGTTCATGTCCGAGGGAGACATCATTGAGCCCGTTGTCCAATCAGGCCGCGCGCGTGCTCAGCATGTTGCGGACGATGCAGATCATCCGCGAATTCGAGGAGGCCGCCGGCCGCGCGTCCTACGGGGGCGAGGTGCGCGGCTCGGTCCATCAATATGTGGGACAGGAGGCGATCGCGGTCGGCGTGTGCGCCAATCTGCGGCCGACCGATTACATCAGCAGCAATCACCGCGGCCACGGCCATTCCATCGCGAAAGGCGCCGATCCGATCGCGATGATGAAGGAACTTTACGGTAAGGCGGACGGAACCTGCGGCGGCAAAGGCGGCTCCATGCACATCGCCGATTTCTCAATCGGCATGTTGGGAGCGAACGGCGTGGTGGCGGACGGCGCCACCATCGCGGTCGGTGCCGCGCAGGCCATCAAGGTGCTGAAGCAGGATCGCGTCGCGGTCGCTTTTTTTGGCGACGGCGCAATCAATCGCGGCCCGCTCATGGAAGCGCTCAACTGGGCGAAGATCTATTCCCTGCCGATGCTCTTCGTTTGCGAGCACAACGGCTACGCGGCGACCACTCGCACGGCGGACGTCACGGCCGGCGGCGGTTTCGTGGCGCGCGCGCGAAGCTTCGGTATCGAGGGAGAAGAGGTCGACGGCAACGACCTGCTGGCCGTCGACGCCGCGACCGAACGGATCGTCGCGCGCCTGCGCGCCGGCGGCGGCCCCGGATTCCTCTTCGCAACCACCTATCGGCACCATCCGCACAATACGCGCGATACCGGAAACTACCGCACCCGGGACGAAATCGAGCGTTGGACAGCCGCGGACAAGGACCCGATTGCCCGCACCGTCGCGTGGCTGCTCGCGCAAGGGGTGAGCAAGGCGGAAATCGCCGGTATCGAAAGCGAGGCCAAAGCTTTGATCGAAAGCGCCGTGGCGGCGGCGCGGGCCGCGCCGCTGCCCGAGCCGGCGGCCGCTTTCACGGATGTGCAGGACATCGGAGCCCCGCGATGACGATGGAACTCACTTACGCGGAAGCGGCGCGGCTTGCGCTCGATCAGGAAATGGAGCGCGACCCGCGCGTCTGGGCCCTCGGCGAAGATCTCGGCCCCGAGGGCGGGCTCGCGGGGCAATACAAGGGCCTGCAGGCGAAGTTCGGCCCCGACCGCATCGTCGACACGCCGATTTCCGAGTCCATGATCATGGCCGCCGGCGTGGGCGCGGCGGTCGCCGGCACGCGTCCTGTCGTCGAACTGCGTTTTGCCGATTTCGCGATGTGCGCCGCAGACGAAACGGTCAACCAAGCGGCCAAGATCCGCTACATGTTCAACGGGCAGGCGCGCGTGCCGCTTGTTGCGCGCCAAGCCGTGGGTATGCGCGGCGGCACCGCCGCCCAGCACTCGCAATCGACCGAAGCTTGGTGGGTGCACATCCCCGGTCTCGTGGTGGCGATGCCTGCCACGCCCCGGGACAATCACGGCCTGCTCAGGGCCGCCATTCGCTGCGACGATCCCGTCATTTATCTCGAGCACAAGGCGCTCTGGAACATCAAGGGGCCGGTCGATCCGGACGCGGAGCCGGTAGCGCTCGGCAAGGCCGACCGCGTGACGCGCGGCGACGACCTCACGCTCGTCACGTGGTCCGGCATGCGGCTCGAATGTGCCAAGGCCGCCGAGGCCCTGGCGAAACAGGGGATCGGCGTCGAACTCATCGACCTGCGTACGCTCTGGCCGTGGGACCGCGACATGGTGCTCGACTCGGTCGCCCGCACCGGGCGGCTGCTGATCGCGCAGGAGGCCGTCAAGATTGGTGGCTTCGGGGCCGAAATCGCGGCCGAAGCGGCGGAAGCCCTGTGGGACAAGCTGCGAGCACCGATCCGGCGCCTCGGCGCGCCGCGCACGCCGGTTCCGTTCTCGCTGCCGCTCGAAGACGCCTGCCGCGTGACGCCTGAGCAGATCGTTTCGACCGCGACCGAAATGGTTGCGAGCCGAAGCTGACCGTCGGCCTGCACCCACGCGCTCGGCGCCCCGTCACTTGTAGAACCGCACGTCCTTGATCTTCGAGGCGAGAACCAGGCGATCGAGGCAGGCATTCTGCCCGCCCGGTTCGCACGCCGTGACGTCGTTAAGCAGGACGGATCCCATCCTTGCGCAGTCGGTGTCGATCTCGAATGCCTTGACGATGGTCTTGGCTCTGCGCAGGGGGGCCATCTCGGCCACCACGCGGCGCTGGATCACGCCGTCGCGGTCAAAGATCACGAGGTCGAGCTTGAGGCTGTCATAGGCGGTCTCCCCTGCATTTTCGATGACAAAGGACAGCCGACACCGGTTCTGCACGGGCTCGGCCGAATTGAGCTCGACGCGGATCGACTCCTCGGCGGCGGTACACACCTGCGTTTCCCACAGCAGCGCCAAGGCAAGCGAAATCCATCTCCCGCGTCTCACGGCGACCCCCCTCCCGGTTCGTCCCATTTCCACCTGTGCGGCGAAGCCCCAAGGCTGTCAGCCGGCCGCGCCGCCGATCCGCGCGGCATGACTGGCTCACATCGTCGGATTGGCATAGGCGCCGCCGAGGGCAAAGGTGCCGTAGGCCGAACCCGCGATGTCGAAATTGAACGAGAAATGCTGGTTGATCGCCAGCACGTCTCGCAAATGCCGCTGCAACGGATCGCGGGTGTAGAGGCCCTGGGCGCCGTAACAGGACCACAGCGCCTCAACGGCTTCGCGCGCCTGGTTGACCGCGAAAGCCGATTGCGCGCGGAAGCGCAGCTTGGTTTCGAGGTCGGGCGCCTCACCGCGAGCGGCGAGCGCCTGAAACGCGATGGACGACTCGCGCAGAAACGAGCGGGCCGAATCGATGAGGCAGCGCGCCCGCGCGACCTTGATCTGCACGGCCTGGAATTCGGCGACCTTCGCCCCCGTATAGGTGCCGGAGCGCTTCGCCATCGTCTGAACGAACAGCTCATAGGCGCCCTCGGCGGCCCCGATTGCCGCAGGCGCCAGCGGATGGCTCGATGCTGCGACGATGGGAATCCCGTAAAGCGGCCCCCGGTTGACGCCCGCCCCGGGATGGTCGAAGCCGCCGCGGCACCGCTGCAGAGGGAGCGCCCTCCGTTCGGGGACGAACAGATCCTTGACGGCGACGTCCTTGCTGCCCGTCCCGCCCATGCCCATGGCGTACCAGGTGTCGATGATGTCGTAGTCGGATTTCGGAACCAGGCAGAGACGCCAATCCACCGGCGGTTTGCCGTCTTCTTCGAAGACCGAGACGGCCAGCATGTTCCACTCACAGTTGTCCACGACCGAGGAGAACGGCCAGCGCCCGTTGACGACGAAGCCGCCGTCCACTTTGCGGGCACGCCCGGCGGCCAGCGCGATCGAGGACGCAATCAGCGCATCCGGATTGGCATCCCAGACTTCATGCTGCGTCTCCGGATCGTAGTAGCCCAGAATCCAGTGGTGGCACGCCATGTTGCCGACCGCCCAGGCCGTGGACGGGCAGCCGCGCGCGAGTTCCGCGGGGATGTCGACCACCGCCACGAAATCCAGCTCCATACCGCCGAAGGCTTTCGGCTGGTGGAAGCGGAACAGCCCGGATTCGTGCAGGAGCTGTTCGGTCTCGCGCGTGAGTTGGCGGGCGTTCTCCGCCTCTTGTGCCCGTCCGCGCAGAATGGGCACGATGTCCCGGGCGCGGCGCATCGCCTCGCCGTAACTCACGTCGGAAAAATCGCGGCGTTCGGCCTGCGGCAGCGTTCCCGCGGGCCTGTCCCGGTCGCTCGAAACATTCATGGGCGCCCCTCCTGGGAAGAGAGTAGAGGCTTTTCCGGCCAGATTGAATGCGGATCGGGCCTCCGCGGCCGCGGGGCTTTGCCGGTGCTTCCGGACCGCCCGTCCAAGCCGCACCGACCCTCAGCCGAAATTGAGCGTCGGATGTGAGGGGTGAGGCGAGGCGCCACAGGCCCGGTTTCTTTGCAGTGGCACCATTGTATTCAGCTTCCGTTCATGTTGGGCGGCCCATGTTCGCGGCCGCAAAACAACAGGAGTCCCAGGACTCCGCGAACACTTCCTTGGGGGCACGCATCATAGAGAGGTCTCGCGCGCGCGGGCGGTCGCAGCCGTCAGGCTGCGACAGGAGGCAAAGCTTCAGCCAAAAGGGGGCAAAGCTTCAGCCAAATCGCTCGAGGCGCGAGCCATCGATCCGTCCTCCCCCCTCCAGCCTAGCGTCCGCCCGACAACGGGCGGTCGCGTCGTTCTGTCGCCTGCACCTCGGTTTGCCATGCAGCCTCGTCCGCTCGTCCAAGATGCCACCGCCGAAATCCGGGCACGCAGCGTTGCCTCCGCGCGTCCGCCACAAGAGAGACAGGTGCTCGCGGGTAGCGAGGCGCAAGGGGCCATCCGCTGGCGCGGGGGTGAACGCCTGGATCATCTCTTTGCCGGCTGCTGCGAACGGTTCGGCACAACCGACGCGGTCGTTACCGACGATGATGTTTTCACCTATGCCGAAATCGAAGCGCGGGCGAACCAGGTCGCGCGCCATCTTCTGACCCAAGGCATCACGGCGGGCGACCGCATCGGTTTGTTGTTCGACAAGACCGTCGAGACCTACGTCGCAATGCTGGCGGTGTTGAAGACGAACGCCGCCTATGTTCCGCTCGACCCCGCGTTCCCGGTCGAACGCCTGCGCTTCATCGCGAAGGATGCGGGTCTGAAGGCCTTCGTCACGATGGCGGCCTTCGGCGATCGGCTGCGCGCGCTCGATCTTCCGCTCATCTGCCTCGACAGCGCGGCGCGGGTGATCGACGCGCAGCCATCCGGCCCGCTCGCGGAGGGAGAAGTCCCGCCGCCCGTCGATCAGGTCTGTTACATCATCTACACCTCGGGCACGACCGGCAATCCGAAAGGCGTCGTCATCGAACACCCGAGCATTTGCAACTTCGTGCGGGTCGCTGCGGATCTCTACGGTTTCCGGCCGGGCGACCGCGTCTATCAGGGCATGACGATTGCCTTCGACTTTTCTGTCGAGGAAATCTGGGTGCCGTTTCTGGCGGGAGCGACGCTTGTGCCCGGCCGCACGGGCGGCGTGTTGGTCGGGGAGGAGCTCGCCGATTTTCTCGAGAGCCGCAGGGTCACGTGCCTGTGCTGCTGCCCGACGCTCCTCGCGACGATCGAACGCGATCTGCCGCAGATCCGCATGCTCCTCGTCGGCGGCGAAGCTTGCCCACGCAATCTCGTCGTTCGCTGGTACCGGCCGGGCCGGCGCATCCTTAATTCCTATGGCCCGACAGAGGCGACGGTGACGGCAACCCTCACCGAACTCAAGCCCGACAGGCCGGTGACGATCGGCAAGCCGCTGCCCTCCTACACGATCGTCATTCTCGACCCGGGTGCGGAGCGGCTCGCGCGGCCCGGGGAGCAGGGCGAGATCGGCATTGCCGGCATCGGACTGGCGGCAGGCTATCTCAACCGCGACGACCTCACCGCGCAGAAGTTCATCCGCGATTTTCTCGACCTGCCGGACAATCCGTCGCGCCGCATCTATCGCACCGGCGATCTCGGCCGGATCAATGAGCACGGCGAAGTCGAGTATCACGGGCGCATCGACACCCAGGTCAAGATTCGCGGGCACCGCATCGAGCTCGGGGAAATCGAGTCCGTCCTTCTCGATCTGCCGCAGGTCGCACAGGCCGCGGTGGCGACCTTCGAGCCGGAGCCCGGTCTGGTCGAACTCGTCGGCTACTATGCCTTCAAGCAGGGCCAATCGCTGCCGCGCACCGACATCCTGAAGGCGCTGCGCGAAAGGCTGCCCGCCTACATGGTTCCGGCCTTCCTGGAAGAGCTGCCCTTCATCCCGATGCTCATCAGCAACAAGGCGGATCACAAGAAGCTGCCGCGCCCGAAGAGCGGGCGCGTGCAGGGCGACCGCAAGCTGATCGCAGCCGCAAGCCGGGACGAAATCATTCTCTCGCGTGCGCTGGCCGAGGTTCTGCGCGTCGACCAAGTGTCCGTCGAGGATCACTTCTTCGACGATCTCGGAGCGAATTCGCTGCTTATGGCACGATTCTGCGCCAAGGTCCGCCGCCATCCCGGCATGGCGGCCTTGTCGATGCGGGACATTTATCAGCACCCAACGGTGGCGAACCTGGCACGCCATCTCGCCCAATCGGGGGTCGAGACCGCCCTGCCGACCGCGCCGGAGCCGTTCCACACGCCGTCCAGCCTTGCCTATTATGGATGCGGCGTCCTGCAGCTCCTGGCCGTGTCCGTCTACGCGCTGGCGAGCCTTTGGTTCATGGCCGCGGGCATCGCGTGGATCTACGCGGCGGCGGACGATCTGCTGGCGCTCTATCTGCGTGGCGCCGCCTTTTCCGTTGTCGCCTTTCTTACCTTCAGCGCGCTGCCGATTGCCGCCAAATGGCTTCTCATCGGCCGCTTCAAGGAAGAACGGTTTCCGCTCTGGAGCCTGCGCTATGTCCGCTTCTGGGTGGTGAAGACGCTCGTGCGCACGGCGCCGCCCGCCGGCTTCGTCGGCAGTCCGCTGTTCAACGTGTATCTTCGCCTGCTCGGTGCGAGGATCGGCCGCAACGTCGTCATCGAAGCACGCTTTCCGCCCGTTTGCACCGACCTCTTTTCGGTCGGCGACGACACGATCCTGCGCAAGGGGACCATCCTTCCCTGCTATCGCGCCCAGGGCAACTTCATCCATACGGGACGGATCGCGATCGGCGCGGGCTGCTTCGTGGGCGAAGGCAGCGTGCTGGACATCAACACGGCCATGGGCGAGCGCACGCAACTCGGTCATGCCTCGTCGCTGCAAAGCGGCCAGCGCATTCCCGACGGCAAGCGCTATCACGGCTCCCCCGCGCTCGAGACCGCATCCGACTATTGCCCGCTCGATCCGCTTCCCGTGTCGCGCCTGCAGCGGGCGCTCTACGGCGTGCTGCAACTCTTCACGCCGCTCCTCGTCGCGGCGCCGCTTGCCATGGTCGCGGGCGTATACTGGTACGACCACGTGATCGGAGCCTTCGGCGATACCGACGCCGCGCCGCTAACGGCCGGGCTCGTCGCGCTTCTCGCCTTGGCCGCGTTCGGCCTCTTCCTCGGCGCGATCGCGCTCGAACTCGGCGCGGCCGTTGTCGTTCCGCGGCTCTGCCGCCCGTTTCTGAAGGTCGGCAAATTGTACCCCTTGTTCGGCTTTCACCACGGCCTGCAGACGCTGATTTCGACCGTCAGCAACTCCCCGTTCTGCAACCTGCTGTTCGGCGACAGTTCGGCGATTGTTCACTATCTGCGCTGGATCGGCTGGAACCTCGGCGAAGTCGAACAAACCGGCTCCAACTTCGGCACGAACCAGCAGCACGACACTCCGTTTCTCTGCACGATCGGGCGCGGCACGATGGCCTCCGACGGCCTGTCCATGATCAACATGGACATGTCGGCGTCCGCCTTCCGCCTCGCGGAGACTCGCATCGGCGAGCGGAACTATCTCGGCAACGACATCCATTATCCGCCGCAGGGCCGCACCGGCGCGAACTGCCTGCTCGGCACGAAGGTGATGATCCCTATCGAAGGGCCGGTTCGGGAGAATGTCGGTCTGCTGGGCTCCCCCTGCTTCGAAATTCCCCGCATGGTCGAGCGGGATCAGAAGGTCAACGCCGCTTTGAGCGAGACGGAACGCCGCGCACGGCTGCGGCGCAAGAACCGCTACAATCTCACAACCGCACTCCTGTTTCTTCTCGCGCGCTGGTTCTTCCTATTCGTCACGCTCCTGGTGTCGCACGGAGCGCTCCTGGCCTATCCGGCCTTTGGCGTCTGGGCCTTGTTTGCGGCGAGCGCCGTCCTGTCGGTGGCCGCCATCGCCTATTTCGCGCTGCTCGAGCGGGCGAGCCTCCGGTTCGAGCGTCTCGAACCGAAGATGGTCTCGATTTATGAGCCGGATTTCTGGCGGCACGAGCGTCACTGGAAGCTTTCCGACACGCCGATCGTCGGGCTGTTCGCCGGCACGCCGCTCAAGCCGCTCGTCGCCCGGCTGCTCGGAATGAAGGTCGGGCGGAAGGTGTATGACGGCGGCTGCTCGGTCACCGACCGCTCTCTTACCGAAGTGGGCGATTTCGCTAACCTGAACGAAGGCAGCGTGCTGCAGGCCCACTCGCTCGAGGAAGGCGTGTTCAAATCCGATTTTGTCCGCGTCGGCCGCGGCTGCACGCTCGGTTGCGGCGCGTTTGTGCACTATGGCGTCACGATGGGGGACCGCGCCGTGGTGGACGCCGATTCCTTCGTCATGAAAGGCGAGATTCTCGACCCCCATTCGCGCTGGCGGGGTAACCCTGCGCGGCTCGTCCATAGCGACGTTGCGGCCGCGCCCGTGGTGCGCGATGCCATGGAGACCTCCGATCCCCCGAAACTTGCCGCCGACCCGTTCGTTCCGCGGATCGCGGCGGAGTGACACCGCGCGGAGGCCGATGAGCGAGGACGTGAGACTTGCACCCGTGACGGCGTCCAACTGGCGCGCGGTCGTCAAGCTGAAGCTCGCGCCAAACCAGGAGAATTTCGTCGCCAGCAACGTCTATTCCCTCGCCGAGTCGAAGTTCGATCCCGGTGCGCGGCCGCGAGCGATCTATGCCGGAAAGCGTCTCGTGGGCTTCCTGATGTACGAGGTGCTGGGCAGTCCTCGCCGGCCGAAGGAGGCCTCGATCTACCGATTCATGATCGACCGCAGCCACCAGCGCAAAGGCTATGGACGCGCCGCGCTCGCCCGCGCGATCGAGGAAATCAGGGCGATCGAGGGCGTGAGCAAGATCGCGATCTGCTACGCGCCGGAGAACGCCGCTGCCCGGCACTTCTACACGCGCTTCGGCTTCGTCGAGACGGGCCGCGACGAGGATGGAGAGATCATCGCGGAGCTTCCGCTGTGACGCCGCTCGGGGCGGCGGCGGCCGACGAGGCGGTCGACCCAGCGCTCGCGCGCGCGCTGCTCGGTTTTGCGCCGCCGGGTGTGCTCGTTGCGCATCGGCTGATCCTCTGCGGCGACGACGATACCCTCCTCCCGGAAGAGGCTGCGACGATGACCGTTGCGCAGCCCGCACGGCGCCGCGCGAGCGGCGCGGCACGTCTCATCGCGCGCGAACTTCTGTCCCGCCTCGGCTGCGCGCCCGGCCCCTTGCCGAAGACTGCGGCGGGCGCACCGCTCTGGCCGCGCGGGGTCGTCGGCTCCCTGGCGCATGACGATCGCGTTGCGCTTGCAGCCGTCGCGCGGCAGCGCGATGTCTCCGGGCTCGGCATTGACGTCGAGCCCGCCACGGCCTTGCCGGCCGAACTGCTCGATCTCGTCGCAACGCCGCGCGAGCAGCGACGCCTCGGCGGCGACCTGCGGCAGGCGCGTCTCCTCTTTGCCGCCAAGGAGGCCGTCTACAAAGCCTTGCATCCGCGCGACGGTGTTTTCCTCGAGTTTCACGAAATCGAGGTCGACTTGGCTGCTGCCGAGGCTACGGTCCGCAGCGGCAGCACGTGCCGCTTGCGCTTCTGCCGCGCGGCGCATTTCGTGGCGCTTGCGCTTGTCGTTCCCTGAGGTCGGTGGGAAACGAAGCGTGAAGGGGCCCCCGAACCATCTGCGAAAAAACGCAGACGCGCACGCTTCCGGGAGACGGAAACCCGAGCGTGCCGACGGACCTAAGGCAGAACGAACACCTTCGCGCCGACCCTCACCCGCTCATAAAGATCGATGACATCCTCGTTGGTGAGGCGGAAACAGCCCGACGAGACGGCCTGCCCGATCGTCTCGGGCTCATTCGAACCGTGGATGCGGTAGAGCGTGGAGCCGAGATAAATGGCGCGGGCGCCGAGCGGATTCTCCGGCCCGCCTGGCATGTAGCGAGGCAGATCGGGCCGGCGCTTGAGCATTTGCGGCGGCGGCGTCCAGTCGGGCCATTCGCGCTTGGCCGAGACCGTCTTGACCCCCTGCCAACGGAAACCGTCCCGCCCGACCCCGATGCCATAGCGGATCGCCCGTCCGTCGCCGATCACGAAATAGAGGCGCCGCTCGCTGGTCCGGATGATGATCGTGCCTGGCGCATAGTTTCCCGGAAAGCTCACGGTTTGCCGCGGAACGGGTCCGCTTCCGCCGAAACCGAAATAGCCGAGGGACCCGAGCCTGCCGTCCGGCGCGCCGCCGGTGAAGCGGCCCTCCGGATCCCAGCTCGGATTGGCCGAAGCCTGCGCCACAAGGCCGAACAGCAATCCGCCGATTGCCATCGCCACCGCCAGACACCGATGCCGCATCGTCCCTCTCTCGCATGATCGACGCACCGCGTCCGGCGAGGAAGCGGCACCAAGCGAGAAAGGCCACAAATCGGGGCGTGCGACAACCGCGGGATCCATCTCACAACCGTTGCGCGCCCGCGGTTTTCAGTAAGTGTTGCGGAGGCGCCACGCGCGCGGCCGGGACCGATCGGCCCCGGGTCCGGGTCGGGGCAAAGAAACCAAGGAAGCGAGAACCGAGCGCGGTAAAGGACATGGTGGGCGCTGTAGGGATTGAACCTACGACCTCTCCCGTGTGAAGGGAACGCTCTCCCGCTGAGCTAAGCGCCCGTCTCGCACCGGCCTCCGTCGATAACGCACCGGCGCGGCCCACCCGCTCTGCGGAGCATGCGGGTCGCCTGAAGGCGCGCGGTTGCCGGATGCGCTCTCCGCGGTCGGTGCCGATGCGCTTTACGACCGCGGGGCATTTAATGAACGGCTCGCGGTGGTGTCAAGAAAACGGAAGACGCGCATCGCGTAAGCTTATGGGCGCCCGGCGGGCTGGATCGGCGTGATCGTCGCGCCGGGCGGCGGTTGAACCGTCGAGGGCAGGAAGCGCGGGCCGGCGGGCTGGGGCGCCGCGACGGGCGGCGGCGCGGCCTGGGGAGCGGCAACCGTAGGCGGCGGGGCCGGCGCCGCCGCGGCCACCGGCGCCTGCTTTGCAGGAGCGGCCCGGCGGCGGACCGGCTTGCGCTGCCGCGGCGGCGGCGGAGCCGGCTCGAGCACGACCGCCACCGGATTGGGATCGAACTGCACGTTTGCCACCGCGTTCGGATCGAAACGCGGGTCGCCGGGTACCCGCACGTGGACACGCGCCGTCTGCGGAACATGGCCCTCGAGGGTGAAATTCACGTCGAAGTCGCCGCGCGCTTCCACCGCCAGCGTGCAGGGCGTGCGGCACGACTGGCCTGCGGACACGCGCGCCTCCGCGCCCGAAGGTTCGCTCTCGACCCGCAGTTCGGCGACATAGCCGCCGACATCGAGCGTCGGAACCCAGGACGCGCAGCCGCTGAGTGCAGCCGCACACACGGCGACCAGAAAAACGCGAGCCATTCATTGCCCCCCGCGCGCCGCGGCATGCGACGGCAGCAGCGTAAGCTTAAGAGCGGTCCTGGAGTCGCGCAACCGGCCGGCGCCTCAAGCCGACTTGCGGATGCGGAAAACGTAGAGCGAATCCCGCTGTTCCTGGCTCGCCAGCACGTGCGCGGTCTGATTGACGAAATTCGGGATGTCGATGACGGTGAGCGGATCCGTGCACTCGAGCACCAAGGTCGCCCCGGGGGGAAGCGTCCGCAGCGCCTTCTTCGCCCGCAGCACGGGCAGCGGGCACCGCAAGCCCCGAAGATCGAGCACCGTTTCGTTCATCGCCGGCCTTCTGCCGAAACTGTCACGGCCACCCTATAGCAAAGTTCAGCCCACCCCGCAGGCTCCGCTATAGTGGCGTGGGACCGCCCCCATGACCTGCGCTGCAAACGGCACGAGAGACAAATCCCGGATCTGCAGTCGCTGCGCGACCGGGTGCGCGGCGCCATGACGCCCGGTGCCGGCGCGCACAAGACGGAGATCGTTCTCGTCGGCGGGGGGCATGCGCATCTCTATGTGCTGCGCGACTTCGCGCTCGCCCCGCCAGCCGGCGTACGCCTCACGCTCGTGAGCCGCGAGCGCGCGGCGACCTATTCCGGCATGCTCCCCGGCGTCATCGCCGGGCTTTACCGCCGCGAGGAAGCACAGATTGATCTCGGCTGCCTCGCGGCCGCCGCGGATGCGCGGCTGATCGAAGGGGAAGCGGTCGGGCTTGACCGGGTCGGCAAACGCGTGGTGCTCGCAGGGGCCCCGGCCGTTGCCTATGACATCGTTTCGCTCGACGTCGGCCTTGCGCCGGCCCTCGATGCGATCGAGGGCGCGGCCGCGCACGGCATCGCCGCAAAGCCGATCGGCACGCTCATCGAAAGGCTCGATGGCTTGTGGGAAGCCTGCCGCCGCGGCGAAGGACAGCGCCGCATCGCCGTCGTGGGGGGCGGCGCCGGCGGGGTCGAGCTCATGCTTTCGCTTCGGGCGCGTCTTCTCGCCGAAACCGGACCCGAAATGGCGAAAGACTTTTCGTTCACGCTGATTGCCGGCGACGGCCTGCTGCCGACGCATCACCGCCGCGTCGGGACCATATTTCGTCGCATTTTCCGCGCGCGCGGCATCCACCTTGTCGAGCATCGGAGAGCCTTGCAGCTGACGGGCGATGCCGTTCTGCTGGACGACGGGACTTTGCTTGGCGCCGACGCGGTCGTGATCGCGACCGGGGGCGCCGCACCGGGCTGGTTCGGGGGGACGGGCCTTGCGCGCGACGCCAAGGGCTTTCTCGCGGTTCTACCGACCCTGCAGGTGATGAACGATCCTGACGTCTTCGCCGCGGGTGACTGCGCCGCGCTGATCGAGACGCCGCGGGAGAAAGCCGGCGTCTATGCCGTCCGCGCAGGGGCGCCGCTTGCAAGAAACTTGCGGGCCCGCGCGCGGGGCGAAGCGCCCGCCCCTTGGCGCCCCCAGAGCGGACACCTCGCCCTCATCTCGACTGGGCAACGCCACGCCGTGGCCTCGCGGGGGCCCGTCGTGATCGAAGGCGCCTGGGTGTGGCGCATGAAGGATTGGATCGACCGGCGCTGGGTACGGCGCTTTCAGGCGCTGCAACGGCCGGCGGCGCCCCGCGCGCTTTGAGCGCTTTCGCATCTACCACCGCTCGGAGACCGGCGCCCCGAGGAGGATCTCGGCCAGGCGCGCATGCGTGGCGCGCGTCGTGCCGGCCGGCAGGCCCTCGAGCGGGAAAAAGCCGCTTTCCGCGATTTCTGCGCTGCGGCGCTGCCCTTCGCGTTGGCGAAACGATCGGACCACGAACAGGGCGACGTGGTCTCGGCGGGAGTAGCGCGGATGAAAATAGAGGCCGTGCAGCGCGGGGGCGCCGACGAGTTCGATGGCGCCCTCCTCGAGCAGCTCGCGCGCGAGCGCGGAGCCGAAGCTTTCGCCGCGCTCCACCCCGCCGCCTGGGAACTGCCAGCCGGGGGCATAGCGATGCCGGACGAGGAAGACCCGCCCGTCCTGGGACAGCACGGCCCCACGAACGCCGAGCGTGAGGGCGCACGCAAACCGATCACGCAAGGCGGCGAGGAAGACCGGCACGGGGGGTTCCTACTTGGTAACCCTTCGGTGAAGGCCGCGGGTTAGGCTGATCGCGCCTGCCTGACGCGCGGTGGCCTGGACCAACTTTCGGCAAGCTCAGCAACTTCGTCGGCCAGCCACTTTGTGGGCACGTCGTTTGGATCGAAGTCTTCTGCGATCCATTCCGTGAGTTCGGCGTGGCGCGCATGCTTCGGATCGGCGATCGCCTCCAGGAACTCGGCATAGCCCCAGGGCCCGCCGACGTCCTCGGGAGGACAACGTCCGACCGCTTCGGTCAGGCGCGGATAGGCTACGCCGGGTAGCGGATCGGCGAGGCGCTCGATTCTGACCGAGTGCTTCCATCCATCGCCAAAATCGTAGAGGTAGGTGAGCTTCTTGGTCTCGGCGTGCTTGATCACGCGCCCGAGCCGCGCCTTGCGAGCGTCGAGGACGTCGTTCGGCAACGGATCGTCGTCATAAGGCGTGCTCCACCCGACATCGCCGGCGCGGATCTCATAGAGATGACTGTTGGTCCAGCCCATGGCGGCCTGGATGACGAGGTGCAGGCGATCGAGCCGGATGTCGAACGGCACCTCGACGCGGCGCAGAACCGGCGGCTTCACCTGATCGAGCGTGATCTTCAGGACGGCGATGGTGGTGCTGCTCATGCCGCCACTTTACGGCACTCCTTCTCGGCCGCCCAGTGCCAGGGCAGCAGGGCAGCACGTGGAACGGCGCCGGCTGCTGGGTGATCTTCTCGCAGTCCCGGCAGGTGAACTTCTCGCGCACGGACTGCACCACCTTCCATTGCCGCGGCACCACCTCCAGCGTCTCCGTGACGTCCTCGCCGAGCTCGGCCAGTCTGGTGGAGCCGCAGCACGCGCAGGCGCCCGGCCCGGCAGCACGACGCGCTCGCGTGGTAGATGGGCCGGGAACGGCTTGCGTGCCGGCCTGCGACGGGTGAAGCCGCGCACCGTCGTGGTTGCCGCCGCCTTCTGGGCCGCAACCTCGTCCTCGGTGGCGTCGGCCTCCAGCTCCTCGAGCTGCAGCTCCATCTGGTCGAGCAGCCGCGCCTTGCGCTCGCTGCGCTGGCCATAGAGCTCACGCCGCAGCTTCTCGATGGCGAGCCGCGGATGGGCGATCAACGCGTCCTTGCCCGACCCCTCCGCCCGCGCCTGCGCCAGCTCGGCGTCGCGCGTGCGCAGCAGCGGCTTCAGCGTCTCGATGTCGTCCGGAAGGGACTCATCGTCGCTCACGCACTGATGGAATCACAAGCTGCCGAGCTTGTGAGCCCCATGGACTGATTCACAATGCCGCGCTCAGCCAGCCGCTTCCGGCCGCCAGGTCTTCTGCGGCAGTCGCCAGTCGACGCCTTCGAGCAGGTAGCCGAGCTGCGCCGGCGTGATCGTCACCGCGCCGTCGGCGCAAGACGGCCAGATGAAGCGGCCGCGCTCCAGCCGCTTGGCGAACAGGCACATGCCCTGGCCGTCATGCCACAGCACCTTGATCAGCCCGCCGCGCCGGCCGCGGAACACCAACAGGTGGCCATTGTGCGGTTCGCGTTTGAGCGTCTCCTGCACCAGCAGCGCCAAGCCGTCGAAGCCCTTGCGCATATCCGTGTGGCCGGTCGCCAGCCACACCCGCGCGCCGCTCGGGAGCGGCATCGTCATCGCCGCTCGATCGCTCGCACAAGGCGCGCCAGGGCGTCCGCATCCATCGACGCCTCCGCAACCACCCGCAGCCCGTCCCGCAGCACGATCTCGACCCCCCCCGAGTGAGCTCGTCGGACTCGCTGCCGCAGGCCGGCGCTGCTCGCAGGCAATCACCGCCTCCGCAAAGCCGACGCTGGGCTCCCCGCCACCGAGCCGACCTTCGCGCGCCAGCCGCCGCCACAGGAACAGGTGCGCCGGCGACAAGCCGTACCGCCGTGCGGTCGCCGACACCTGGCGCGGACCGGCCGCGCTCTCCGCCACGATCCGCCGCTTCTCTTGCAACGTCCACCGACGGCGCGCGCCGGTCTCAATCACCTCAAGCCGCGATAGCTTCGACATAGTCGTATGATCAGTCATACGACTATGTCTCCGCCGCCCGTCAACTGGAGCGCAACGCGGCCTTCATCGGAGGCGTACCCTACTTGAGCCGCGATCGTCCATTCATTTGCGCCTCAGGAACGCTGCCAGTGTGGCCGCCAGAATTCCCAGGAGGCCGCATGACCATAAGGGCAAGTGGCCAACCTGCGTCGCATGGCCGACGGAATTGTCCACCTGATTCGACGCTTTGTGAGGCAACGCCCTTTTGCCCGGACGCTTATTAGAGCGGCCTGGCACGCCCTTTTCACTTGACGCCGCAGCCGATGACGTACCAACCGAGGTGCAATCCAAGCCGGTCGTAAATCCGCTGGGGGATCAGTCGGTAGAGGTATATGAGCAGGGGCTTCGCGAGCGGCATGTCGTCCGGGAGCAGCTTGCGAACGCAAATATCCTTTACTCTGAAGCCTGCACGGCTCAGCATCTCAGCCACTTCCTGACGCGAATATACCTTCACGAGCGGGCTCACTCCAGCGGAATTGGATTCCATGCGAGCAAAGCGATTGCGGATGCTGAGGCCCATCAGCGGCGCTTTGACCACGGTACTCAGGCGGGCGACGATAGAATTCTTGTGATAAACGATGACGTAGAACTCGCCTCCCGGTTTCAAGACGCGGGCGGCCTCCGAAAAGGCGCGTTCGATGTCGGGGGTATGATGCAATACACCGTTCGAGTAGACGACGTCAAAGCACTCATCGGGAAAGTCCAATGCTTCCGCGTCACCCTCGCGTACATCGGGATTGAAGCCATAAAACGCCAAATGCTGCTTCGTGCGGATTGCGTTTTCCGGCACAAGATCGATGCCCGTGTAGATGGCGCCACTTCGAACAAATGCGAGCGTGTCAAACCCCGGGCCGAAGCCGATTTCGAGGACCCGCCTATTGGCCATCGTGTGAAATGGCACAACCTCGGGCAGCCATGGCTGTTCAACTTCCGATCGGAACTTTAGCGCCCGCTCAAAAAACTCGCGGGTTCCGGGCCGTGCATCGCCTGCAGACGTCGAGCCCGTAGGGCTTGCGCTCCAGGCGATGCGAGCAAGCTCTTTTGCGTCGTCGACGGGTCGCATCCCTACACAATCGCAAAGTCGTCCATAATCACTTTGTGGGCGACCAGAGTGCCACCGGGATCATATACATCTGTATAATGATGCCAAGGTTGCTGGTTCCATGGATCATATCCGACAAAAGTCACACCGCCATCATCGTTCCGGATTAACTCAGCATCCAATTGCCCAGCGGGATTGTAGCGCGATTGCCACTCGGACCACGCTGCATTATTCCTTACGTCATACACGGTGCTGAGATAACCGCCATTGTCATATCGACACAGCGACGCCTCAATATACCCGGAGGCATCATAACGCCACTGCATGTTCTTCCAGACTGCGACGTTCAGCACGTCATGATTGACTAAGAGTTGTCCGCCACGATCGTACAAAATCAACTCTGCATCCAACTGTCCAACAGAGTTATATCGAGACTGCCACTCGGACCAAACAGATGTGTGTTTGACGTCATAGACTACGCTAAGATACCCGCCATTATCGTACCGAAAAAGGGACGCATCGAGATTTCCCGAGGCATCATAACGCAACTGCATGTTTTTCCAGAGCGCGACGTTTTGAACGTCATGAGTTACCAAGAGTGAACCGCCGTTATCGTAGCGAAACAACTCAGCCTCTAGCTGCCCAGCCGGATTATACCGGGATTGCCATTCAGACCAACCCGCCAGGCCAGCCACATCAAAAACCGTGCTTAGATAACCTCCATTATCATATTTCAAAAGAGCCGCGTCAAGGCGTCCTGCACTATCATACCGGAGTTGATTTTCCGACCAAGCGTAATCTTGATTGTAATCATAGAAAGCATCCAGCCAGCCTCCGACATCGTAATTGTAGCGGACAGAAGCCAGCTGTCCAGTCGAACTCCAGCGAAATTCGTTCACAGACCAAAACTGAACATTCTGAAAGTCATAAGTGATATGTGAAAAGTCGCCGTTGTCGTAAGAGATCGTTCCGAAATAGAGTTTGTCATTCGCGTCAAAATAATTGGTCTTTTCCGACCATGGCTGTCCCGCCGTGTCATAGACCGTTTGCAGTGTCGTTCCGTTCAGCAGATGCACTTCAGGTGATCTGGAGACCTCCTCCGCAAGCAAAGGGGCAATCCACGGCGAACTTTCGTCTACGTCCCAAGGGGTGATGAGCTTGCCATCATAACGAACAAAGACGGTCGGCCCCAAAAAATCTTCAATTGATAAGTCGGGGTTCAAATTTCTGCCGGCGCCGGTGATGTCATCGACGATCTGGTCATATGACCCGTTAAGCACCTGGCCTGTGTCGATATTGATCGATACATAGGAGGCATCGGACAGTTGCAAAGTCACGAAGTCGCCCACCACGTTTAGACCGTCAAGCGACAGCAGCCGGAAGCCGGTCACTTGATGATCGCTGCGTAGGGCATCCGTGATGCCGAGCAAAGAGGCGCCGCCCGCGCGCAGAGACAACACTGCATCGCGCGCCTCCACCGCCGAGCCGAATGCGCCGGGAAATACGGCGGTATGGGCATAATACCAGTCGAGGTAAGGCTCGCGGTGTTCAATGGTGTAAACACCCCCTTCCATCCATGCGACGAGCACATTCATATAGTGTGCACGATAATAGTCGAACAAACCCGGCGGCATACCATCGATGCCGAGCGTGCCTCGATAGGTGACTATTCCGGTGTCAACGAACTGAAGGTTCGCTGGCATCGTCAGGTTCAGAAATTGGGCTTCTCGAAACGAGAGCGGCGTGTCGCCAGCGTCGGTCATCAAAAAATTGTATGTCGGATCTTGAACGATGAACTTGTCCAAATCCTCAAGTCGCACTTCGACGCGGACGTGCCCATCACTATAGGAATATGGCGTTCCTGTTCCGTCCTCTCCGTTAAACGTCCAGAACAGCGAGCTCTCGAAGCCGAAAGCCTGATAAATATTTTGTAATTGCCACGCAATTTCACCGCAAAGAGCAAATCCTTCCAAGCGAAATAGGCCGCCGACATCGCGTTCGAACCAATATGGATCATTCGCAAACATTTGAGAGTACGCAACCAGCGACGGATGGTCGTAAATGGCGCGGTGGAGGAAATCGCGCAGAATGCTCGTCGAAAGCAGAGTGGCCTGGTCGAAAACTGACTCATCCACTCCGTACAGCGCGGTGACGGCATCCAGGACGTAGGAGCGGAGATAATTCAGGTCTCCCGGAGCCCCCGTATACTCCGGAAGATTGAGCTCGCCGTCCGGTGCCGCTTGAATGATTGCGTTGACATCGTCGACGGCCGTCATCGATTGTCCCTCGCCCCGCCATCCTCGATGCTCAACTATACGGTGAATCTGTCCTGCGCGGCAATATAGTTCCGACAATTGACAATTGTGCGCAGCCCGCCCCAAGAGCCAATTGGCTCGCCTGACAGCCTGTCGAGACTCCGCAGCCAGTGCGTCAACTGCCCGGAGCGGCCCCGAAGTAGAGAAGCAGCGGCGCCGGCATTGTGCGACGGCGATTTTTCGTGCTTCGACACACGCGCGAAATTGTTCCGAAACACTTCTGCTCTATGAGGCGTGTCTTGCTTCAACCCGCACCCGCAATGGGGGCTTCAGCCAATCCCGCCGTGGAGGAAGGACGTCATGAACCGCCTCTGTACCCCGTTCCTCTCCGGCCTTTTTGGATCGCTTTGCGCCGCTTCGCGGGAACGCGATGCAGGGGCCGAAGCGGGCCCGCACCCGCGCTGTCGGCGTTCGCCGAACGAGGCCGCGCCGGAAGAGGCCCTGACCTTTCCCTTGGACGCCGGCAATTTCTCCTGACCGCAGCCGCGGGCCGGTGCGCGGCCGGCGCGCATGGCCTTGACCCGGCGGGCGGCCCGCTGCACCGTTTGCGGGTCACCCGTGCGGGAGCCGATTCGTGATCAAACTTCGCCCCGTCATTTTCGCCGCGCTCGGCCTCCTCGCGCCGGCCGCCCCGGCCGTGGCGGACAGTGGCTATTTCGCCTTTTTGCCGCCCTGCGACCACCCCTCGGCGCTCCAAGAGATCGCCAGCGAATTCGCCCAGAAGGAAGCCCGATTCTGGAACTCCGGCCTGCAGATCGTCGACTTCCTTCATGTGCGGCAACTCGCCTTCCGCCCATGGGCCGTGGATGCCATCCCCCGCCGCTTCTGCACAGGGCGCGTGGTGGTGTCTGACGGGGTGAAGCGGCGCGTCGACTACTCGATCGTCGAGGTCGGCGGCATGATCGGCGCCACATGGGGCGTCGAATGGTGTGTGGCCGGGCTGGACCGCAATCTCGCCTTCGCGCCGAACTGTCGCGCCGCGCGCCCCTGAGCGGCCTGCCCTCCTTGCCCTCCCAACGGCCGGCCGCTTGAGGGAACCGGCCTCCGGCTGTTGTTCTTGATCTGTTCCTCCGGCGCGCTATCATGCGGCATTCGAAATTGTCGTTGGGGGCTAGGATGTTCGGGTCCGTTCTTCGCCTTTCCTTTTCGCTTGCCCTGTTTGCGGGCGTGGCCGGCTTTCACGCGGCGGCCGCGCAGGATGCGCGGCAGAACACGCCGGGGGCTTTCGATTTCTATGTGCTCGCTTTGTCCTGGTCGCCGTCCTTCTGCGCGGCGAGCGGCGAGCGGGCGCCGAAGCAGCAATGCGGCGCGCGCCCCTATTCCTTCGTCGTGCACGGGCTCTGGCCCCAATACGAAAAGGGCTACCCGGAGTTCTGCCAGGTTCCTGCGCCCCGCCTCAACCGCCATATCGTGGCCTCGATGCTCGACCTCATGCCCGCGCCTCGGCTGATCTTCAACGAGTGGGACAAGCACGGCACCTGCTCCGGACTCTCGCCGGATGCCTATTTCGAGACGGTGCGCAAGGCGCGGGCCGTCGTGAAGATTCCCCCGCTTTATCTCGATCCGCAGACGCCGCTGACTTTGGCCCCGGACGAAGTCGAAGAGGCGTTCGTTGCGGTCAATCCCGGCCTTCCGCGCGACGGCATCGCCGTCCAGTGCGACCGCACACGTCTGCGGGAGGTGCGCGTCTGCCTGACCAAGGCGCTCGGGTTCCGCTCCTGCCCGGAGATCGACCGGCGCGCCTGCCGCCGCGAACGGATCAGCCTGCCGCCGGTGCGCGGGGGAGGCGAACGGCCCCGCATCGAAGCCCCCGAGGGCGAAAGTCCGAAAGCCGAGCGCGCGCCCGCTCCCTGATGGCCGAAAGTCGCGGCGGCGCGGGCGTGCCGTGGTAATCCCTTTCGTCCATGAACTACCGGCACGGCTTTCATGCAGGCAATTTCGCCGACGTGCACAAGCACGTCACGCTTTCACGCATTCTCGTGCATCTGGGCGGGAAGCCCGCCCCCTTCCGGGTGCTCGATACGCATGCGGGCGCGGGTCTTTACGACCTCTGCAGTGAAGAGGCCGGCCGCACGGGTGAATGGCGGCTCGGGATCGGCCGCCTTTCCGCACATGCCTTCGCGGCGGAGGTGGCGGCCCTGCTTGCGCCTTATCTGCAGGCCGTGGCGAAGGTAAACCCGGCTCAGGCCCTCGGGCGTTACCCGGGTTCGCCCCTCGTCTGCCGCGCGCTCATGCGTCCCTCGGATCGCCTGGTCGCCTGCGAACTCCATCCCGCGGAGGCGGCGGAGCTCGTGAAGCGGCTCGGGCGCGGCCGCCACGCCAAGGCCATCGCCATTGACGGCTGGACCGCGCTGAATGCCTACGTTCCTCCTCCGGAACGCCGCGGCCTCGTTCTGATCGATCCACCCTATGAAGAATCCGACGAATTCGAACGCCTTGCGGCGGCCCTCATAAGGGTGCGGCGCAAATGGCCGACGGGCATTTATCTCGCCTGGTATCCGATCAAGGACCGCGCCGGCCCGGACGGGCTCGCCGAAAAGTTATCGGCCGCGCAGATCCCGAAGATCTTGCGCTCCGAACTCTCGGTTGGCCGATCGCGCGAGGGACGGCTCGAAGCAAGCGGCCTCCTCGTCGTCAATCCGCCCTGGCGGCTCGAAGCGGAACTCTCGCTTCTCGTGCCGGCCCTCGTCGCCGCAATGCAGCAAGGGGACGGCGCTTGCGCCCGCCTCGACTGGCTCGGCCGCGCCGGGTGAGCGGGGCGACATCTTCGCGCGCCCCTTTCCAGAAATACCGTGTTGGCCTAACCTTTTTCCGCTGGCTTTGACGTTCCGCCTCCTATTCCGGGGGGCCGGCGGAGGTGACCGAGGCCGCATGCGGCCGTCGACTTTCCCGAGAGTGAATGTCCAGCCGAGCCGTCGCGCCATGGGGGCAGACGGCGGAGCATCGCGGGGAAAGGAGCTTCCCGATGGCAATGACCGGCACGGTCAAATTCTTCAACGGCGAGCGCGGCTACGGATTTATCAAGCCCGACGACGGGGGGCGCGACGTGTTCGTTCATATCACCGCCGTCGAGCGCGCCGGCTTGAAGGCGCTCAACGAAGGACAGCGCATCTCCTTCGATGTCGAACCCGACAAAAAGGGCAAAGGCCCGAAAGCCGTCAATCTCGTCCTGACGGGTTGATTCTGCGCCTGGCCTGTTCTGCCGCCCGCATCGGCACGGCGGGCCGATTGCGCGCGTTTGCGCTCCCGCGATCAGAATCGGTAGTTCACGCCGAACCGGAGGAGATTGGATTCCAATCCGTTGCTTTGGCCGGTCATCACGTAGCCGCGGTCCGCAAGATCCATGATCAGATATTCGGCGCGGGCCGACCAGTTGCGCGACAGGCCGACCTCCATGCCGGCGCCGGCGGTCCAGCCGATATGGGTCTTCGTCTCTCGAATTCCCGCAAGCTCCATCCGCAGATCGCCATAGGCCAAACCGGCCGTGGCGTAGAACAGCGTGTTGTTCATCGCGAAGCCTGCCCGCGCGCGCAGGCTGCCGAACCAGGGATTGGAGAACTGCCACGCGGCGAAACGGTCATCCGCACCGGACAGCTGAAGATCGCTCTCGCCGCCGAGAACAAAAGATCCGGATTGCCAATTGTAGCCGGCCTGCAACCCGCCCGCGACGCCATGGAGACTTCCGCCAAGCCGCGTGACGTGTCCCCAGCCGTATCCGAGATTGACGCCGAAATAGCCGCCCGCCCAGCTGTAGCCGATGCCCGAAGGCGCAGCGATTCCGTTCAACCGTTCGGCGAAATCGGCGGCATTCGCCGTTCCGGCTAGCTGCACCGTCGCGGCGACCAATACGCCGGTCACCCACCGTCTCATCGTCCACTCCGTCTTACGCACTCGCCACGACGCGATGAGACGCGTACACACCGAGTCGAACACTGAAACCATCGCCGGAAATCGGACGAGACCACCCACCCGTGCATGCATCAACGCAATGGTGACAATTTCATGGCCCCTCGCTTCCCCGGATCGAGGACATAGCGCATTCGCGCGCCGCGCGGAAGCGTGCAGTCGAACAAACCGCAACGCTTGCGCGCGATGTGGAAAACGCCGCGACCTGGCACATGGGGCGACTTAACCATCTTATAGTGGACAAGCCGAAACGGCCGTGAGTTCTCACAATTTGCCATGCCCACGCGCCTGCAAGCGCCCACTTCGATTGCGGCACGCACGCGTCCGCTGCAAGCCGCGCTCATCACCGGCGCGACGCAGCGCATCGGACGGGCGATCGCGCTCGCGCTCGCCCGTGCGGGCTACGGCATTGTCGTTCATGCCCGGCAGGAAACCGCAGCGAGCGATTCCATCCTGCGCGAGATCGCCGCGCTCGGCGTTCCGGCGCATCTGGTGCTCGCGGACCTTGCGGACGCGCAGGCAACCGCTCGGCTCATCCCGGAGGCGGTCGCAGCGGCGGGGCCGCTGACGCATCTCGTAAACAACGCCTCGCAGTTCGAGGACGATGCGCTCGGCGCCCTCGACGCCGAACGTTGGGATCGCCAGTTCGCCGTCAACCTGCGTGCGCCCGTCTTTCTGGCGCAAGCGTTTGCGGCGCAGATCGACGAGATGTCCGGCGGCAGCATCGTCAACGTGACGGACCAGCGGGCATTCAAGCCCGTTCCGCGGCAATTTTCCTACACGCTGACGAAATGCGCCCTTAACGCCGCCACCACCATGCTGGCGCAAGCCCTCGCGCCCAAAGTGCGCGTCAACGCGGTGGCGCCCGGCCCCACTCTGCCGAGCCCGCGCCAGGACGAAGCCGCCTTCACACAGCAAGTGTCCGAACTGCCGCTCGGGCATGGGCCGGCACCCGACGACATCGCCGCCGCGGTACTGTATCTTGTCGGGGCGGAAGCCGTTACCGGCGTGACGATCGCGGTCGACGGCGGGCAGCATATCGCCTGGAGAACCCCGGACGTCGCGGAGATTGCCGAGTAGGGTGCCGGCCGGCATCGGCATCGCCGACGGCCTTCAGGAACTCGCACCGGCAGCCCCGAGCGCCTATCTGCAAGCGAGCATGAGCCGCGAAAAGAACATCGACCCCGACATCGATCTACCGGAGGACGATGACGAGGAGTCCCTTCCGGAGACGCAAATCGAGACCCTGATCGACCTTGCTTCGGGCGAGGGCGCCGGCCTGCTCGCGGCCGGACGTGCCGCCCTCGCCCGCTACGTCAAGCATGCGCCCGCGGGGCCGGGTGTCTACCGGATGCTCGATGCCAACGGCGACGTGCTTTACGTCGGCAAGGCCAAGAGCATCCGCAAGCGGGTGGCCTCCTATCTACGCCCGACGGGACACGACGCGCGCATCGCGCGCATGATCGCGGCGAGCGCGGCCGTCGAGTTCGTCACGACCCGCAACGAGACGGAGGCGCTGCTCCTCGAGGCCAACCTGATCAAACGGCTGCGCCCCCGCTTCAACGTGCTCCTGCGCGACGACAAGTCGTTTCCCTACATCCTCATCACGGCGGACGAGCGCGGCGCGCAAATTCTGAAGCACCGCGGTGCCCGCACCATACCCGGCGACTATTTCGGTCCTTTTGCATCGGCCGGGGCCGTCAACCGCACCATCACCGCGCTGCAGCGGGCGTTTCTGCTGCGCTCGTGCTCGAACCCGGTGTTCGACAGCCGTACGCGTCCGTGCCTGCTGTACCAGATCAAGCGCTGTTCGGCCCCCTGCACGGGCGAGATCGGACGCAGCGACTACGCGAAACTCGTCGAGGAGGCCAAGGCCTTTCTCTCCGGCCGCAGCGGCGCGGTGAAGTCCGCGCTGGCGGCCGACATGGAAGAAGCCGCCGCCGCGCTCGACTTCGAACGCGCCGCCGTTTATCGTGACCGGCTGGCCGCGCTTGCCGCAATCCAGACGCAGCAGGGGATCAATCCGCGCACGGTCGCCGAAGCGGACGTCTTCGGCGTGCACCAGGCCGGCGGGTTCACGTGCATCGAGGCGTTCTTCTTCCGCACGGGACAGAACTGGGGAAACCGCGCCTATTTTCCGCGCGCGGACCGCTCGCTCTCGCCCGGTGAAGTGCTGGGCTCCTTCCTCGGGCAATTCTATGACGACAAGCCTGCGCCCCGGCTCATCCTTCTGTCGCACGCCTTTTCGGATTGCGCACTGCTTGCCGAGGCACTGAGCGTCAAGAACGGCCACAAGGTGGAGATCGCCGCGCCAAAGCGCGGCGAGAAGAAGGAACTCGTGGACCACGCGCTCGCGAACGCGCGCGAAGCCTTGGCCCGGAAGCTCGCCGATACGTCTTCGCAGCGGCAGATGCTCGAAGCGCTCCAGCGGGCCTTCGGATTGCCACGCCTGCCGCGCCGCATCGAGGTTTACGACAACAGCCACATCCAGGGCACGAACGCGCTCGGCGCGATGATCGTCGCCGGCCCGGAAGGTTTCCGCAAAAACCAGTATCGCAAATTCAACATCCGCTCGACGGCGCTCGTGCCTGGCGACGACTTCGCCATGCTGCGCGAAGTTCTTACCCGGCGCTTCAAGCGGCTCATGGCGGAAGCGCCGCGGCCCGGACACGGCGAGCCGCCGGCGGAAGCGGCCGGTCCGCAAGCTGCGCCGGAGGTGTCGGCGCAGAACACGGAAGCGGCTCGGCCGGCCGCGACCGAGGAACCCGAAGAGGATCAGGAGTCGCCGTGGCCCGACCTCATCGTCATCGACGGCGGGCAGGGCCAGTTCAACGCGGCGCGCGAGGTTCTCGTCGCGCTCGGCATTACCGACGTGCCGGTGATCTCGATTGCCAAGGGCCCCGACCGCGACGCCGGGCGCGAGACGCTTTTTCTCGCCGGCCGTGCGCCGTTCCGCCTCGCGCCGCGGGATCCCCTGCTCTACTTCTTACAGCGCCTGCGCGACGAGGCGCATCGCTTTGCCGTCGGCTCCCACCGACAGCGCCGCACCCGCGGGCTTCGGGAAGGCGGGCTGCAGGAAATCCCGGGCATCGGGCCGCGGCGCAAGCGCGCGCTGCTGCACCATTTCGGAACCGTGAAGGCGATCGAACGCGCCTCCCTCGCCGACCTCGCCAAGGTGGAAGGCGTGAGCGCCGAAATCGCCCGCAAGATTTATGATTTCTTCCATGAAGGCGCTGCGCCCCCTCCCTACCCGGATGCGCGCGCGCGGCCGATCGAGGACGAAACCGGTGCCTTGTGAACGCACGACCGAGCAGCCAGGCGCAGGGCATCGGTTGACCTCGCGCTTGCCGAGGTGTTCCTTCGCGCTATGAGCTATGCGAGCCGAGAAGGCGCCCATGCGTTGGCCCTGCCCAACCTGCTGACCTATGGCCGGATCGCCGCCGTGCCGGCGGTGGTCGCCTGCATGTTCTGGTCGCAGGTGTTTCAGGGCGGCCTGTGGCTGCGCTGGGTCGCGCTGTTCATCTTCGTCACGGCGGGCCTCACGGACCTGCTCGACGGTTACTTCGCGCGGCTGTGGGCGCAGCAGTCGCCTCTCGGGCGCATGCTCGACCCTATCGCCGACAAGCTCCTGGTATCGGCCTGCCTGTTGATGCTCGCCGCCGACGGCACCATCTTGGGGTGGTCGATATGGGCCGCCATCGTCATCCTCTGCCGGGAGATCCTGGTGTCGGGCCTGCGGGAGTTCCTCGCCGAGCTTCGGGTCAGCGTGCCGGTCACGCGCGTCGCGAAATGGAAGACGACGGTGCAACTCGTCGCCATCGGCTTTCTGATCGCGGGAGAGGCGGGCGATCTCGTCCTGCCGGTGACCACGGATGTCGGGCTCGCACTCTTATGGATTTCGGCAATCGTGACGCTCTACACCGGCTGGGACTACATGCAGGCGGCCATGCGCCATCTCACGCAGGATTAGCGCCGTGAAGATTGTCTATTTCGCGTGGGTGCGCGAGCGCATCGGCAAGGCCGACGAGGAATTGACGTTGCCGCCGCATGTTTCGACCGTCGCCGATCTCATGGGCTGGCTTGCCGGCCGGGGCGAGGAATATGCTCACGCTTTCGAGAATCCCAAAGTCATTCGCGCGGCGATCGACAGGAAGCATGTCAAGCCCGAGGCGGCGCTCGCGGGTGCGCGCGAAGTCGCGTTCTTTCCGCCCATGACGGGAGGGTGAATCGGTGGCCGTACGCCTTCAGGCCGAGCCCTTTGACGCGGCGGCCGAGACGGCTGCGCTCACTTCCGGCCGGACCGACATCGGCGCCGTGGTGACGTTCACCGGCATCTGCCGCGCCCAGGAGGGCGGCGCCCCGGTCGCCGCGATGACTCTCGAACATTATCCCGAAATGGCGGAGGCGGAAATTGCCCGCCATGTCGCGGAGGCAGAGAGACGCTGGCCTCTCCTCGGCGTGACTGTCATCCACCGCTTCGGCCGCCTGACGCCGGGGGAGCCGATCGTTCTGGTCGTCACGGCGGCAGCGCACCGGCAGGAAGCCTTCGCGGCGGCCGAGTTCCTGATGGACTATCTCAAGACGCGCGCGCCGTTCTGGAAGCGGGAAGAGCGCCCGGACGGCCGGTTCGCCTGGGTAGAGGCGAAGGCCGTCGACGACGCGGCCGCCGCCCGCTGGACTGCGCCCTCAGCTGCGCGCAAGGCGGCCGAGTGAAGGCCGGGGTGAGACAATCGTCCGCTCAGGCGGCCGCGGCCTTGCCCTTGGGCGTGACGGCCGCCGTGTAGTCGTCCATCAACTGACGGGTGATGGCTCCGGGCGTGAAACGCCAGTCGGCGATCTCCGAGACCGGCGTCACTTCCGCGGCCGTGCCGGTAATGAAGCACTCCGAGAAGCCGCCGAGCTCTTCCGGCATGATGCGCCGTTCGGACACTTCGATCCCGCGCCGGCGCGCAAGTTCGATCACCGTCTTGCGGGTGATGCCGTCGAGGAAACAGTCGGCGATCGGCGTATGGAGCTTACCGTCCTTGACGAAGAAAATATTGGCGCCGGTGCACTCGGCGACCCGCCCCTCCCAGTCCAGCATCATGGCATCCGCGTAGCCCGCGCGCTCCGCTTTGTGCTTGGAGATGGTGCAGATCATGTACAGGCCGGCGGCCTTGGCGAGAACCGGCGCGGTGCGCGGGTCAGGCCTTCGATAGTCCGCGAGCGCGAGGCGAAGTCCTTTCAGCCGCTCGGCAGGATCGAAATAGCTCGGCCACTCCCACGTGGCGATCGCGAGGTGGATCGTGTTGTGCTGCGCGGAGACCCCCATCATCTCGCTGCCGCGCCAGGCAACCGGCCGCACATAGGCATCTTTGAGGCCGTTCTTTTCGAGCACGAGACGCTTCGCCGCGTCGATCTCGGCAACCGAATAGGGAATTTCGAAATCGAGCACCCGCGCCGACTGTTTCAGCCGTTCGGAATGTTCGGTGCACTTGAAGATTTCGCCGCCATAGGCGCGTTCGCCCTCGAAGACGCAACTTGCGTAATGCAGACCGTGCGAGAGGACATGCAGCTTCGCTTCCGGCCAGGGAACGAGCTTGCCGTCGTACCAGATGACGCCGTCGCGCTGATCGAAGGTCAAGGCCATGGCATTCCCTCCTCGCAGGCGGCCCGGCATTCGGCTCGGCCGTTCCTTTGCCTCGCCGTCAACTCCCGGTATTCTACTGTAAGCCAGTTCCCACGCGGCCGCGACGGCGATGGGCATGCCGGAAGCATTGAGAAAGCCTAGCGAGCCGGGATAAATATGTCAACATGGCTGACATAACTGCCTCATCGCAGGTCAAGCATGCCGTCGAAGCCGACGGCGGCGCGGCGTCCGCCACCCACGACCGCGAGCCGATCTGGGACATCATTGAACTGTTATTCTTCGCCTATCGGGATTTCGTCGGCGATCCGGATCATGTCCTGGAGGCACTCGGGTTCGGCCGTGCGCATCACCGGGTCCTGCACTTCGTCAACCGCAATCCCGGCATGAAGGTTGCCGATCTCCTCGATATCCTGCGCATCACCAAGCAGTCGCTTGGACGCGTGCTCAAGCAACTCATCGACCAGGGATATATCGTTCAGCGGGAAGGGCCACAGGATCGCCGTCAACGCCTGCTCTTTGTAACGCCCAAGGGCGAATCGCTGGCCATGCGGCTGGCCGATTTGCAGACTGTCCGCATTCTGCGGGCGCTCGACGAGGCCGGCGCCGGCGCGCATGACAGCGCGCGCCGGTTCCTTTCCGCGATGATCGAGCCGCGGGACCGCGAACGGGTGCTGCGCCTCGTCGCCAACCGAACCAGCGACCGCAAGACATGAGAAGGGGAACGAGCGATGACCCAGGCGCAAAGCGTTCCTGCCGACGATGCTCCTCACTTGCTCCTCGTGGATGATGACCGGCGTATCCGAGACCTGCTGTCGCGCTTTCTCGCCAACGAAGGCTATCGGGTCACCACTGCCGAAAACGCCGCGCAGGCCCGCGCCAAGCTCGCAGGGCTGACCTTCGATCTGATCGTGCTCGACGTAATGATGCCGGGCGAATCCGGATTCGAGCTTGCACGATCGATTCGCGCGTCCTCCCCGGTGCCGATCCTGATGCTCACGGCGCGATCCGAGATCGGCGATCGCATCACCGGACTCGAGCTTGGCGCCGACGACTATGTGCCTAAGCCATTCGAGCCGCGCGAATTGTCGCTACGCATCGCCAACATTCTCAAGCGCGCGCAGCCCGCACCGGAGCCGGCGCAGGAAACCGTGCGCTTCGGCGATTTCGTGTTTCACATTGCCCGCGGCGAACTGCGCCAGGGCGACGAGATCATTCACCTGACCGACCGTGAGCGCGAAATGTTGCGCATCCTCTCCGAACAGGCGGGCGCCACCGTGCCGCGCATGGCGCTTGCCGGAAGCAACGGCCGGGCGATCAACGAGCGCGCGGTCGACGTGCAGGTGAACCGCCTGCGCCGCAAGATTGAACGCGATCCGGCCAATCCGCTCTTCGTGCAGACGGTGCGCGGAATCGGTTACCGGCTCGTGGTCTCCGGATGACCGCGCTCGACATAAATCTTTCCGCGCTGCGGTCGGTTGCAGCCCGGCTCGCTGGCCCGTGGACGCGATTCGGCGTGTGGCTTGGCAGGTCGCTCAACAGCCGCATGCCCAAGGGGCTCTATCCGCGCACCCTGTTGATCATGGTCACCCCGATGGTTCTGCTGCAATCGGTGGTGGCGTTCGTATTCATGGAGCGGCACTGGAACACGGTGACGCGCCGGCTTTCCGCCGCCGTGACGCAGGACGTTGCAGCCCTTATCGACATCTATCAGAGCTACCCGCAGCCCGATCAGCGCGCCACGCTCAAGCGTATCGCCCAGCAGCGTCTCAACCTCACGGTGGACTTCCTTCCCCCCTCGGCCATGCCGGCGCCGGGACCGAAGCCGTTCTTTTCGCTGCTCGATCAGACGCTTTCGAAGGAGATCGTCACCAAGGTCGGAAAGCCGTTCTGGATCGACACCGTCGGGCGCTCGAATCTCGTGGAGATCCGGATCAAGCTCGACGATGCGGTGATGCGCGTGTTCGCGCAACGCAGTTCCGCCTATGCTTCGAACTCGCACATCTTTTTCCTGTGGATGTTCGGCACCTCGATGGTGCTGCTGATCGTCGCAATCCTGTTCCTGCGAAACCAGATCCGGCCGATCCAGGCTCTCGCCGACGCGGCGGAAAGTTTCGGAAAAGGGCGCGAGGTGCCGGCCTTCCGACCTCGCGGGGCGCGCGAGGTGCGGCGGGCGGCGCAGGCCTTCATCGAAATGAAGCGGCGCGTGGAGCGGACCGTCGACCAGCGGACCACCATGCTGGCGGGCGTGTCGCACGACCTGCGGACCGTGCTCACGCGTTTCAAGCTCGAACTTGCATTGATGGGCGACAGCCCGGAAATCGACGCCTTGCGCAAAGACGTCGACGAGATGGAGCGGATGCTGGAGGCGTACCTGGCTTTTGCGCGGGGCGACTCGGGCGAGACCGCCATCCCGACCAATATCGAGCGGCTGCTCGAGGAACTCACCATCGACGCGCAGCGGCAGGGACACAATGCGAGCGCGGTCTTCTACGGTCAGCCGATCGTCACGTTGAAGGCCGCCGCCTTCCGGCGCTGCCTTGGCAACCTCGTCTCCAACGCGGCGCGGTTTGCCAAGGCGATCAGCCTGACCGGCCACCGCGACCATCGCTGGCTCACCGTGACGGTAGACGACGACGGCCCCGGGATTCCGCCCGACATGCGGGAAGAGGTGTTCAAGCCGTTCCTGCGTCTCGACGACGCGCGCAATCAGGACGAGGTCGGCACCGGCCTTGGGCTCGCCATTGCCCGCGACATCGCACGCTCCCACGGCGGCGACATTCTGCTCGGCGACAGTCCGATGGGTGGGCTCCGCGCGACGGTGCGGGTGCCCGTGTAGAACCGGCCGATCGGGCACACTCCCTCCGCGACCGAGAGGGAGAGAAACCTCACACGACTGCGGGCTGCTGGCCGGGCTCGTCGCGCCGCCGCTCCTGCCGCGGTCGCCAGCGGCCGCGGCCGCCGCCTCCGGGGACAAGCATGCAGAGATCGTCCAGCCTTCCGGCCCACCACGCCCCGCGTGCAAGCTGCCGATCGAGCGCCGCCATTGTGCGGGCAAGGCCCGGATCGTCGTCCTCGACCCAAACGCGCAGAACATTGGCGTAGAGACAGGCCATGCCCTGCGCGCGAACCGCCCCTTTCAGTCCGGCGGTCGAAATACCGGCTGCGTCCAGCATCCAGGTCTGGGAACGGACCGTGAGGGCGTTGAGAGCCAGCGCCAAAGCCGGATTGCATCGCACAGAGCGGGCGAGCGAGCGGATCGCCGGCTTGTGCGGCGCCAGGATTTCGAGACGGCGCATCAGCACGTCGAACAGGCGCTCGCGGGCCGGCTCCTCCGCCATATCGGCGTCGCGCCCGGCCAGCACTTTGCGGTCGGTGTCCTCAATCTGCGCGGCCAGCACGGAAAACAGCGAGTCGAATTCGGCGCGGCAGCGATCGAGAGGAACGCCCGCCCGCTCGGCAACGGTGGGGAAATCCAGCTCCTCGAAACGGCGCTCCCCTAACAGCTCCATGAAGGCGGCGATGATCTTCTCGCGCTCGGTTCCGGCCGCAGGCGGCGGGACGGATTCGGAACTGTTTGCCATGACGGCCTCCTCGGTTACGGCCACGCTGCCTTCATGTAAGGCCGAATTTGTGGCCGTCGAGCGGCGCGCTGACCTAACCGGCCAATTCTCGCGAGCGGCGCGTTGCCGCGGCGACGGCTCTGTGCATCAAGGGCGCGAGCCCGTCGGCTGCCGTCAGAACTTCGAGCGCGGCCGCCGTGGTTCCGCCCGGCGACGTAACGTTCGCGCGCAGGACGGCCGGGTCGAGGTTCGAGCGGTGCAGAAGCTCGCCAGAACCCGCCACCGTCTCTCGCGCCAGCCGGCGCGCCAGCGCTGCGGGGAGGCCCGCGGCCTCCCCGGCCGACGCCAGGCACTCGGCAAGCAGGAAAACATAGGCGGGGCCGGAGCCCGACACGGCCGTCACGGCATCGAGCAAGCCCTCGTCCGTGACCCATTCGACGCCGCCGATGGCCGAAAGCAGCGCGTGCGCGAGATCACGCTGCGCGGGCGTTACCTCGGCATTGGGGACCGCAACCGTGATGCCGCGGGCGATCGCCGCCGGCGTATTCGGCATCGCCCGCACCGCCGCGATCCCCGGCAGCGCCTCGCCGAGGAACCGCAGCGTCCTCCCGGCCATGATCGAGAGCGCGAGCGTGTCCGGGCGGGCAAACGCGGCCACGATCGGCAAAGCCTCCGGAGCCGTCTGCGGCTTGACGGCGAGGACGATCGCCGACACGGGGGCGATCTCCGCCGGTGTTGGATTGAGCGTGAGGCCGCGCGCGACGAGAGCGGCGATTTCCGGCGCCGGCTGCGGCTCGATAACGGCAACACGCGCGGGCTCAAGCCCCAGCGCGAGCCAACCTTCCAGCATCGCGCCGCCCATTTTCCCCGCCCCCACCAGCAGAAGCGTTCCTGCAAAATCCCCGAGGCGTTCCATGCCGTCCCCCGATGCGAAAACCCGAAGTCGCCGACCCATACACCATGGGGGCCGGACCGGCACACCTGTCGGGCTCAAGGATTGGGAGAAGCCGGCCGATCGGGAACAAGCAGCGTCGCCGGTCCGCGGAAGGATCGAGCCTCAGGCCTCGCCGGATGTGTCGAACATCGCGGCCTCCAACGCCTCGCGGGCGGTCTTTCCAGCCCAGACCACGAACTGAAAGGACTGGAAATACCGCTCGCACGCCTCGAGCGCGGCCTCGAGTAACGCTTCGCATTGCCGGTCCGACGGCTCGATCCCGCCCGGCAGCAGCAGCGCGTGACGAAACATCAGCACGCCGTCCCGGCTCCAAAGGTCGAAATGCCCGATCCACAACTGTTCGTTGACGAGCGAGATCAGTTTCAGCACCTCGGGGAGCCGCCGCTCCGGCACCCGGCAATCAAAAGCGCAGGCAAGGTGCAGCGCCTCGATCTCGTCCATCCAGGTGAAGGAAACATGATAGTCGGTCCAACGGCCGGTAATGGAGATCGCGATTTCGTCATCTCCGGCGCGGTCGAAAGACCATTCCTTGAGTGCTGCGAGATGCTCCACAACGTCGACCGGATTGTTCTGCCGCTCTTCGAAAACATTGATCAGGGACATGCCGCCTCCCGTGCGTGGCGGAGGAAACTCGCGCAAAACCCGACTGCGTGAGTGGTTTCGGAAACGCAACGCGCGGCACAACCGAAACTCGAATCACTTATCGAATTGACTATAGCCGCACTGCGTGACGACACCAAAGTGGCGTTGTCGCGCGCGCATGGGGCCGGATTCGGCGCGCGGCGGCAACCGGCTCGCGGTTTCATCCACATCGAACTTGGGTGCGCTGCTGAGAGAAGCGGCTCCGAGGGGGAAGAAAGCGGCCTTGCCAACCCGAGCGCGCGCAATCGCGCGAACGTGCGACGTCAGTCGAACAGACTCGAGACGCTCTCTTCCGCGGCGGTGCGGCCGATCGCCTCCCCGATGAGGCTCGCAATCGAGAGGACACGAATATTGCGCGCCACCCGCACGGCTTCCGTCGGCTGGATCGAGTCGGTGATGACAAGCTCGGTCAGTCGCGAGGCGGTAATGCGGGCGACCGCCCCCCCCGAAAGAACGCCATGGCTGATATAGGCCGAAACGCTCGTTGCACCGTGGCCGAGCAGGGCCTCGGCGGCGTTTACGAGCGTGCCGCCGGAATCGACGATGTCGTCGACGAGAATGCAGGTGTGACCGGCGACGTCGCCGATCACGTTCATGACCTCGGACTCGCCGGCACGCTCGCGCCGCTTGTCGATGATGGCAAGCGGTGCATCGATGCGCTTGGCCAGTCCCCGCGCCCGCACCACGCCGCCGACATCAGGCGAGACCACCATCACTTTCGAAAGGTCGTATCGGTCGCGAATATCGCGTACCATCACCGGCGAGGCGTAGAGATTGTCCGTCGGGATGTCGAAAAATCCCTGGATCTGGCCCGCATGCAGGTCCAGCGTCATCACGCGATCGGCGCCCGCCCGCGTGATCAGATTCGCGACGAGTTTGGCTGAGATCGGGGTGCGCGGACCCGGCTTGCGGTCCTGCCGCGCATAGCCGAAATACGGCACGACGGCGGTGATGCGTCGCGCCGAGGCGCGGCGCAGGGCGTCGATGATGATCAGCAACTCCATCAAATGGTCGTTCGCCGGAAACGACGTGGATTGGAGAACGAAGACATCGGCGCCGCGCACGTTCTCCTGGATCTCGACAAAAATCTCCATGTCGGCAAAGCGCCGCACGACAGCTTTGCTCAGCGGCACTGCAAGATAGGCGGCAATCGCGTCTGCGAGTGCGCGATTGGAATTTCCGGCGACCAGTTTGATCGCACCGTTTACGGCCGCCATCCCCCTTGACCCTCTTCTGCGTGGCGCGGTTCTGATAACAACCCCCTCGGGGTCGGGCAATATGTCGCGGCGAGATTGTCCCCGCACAACCGTCCCGATTCAGGGGCTTGGCTCGACAAGCGCAATGGCATTGACGTGGCGGCCGTAGTCGGGCTCGCCCCGATGCGTCGCCCGGCGATAACTATAGAAACGCGTCGGATCAGCATAGGTGCACAGGCCCAGATCCTCGATCACGCCGACCCCCGCCGCGGCGAGGCGGGCGGCGATATAGCCCGGCAGGTCGAACAGGCTGCGACCCTCCCGGGCCGCAGGGCGAAAAAAGCGGGCGCTCGCCGGGTCGGCTGCGGAGAACCGCTCCGCCAGGTCCGGACCGACCTCGTAATTTGCCTGGCGGATCATGGGGCCGAGCGCGGCGACGATCCGCGACCGCCGGGCCCCGAGCCCTTCCATGGCCGCAACGGTCGCCTCGACCACCCCCGCGAGCGCGCCGCGCCATCCGGCGTGGGCGGCGCCCACAATCCCCGCCTCGGCATCGGCGAACAACACCGGGCCGCAATCGGCCGTTGTCACGCCGACAGCGAGCCCCGGCACACGGGTGACGACCGCGTCGGCGCGCGGTGCGGTCTCGCGCGTCCAAGGTGTTTCGGCGACCACCACCTGCGGCGAATGAATTTGATAGCAAGTGACGATGCGTTCGGCCGCAACCCCCAGCGCCGCCGCCATGCGGGCGCGGTTTTCGGCCACGTTCCCGGCGGCATCCCCGGAACCGAGTCCACCGTTGAGGCTGGCGTAAACCCCCGGCGAAACACCCCCTTCTCGCGTGAAGAAGGCGTGTCGCACATTAACGAAACCCGAAAGGGACCGCGCTTTTACCATCGCAGCGGACATGAAAACTCCGGTAGAATTGGCACGCGGAAGCCGGCTGCGCCGGCACCGCTGCGTTGTGAGGAAATTTCGGCTCGGATGCAATCCGATCCGACGCATGTGAATCGAAGGCCGCGGCCTGATCTGAATCAAAGGTCGCGGCCACGGTTTAGGTTAGCTTTCGTCAGCCACGATCATTCTCGGTTCTATTGGAGACGGATATGAGATTCGGTAAGAGGTTGGCGTTCTCGGCCATGCTCACGGCTTTCGCTTTTGCATTTGCAACGTCCGGCGAGGCCGCGCCCCTTGCCGCAGCCGGCGCAAAAAGCCTTGGCCAGCAGACGCTCGAAGATTGGCAGCGGGTCCAGACGCCGCCAAGGCGCGCTGGCAGCGGCCGGGTCGGCAGCGGGCGGGTCGGCGTTCGCGACGGCAGCCGGCGCGGCGGAAGGTACGGAGGTCGTCACCATCGGCACGGGGATGGCGGCGTCGGCGCGGCAGCCGCCGTCGGCATTATCGGCGGCGTGATGGGCGCGATTGCGGCGGATGCCGCTGCCCGCCAGCATCAGGACGCGGTGCGGGCCTGCATCCGCCGTTACGGACGCGCCTACGATCCTGCTTCCGAGATGGTCTATACGCGGCGCGGCGCCTTTCCCTGCCCTTGAACGGGCGCCGTTATTCTATCGGGGATTCCAGCCTGAGCGCTTGGTTGGCAAGCGCCAGGACCTTGAACAGCTCGCCCATATTTTCGCGCCCCGCGCCGGTCAGGCGCTGAACGGCCGCGTCTATCCGCGCGGCCTGTTCGGGGGAAGCGGACGCCTTCAGACGTGCCGCGCGCACGCCAATTCCGAGCCCACGCAAGAACGCCCCCTGCGGCAGCGGTCCGAGCGCCTGCAGGCCGGCGCGGCGCGCCGCGGCGGCGAGTGCGGCAAAATCGACATGGGCGGTGATATCGGCCTCGCCCGGCGCTTCGAGCACCCCAACAAATTCGTGATTTTTCACCGCCTGGAGCGTATCGCCGAAGGCCGGTTTCGCATGGCCGTAATCGACGATCAGGGCGGCCCCGCCATGGATCGCGAGCCGCCGACACAGTTCGCTCGCCACGCCGTCGCCCCGGACCTCAAAGACGGCCCCGAGGGGGGCGGACCTGACCCCCGGCGGAAGACCTGATTCGAAATGCGGGGTCGGCATCGGGGAGAGCGCGAACACGAGGCGCCCCGCATCGTCGAGGCCGA
>DASTKH010000020.1:0-2514 GCA_035716025.1 Xanthobacteraceae bacterium
CGCGAGCAGCGCTTCGGCCCGCCGGTCCGGCGGCGGGATTGTCGGCACGTTGTCCTGCATGGGTCACGCAAGCTTTCGCGCCCGCCTCTAGCACGGGCTTCGCCCGGTTTCGACCTCCATAGCCCGACGGGATTAACGGCCCGTCGGCGGCCGGTCGATTCCGGCCCGGATGGGGGCAAGCCGGCGGTCTTGCCTAACAAATCCTGCCGGCGGGGCGGACAACCGCCGCATTTGCCGGCAAAACTCTCCGGAACGGACCACAGGAGCCGACCCCCATGCGCCGCCGCCTTGTGTTCTTGGCCGCGACCGCCTGCCTCGCCGGACAGGCGCAGGCCCTCGATCTGCCGGCGCACCGGTCCGGGCTGTGGCAGATGACGATGCGCCTGAATGCGCCGAAGGCGCAGGAGTTCACGATCAAGCGCTGCGCCGACCATGCGACCGACACGCTCGTCACCTCCGTCGCCAGCGGCTGGGCGGAGGAGACCTGCACCAAGCGAGACCTCAAGCGCGAGGGCGAGACGCTCGTCATCGAGTCGACCTGCAAGATCGGCTCCGCGCAAACCCATGCGCATGTCGAGATCGCCGGCAGTTTCGAGGACTCCTATACGATGAAGGTTCTCACCCGCCGGGAGCGTACGGGCGCCGCGGCGGAGACACGCGAGATTGCGATCGAGGCGAAATGGCTCGGGCCTTGCGCGACCGACCAGAAGCCGGGCGACATCATCCTGCCCGGCGGCATCACGATGAACGTCCGCAATATCCGCGGCATGCTGGGGCTCGATGCGGCGAAATAGGTCTCGCCGCCCCGAGGCCTGCGCAACGAAACCAACGCGCGGCTTGCGCTCGGCTCAATTGCTTTGCGGTTTTCCGCGCGGAACGCCGGCCAGATCGATGGTCCGGTTCCAGCGCGCAATTTCCTCGCGGATGAAATTGCCGAACCATTCGGGCTTATGCAGTTGCGCAGGCTGCAGGCCGGAATTCAGGAGCTTCTGCTGAATGCCGGGATCGGCGAGCGCCTTCATGAGCGCGACGTTGAGCTTGTCGATGATCGGCTGCGGCGTGCCGACGGGCGCCACCAGCGAGCCCCAGCCACGCACGATGAAGCCCGGCAGGCCGAAATCCTGCAACACCGGAAGCTCGGGCAAGAGCGGCGACTTCTTCTCCGTGGTCACCGCAAGTCCGCGGATCGCACCGGCCTCGATCTGGCCGCGCGCCGCGGTCGAGACCGAAAAGGAGAACTGCACCTGGCCGCTGACGAGACCGTTCATTGAGGCGCTGGCATTGCGATAGGGCACGTGGACGATCTTTGCGCCGACCATCGCCTTGAACATCTCACAGGAGAGGTGGCCGGGCGTGGCGATGCCGGAGGAGCCGCAATTGAGCTCGCCCGGCTTCGCCTTCACCAGCGCGATGAGTTCCGGCACCGTTTTCGCCGGCACGTCCGGATGGGCCACCAGCACATAGGCCGACTGGCCGACGAGTCCGATCGGCGTGAAGGCCGTGGCGAAGTCGACGCTGCCGAGCTGCATTGCGGATGCGAGCGTGTAGTTGGAGCTGGCATAAAGCAGCGTGTAGCCGTCGGGATCGGCGGTGGCGGCCGCCTTCGCGGCGATGTCGCCGCCCGCGCCGGGGCGCGGTTCGACCACGAAAGGCTGGCCAAGCTCCCTCTGCAGAAATTCGGCGAGGAGACGCGGCGTCGCCTCGGGGCTTGCGCCCACGAGCACGCGCACGGGGCGGGTCGGATAGTCCTGGCCGAAGGCAGGAGCCGCCGCCGCGAAAAAGACGGCAAGCAAGGCGGCGCAAACGCGGAACGGTTTCAACATCATCCTCCTGGTTGGGAAGCTGGCGCGGCCTGCCGAGGCGGGCCCGGTGTCTCGTTGCCATGAGGAGCGGGCCGAGAGCCAGCCCGAAAAGCGGGCAGGAGCGGCATGGCTGGGGCAATCGCCGTTCATGGCTGGCGCCGGCACGGGCGAAGGCGGAAAAGGTCAGACGATCGCGCGGTGAACCCGCGCGCGGCCTGGGGCCCTCGCGGCCTCAGCCGCGCGCTCGCCGGAAGAGGACTTCGCGCACGGCTTCGACCAGCCGATCCTCCGGCACGGCGGACTGCGCCGCGGCCTGCTTTTTGAGATAGTCGTCGCGTTCGGCGGAAAGGCCCGCGATCTCGGCGCCGCGCGCAAGGTCCTTGATCTGCACCTCTCCGCGCCCCTTCTCCTCGCTGCCCTGGATGACGACGCAAGGGGCGTTGCGCCGGTCGGCATATTTGAGCTGGTTGCCGAAGTTCTTCGGGTTGCCGAGATAAAGCTCGGCGCGGATGTCGGCCGCGCGCAGTTTCTGCACCATGGCCTGATAGTCGGCGAGCCGGTCGCGGTCGAACACGGTGACGACCACCGGGCCGTGCGGCGGTTTCGCGTCGAGTTTGCCGAGCACAGTGAGCGCCGCCTGGAGGCGCGAGACGCCGATCGAGAAACCCGTCGCCGGCACGTTCTCGCCGCGGAAGCGTCCAACGAGCCCGTC
>DASTKH010000021.1:0-7315 GCA_035716025.1 Xanthobacteraceae bacterium
CCGGCAAGCGCGTGCTCACCCACAAGGGCGAGAAGGGCGACGCCAACGACGCCGTCATCAAGGCGCTGATCGACGCCGGCATGCTGATCGCGCGCGGCCGGCTCAAGCACCAGTACCCGCACTCCTGGCGCTCCAAGAAGCCGGTGATCTTCCGCAACACGCCGCAATGGTTCATCGCGATGGACCGGCCGTTTCAGCCGCCGGACGCCGCAGGGGCGGAATCGGCGTCCGCCGAAACGCTGCGCCAGCGCGCGCTCGCCGCGATCCGCGAGACGCGCTGGGTTCCGGCCGTCGGCGAAAACCGCATCACCGGGATGATCGAGAATCGCCCCGACTGGGTGATCTCGCGCCAGCGCGCCTGGGGCGTGCCGATCGCCGTGTTCGTGCGCGAGAAGCCCGACGGTTCGGTCGAGATCCTCAAGGACGACGCGGTTAATGAGCGGATCGTGGCGGCCTTCGCCGCCGAGGGGGCGGACGCCTGGTACCGGGAGGGCGCGCGCGAGCGCTTTCTCGGCCCGCGCGCCGGCGAGGGCTGGCAGAAGGTCGACGACATTCTCGACGTGTGGTTCGAGTCCGGCTCGACCCATGCCTTCACGCTGGAGGTGCGCGACGACCTCAAAGCCCGCCGCAAACGCGACGGCGGGGCCGACGTCGTGATGTATCTCGAAGGATCCGACCAGCACCGCGGCTGGTTTCACTCCTCGCTTCTCGAATCCTGCGGCACGCGCGGACGCGCGCCGTTCGACGTGGTGCTGACGCACGGCTTCGTGCTCGACGAAAACGGGCGCAAAATGTCGAAGTCGCTCGGCAACGTGGTGGCGCCGCAGGACGTGATGAAGCAGTCGGGCGCCGACATCCTGCGCATGTGGGTGTGCGCCTCGGATTACGGCGACGATCTGCGCATCGGCCCGGAGATTCTCAAAGGCACCGTCGAGACCTACCGCAAGCTGCGCAACACACTGCGCTGGATGCTGGGCAATCTCGCGCATTTCCACGCCGAAGATCGCGTGGACTTCGCCCGCATGCCCGAGCTCGAGCGGCTGATGCTGCATCGGCTCGCCGAGCTCGACCCGCTGGTGCGGCAGGCCTATGCGAATTTCGACTACAAGCGCATTTTTGCCGCGCTCAACCACTTCATGACCGTCGATCTTTCGGCATTCTATTTCGACGTGCGCAAGGATGCGCTCTATTGCGACCCCATGTCGTCGACGAAGCGCAAGGCCTGCCTCACGGTGCTGGACCATCTGTTCCGCTGCACGGTGACCTGGCTTGCGCCGATGCTGTGCTTCACGGCGGAGGAAGCCTGGCTGGCGCGTTTCGCCGACGAGACGGGGTCCGTGCATCTCGTCGGCTTCCCGGACGTGCCGGCCGCCTGGCGCGACGAGGCGCTGGCGGTGAAATGGCGGCGCATCCGCACCGTGCGGCGGGTCGTCACCGGCGCGCTCGAAATCGAAAGGGCGGCCAAGCGCATCGGCTCTTCCTTGGAGGCCGATCCGATCGTGCACGTCTCCGATCCGGAACTGTTCGACGCCCTCGCCGATGTCGACCTTGCGGAAGTCTGCATCACGTCGGCCGCCACTCTGGTCGCGGGCGAGGGCCCGCCCGATGCCTTCCGGCTGTCGGACGTGGCGGGCGTGGCGGTCGTCACCAATCTCGCGGAAGGGCGCAAGTGCGCCCGCTCGTGGAAGATTTCGCCCGCCGTGGGCGCGGACCCGGACTATCCGGACGTGACCCCGCGCGACGCGCAGGCCCTGCGGGAATGGGAAACCCACCGCAAGAGCCTCGCCATGGGCATCGGCTGAAGGGCGCGGTCGCGCCACCGGCGTCGCGCGGCCGGGGCTCGCCGGTCAGGCGGCCTGGCGCTTCGCCTCGATCAGCTTGCGGTTGACGAGGACTTCGGCGATCTGCACGGCATTGAGTGCGGCGCCCTTGCGCAGATTGTCGGAGACGACCCACATTGAAAGACCGTTCTCCACCGTTCCGTCTTCGCGGATGCGGCTGATATAGGTCGCGTCCTCGCCGGCCGCCTCGATGGGCGTGACGTAGCCGCCCGGTTCCCGCTTGTCGATCACCACGCAGCCGGGCGCGCGCCGCAAGAGCTCGCGCGCCTCGTCCGCCGTGATCGGCCGCTCGAATTCGAGATTGACGGCCTCCGAGTGGCCGATGAACACCGGCACGCGCACGCAGGTCGCCGTGAGCTTGATCTTGGGGTCGAGAATCTTCTTGGTCTCGGCCACCATCTTCCACTCTTCCTTCGTGGAGCCGTCTTCCATGAACACGTCGATGTGCGGAATCACGTTGAAGGCGATCCGCTTGGTGAACTTGTTGGGTGCGGCCTCTTGCAGCGTGTAGACGGCCTTGGTCTGCCGGTCGAGTTCGTCCATCGCCTCCTTGCCGGCGCCGGAGACCGACTGATAGGTCGCGACCACGACGCGCTTGATGGTCGCGTGGTCATGCAACGGCTTGAGCGCGACGACGAGTTGCGCGGTCGAACAATTGGGATTGGCGATGATCCCCCTGCGGCGGAAGCCTGCCGCCGCGTCGGCGTTCACCTCCGGCACGATGAGGGGCACGTCGGCGTCGTAACGCCAGGCCGAGGAATTGTCGATCACCACGGCGCCGGCGGCCGCGATCTTCGGCGACCATTCCTTGGACACCGCACCCCCCGCCGACATGAGGCAGATATCCGTGTCGGAGAAGTCGAAATGTTCGAGCGCCTTGCAGCGCAGCGTGGCGTCGCCGTAGGAGACCTCCACCCCGATGCTGCGGCGGGAAGCGAGCGCCACCACCTCGTCGGCCGGGAACCGGCGTTCGGCCAGCACGCCCAGCATTTCGCGCCCGACATTGCCGGTCGCACCCACGACAGCAACCTTGTAGCCCATCATCTTCGCTCCGAAGAAGTCCGGCCGGCGTTCGGCGCGCGCCGGGACGGCATGGCCCGGCTTCTACGCGCAAAGCCTCGGCAAAACAATCCGCCGCAAGAAATGGGGTGAAGGGCGGGTTTGTCCAATCAATTCCCTCGCAAGCGCGCATCAGCCGCGCGAATGCGCCGGGCCTTAGGCGAGCGTGCGGCCGATTGCCAGGAATTTGTCGCGACGCTGGCGCCGGACTTCCGCGCGGTCGAGCGGGCCGAGAGCCGCCAACGCGGAGGCGATCGCCTCCCCGGCCGCCGCGACCGCGGCCTCGGGGGCCCGGTGCGCGCCGCCCAGCGGCTCAGGCACGATCGCGTCAATGACGCCGAAGCGGAGAAGGTCCTGGGCGGTGATCTTCATGTTGGTTGCGGCATCCTGCGCCTTGCTGCTGTCCCGCCAGAGGATCGAGGCCGCCCCCTCCGGGGAGATGACGCTGTAGATCGCGTGTTCCATCATCAGCACACGGTTGGCGGTCGCGAGCGCGATCGCCCCGCCCGATCCGCCCTCGCCCAGCACGAGCGCGATATTGGGCGTGCCGAGATCGAGGCAGGCCTGGGTCGAGCGGGCGATGGCCTCCGCCTGCCCCCGCTCCTCCGCGCCGATGCCGGGATAGGCGCCGGGCGTGTCGACGAGGGCGATCACCGGCAGCCCAAAGCGGTCCGCCATCTCCATGAGGCGCGCCGCCTTGCGATACCCCTCCGGGCGCGCCATGCCGAAATTGTGCTTCAGGCGGGCTTCCGTGCTCGAACCCTTTTCCTGACCGATGATGCAGACCGGTTCGCCGCGAAAGCGGCCGAATCCGCCGATGATCGCCTCGTCCTCGCCGAACTTCCGGTCGCCGGCAAGCGGCGTGAACTCGCTAATCAGGGCCGTGACGTAGTCGAGGCAATGCGGCCGTTGCGGATGGCGGGCGACCTGCGTCTTCTGCCAGGGGGTGAGGGTCGCGTAGAGGTCCTTCAGCGTCTGCGCGGCGCGCGCTTCCAGTGCCTTGATTTCGCTCTCGAGGGCGGGCGTCGATTCCGGCCCCTGCACCGCGCGCAGCTCCTCGATCCTGGCCTCCAGTTCGGCCACCGGCTTTTCGAAGTCGAGATAGCTCCGCATCGAGCGAGAATGTCCGCAGCCTCATGACGACAGGGTTCGGGCCGGCAGGGCCGGCCCTTGTGACCCCGCCCGCGCGGCCAAGTCAAGGCGAGCGGCCGCAGCGCCTTGTGGGCGCCGGCGGGCCGGTGCGGACTGTCGCAGACGTTTCTTACCTGGCGTTTGCTTTGAGGACGATGGTGCCGGGCATCGAGAGATTGCCGGAGGCGACCTTGTGGGTTCCGGTCACGCAGAGGAGCGGGGTCTTGCCGTTCGCATTCACCTGCAGCTCGGCGGTGACGGCATCGAAATGCGCATTCTCGGCCCTCGCCACCGGAACGGTGATCCGCACGCTGCGCCCTTTGAGGAGCGGGCTCATTCCGGGACTGTCGAGCGCGATCGGCAGGCCCGGAGCGGTCGGCGGCAAGACCTCCCGGCCGGGGGAAATGTCGCGGACCTTGAGGCCTGCGCCGCAGCCCTTGTCCTCTCCCAGCACGACCCAATGCGCGTGCCATCCCGCGCCGTCGTTGCCGGGGTCGCCATCCCCGTTCTCGTCGAACAGCGGCGTGTCGTCGAAATCCGGATGGGCCGTGACGGCGAGCGCCAGAATGCCCGAGCCCTTCGCGAAACCGACCGCCGAAGGATCGAGCTTGGTCGGCCAGACATAGGCCTCGACCTTGGCGCCGGCGAGCTTTCCGAGCGAAACCGGCTTCTGCGCGCCGGCCTGTCCCGTCACCTCCATCAGGAACGTCGCGAGGCGTCCATCGGTCGTCGCTGCGGCATGGGTGATGTCAAAGGCGGACGGCACGTTCGCATCGGGTTTCGCCTGGATGTCGTGCGCTGCGGCAGGCGCAGGGGCTCCCGCAAGCGCAAAAAGCATCGTAAAAGCCGCCAATCGGGTCGGATGCATGTCTGTCTCCCTTGTTAGTAGCGAGTCGCTACTATACGGTAGCGTCACGCCCCGGCGGCTGTCAAACTGATAGCGAGTCACTATTATGGGTATGAGTCCCGACGCCTTGGAAGCCGCGCACCTGATCGACCGGTTGGAGCGTCTTGCGCGCAGCGGCGTCGGCGTCGGGGCGCTGAATTCCGCACAGTGGGAGGCGCTGCGCTATCTCTCCCGCGCCAACCGCTTCTCCCGCTCGCCGGCGGCCGTCGCGGCCTATCTGGGCTCGACGCGCGGGACGGTGTCGCAGACGCTCATCGCGCTCGAACAAAAGGGGTTCGTGGCGCGGCGGCCGAGCGCGCGCGACAAGCGTTTTGTCGATCTTGACCTCACCGCGCAGGGCGTTGCCGCAGTTCAGAACGATCCGCTGCGGGCGCTCGCCGAGGCGATCGAACAGGCGAGCGGCGACGGCGGGCAAGGGCTTGCGGCTGCCCTGCGGGCGGTGCTGCGGCGTGCGATCGCCCGCAACGGCCACCGGCCGTTCGGCGCCTGCTTCTCCTGCCGGCACTTCCGGCGCGATACCGAGCCCGGTTCGCCGACCCCGCATCGCTGCGGGCTCATGAATGAGCCGCTCACGGAGGCGGACAGCCGCGGACTCTGCATCGAGCACGAGGCGGCCTGAGCCGGCCTCGGAGCAGACACCCCGGTTTGCATCGGCGCGGCCGAACGCCTAAATGGCGGCAGCCGCTTTCTCTTCCGTCCCGCCCATGTACACTCCGCAACCCGATCTTTGGCACGGCACCACCATCCTGACGGTCCGCAAGGACGGCGTCGTGGTGATCGGCGGCGATGGCCAGGTCTCGTTCGGCCAGACCATCGTGAAGGCCAACGCCCGCAAGGTGCGGCGGCTCGGCAAGGGCGAGGTGATCGGGGGCTTTGCCGGGGCGACTGCCGACGCCTTCACGTTGTTCGAGCGCCTCGAAGCCAAGCTCGAACAGTATCCGGGGCAGCTGATGCGCGCCGCCGTCGAGCTTGCCAAGGATTGGCGGACGGACCGCTATCTGCGACGGCTCGAAGCCATGATGATCGTGGCGGACGCCAACGTCTCGCTCGTGCTCACCGGCACCGGCGACGTGCTGGAACCGGAGGGCGGCGTCATGGGCATCGGCTCGGGCGGCAATTTCGCACTCGCGGCCGCCCGCGCGCTCGCGGACACGGAGATTGACGCAGAGACCATCGTGCGGCGGGCGCTCGACATCGCGGCCGACATTTGCGTCTACACCAACCGCAACGTCACGATCGAAACGATCGCCGCGGGATGAGCCGCGATGCCCGCCTACGCGTTCCGGCCCCTCACCTCTGCCGATTTGCCGCAGATGCGCCGCTGGCTTGCGCAACCGCATGTGGCCGAATGGTGGGGCGAGCCCGAGGCACAGGTCCGCCTCGTTGCCGACGACCTCCGGGAGCCCGCGATGAAGCAGTTCATCGTCGCGCTCGGGGAGCGGGCCTTCGCCTACATCCAGTGTTACGATCCGGACGACTGGCCGCCGCAACCTTTCGGCCCGCAGCCGGCCGGCACGTGCGCGATCGACCAGTTCATCGGCGAGCCCGACATGGTGAATTGCGGTCACGGTTCCGCATTCGTGCGGGCCTTCGCCGACCGACTGATCGAGGCGGGGGCACCGCGCGTGCTCACCGATCCCGACCCCGCCAACCGGCGGGCGGTTCGTGCCTACGAAAAGGCGGGTTTCCGGTCCGAACGGCTCGTCGACACACCGGACGGACCGGCGCTGCTCATGAGACGGGACGCCTGACGAAGGCCGGGCCTGCCCCCGTCGCCAAGGCGATCGCCATTGGCAATCGGGAGCGCGGTGAATAAATGTGTGGCGTCCCACGCCTGCCGCGCGCAACAGGGCCTTTCCTTTCGTGTCGCACCGTTCAACGCCGCGGCGCACGGCGAGAACCCGGCGCGTAGAACACCGGACCGCAGAGTTTCATGACCGACTTCTCCCCCCGCGAAATCGTTTCCGAGCTCGACCGTTTCATCATCGGTCAGAGCGACGCCAAGCGCGCCGTCGCCATTGCGCTGCGCAACCGCTGGCGACGTCTCAAGCTCGATGAAAAGATGCGCGAGGAGGTGCTGCCGAAGAACATTCTGATGATCGGCCCGACCGGCGTCGGCAAGACCGAGATCGCGCGCCGCCTTGCCAAGCTTGCCGGCGCGCCGTTCCTCAAGATCGAGGCGACGAAATTCACCGAGGTCGGCTATGTCGGGCGCGACGTCGAGCAGATCGTGCGCGATCTCGTCGAGGTCGCGATCGCGCTGACGCGGGAGAGGAAGCGCAAGGACGTCCAGGCGCGCGCACACCTCGCCGCCGAAGAGCGCGTGCTCGACGCGCTCGTCGGCGAGCATGCGAGCGCCGAGACCCGCGCCAAGTTC
>DASTKH010000022.1:0-60201 GCA_035716025.1 Xanthobacteraceae bacterium
CTGCTCTCAGCGGGCTCCTGCTCGTTTTGCCCGCATTGTGGAACGGATTCCCGCTCCTGCAATACGACACCGGCGGCTATCTCGCGCGCTGGTATGAAGGCACGCTGGTGCCGAGCCGGCCCGGCGCCTACGGCCTGCTCCTGGCCGCGGCCGCCCCGCTCGATTTCTGGCCGGTCGCTGCGGGACAGGCCGCCGCCGCCGTCTGGATCCTGCATTTGATGCTGCGCACGCACGGCCTCGGCGGAAGACCGATGCTGATGCTCGGACTTTCCGGCCTGCTGGCGATCACGACCGCCCTGCCCTGGCTCGCAAGCCTGCTGTTGACGGACATTTTCGCGGGGCTCGCGGTCCTCGCTCTGTACCTTCTGGTTTTGCGCGGGGAGACGATCGGGCGCACCGAACGGTGCGGACTTGTCGCGCTCGTGGCCTTTGCAGCCGCGACCCACGGGGCCACTTTCTTGCTGCTCGCCGGCCTGACGGTTACGGCCGGCTTCGCTTACCTGCTCCGCCGCGCGGCCGTTTCGCGATCCGGACTGGCCCGCGGCGTCACCGCCCTCGCTGTCGGCCTTGCGCTTACTCTGGCGGCGAACTTCGCCGTCTCGGGCCGCCTCGCGTGGACGCCGGGCGGCGCCGCGCTGGCCTTCGGCCGCATGCTGCAGGACGGCATCGTCGCGCGCTATCTCGACGAGCATTGCGCGCGGGCTCGCCTGAGACTGTGCCTCTACAAGGACGAACTTCCGCGCGATGCGGACGAGTGGTTCTGGGGGAGCGACCTGTTCGACGAGCTCGGTCGCTTCGCCGGTCTCAACCGGGAAATGGAAACGATCGTCTTCGCCTCGCTCGAGGACTACCCCTGGATGCAGACCAAGGCCGCCGCGCGCGCCTTTGCGCGCCAGCTCGTCGCGGTCGGAACCGGCGAAGGCGTCGTCAACTGGATCTGGCACACCTATGCGATCATCGAAAAGTTTACGCCCGGCGCCGCGCCGGCCATGCGCGCCGCGCGCCAGCAGACCTCGGGCTTCTATTTTTGGGAGACGATCAACCGGCTGCATGTGCCGGTCGCGCTGGCGGCGATGCTGCTGCTGCCGATACTCCTCACGGTCGGCCGGTTGCGCAAGCCTTTGGCCGACATCGGCGCCCTCGCCGCGACGACGAGCCTTGCCATTGTCGGCAATGCCGCGATCTGCGGCATTCTCTCGAACCCGCACGACCGCTACGGCGCCCGCATTGCGTGGCTCGCGGTTCTGACGGTCGCAATCGCGGCCGCGCGCGTGGCCTTCGCTGCAGCGCCGCCGTCCTCGACCCGAGCATCCGCTCAGCGCGCGAGTTCGCGCATCGCCTGATCGAGCCCGGCGAGCGTGAGCGGATACATTCGGCCGCCCATGAGCTGGCTCATCATGTGGATCGAATGCGTGTATTGCCACTGCCCTTCGGGCACGGGGTTGAGCCAAACGCAGGCCGGATAAGTGCGCGTCACGCGCTCGATCCACGCGGCGCCCGGCTCTTCGTTGAAATGTTCGACCGAACCGCCCGGTGAGGTGATCTCGTAAGGGCTCATCGACGCGTCGCCGACGAAGATCACTTTGTAGTCGTGCGGATATTTGTGCAGCACGTCCCAGGTCGGCGTCGTCTCCTGCCAGCGTCGCCGATTTTCCTTCCACACCCGCTCGTAGAGACAGTTGTGGAAGTAGAAATACTCCATGTGCTTGAACTCGGCGCGCGCGGCGGAAAACAGCTCCTCCGTCTCGCGCACGTGCCAGTCCATGGAGCCGCCGACGTCGAAGAAGATCAGCACCTTCACTGCATTGTGCCGCTCGGGCCGCATGTGGATGTCGAGATAGCCCTTGTGCGCGGTGTCGCGGATCGTCTCATCGAGATCGAGTTCCTCGGGTGCACCGGTGCGGGCGAATCTGCGCAGCCGCCGCAGGGCCATCTTGATGTTGCGGGTGCCGAGATCGACCTCGTCGTCGAGATCCTTGAACTCGCGTTTGTCCCACACCTTCACGGCGCGAAAGTTGCGGTTCTCGTCCTGCCCGATACGCACGCCTTCGGGGTTGTAGCCGAAGGCGCCGAAGGGCGAGGTTCCGGCCGTACCGATCCATTTCGAACCGCCTTGATGGCGCCCCTTCTGCTCGGCGAGCCGCTTGCGCAGCGTCTCGAGAAGCTTGTCGAGGCCGCCGAGCGCTTCGATCTGTTTCTTCTCTTCCTCGGTGAGGTATTTCTCGGCGAGCTTCTTGAGCCATTCGGCGGGAATTTCGGCGCCGAGCGACTGGCTCGTGAATGCGAGCCCTTTGAAGATGTGGCCGAAGACACGATCGAACTTGTCGAGATTGCGCTCGTCCTTCACGAGCGCAGCGCGCGCGAGATAATAGAAGTCCTCGACGCGGCGGCCCGCGAGATCCCGCTCCATCGCCGCCATGAGGTCGAGATATTCGCGCAGCGTGACCGGCACGCCCACGGCCTTGAGTTGTTGAAAGAAGGTCACGAACATGGTGCGCGAGTTTAGCGGCATTCCCGGGTCCGGGCGAGGGCTCCGAGAGACGCACCGGACCCCGAGGCGCTCGCGTACCGCGGAAAAGCCCCGCGCGCTGCGGCGTCCGGCCGAAAGGCAAACGAACGTGACCGCAAGGACGGTGTTGCCCGAGCGCTTAGAGACATGAGCCTTTCCGTTCCCGTGTCCCGCAAAACGAATTGGAGCGCCACGCGGCTGCCCTGGGCGTTTGCGTTCGTGCTCGCCGGCGGCGCAATCCTTGCGCCGGCACTGTGGAACGGCTTTCCGCTCGTGTTCGCAGACACGGGCGGTTATCTTGCGCGGCCGTTCGAACAGACTTTGCTCATCGGCCGCTCCGTCCTCTATGGCCTCGTCCTGACCGCGGCGCTCCCCTGGGATTTCTGGCCGAGCATCGTCCTGCAGGCGGCGGCCGCCGCGTGGGTGATCCTTCTCGTTCTGCGCTTGCACGGTCTTGCGCGCCGGCCAGGCCTTGCGGCTGCGCTTTCGGTCGCGCTCGCCGCGTTCACCGGGCTGCCGTGGAACGCGAGCATGTTGATGCCGGACATCTTTGCGCCGCTGACCGTCCTCGGGCTGCATCTTCTCGCCTTCCGCCACGCTGACCTGACGCGGTCGCAGGCCGCCGGTCTTGCACTCCTCGTCGCCTTCGGGAGCGCGACCCATATGGGGACGCTGGCGCTCGGCTTCGCGCTGTTCGGGGTCTATGCCGCTCTGCGGATGCGCGCGCCGCGCCTCACCCTGCCGCGTCCGCGGCTTGCGCCCGCCTTTCTTTCGCTCTTCACGGGGGTTGCCTTGGCGCTCGGCTCCAATGTCGTCGTCACCGGCAAAGCGGCGTTCACGCCGGGCGGCATTCATTTTCTATTCGGCCGCCTGTTGCAGGACGGGATCGTCGCCCGCCACCTCGCGGAACGCTGCCCGGACACTTCGCTCCGCCTTTGCGCCTATCGCGACGCGCTTCCGAGGCGCGCCGACGATTGGCTCTGGGGATGGGAAAGCCCGCTTTACAAGCTCGGCGGGCCGGAAGGGTTCGCGCCGGAGGCACGGGCGATCGTCTGGGCCACGCTGTCCCGCTATCCCCTCGAACAGGTGACGTCGGCGTTCGGCGCCACAGCGCAGCAGCTCGTTCGCGTGCGCACCGGCGAAGGCGTGAACCCGCACGACACCGAACACGCGGTCCGCGCGCTTCTCCGCTACGCGCCGGCTGCGATGCCGCGCTTTGCGGCCGCTCGCCAGCAGCACGACGCGTTCGATTTCACGCTTCTCAACCGGCTGCAGGTGCCCCTGGCGCTCGCAAGCCTCCTCCTCTTGCCCGTGATCGCGCTCGCGCGCCGGCGGCTTCGCATCCCGTCCGCAGACGCCGCATTGGCCGTCTCGGCTCTTGCCGGCCTGATCCTCAATGCCGCGATCTGCGGCGTCTTTTCCAACCCGAATGACCGCTATCAAAGCCGCATCGCCTGGCTTGCGCCGCTCGCGCTCGCCGTCGCGGGGCTGAGCCGCCGCGTCGGGCCTGACGGTTGAGCGGCGCAGAGCGGGCTTGTAGGCTCGGCGGTCGTGACCTTTGCGGACGCCCCGTGCCGGACAATGACACGCTTGTCGCCCTGAGCCTGTTTGCGTTCGTCGGCGCTTTCACGCCCGGACCGAACAATCTGATGGTTCTGGCCTCAGGGACCGCTTTCGGCTTTTCACGCACCGTTCCGCACATCCTCGGCGTGACCTTCGGCTTTGCGGTGATGCTGCTCGCTTTCGGTATCGGGCTCGGCCGGTTCTTCCAGGCCTATCCGGCTTTGCACGAGACGCTTCGCCTGGCCGGAGCGGCCTATCTTCTCTATTTTGCGTGGCGCATTGCGCGCGCCGGAGACCCCGGGGCAGCGCCCGCCGCGCAGCGGCCGCTCACCTTTCTTGAAGCCGCCCTGTTCCAATGGGTGAACGTGAAGGCCCTCACGCTCGCGGTCGGCGTGGTCGCGGCATTCACGCGTGTCGGCGGCAATCTTGCGCGCGAACTCGCCGCAATCGTGTCCATATTTTCGATTGCGACGGTTCTCACGCTGGTCACCTGGTGCGGATTCGGCCTGGCGATCCGCCGCCTCTTTGCAAGCCCGCGCGCGTTGCGGCTCGTCAATGGCTCGCTTGCGCTTATGCTGGCGTTTTCGGTGGTGCTGCTCTTCGTCTGAACCCCTGCCGCCCCTTGCTGGCTCAGCCGGCCCGCATTACCGTTTATCCATGACATTTCCGGACGAACCTGCGACGCCGCTTCCCACCGCGGCCGACGTCGAGGCCGCGGCCGAGCGGCTGAAGGGCGTCGCGCTGCGTACGCCGCTCGTTGCCTCGCCGGTTCTCGACGCCCTCACCGGGGGCCGTGTCTTTCTCAAGGCGGAAACCTTGCAGCGGACGGGTTCGTTCAAGTTCCGCGGCGCCTATAACAAGATCTCCTCGCTCGGGTCGCAGCAGCGGCGCGGCGGCGTCGTCGCCTTCTCGTCCGGAAATCATGCCCAAGGGGTCGCCGCGGCAGCCAAGCTGCTCGAATTCCCCGCAGTCATCGTCATGCCGCGCGATGCGCCGCGCCCCAAGCGCGAGCGCACGGCCGCGCTGGGCGCGGAAATCGTGCTCTATGACCGCGAGCGGGAGGATCGCGAAGCGATCGCCCGCCGGATCGCGGAGGAGCGCGGCGCGGTGCTGGTGCCCCCCTATGACGATCCGATGATTATTGCCGGACAGGGCACCGCCGGACGCGAAATCGTGCAAGACCTCGCGGCGTTGGGACTGGCGCCCGATATTGTGATCGTCACCGCCTCCGGCGGCGGCCTTGCCGCCGGCATCGCGCTCGCCGTCAAGGAAAGCCATCCCGGCACGCGACTCTTTACCGCCGAACCGGCCGGCTTCGACGACCATGCGCGTTCCTTCCGCTCGGGCCAGCGCGAAACCAATGCCGCGATGTCGGGCACGATTTGCGACGCGCTGATGTCGCCCACCCCCGGGCGGCTGACCTTCGAGATCAACCGTGCGCTGATCGGCGAGGGCTTGACGGCCACCGATGAGGAGGTCGCGCGCGCGGTCGCTTTCGCGTTCCGAGAACTGAAGCTTGTCGTGGAACCGGGCGGCGCGGTCGGCCTGGCCGCCGTCCTTGCGAACAGGCTCGACCTGCGCGGAAAAACGGCGGTGGCCGTGCTTTCCGGCGGCAATGTCGACCCGGACCTCTTTCACCGGCTCGTCGCCTGAAGAGCCCCCGACAGCCGCAAATTTACGCAAAGGACCTAGCTGAAAAGCGCCAAGGTTTCTTCCGGCGTCAGCGCCTTGAGCGCGGCAAGCGGACCGTGTTGAGAAGCCCCGTTCGCGGATGGCGGCGAAGAACGGAGACGGTCCGCCTCCGGCGTTTGCGCGCGATCGGCCTGCCGCGAAGGTCGCACGGGCGACGGCGCCGGGGAAGCCGCTTCATCCGCTTCGACCACGCCTTCATCCCCGCAGGACGGCGCGCCGCCTTCGTCGGAAAGGTTCGCCGCGTCCCCGCCCTCGCGCGGCGGCGCCCCGAACCCCCAGAGGGCGAGCAGCGTCCCGATGCGGCCATCGAGAAACCGCAGGGCGGCCGCCATCCGTCGCGTGCGTTGCGTCGCAAGGTCGTGCAGAGAGCACGCCGCGTAGATTTCGTTGGCGCGCGCTTCAAGGAATTCGCAGTGGCGCGGATCGATGCCGTGCTCCCGCATGGTCCAGGCGATATCCTGGATCTGTTCTGCGGCCGCCAGAATGTCGGACGTGGCCTGTTCCTGGTCGCGAACCACCGAACTGAACTCGTAACCACCGCCTTCCGGGTGCGCGCCTTCCGTTTCGCCGCGTCCGGCCGCCATCTGCGCCTTGGTGCGTTCGAGCGTGCGGGCCATTTCGGCGAGAGCCGGGCGGATGCCGTCCGGAGGCAGGCTCGTCTGGTCGGCCACGATCTTTTCCAGCCGCTGAAGCGCGCCAAGCAGCATGTCCGTGTCGGCATGCCGATTCCGGCGGGAATATTCGGCCAGAAACCAGCGGCCGCGGGCCGTTTCCATCACGGCCGCGGCGATCGCCTCGTAATCCGCGTCGGTGAGCGATTGGCTGGCGTTAAGCATGAAAGGGGCCTTCAGTCGAGCACGCACCCGAATCATGGCGGACCAATTGTCACGATCCGCTTAATGATCTCGTCCAATCTTTCCCAATCTCGGCCGCTTGCATGGATTTTGCCGTTCGCCTTGCCCTGCTTTACGCCGGCCTCTTCACCGCCATCGGGGTGCAGACGCCGTTTCTGCCGCTCTGGCTGACGGCCGTGGGCCTGGATGCGCCGGCGATCGGCACGCTCCTCGCCACCGGCACGGTCGCGCGGCTGATCGCGGTCCCGCTCGGCACGCGCGCCGCCGACCGGTTCGTATCTCCCCGCTGGGCCATCGTGATCGCCACCCTTGCCGGGGCCGGAGCCGTCACGCTCCTTGGCGCGGCGACCCACGCGCTCTGGATCTTTTGCTTCTATGCGCTCGCGACCGCGGCCTGGGCGATCGCCCTGCCGCTCGCCGAGAGCTACGCCATGCGCGGGCTGCCCGCACGGGGAAAGGCCTATGGGCAGGTCCGACTCTGGGGCTCGGCCGCGTTCATCGCCGCAACGCTTGTGGCCGGCTGGCTGAGCGCGCTTATTCCTCCGGCGCAAATCATTATGCTGATTGCCGCCGGCTATTGGCTCGGTGCGGCGGCCGCATGGTGGCTCGAAGGGGACGAGCCGGGCCGCGTCGACGCCGCCCCGCCCAATACGGCGGCACGGCCAGGCCATACCGCCGCGCTTGGGCTTGTGCTTGCGGCCTCGAGCCTCGTGCAGGCGAGCCACGGCCTCTTCTACGGATTCGGCGCCCTCCACTGGAGTGCGGCCGGTTTCAGCGGAGCGGCGATCGGCGCCCTTTGGGCCGTTGGGGTTGGCGTCGAGATCACCTTGTTTGCCTGCGCGGGACGGCTGCCGCGAGCGCTGGCTTCACCGGTTGCGCTCCTCGCCCTCGGGGCGGCAAGCGCCGTGCTGCGCTGGAGCGTCATGGCTTTCGACCCCGCGACGCCCTTTCTGTTCATGCTGCAGGCGCTGCACGGCTTGAGTTTCGGCGCGACGCATCTCGGCGCCGTGCAATTCGTCGCGCGCGCGGCCGCCCCCCGACGCGCCGCAAGCACGCAAGGCCTGCTCGCCTGGAGCAATGGCGCGGCCATGGCTGCCGCCAGCGCCGTTTCCGGCTACCTTTACGAGTCATATGGGGCGTCCGGCTACGGCGCGATGGCGCTGCTGGCGGTCGCGGGCGGGGCTTGCGCGGTCTGCGCCCGACGTTTCACGCGCGTCATCGCGGGGGATGAAGCGTGAAGAGTGCCCCCGTCTGCGCTTCCCCTCTGCCGCCCGTGCCTTTGCCCCGTCGCAACGCGCGCCCGGGCGGCCCTCACCCCCAGAGCGTAGGGTCGGGGGGATGGACGAAGCTTCCCGTGTAGCGCAGGCCGTGGTCGCGGTCACGGGCGAGCAGCAGCGCGCCGTCGAGGTCGACCACCCGGGCGCGCTGCGCGACCAGCATGGCCGGCGCAAGCGAGAGGGAGGTTGCGACCATGCAGCCCACCATCAGGGAAAGGCCGCGCCGTTCCGCCGCGGAGGCGAGGGCGAGCGCCTCGGTGAGGCCGCCGGCTTTGTCGAGCTTGATGTTGATCGCGTCGTATTTTCCGGCAAGCGCGTCGAGCGAGGCGCGGTCGTGCACGCTTTCGTCGGCGCAGACCGGGATCGGCCGGGCGATCCGCGCGAGCGCCTCGTCCGCCCCGGCCGGCAGGGGCTGCTCGACGAGCGTGACCCCCGCCTCCGCGCAGGCTTCGAGATGACCCGCAAGGTCCGCGGGGTTCCAGGATTCGTTGGCATCGACGATGAGTTCGGCGGCGGGCGCGGCCGCCCGCACCGCGCGGATGCGCGCGGCATCGCCTTGGCCGCCGAGCTTCACTTTCAGGAGCGGGCGGTGGGCCGCGCGGGCCGCCGCCTCGGCCATGGCCTCCGGGGCGCCGAGCGAGAGTGTGTAGGCGGTCACCAGCGGACGCAGCGGCGGCAATCCGGCAAGGGCATGCGCCGGGCGGCCCACCCGCTTGGCTTCCAAGTCCCAGAAGGCGCAATCGAGGGCGCTGCGGGCCGCCCCCGGCGGCATCGCCCGCTGGAGACCCTCGCGGTCAAGCCCTTCGGCGAGCGGGCCGCGCATCGCCTCCAGGGCCGCGACAACACTTTCGACCGTTTCGCCGTACCGCCGATAGGGCGTGCACTCGCCGCGCCCGCGATGCGTGCCGTCGGTCACTTCCGCGACCACCACCGTCGCCTCGGTCCGCGAACCGCGCGCAATCGTGAAGGCGCCGGCGATCGGCCAGCGTTCGACCCGCACCGTGAGCGACATCGCCATGCCCGGGTGGTAGCCGCCGCGCACGGTTGGCACAAGGCGGATAGACTCCCCGCAACCCTCGACAGCCGCAAGGCCCGTCCAGTATGACGGAGCGCCGCATTCGGCTGACCCGACGGGGGCCGAGCGGCGAAGCGGCGGAGAGTCGGGCTTGGACGGCGAATCCCTCCTGAAAAGCGCGGTTGTCGGCGAACGCCTGGAAGTCGCGGCGAGCGGATCGTGGACCGCACCGCAGGCGCGGCTTCTGGAGCGGCTTGTGGAAGCCATCGGCAAACAGGCGCCGAGTGTCCGCTCCGTGTCGATCGACATGCACGCGGTGCACGAGCTCGACACTTACGGCGCCTGGCTGCTCGAACGGCTCGTGCGGGAACGTAACGCCCTCGGGCAGGACACCCGCATTGTCGGCCTTCCCGAACACTATCGCGGGCTGATCGAGGAAATACAGAATGCCAACCGCAAGGCCGGACCGGCGCCGGCTCGGAAAGAGGGCGTCGTCGGCATTCTGGTGGCGATCGGCCGCACCGTGGTCGACATCGGGCAGGATCTGGTCTCTTTCGTGCAGATGTTCGGACTGCTCACCGTCGCGCTCGGGCGGGTGATCGCGAAGCCGGTGACCTTCCGCCTGACTTCGGCGGTCCACCATCTCGATCGCGTGGGGTGGCAGGCGGTGCCGATCATCCTGCTCATCACATTTTTGATCGGCGCGATCATCTCCCAGCAGGGCATTTTCCATTTCCGCAAGTTCGGCGCCGACGTCTATGTCGTCGACATGGTCGGCATCCTTGTGCTGCGCGAGGTCGGCGTGCTGATCGTCGCCATCATGGTCGCGGGCCGCTCGGGCAGCGCCTATACGGCTGAGCTCGGCTCCATGAAGATGCGCGAGGAGGTCGATGCATTGCGCACGATGGGCTTCGACCCCGTCGAGGTGCTGATCCTGCCGCGTGTCGTCGCGCTTGTCTTCGCCCTGCCGATCCTGACCTTTCTCGGCTCGATGTCGGCGCTCTACGGCGGGGGCCTTGTGGCGTGGCTCTATGGCGGCATCAGCCCGGACATCTTCATCTCGCGCCTCAAGGAAGCGATTTCGCTGACCCATTTCGAGGTCGGCATCATCAAGGCTCCGTTCATGGCCCTGATCATCGGCATCGTCGCCGGCAGCGAGGGCATGCAGGTGAAGGGAAGCGCGGAATCGCTCGGCACGCAGACCACCGCCTCGGTGGTGAAGTCGATTTTTCTCGTTATCGTGCTGGACGGCTTTTTCGCCATTTTCTTCGCGTCGATCGGGATGTGACAGCGATGGACGCGCCGGTTCGCGATACGCCCGATACGGTCATCGAAGTTCGCGACCTCGTGGTGGGATTCGGCACCCGCACGGTGCTCGATCACCTCTCGCTCGACGTGCGCCGCGGGGAAATTCTCGGTCTCGTGGGCGCCTCGGGCGGCGGAAAGTCGGTTCTCCTGCGCACGATCATCGGCCTTCTGCCGCGCCGGGCAGGCACCATCCGCGTCTTTGGCACGGATCTCTCCGAAGCCGGGGAGCAGGAAAGGCGCGCCATCGAACGGCGCTGGGGGGTGCTGTTTCAGCAGGGGGCGCTGTTCTCCTCCCTCAGCGTCCGCCAGAATGTGCAGTTTCCGGTGCGGGAATATCTTGATCTTTCCGAGCGGCTTCTCGAGGAGGTGGCCATCGCCAAGCTGGAGATGGTCGGTCTTTCCCCCGACGTCGCCGACAAATTTCCGTCCGAGTTGTCGGGCGGGATGATCAAGCGCGTGGCACTTGCCCGCGCACTCGCCCTCGACCCCGAAATCGTGTTTCTGGACGAGCCGACGTCCGGGCTCGACCCGATCGGCGCCGGCGATTTCGACGAGCTGATCCGGACCCTGCAGCAGACTTTGGGCCTGACGGTTTTCATGGTAACGCACGATCTCGACAGCCTTCACACGGTCTGCGACCGCGTGGCCGCCCTTGCGGACGGCAAGGTGATCGCACAAGGCCCGATCGAGACGATGTTGGAATCGGATCATCCCTGGCTCAAAGCCTATTTCCGCGGCAAGCGGGCCCGGATGGTCCTCGCGGAACAGGCAGGCGACTGACGAGGCGGCCATGGAAACGCGGGCCAATTACGCTCTGGTCGGCCTTTTTTCGCTCGCCGTCATCGTCGCGGCGTTCGGTTTCGTCTACTGGTTCTCCGGCGGCACGGGCGATGGCCAGCGCGCCTCCTACCGGGTCGAGTTCACCGGCACGGTCTCGGGCCTGCGGACCGGCGGCTCCGTGCTGTTCAATGGTATCAAGGTCGGCGAGGTCACGGACCTGACCCTCGATCCACAGCGCCCGGGCGAGGCGATCGCCACCATCGCCATCGACCGGCGGATCCCGATCCGCGCCGACACGCAGGCAAGCCTCGAATACCAGGGGCTGACCGGCATCGCGTCCATCGCCTTGAGGGGCGGCCGGGCCGACGCGCCGGCCCTGCCGGCCCCGGAGGGCGCGCTGCCGACGCTGCGGGCCGAAGCGAACGGCCTTCAGGACCTCGCACAAGGCGCCCGCGAACTCGTGTCCCGAGCGGACTCGGTGGTGCGGCGGGTCGATTCGCTTCTGCGCGACAATGACGCGGCGGTCCGCAACATTGTACGCAATGCCGACCGTTTCATGGGCGCGCTCGGCGACAATGCGGACGACATTGGCAATTTCATGAAGGACGCGGGAGCCGCCGCCCGCCGCATCGCGTCCCTTTCCGAGAACATCGACAAGCTCGCCGCCGATCTGAGCGGCGTCGTCAAGGCGGTCGACCCGGCGCGCGTTGCAAGCTTCGTCGAGAAGATGGACACGCTCGCCAAGGCGATTGACGCCGAGAAACTCGCCAACGTCGTCAACAATGCCGAAACCTTCACCAAGGGTCTCGCCGACTCGACCGAAAAGGTCACCAAATTCGCCGAGGACGCGCAGGCGCTCGCCACCCGCCTCAAGACGATGGCGGAGAAGCTCGATCCGACCATCGACCGCTTTGCCGGCGTGGCGGAAGCCGTCGACCCCGAAAAGGTGAAGCGCACGGTCGAAAATGTCGATCGCTTCACCGCCTCGCTCGGCCGCAACGCCGTGAACGTGGACAGCCTCCTCAAGGACGCGGCCGACGTCGCCCGCAAATTCAACGACATGTCGGGCCAGATCGATTCCACCTTGCGGCGGATCAACGACGTTGCCGGCGCCATCGACCCCGGCAAGATCGACCGCGCGCTGGGCAATGTCGACAAGTTCACGGAATCGCTCGGCAAGAACGCGGAAAAAGTCGATACGATGCTCGCCGACGCGGCGGAGATCGCCCGCAAGTTCAACGAGATGACCCCGCGCATCGACCGCATCCTCGCCAATGTCGAAGGCTTGACCGGCTCGCCGGACGGCAAGAGCCTCCTCGCCGACATTTCGGAGGCCGCAAAGTCCGTGCAGCGCCTGGCAGAAAATCTGGACAAGCGCGTTGCCGAGATTTCAGCGGGTCTTTCGCGGTTCACCGGACAGGGCCTGCGGGAATGGGAAGCGCTCGCGGCGGAGGGGCGGCGCACGCTGAGCGAGCTCGATCGGGCGGTGCGCAATTTCGACCGCAACCCGCAGCGCGTCATTTTCGGCGGCAACGGCAATGGCGGCGGCTCCGTACCGCAATATGGCGGCCGCCGCTGAGCCAACGCGGGGCATCATCTTTCGCAAATGAAGGGAAGCGCGTGAGGGGGGCGATGAGGAGATTTGGCCGCGGCGCGGCGTTCGCGCTGGCGGCGTTGACGGTCGCGGGCTGCGCCACGTCCTCGCCCGTCCCGACCTTCGATCTGACGGCGCCGCGCGAATTTCCTCTGCCGCGCGGCGCCGTGCGCGGCCAGCTCGTCGTGCCGGAGCCGGCGGCGCTGGCGATTCTCGATACCGAGCGGATCGTGGTGCGTCCGGGCGGCGACCAGGTCGCGCAGCTCAGCGATGCGCAATGGGTCGACCGGCTGCCGAAGCTCTTGCAGGCCCGTCTCGTGCAGGCGTTCGAGAACGCCAACCGCCTGCGGGCGGTCGGCCGCCCGGGCGAACGGATCGTTCCCGACTATCAGCTCGTGGTGGACGTGCGGCGCTTCAATCTGACTGTGGACGGCGCGGCGCGCGCCGAGGTCGAGCTTTCCGCAAAGCTCGTGGCCGACGCCTCGGGCCGGGCCGTCGCGTCGCGCGTGTTCCGTGCGAGCGTGCCGGCGGCGGCCAGCGAAGGTGAAGCGGCCGTGCAGGCAATCGATGCCGCATTCAATCAGGTGGTCACCGACCTGGTGGTCTGGGCCTCGCGGCGGCTCTGACGCTTGTTCGCTTTGCCGTTCGCCTCGTCGGGTGAGCGGCCGCGCCCCTTCTTGCCGCGTCTTCGCTTGGGCCGCCCGCCGTCCGTGGGCACGGGTTGCGTCTCATCCGTTTCTCCGGCCGGAGCCGTCGGCGCGGGATTGGGCGCCGCCGCCTCGGAGACTTCCCCCGCCCCTGCCCGCGGGCGATCACTCCGGTCGGCGATGAAGGCGGCGGCGCGGACCCAGGGCAGCGCGACCCGAATCAGCCAACGGCCGGCAAGCCCGCCCGTCCAAACCGGACCATAGGCGGAAAAGACACGCCAACGGTCGTCCTTCTCCGCAATGGCGCGCGCGATGAGGTCGCCCGCCATCGCGGCGTTGCCGATCGGCGCATCGCCGAACGCATCGGCGATCCACACCTCCGGCGCAAGCGCGCCGACAAGCGGCATTCTGTGCGCCGCATAAATTGCGGCGGCGACCCAGCCGTGCGCGATTTTCGCGCCGGCGAGACCCGGATGCTGGCGCCCGACTTGCCGCGCCGCCCGCCGGGCGAAGAACCACGGTAGGCCCTGCTTCGCCGTCAGCGGCGAGGCCCATATGATCCGCTCGCCCTCGCGATAAAATTGCGCCGCGCTGCGCAGGCGGTGCGAGACGACACCGGGAAACGGAACAGCCGCGGCCGCCACCTCGCCGAGCGATGCCGTCACCGCCACATGGCGGAAGAGGCGGAGCATTCTGCCTGCAAGGGGCGGATAGAGCTGCCCGCTCTCACCCGACGCCAAAATGAGATGATTCGCGCGCAGCCGGCCCGCCGCAGTCCGGACGCGTTTGCGCACGCCGAGGACGTCGGTCGCGGTCACGGCCGTCTGCTCGAAGATGCGGCCCCCGGCATTTTCGAGGGCGCCGGCGAGTCCGTACAGACAATCGAGCGGATGAACGCGGAAGGCATCGGGGCGATACACCGCCCGGAAGCGGCGCGCACCGGGCAGCGCAGCCTCGACGCGCGCGGCCGGCCAGACCTCCGCTTCGGCGCCGAAGGCGCGGAGCGCCTCGGCCTCCCGCTCCGCCCAGGCGGCATCGTCGCGGCCCTGCAGGATCAGTTGGCCGGTGCCGGCCCCCTCGCCGCCGGCCGGGACCGCGGTCGGCCACGCGCGCACGGCCGCCGCCCCTGTCGCGGACAAGGCCCACATGTCGCGCGCATTCTCCCGCCCGACACGGACGGCGATCCGTTCGATTGTCTGGGAAAATCCCGGTGCGACGAGACCGAGCGCGTTTGCGGACTCTCCGTTTCCGACCTCCCCGGCCTCCAGCACCGCGACAGACCAGCCGCGCCGGGCGAGCGCCACCCCCGCCGCGAGCCCTGCAAAGCTTGCCCCGATGATGCAGACATCCGTGTCGAGGTCGCCGGAGAACCTGCGGAATGTCCGGCGAGGGAAGGCGCTCGCGGCGAACCCGTTACCCCCTTCCGCGCTATCACGCGCTCTGCCCATGTTGGCCCCCGAGGCGACGCCGCCGTCACGTCGCGCCGTTGTTGATAGACCGAACCGCGGCAGGACGCCACATGCGCGCGCCGGGGTTTGTAATCGTGCGGGCGATCGGCAAGAAAATCCCGGTCGAGGAGCCATCCATGCGCCGATTGATCCTGTTGCGTCACGCGAAATCCGACTGGGCGGCGAGCGGCCAGCGTGACATCGACCGCGCGCTCGCCGAGCGCGGCCGTAGGGCCGCCCCGCTGATGGGCCAATATCTCGCCCGACAGGCCCTGCGGCCCGACAAGGCGCTGGTCTCAAGCGCGCGGCGCACGCGCGAGACGTGGGAGCTGATTGCGCCGGCGTTCGACGTTGCGCCGCCGGTCGTCTACGACTCCCGACTGTACGAAGCCTCGCCCAAGACGCTGATCGAGGTCGTGCGGGAGGCGCCCGACTCCGCGCATAGCCTGCTGCTCGTGGGACACAATCCGGGCATCCAGCAGCTCGCCGAGCTGTTGATCGCGACCGGCGATATCCGCACGCGCCAAAGCCTGTTGGAGAAGTTTCCGACCGCGGCGCTTGCAATCATCGAATTTGCCGTCGATCGCTGGCGCGATGTCGAAGCGCACACCGGGCGCCTCGACCGTTTCGTCACGCCGCGCGCACTCGACGGCGAACCGGACGATTAACCATCGCGGCTTGCGCTCCTTCCGGACCACGCGCGTGGGGCGCCGCCGGCGCGGCTGGCGGAGCGCCCGGTGCGCCCTTATGTGAAGATTTTCGGACACCGGATTCGCCCCCGCTTTGGCCCTTCTCCCCGACATCACTTGGTTTACCGAGGAAGCGCGGATTGCCGCGCGTGCGGTCGGGGAATTCGGCGCTTCGCTGCTGAACCCGACGGTCCGGCTCGGCGTGACGGGACTCTCCCGCGCCGGCAAGACCGTCTTCATCACCGCGCTCCTGCACAACCTCATCCATGGCGGCCGCCTGCCGATTTTCGAAGCAATGGCCGAAGGACGCATCGCGCGGGCGAGGCTCGAGCCGCAGCCCGACGACGATGTTCCCCGCTTCGACTACGAGGCTCATGTGCAGGCGCTGGTCGATGAACGGCGCTGGCCGGAATCGACGCGGCACATCAGCGAATTGCGGCTCGTCATCGACTACCAGTCGGCGCGCGGCAGCACCCGCGAGCGCACCCTCACGCTCGACATCGTCGATTATCCCGGCGAATGGCTGCTCGACCTGCCGCTCCTTGCCAAGGACTATGCACAATGGTCTGCGGAAACGCTCGCCTTGTCGCGCAGCGGCGCACGGGCGGCGCTCGCGGCGCCCTGGCACGCTTATCTTGCCGCGCTCGACCCCTCGGGTGCCGAGGACGAACAGGCGGCGCGCGAAGCCGCGCGGCTGTTCACCGCCTATCTGCGGGCCTGCCGCGACGAGAGATTTGCGATGAGCTTGCTGCCGCCGGGCCGTTTCCTGATGCCGGGCGACCTGGCGGGCTCTCCTGCGCTCACTTTCGCGCCGCTTGAGGTCCCCGCCGACGGCACGCCGCCATCCGGGTCGCTCTGGGCGATGATGGCGCGGCGTTTCGAAGCCTATAAAGCGGTCGTGGTCCGGCCCTTCTTTCGCGACCATTTCTCGCGCCTCGACCGGCAGGTCGTGCTGGTCGATGCGCTCTCGGCGCTCAACGCCGGGCCGGAGGCGATGCGGGATCTCGAGTCGGCCCTTGGGGAAATCCTCGCCTGCTTCCGCATTGGCCGCGGCGGTCTCTTGAGCGCATTGGTGCGCCCCCGCATCGACCGCCTCCTGTTCGCCGCCACCAAGGCGGACCACCTGCACCATTCGAGCCACGACCGGCTCGAACAGGTGCTTGCGCGCATGACCGAACGGGCCATCGCGCGCGCGAAATTCTCCGGCGCGCTGATCGACGTGATTGCGCTCGCCGCAGTGCGCGCCACGCGCGAAGCGATGGTGGACTGGAAGGGCGAGCGGCTTCCCGCGATCATCGGAACGCCGCTTGCGGGCGAAGCGATCGCCGGCCAGGTTTTCGACGGCCACACGGAAACGGCCGCGTTTCCCGGCGACCTGCCGGAGGATCCGTCGCTGCCGTTCAATGGCGGCGGCGCGGGCGCGCCCGGTGCCGACTACCGTTTCTTGCGCTTTCGACCGCCGTCCCTCGCCGTTGAAAAGGGAGAGGCCGTGACCCTGCCGCACATCCGCCTCGACCGCGCGCTGCAGTTCCTCCTCGGAGACCGCCTGCGATGAGCGACCGCGCCAAGACCCGCAAGCCTGCCGTCTTCCGGCTCGACGATCCGAACGTGATCGTCACCGATCCTCAGCACGAGGTGGAACCGCATCGGCCCCGCGCACGCCAGCCGGTGATCGTCAGCCCCGAGCCGGACACCGCCGCCCTGCCCGTCGTCGTACCGGCCGAACCGCGCAAGGCCCGACGGCTGTCCTGGGCAGGTCTGTTCTGGTCCGCTCTCGGAGGGCTCGTCGCGCTCGCGCTGGGATTGGCCGTGACGCGCCTCATCGAAGACCTCTTCGCGCGCGCGGAATGGCTCGGCTGGGCCGGCCTCGCTTTCGCGGCAGCCGCGACACTCGCGCTCGCCGCCATCCTTGCAAGGGAGGCGGTCGGGCTCGCCCGGCTTGCAACGGTCGAGACTCTGCGCCGGCGCGCCGCCGAGGCGCTCGCCCTCGACGACCTCACCGGCGCCCGCGCGCTGGTGCGCGACCTGGTGGCTTTCGCGCGCGGAGCACCGCGGCTCGCGCGCGGCCGCGCCGCCCTCGAAGCGCATGCGGACGCCATCATTGACGGCGCCGACCTCGTGCGGCTGGCCGAGCGCGAACTGATGCCGCCCCTCGACGAAGAGGCGCGCCGCCTCGTCGCAGGCGCTGCGAAGCGCGTCTCGGTGGTCACCGCCGTCAGTCCGCGTGCCGCCGTCGACATGGCTTTCGTGCTCATCACCGCCGTGCGGCTGATCCGCACGCTTGCGGAGCTGTACGGCGGACGGCCGGGTGCGCTTGGCCTCATCCGCCTCGTGCGCATGGTGGTGACGCATCTTGCGGTCACCGGCGGCATGTCGGCGGGCGACAGCCTCATCCAGCAGATGCTCGGGCACGGAGTCGCCGCGAAGGTTTCGGCGCGTCTCGGCGAGGGCGTGCTCAACGGTCTGTTGACTGCGCGACTTGGCCTTGCGGCCATCGAAGTGGTGCGGCCGCTTCCCTTTTCGGCCTTGCCGCCGCCGACGATTTCCGATCTTGCGGGCGGCCTCCTGCGCCGACGCGAAGAAAAAGGGGACGCGCTATCCCCTGGGTAGAACGGCCTCCGGGATGGCTTCCGCAGTATAGGCCGCCGGCCGGTTGCGCCAGAAGAAACCGCCGATCTGCCACAGAAACACGGCGATCAGCAGGGCGACCAGGGCCGTGCTCCAGAATGCGTCGGCGCTGGCCGTCCGGGCCACCGCCCAGGGCAAGATCAGCGCCATGGCCGCGAACAGAACGACACCCGGCCAATACGTCAAGTGCGGAACGCCCGCGCGCAGCAGCGGGCGCGTCCCGCTCCGTGCAAGGCGTTGGTGGAGGGCCACGACGAAAGTCCGGTAGGCTTGGTCCTGTCGTTCCTGCTCGACCATCGAGCGCCAGGAGCATGAGGCGATCGCAAGCTTCGGCGCGTTCTCGGCCCAGATTTCGGTCTGGAACCGATACATCTGCAACGTGACCGGCCTGTACGACAGGCGAATCTGCCGGATCGACCGATACGGAATGCGTCCCGAGCGGTTTCCCACCGACCAGAGGAGCGCGTCGCGCTCCAGCGCGAATTCCTGCGGCGCGCCGAGGAGCGACGGGCGAAAACTGTACCTGAGAATTGGCGCGGAGTTTACGAAATTTTCCCCGCTCACATGCGAGCCTTCGGGGTGGTTGGATGCGTCGATAGGGTTTTTCGTCATCTCGGGGATCATAATGGCGGTATGATTTCACTTCGGCAGGAACCGATTCGGAAACTCCGCGGCGGTTTCGCCGTTACGAATTAGCTCCCCGATGGTCCGGGCGGGCGTTTTTTTGAGGAAAGGACTTCGAAATGGCACGAGCGGCGCGCGGCAAAGCGTCACGGAGGCAAGCCGCTTCTCCCATTGGCCGGAAAGGCCCGCGCAAGACCAATGCGAAATCCCGGCGCAATATGCGCGAACCCTGGAGCGCGGAAGACGTGCGCTTGCTCAGGCAATTGGCCAAGCAGAACACGCCGACGGGCGTCATCAGCCTGAAACTCGGCCGCACGGAAGTCGCGGTGCGCGGCAAGGCGCAGCGCGAGGGCATTTCGCTCGCCCCGGCGAACCGCTCGCCCTACAACCGCCGCAAGACCGCCGGCGCTTCGCGCGCACGGCGCGGCGCCGCCAAGGCAGGCGGTGGGCGAAGGACACGCTGAGCGCACGGCCCGGTCATCTCTGGATTCGGCGGCGTTAGACCCGGATTCCGATCCGTGGAAGAAACCATATCGTTCCTGAATAGAGCGCCACGGTCAGGACGCATGAAATGGCTAGCGCCGCCCAGAATCCAACGCCATGCCTGAGCATTGCTGGGAAGATCAGGAACATCGGTAGCGAAGGCAAGACGAACCAAAACGTCGCCTCGGCGTGGGCTGCAATTCTCGCCGTGTCGGCGGTGTCGCGCCACAACCAGATGATGCCGAGTATAGAGACCAACGGCAGCGAGGCAATCAGCCCGCCGATCCCAGGGTTGCGGCGCGCAACCTCTGAGACAATCATGACGATGATACCGGAAAGGGCGGCTTTGATGATCAGGTAGGTCATCTGGCGGCTCGCGTTGCGGCGGATTCACCCTCCCACCATGTCACGTGGCGTGAAGCTGACGTCCAGCTGTTTCCATTCGCGGTAGCGGTCGCGCGGCAAGGAGGCGAAAGGCTGACACTGCCGGACCGCCTCGATGGCCGCCCGCATCACCTGCGGTCCGTCGCGGGATGCGGTCGCCTCGATCAGCATCGGCTCGGCCGCGAGCGTGCCGTCCGGATTCAGCGAAATTCGCAGGACCACGCGCGCCGACGAAGAGGCCAGGCCCGGCGGCAGGTGCCAGCATCGTTGCACCTCGGCCCTGAACCGCGCCGCCTCGTCGCGCGTGAGATTCGCCTGGCTCGTGGCCGGTGCGTCGAAGCCCGAGCCGGGAAGGCGCATGTTGTAGAGTGCGAGGAGCTCGCGGGTGTCGACGAAGCCGGGCTGCGGCCAACCCACCTGCGCCCCCGAGCGTGCGGCGGCTTCATCGGTCGGCTGCGATGCTTGTCTCGTATCGGCGTCTGCCTCGTTCGCAGTGTCTTGCCGAGTCTGTTCCGGCTCGGGGGAAACGGCCGATGGGGTTTGCGCGTCGCTTTTGGCCTCGTGAGGGCGCGTTTCGCCCTCGTCGGCCGTGCGCAGTTCCTGCGGCGTGACGAGATCGACGGCGATGGCCTCCGGCGCGGCAACCTGGAACAGTTTGGGTTCGCCAAGAACGACGAGAAGCAGGACCGCCGCCGCGCTGTGGCCCGCCGCCGACACCAAAAGGCTTCTTCCTCCCGCCATGCCGTGAAACTAGCACAGCGGCGAGCCGTTCGGCGGTCACCGCGCCCGGTTGTCCAGTCCGTCCGCGGCCCGCTGCGCGCGGTATTTCTCCGGGTTCGCGACAAGATCGGCCTTCAGGGCGAAAAGCCCGGCGCGCACCCGCTCGCGCGCAACCCCGCGCGGCGTAAACGGGTCCTCGTGCGCGGCATCCCAGGTAAGCGCCCGCTCGATGATCGCGGCGAGCGCGGGGATGTTCCCGAAGGCATAAGCGTTCAACGGCCGTCCGACCATCTCGGACAAGGCGGTGAACAGAGCGGGATCGCCGTCGGGCTTGAGATTCGGATGGCTCGCGAGATAGCTGCGGAACCGGATCTGCCCGACATAGAACCAGAAGACCGCCTCGTCCCGCGCGCCGGCCTCGAACAGCCGCTTCGCGAGGGCGTAGTACATGGCGGGGTGCTTGCTCTCGATACCGGCTCGCAGGTCGTCGGGTGTCTGCGGGGAGATGCCGCGGGTCGCCGCCCCCTCTTCCCAAGCCTCTGCGGCGGGTGCCGTACAGGCGAGGCAGGTCAAAACGACCGCAACAACCCTGAAGCGCATGCCGCGCATCTCCTTATCTTGGGCGTGTGCAGCATGCCCCGCGTTCATTTCCGGCGTGTGTCGTCGCGCCGGAATATGGTTTCGCGCCGAAGCCTGCCGGCCTCAGTCGTACGGGTCGAATGCGAACGGGCTGCGATGAGAACGGCGAACCGGCCGGTCGTCGCCTGCATAACCCAAGGCGCCGCGGTCGAAATCCTCGTCGCGGACGCGCCTGTAAACCGGGATGCGGCTTCCGTCGGGGAGCAGGCGGGTCCCGACATAGCGAAGACCCGGCGGATCGCTGCTTCGCGCCTTCGCGCGGGCCCGCGTTGTCCGCCGGGTTGGCGGAGGACGCCGGGCTTGCGGAGGGTCTTCCGCCTCGACGGTCTTGTCCGCCGCCTTTTCCGCCGCGCCGGCCGCCGCTTTCGGAGGCTTCGGCTCGGCGGCAGCGGTCGGCATCCCGCCGGCTTCGCGAACCGGCTTTGCCTCGGAAGGCTGACCAGGGGGCGGCACGCCGGCGGCCGTCGCCGGCGCGTTCGGTCCCGACGGGACATGCGGCGGCCGGCCGCCAGGCGCTTCCGCCTTCTTGGACGCCGCGGAGGCGGACTGTGCGGCTGGCGGTGCCCCGGACCCAGGAGAGGACGGCTCAGCACGCGCCTGCGCGGCACGCGCGACCGGGGCCGCCTGCGCTCTGTCGGCATTGCGGGAGAGAGCCGGCTGCTCGCGGGAGGAGTCGAACAGCATGCCTAAGCCGAGCCCCACCCCAAACACGAGCGCGAAGCGCGGCAGAAGACTCTCCGCCTTGTAGCGGTGCGCGCGCGTGGTGAAGACGGACGACGGTGGGAAAATCCAGGACACCTGCGCCTCTCCCGGATCGCGGCGCCTCCCGCGCCGCCCAATCCTAATTCTCAACGTGAGGCCGACGGTGGGGTTCCTTCGACCCTCGGGGCAGCCCCTGATGTGGGTCCGACGCATCGGCGTGACAAGCCGGCGAAGGGTCGCAGCGCCCGATCTCTCCCGAAGCGATCCGGTCCCCGGCGGCTTGACGCCGCTGCCGTGGCGCCGGTATACGCCGCGACCATGATCACGGTTTTAACCCGTTCCGCGTGCCGCCGCCGTCCTCTCACGGCGGTGCTGCGGTGTGGTTTCGACTGATCGGAATACGCCCACGTGCCGCCGGCCTTCGGCTCCCGCGGCACGACCCCATTTTCCCGCGAGACCGAAGTCCGGCGGCGTCCACCGGAGACCGCCGCCATGGATGCCAGTTTTCAGCACCTATCGACCATGCCGCCGCGTTCGCTCTTGCTGCGGAGCGCGGCTCGGACCTCGTCTTCGCCGAGAATCGCGGGCGCCTCTTCGCCGCGCGCAATCATCGCCATGCGGCCGCGTTTGCATTATGAAGGCGCGGCCGCGTTGCGCGCCCTACCGCCGCTCGGGAACGGGCGCGTGCGCCTCCCTCTCTCTTCCGCAGCGGAAGAGCCAATTGTCGGTCCCCTGATGGCGGTGTGAGCATGGCCACGAAAGCAAGAATCGGGATTCTCGGGGCGTCCGGTTACACGGGGTCCGAACTCGTGCGGCTGCTGCTGCGTCATCCGCGTGTCGAAATCGCCGTGCTGACCGCTGACCGCCGCGCGGGGCAGACCATGCGCGAGGTGTTCGCGCATTTCTCGCCTTACGACCTGCCGCCGCTCGTCAGCATCGACAGCGTGAACTGGATCGAGGCGAGTCTCGACCTCGTGTTCTGCGCACTGCCGCATGCCACGACTCAGAAGGTCGTGAAGGCGCTCATGGGCGCCGCCCCCTCCACCAAGATCGTCGACCTCTCGGCCGATTTCCGCCTCGCCGACACCGCCGCCTATGCCAAGTGGTACGGCCACGAGCATCTGGCGCCGGAGCTGCAGGGCCAGGCGGTCTACGGCCTCGTCGAAGTGTACCGTCGCGCGATCAGGCGGGCGCACCTCGTTGCCAATCCCGGCTGCTATACGACCTGCGCGCAGCTGCCGCTGGTGCCGCTTCTGAAGGCGAAAGCCATCGAGACCGAAGGGATTGTTATTGACGCCAAATCCGGCATGACCGGCGCCGGCCGCAGCGCGAAAGAGGCGATGCTGTTCTCCGAAGTCTCGGAAGGCTTTCACGCCTACGGCGTCGGCCGCCACCGGCACATGGCCGAGCTCGACCAGGAATTCTCCAAAGCCGCGGGGCGCGAGGTGATCGTCTCCTTCACGCCGCATCTCGTGCCGATGAACCGCGGCATCTTGTCGACGATCTATGTGAGGGCGCGGCGCGGCCGCACGGCGGCCGATCTCCATGCCCTGCTCGCGAAAGCTTATGAGAAGGAACCGTTCGTGCATGTGCTGCCGTTCGGCGAGACGCCGCAAACGCGCCATGTGCGCGGGTCCAACATGACCTTCATCGGCGTCGTCGCCGATCGCGCGCCCGGCCGTGCCATCCTGGTCTCCGCGCTCGACAATCTGGTGAAAGGCGCGTCGGGCCAGGCAATCCAGAACATGAACCTGATGCTCGGCTTTGCGGAGACGCTCGGCCTGGAGCAGGTGGCGCTGTTCCCTTAAGCCGCGATCTCGCCAACTCGCCTCAGGCGGTGTCGGCCAGAAATTCCGGCGAGGGCGGCAGGCCCCAGGTCTGGCGCGTCGGCGCATCCCAGACCTTCGGCCGCTGCGGCCTGTCGCGGTGCCACGGGCGCGGCTCGTAATAGCCGAGCGCCTCGTCCACCATGACGTCGATGTCCGTGAAGAATTCGACGATGTGACCCGCGGGGTTGCGATGATAGACCGCGAGATTGTGGCCCGGCCCCTGGCGCGTCGGACCCCACAGAATCTCGAACTTGTCGCGCGCGAGCAGGTCGCAGGCGCGGATGAGATGCGCGGAATCGCGGAGCTCGAAGGCGAGGTGATGCACCCGCGCGCTTCGCCCGCGCAGGAAATTCACCGTGTGGTGATCGCGCCCGCAGCGCATGAACAGGAACCAGTCCTCGATCCAGTCGGCCATGCGGAAGCCGAGCACCTGCGAGTAGAACGCCTCGAGCGGCGCGATGTCCGTGACGAGAAAGGCGACGTGGCCGAGCTTGTTCGGCCCCGCGCCGACGACCGCAGCCTGATTGCCTTCGACGAAACGCCATCGCGGGAAAAGCTCGATTCTCGTTCCCTTCGGATCGGCAAAGGCGACCGCTTCGGGCACCCCCGGCGCCGCATCGTGACAGAGCTCCGCCGCAATCCCCTGCCTGCCGAGGCGTCGCACGATCTCCGCACAGTCTTCCTCCGGGGCGATTTCGAAGGCGAGCGCCGTGCAGCCTGCCTGCGCGCCCTGCGCGAGCGCGATCGCAAGCTGACCGCATGCGGTTGCAAGAAAGGCGCGGCCGTCGCCGCGCGCAGCGAGGCAAAGACCGACGGTCTGCTGATAATAGGCGACGTCGCGCTCGAGATCGGGCGTTAGAAAAGTGGCGTGGCCGAGCCGTCTCGCCTGGATCATGCCGCTCCTCGCCCTCACGCGGCGCCGAAAATCGCGAGCACGAGCGCCACCTGGGCCACCCATCCGACCGCGAAGGCGAGCGTGCGGGCGACGGGTATGCCCAGCGTATAGACGACAGCGTGCGCAAGCCGCGCCCAGAAATAGGTCGCGCAGGCGGCCGCGGTCAGGCCCGAGTGAATGTTCAACGCCTCGGCCGTCAGCACGAGCGCGGCAAAGACCACGAGATTTTCGACCGCATTCACATGCGCCCGCATGAGGCGTTCCGCCCACGCCGACTGCGGCGGATCCTTCTCCTGCGGATTGCCGAGCGTGGCCATCAGTCCCCGGGTCTGAATGCGGTCGAGAATATAGGGAACCCACAGCACGCCGGTTAAGGCAACCGTCAAGGTCAGCCAGAAGAGTTCGCGCGACATCGACTCCTCCCGATCCTGCAACGCCGACGCTGCGCGCGCTGCAAGGCTGAACCATACCAGAAATCCGCCTTCGCATCAGGAACGCTCGCGAATTCTGCGCTCTGCCTGAGGAGGCCGGCGAATAAAGGAAATGAATGGCGGTGACGCTTGCGCGCGATCTCCGCGCGCGGCGCGGCCAGCACGGCACAAGGCCGCTTGTCGGGGCGTCCTTCTCGGCCGAACTCTCACGTGTTGAGAACGCTGCCGCCGTTCGGATGCAGCACCTGGCCGGTCATGTAGGAGGCGTCTTCGCTCGCGAGGAACACGTAGCACGGCGCGACCTCGTTGGGTTGTCCCGCGCGCCCCATCGGCGCCGAGGTGCCGTGCTGCGCCGTCTTTTCCGCGTCGAATGACGCGGGGATGAGCGGCGTCCAGATCGGCCCAGGGGCGACTGCATTGACGCGGATGCCCTTCTCGACCAGCGCCTGGCTGAGCGCGCGGGTGAAGGCCACGATCGCGCCTTTGGTCGCCGCGTAGTCGATGAGCGTCTTGTGCCCCCGATAGGCGGTGATCGAGGTTGTGTTGACGATCGCGGAGCCCGGCTTGAGGTGCGGCAGCGCGGCTTTCACGCAGTAGAACATGCCGAAGATGTTCGTGCGGAATGTGCGTTCGAGCTGGCGCGTGTCCAGGGCTGCGATGTCGTGCGTCTCGTGCTGCTCGGCCGAATTGTTGACGAGAATGTCGAGCTGTCCGAACGCCTCGACGGTCCGCTCCACTGCCTCGCGGCAGAATGCCTCGTCTCCAACGTCGCCGGCGATCTTGATCGCCTTCGTGCCTTCCCTTTCCACGGCCTGCAGCGTCTCGTCGGCGTCCTTGTCCTCTTCGAGATAGACGATCGCCACGTCCGCGCCCTCACGCGCCATCGCGACGGCGACGGCACGGCCGATGCCGGAATCGCCGCCGGTGATGAACGCCACCTTCCCCTTGAGCCGGCCGGAACCGGGAAAGCGCGGCGCGTATTCGGGTTCGGGCCGCATCTCGCTCTCGCGCCCGGGCTGGTGCGCCTGTTTCTGCTTCGGTTGACGAGGTTCGTTCATTGGCGGCACTCCGGATCGGGGGGGTGCCGGAGCAACGCGAAAGGAAAGGCAGCGGTTCCTGCCGGATGGGCGCGGCGGCACCCCGCGCGAGGCCGCTCAGGCGAATTCCAGGATCACCGCATCAACCGCGAGCGTCTCGCCCGGTTTCGCGTGGATGATCTTGACGACGCCGTCGCGCTCGGCCCGCAGGACGTTTTCCATCTTCATGGCCTCGACCACGGCCACCGTCTCGCCCGCCTTGACCTCCTGCCCCTCGGCAACGGCGATGGAGACAACGAGGCCCGGCATCGGACACAGCACGCGCTTGCCGCGGTCGGAAGCCGCCTTCACGGGCATCAGCCGCGCGGCTTTCGCTTCCGTTTCCGTGTAGACCCGTGCCTCGAGCGCCACGCCACGATGGGCGAGCGCCACGCCGTTGAGGATCGGTCGCACCTGCGCGACCACGGGTTCGCCGTCGACCGTACCGATCCATGCCAGCTCGCCGGGCTTCCAGGCCGAGACAACCTCGTGAGGGCGCGCGTCGGGCGCATCGAGGAAAGCCACCGTGACGACGTCCCCCGCCTCCCCCACTTCGACGCGCAGCTCGCTCTCGCCGAGCCGCACCACGCGGCCGCGGTCGAACACCACCGGCTTGCCGTCGGCCTGGCCGGAGATGCGGCGCTTGCGCGCGTTGCCGAGATGGTCGATCGCCGCGGCAACGGCGGCGAGCCGCATGGCGATGCGCCCTTCCGGCAAGATCGGACGGAACCCGTCCGGGTATTCCTCGGCGATGAAATTGGTGGAGAGGTTGCCGGCGCGCCAGCGCGGATGCTGCATCAGCGCGGCGAGGAACGGGATGTTGTGTTGCACGCCTTCGATCGCGAAGGCGTCGAGCGCGTCCGCCTGCGCTTCGATCGCAGCCTCGCGCGTTTGCGCATGGGTGACGAGCTTGGCGATCATCGGGTCGTAGTGGAGCGAAATCTCGCTGCCTTCGTAGACCCCGGTGTCGTTACGCACGGTGACGCCACCGCGCCGCGCGTCGGGCGGCGGGCGATAGCGCGTCAGCCGCCCGATCGACGGAAGGAAGTTGCGATATGGGTCCTCCGCATAGATGCGGGTTTCGACCGCCCAGCCGGCAAGCCGCACGTCGTCCTGTCGAATCGCGAGCTTTTCGCCGGCAGCGACGCGGATCATCTGCTCGACGAGATCGATCCCGGTGACGAGTTCCGTCACCGGGTGCTCGACCTGCAGGCGCGTATTCATTTCGAGAAAATAGAAGCTGCGATCCTGACCCGCGACGAACTCGACGGTGCCGGCCGAGTCGTAACCCACCGCCCTTGCGAGCGCGACCGCCTGCGCGCCCATGGCCGTGCGCATCGACTCATCGACGAGCGGCGACGGCGCTTCCTCGACGACTTTCTGATTGCGGCGCTGGATCGAGCATTCCCGCTCGCCCAAATGAATAACGTTGCCGTGCTTGTCGCCGAGCACCTGGATCTCGACGTGCCGCGGATTGACGATGAACTTCTCGATGAAGACGCGATCGTCGCCGAATGAGGCCTTCGCCTCGGAGCGGGCACGCGCAAAGCCTTCGGCCACCTCGGCGGCCGTGTGGGCGATCCGCATGCCCTTGCCGCCGCCGCCGGCCGAAGCCTTGATCATCACGGGATAGCCGATTGCATCCGCGATGCGCACGGCCTCGCTGTCGTCCTCGATCACGCCGAGATGGCCCGGCACGGTGGACACGCCGGCGCGCGCGGCCGCCTTCTTCGACTCGATCTTGTCGCCCATTGCGGCGATCGCATCGGCGTTCGGCCCGATGAAGACAATTCCCGCCGCCGCGAGCGCGCGCGGAAACGCTTCGCGCTCGGAGAGAAATCCGTAACCGGGATGAACGGCCTCCGCCCCGGTGGCGCGGCAAGCCTCGATGATCTTCTCGATTGCGAGATAGGACTGCGTCGCCGGAGCCGGCCCGATCGGCACCGCCTCGTCCGCCATCTCCACGTGCAGCGCGTTGCGGTCGGCCTCCGAATAGACGGCGACCGTCTTGATCCCGAGCCTGCGGGCCGTCTTGATGATGCGGCACGCGATCTCGCCGCGATTGGCGATCAGAATCCGCTTGAACATGGCCCCGCTGAACCCGGCCCTCTCTGCCCGCTTTGCGGGGCATGCGACGAAATGTCAATCGCTGCCGGAAGCGCGGCCGTGGAGGATAAGCGTCCGCATCGCGAACGCTTGGCGCCAATACCGGTTTGTCCTATATACCGGACGATCGGAGCTATATACCGAACATCAGGGCAGCAACGGAGGAGGTGACAATGGCTCTTCAGATTGGCGACACGGCTCCCGATTTCGAAGCCGACACCACCGAGGGACGCATCCGCTTTCACGAATGGATCGGTGACTCCTGGGCGGTTCTGTTCTCCCATCCCAAGGACTTCACGCCGGTCTGCACGACCGAGCTCGGGACGATGGCCCGGCTCAAGCCCGAATTCGACAAGCGCAACGTGAAAATTCTCGGCCTGTCGGTTGACCCCGTCGACAGCCACCGGAAATGGGCCGGCGACATCGCGGACGTCGTGGGCTTCGCGCCGAACTACCCGCTGGTCGGCGATACCGATCTGTCGATCTCCAAGGCCTACGGCATGCTGCCGGCAAACACGACCGGAACGGCGGAAGGCCGCACGCCGAACGACAATCAAACCGTGCGCAACGTGTTCGTCATCGGCCCCGACAAGAAGATCAAACTGGTCCTTGTCTATCCAATGAGCACGGGGCGCAACTTTGACGAAATCCTGCGGGTCATCGACTCGCTGCAGCTCACCGCCAAGCACCGGGTCTCCACTCCGGCGAACTGGAAACAGGGCGAAGAGGTGATCCTCAGCGGAGCGGTTAGCGACGAGGAGGCAAAGCAACTCTATCCGCAAGGATGGAAGGCGCCGAAGCCCTATATCCGCATCGTGCCCCCGCCGCACGGCTGAGCACCTTTGCGGCGACGTTTGCTTGCACCGCGGCGGGCCCGTGCCCGCCGCTTTCTTGCCTGCGCTCATCCCCAAGCGGCGCTGGCCGCAACGGTGAGCCCAACAGCCGCGCCGGCCGCGACGAAGGCGGCAGCCGTCGCGAGCAAGACCCATAGCCGGAACGCACGAGAGCCGGCGATGATCGCGATCGTCGCCTTGCTCGCCGTATTCACGGCAACCGCGAGGAGGATCGCCCTCGCCGCCTGCTCGCTTGCGAGCGGCGCCGGCGCAAGCTGCGCGATTGCGATCGTGATGGCATCCACGTCGGCAAGTCCGCCCGCAGCCGCGATCCCGAAAGCCCCCGTCGCGCCGAAGCGTTCGCTCGCCGCCCGTCCGACGATGACCATGAGGCCGAGAACGAGCGCGAAGAGGAGCGCCGAGCGCAGTTCGAACGGATTGCGCAGCGCGCCGGGAGACGCCTTTGCGGGCTCTCGGGCGCGCCTGAAGGCAAGGCCGTAAGCGAAGCCCCCCGTCACGGCCATCGCGGCGAGCAATGCAGGCGCCGCGTGCGAAAGCAAAGCGGGGTTGAGCGCGGCGACGAGCACGATGACGCGCGCGAGCGAAACGGCGGTTGCGAGCACTGCGCCCGCCGCAAGCACCTGCGGCGAGCCTTCGCGCATGGCCGAGCGCCGGGCATTCGTCACGGTGACGGCGGTCGACGAAACGAGCGCGCCCGCCGCGGCGGCGAGCAGCGTGCCGCCGGTCTCGCCCATGTATTTCACGGCTGCGTAACCCACGAAGGACACCGCCGCGAGCACGATCGCCAGTAGCCACACGTCGCGCGGCTTGATGCCGCCGAACGGCCCGACCGGTGCATCCGGCATCAGCGGAAGGGCGATGAAGGTCATGACGAGCAGCACGATCCCGGCGCGCAGCTCCGGCCAGGTCAGACCCCGGACCAGCCCGTGCAACGCTTCCCGGCTCGCCAGAACCACGACGGCGGCCACACCGCCCGCCGCCACGACGCGCAGATCGCCCCATTGCGCATAGGCGCCGAGCGAAAAGGCGACCATTCCGGCAATCGCCGTGGTTGCCGAATAGACCCCTTCGGACCGGTTCTCGTCGCGGCAGGCGAGCGCGAAGGTGACGAAGAAGGTGCCGAGCGCAACGGCCAGGACGATGCCGCCGGCGCCGGCGAGGTCTGCGCCCCGCGCCATCGTCCCGACGATGCCGCCGAGGAGGCCGATGAGCGCAAAGGTCCGGATTCCGGCCGTCCGGCTTCCCGGCGCGTCCTCCCGCTGCTTCCAGCCGCGCTCGAGACCGAAAAGCAGCCCGATGCCGAGGGCGACGGCCAAACGGGAAAACAGATCAGCTGTTTCCACGGGCCGGCTCTCTCAGTCGCCCCGCCGGCAGGAACCCGCCCATGGGGGCAAGCGGCCTGAAAACGGGCGGCGCTTTGCTTGCAAAGCGCGTCGGACTGCGTATAAACGGCGGCTCCGCGACCCTGGTCGGAAGCTGAACGGACGGCCGCGCTCGCTGTGCGAGTCCGGCAGGGCGGTTTGCGCCCGGCGTCCCGTGCTTTCGCGAACTCGGGCATTTCGAGCCTTTCCCGAAGGGCTCGAGCCGGCTTTGCGCCAGGGGCGGACGAGCGAATGGGCACGGCCGCGGCGCCAACGAAGCCGCACCGTAGCCGGACAGGAAAGGTTTGTCATTTCATGCCCTTGTACGAGCATGTTTACCTCGCGCGGCAAGACCTGACTGCGCAGCAGGTCGAAGAACTGACCGCGCAATATACCGGCATCATCGAGCAGATGGGCGGCAAGGTCACCAAGACTGAGCCGTGGGGGGTGAAGTCCCTCGCCTACCGTATCCGCAAGAACCGCAAGGCGCATATGACGCTGCTCAATATCGACGCGCCGCCGGCGGCAATCGCCGAGCTCGAGCGCCAGGAGCGGCTCAACGAGGACGTTCTGCGCTACCTCACAATCCGCGTCGAGGAGCTCGAGGACGGTCCCTCGGCGATGATGCGCAAGTCCGACCGTGACCGCGACCGCGACGAACGGCGCGGTCCGCGCCGTGAACGCGGGCCCCGCGACGAGGAGGAGGAGGTCGTGCCGGCCGAAGGAGAAACCGCATGAGCACGCAACCGCAGCGCCGGCCGTTTTTCCGCCGCCGCAAGACCTGTCCGTTCTCCGGTGCGGGAGCGCCGAAGATCGACTACAAGGATGTGCGGCTCCTGCAGCGCTATATTTCCGAACGCGGCAAGATCGTGCCGAGCCGCATCACCGCGGTTTCGGCCAAGAAGCAGCGGGAGCTGGCGACTGCAATCAAGCGCGCCCGCTTCCTCGGCCTTCTGCCCTTCGTGATTCGCTGACGCGGACAGGGGTCGGAGCAGCAAGTGATCGTCGCCGCGGCACCGCGGCGCCGATATGACAAAAGGGTTGGGGCGGGCGGTCGACCCGTCTCTAACCGCTCGTTGCAAGGGCGCACGGCGCGCCGGAGCGGGACAGCTGGTTATGATGCAGATCGCCTTCATCGCGATTGCCGCAGGTGCGACATCGGCGCTTCTTTTCGCGTCGGTGACCTCGGGCTCGGCGCTGTCGATCCCGTTGTTCAATCTCGCGCCGTTGCCGATTCTCATTGCCGGAATTGGCTGGAGCCATGTTGCGGCCCTTGGCGCGGCGCTGTTTGCGGCCCTGGCTCTTGCCGGCGTGTTCGGCGGAAACCTCCTGGTGAGTTTCCTTCTCGGAGTGGGCCTGCCGGCCTGGTGGCTTGCCTATCTCGCTTTGCTCGCCCGCACCGATGCAGCCGGCGCCACCGAATGGTACCCCGTCGGCCGCCTCGTCATCTGGATCGCGCTGCTCTCCTCGCTCATCGTAACGGCCATCGTGCTGATGGTGGCGAGCGATGAGGAGGACTTGCGGACGGCCCTGCAGAAGTCGCTCGAAGCGGTGCTGCGTCCGCGCGAAACGGGCGGGCAGCCAGGCGAGGCGGCCCCCGTCGGAGCCTTCGTGCAGGTGCTGCTCGAACATCCCGACCGCGTGCTGCCGCCCGCGGCCGCTGTGCTGACAACACTCATGCAGGCTTTCACCTTGTGGCTTGCGGGGCAGATCGTCCGGCTTTCGGGGCATCTGCGGCGGCCGTGGCCAGATATTTCGGCCCTGCGCTTTCCGCCTTCGGTCCTGATGTTCTTGGGCGGCGTGCTGCTCGTCGCCCTGCTGCCCGGCCTGCCGGGTGTCATCGGGTCCGTCTTCGTGGCCGGCCTGCTCACCGCCTACGCGCTGCTGGGGCTTGCGGTGATCCACACGCTCACCCGTTCGCTCAGCGGACGCGGCTTCATTCTCGGCGGCCTGTACGGCGGAATCGCCATCCTTGGCTGGCCGCTCCTGTTCATGTCGCTGCTCGGCCTCGCCGACACGCGGCTCGACTTGCGCGCTCGCATGCCGCGCCGGGGCCCGCCCGCCCGGAGTTCCTGATCCAACGAGATTGACATTTGGCAAGGAGAAGACCTGATGCAAGTGATCCTGCTCGAACGCGTGCCCAAGCTCGGACAGATGGGCGAAGTCGTGCGCGTGCGCGACGGCTATGCGCGCAATTTCCTGCTGCCCAAAGGCAAGGCGCTGCGCGCGACCGAAGAAAACCGCAAGCGGTTCGAGTCGATGAAGATCGAGCTCGAGGCCCGCAACCTTGCCCAGCGCAGCGAGGCGCAGAAGATCGCCGAGAAGCTCGACGGCCAGACCTTCGTCGTCCTGCGCCAGGCTTCGGAGACCGGCCAACTCTACGGCTCGGTGTCGACGCGTGACGTCGCCGCTCTGCTCGGCGAAGCGGGCTTCGCGATCAACCGCGCGCAGGTCGCCCTCAACGCGCCGATCAAGTCCATCGGAATGCATGCGGTGCCGATTTCTCTGCATCCCGAAGTCGAGGTCTCGATCTCCGTCAATGTGGCCCGCAATGCCGACGAGGCGGAACGCCAGGCCCGCGGCGAGGACGTGACCGTGGTGCGGGAACTCACCGAGGCGGAGGAAGCGGCCCTTGCGGCCGAGCGCTTCTTCGAGCAGCCGCCGCAGGGCGAAGAAGCAGCCGAAGCGGCGGATCAAGGCGCCGGCGAAGACGAGGCCCGCTGACGCGCAAAACCCGGGGCAGCAGGCTCCAGCCCTGCCCCGCCCGGCAGCAACGCGCGCGGGCCGGGTGCGCTGCCTTCGTCCCGAGGAAAGACGCGGCCTCAGCGCACCGTGCCGACCTTTTCGGCCGGATCGGCAGCGATCGCCCGGTCAGCCGGGGTCGATCGCTCCGCTGCATCGCCTTCTTCGTGCGCAGCGGCGGGATGCGCGGGGGCCGCGGACCCGCCGTCCCTTTCGGCGGCGGCGGCCGGCAAAGCGGACTGATCGTTCGTCGGCCCGTTCAACGGTGAGGGCGGCGTTGCCCCCGAAAGCTCCCCCGGTCGGGGATCGGCCGCCAAGGGCTCCGGCGCCGCGGAATCCGGCTGCCCGGCAGGCTCTTTGGCCTTGCTCCCCACCACCGCGGGAGACGCCGCGGAGGGCGTGACCGCCGGGGCCGCCTGCTTTGCGGCCGGCGCCGCGGTCGGCAACGGCGCCGTCGCGGCGGGCTGCGTCGGGGCGCCGGCCATCGTTGCGGCGCGTGCGGCGGCCCGCGCCGCGGCAGCGGTCCCGGCCACCGGAATGGCCTCGTGGGTGGCGGCCGCCGGCTTTCGTTGGGACGGCGGGATTTCGGCAGGCTCGACCGCCGGCGCGGGCGCCGCCGGCGGCGCGACATCCACGATCCGCGGCGACGGCGCAGGCGGCCGGATCGGCACCGGCAATTCGTGCGGCGGCGGCACCGGGACAGGCTCGCGCGAAACGGCGACGGGTTCGGGATCGCTCGACACGATCGCGGGGCCCACTTTCTCCTCACGCTGCCGCCGGCTACTCAGCCCGGGGGGATCGAGATAACGCTGGCGCTTGGCGAGGATCGTCGCGACGCTGCGTTCGGGCACGGGTCGCCGCGCCCTGCGTTCCTCCTCGCGTCTGGCCGGAGCGGACTCGCGCGCCCGGGGGCGCTCGGCCTCGGTTCTGTCCGCCGGCGGCTTCCGGTCCGCGGCGTCGCGATGCGTCCTTCGCTCGGTCTCGCGCGGATCGGCCCCGCCGACGCCTGCGAGATAGGCCGCGAGCGTCGCGGCATAGCCGGCATTGGTGGTGTAGTGCTGGCGCAGGAAGCCGACGAGGCCCGGGCCGCCCGCGCGCGCAAGCCCGCGCGGCGATTGATGGCAGCCCGCGCAATTCGACGCGAACAATTGCGCCGGTGTCTTGCCGGCTTCGAGATCCTGTCCGTGCGCCGGCGCAGACAGGAGCGCCAGCATCAACGGCAGGGACCAGATAAACCGCCTCGGCCGCACCAGATCATCTCCGTTCCGCATCGCTCGCACCGCCGCGTGTCTAGAGCATGAATCGCAATGGTGGAAATGCTTTTGCAAGAACCCTGCGCTTTTTGCGTATTCGCGCGGGCCCGTCCCGTTCCGGCGATCCCCCGGGACCATCGCGCCTTGTTGATGGCCCGTGGCGTGGCCCGGCCGGCCCGGTTCGGGCACCTGGGGCGCACATTGCTCGAACAGAGGGAGTTTGTTTTAATTGTGGTTGCAGGCCATCCCATGCCGCGCGCCGAAGCCGCAGCGCTCGCACGCCGGCGTGGGAACTCGTGTGGTTGTTGAAGGCAACGGAGCCCGCCAATGGACCGGTTGCTTTATGTCGCCCTGAAGACCCTCGTCCGCAAAGGAACGCTGCGGATGGTTACGGCGGGGGGACGAGCCTACGAACTCGGCGACGGCAGCGAACCGCAGGTGGCCTTGCGGTTCAGAACGGCAGCCGCCCAGCGTGCGCTGCTGCTCGACCCCGAATTGAAGCTCGGCGAAATCTACATGGACGGGGACCTCCTGCTCGAGCAGGGCAGCATTGCCGACCTGCTTGCGCTCGTGCTGTCGCAGGACGGCGCCAACAAGCCGCCGCGCTGGGCACGCCCGCAATGGGTGCTCCGCTATCTGCGGCGCAGGCTCCAACAGCTCAACGGCGGGCGGCGGGCGCGCCGCAACGTTGCCCACCACTACGATCTCGACGGCCGTCTCTATGCGCTGTTTCTCGATGCCGACCGACAGTACAGCTGCGCCTATTTCGAGCATCCGGGGCAAAGTCTCGACGACGCCCAGCTCGCCAAGCGCCGCCACCTTGCGGCGAAGCTGCTCGTCGGGCGCGGCCAGCGTGTGCTCGACATCGGCTGCGGCTGGGGCGGGCTCGCCCTCTACCTCGCCGAGATGTGCGGCGCCAAGGTGACGGGCATCACGCTTTCGCAGGAGCAGCTCGCCGTCGCGCGCGGCCGCGCCGAGGAAAAAGGCCTAAGCGGCGCGGCCGAGTTCGCGCTCCGCGATTATCGCGACGTCACCGGCGAGTTCGACCGCATCGTTTCGGTCGGCATGTTTGAACATGTCGGCGTCGGCTATTACGATGCCTATTTCCGCGCGGTCGCGGCGCGGCTCAAGCCCGACGGCGTTGCCCTCATCCATTCGATCGGGCGCCCCGAAGGGCCGGGCATCACCAATCCCTGGATCGCCAAATATATCTTCCCGGGCGGCTATATCCCTGCGCTGTCGGAAGTGCTGCCGGCGATCGAGAAGGCCGGCCTGCTCGTGACCGACATCGAAATCCTGCGCTTGCATTATGCGGAAACGCTGAAGGCCTGGCGCGAACGCTTCCTCGCCCACCGCGAGGAGGTCGAGCGTCTCTACGACGCCCGCTTCGTGCGCATGTGGGAGTTCTATCTCGCCGCCTCGGAAATGTCGTTCCGTCACCAGAACCTGATGGTGATGCAGATCCAGCTCGCCAAGCGGCAGGATGCGGTGCCGTTGACGCGGGATTACATCGCCCGCGAAGAGGCGCGGCTGCGGACTCTCGAAAGCGGCAGCCGCCCGCCCCTTCGACTCGCCGGCGAGTAGTCAAGCCCCAACCCGCCCGCGGCCGGCTTCCCGCGCATCGCGTGTGGATTGCGGGACAATGCGGGCGGCGCGCAACGAAGCGTTAACCGTGTTCCTCCGCGGCGTGCTATGCCGGGCTCCTGGGCGCAGGCCGCCCCTTTTGTCCCCGCACGCGTCTCCGACCGCACCGAGAAGACGGGATCCCCGCCTTTCCGGAATGAGGACTATCGTTGCGCCATGGCTTTCGCTGATTCGTTCCTGCGCAGACCCGCGGCCGGCGCCGACCCGACCTACCGTGTGGCGCCCCACAATATCGAGGCCGAGCAGGCGCTCCTGGGCGCGATCCTCGTCAACAACGAGGCCTTCTACCGGGTTTCCGACTTCCTGCGGCCCGAGCATTTCATCGAGGGGCTTCATCAGAAGATTTTCGAGATCGCCGGAAGCCTGATTCGTGCCGGCAAGCTCGCGACGCCGATCACCCTGAAGACGCACCTGCCGAGCGACGTGCAGATCGGGGAACTGACCGTCAGCCAGTACCTCGCCCGCCTCGCGGCGGAGGCGACGACCGTCCTCAATGCTCAAGACTATGGGCGGACGATCTACGATCTCGCGACGCGCCGCGACCTGATCCGCCTCGGCGAAGACATCGTGAACGTCGCCTACGACGCGCCGGTGGACTTCTCGCCGCAGGACCAGATCGAAGACGCCGAGCGCCGTCTTTACGAGCTTGCGGAGGTCGGCCGCTACGACGGCGGCTTCCTGCGCTTCACCGAGGCGATGAAGACCGCCGTCGACATGGCGGCTGCGGCCTATCAGCGCGACGGAAAGCTTTCGGGCCTCGCCACGGGGCTCACCGACCTCGACAGGCTCATGGGCGGCCTGCAGCCCTCCGATCTCGTCATCCTGGCGGGGCGGCCCGGCATGGGAAAGACCGCGCTCGCCACCAACATCGCCTACAATGTCGCCGCTGCGTGGCAGGGCGAAGTCGGAGCGGACGGCCGGTTCGTCACCGTCAATGGCGGCATTGTCGGCTTCTTCTCTCTTGAAATGTCCGCAGAGCAGCTCGCCACCCGCATCATCTCCGAGCAGGCGGAAATTCCTTCGAACAAGATCCGCCGCGGGCAAATCGAACAGCACGAGTTCGACCGGATCGTCGACATCACCCGCCAATTGGAAAACCTGCCGCTCTATATCGACGAGACGGGCGGCCTTTCGATCGCGCAGCTCGCCGCGCGGGCGCGGCGGCTCAAGCGACAGCGCGGGCTCGATCTTCTCGTCATCGACTATCTGCAACTGATCGCCGGCTCGACGGCGCGGGCGGCACAAGGCCGCGTCCAGGAAATCACCGAGATCACCACGAACCTCAAAGCGCTCGCCAAGGAATTGAACATCCCGATTCTGGCGCTTTCGCAATTGTCGCGTCAGGTGGAAAGCCGCGACGACAAGCGGCCGCAGCTCGCCGATCTGCGTGAATCGGGCTCCATCGAGCAGGACGCCGATGTCGTGTTGTTTGTCTATCGCGAAGAATACTATCTGAAGGGGCGGGCGCCGCAGCCCGGCACCGAAGATTTTTTCAAGTGGCAAAAGGACATGGATGCCGTTCACGGGCAGGCGGAAGTGATTATCGCCAAGCAGCGGCACGGACCGACCGACACCGTGCGCCTGCATTTCGCCGAACAGTTCACACGCTTCTCCAATCTCGCCCGCGACGACCAACTCCCCGAGCGCTACTGAAAACCGCGCATCGGCCCCGGCGCAGTCGCGAACGCGCCGTTTGCGTTGTTTGCCGCGCCGCCTATCCTGGCCGAGAACCGGACGGCCGCCTCGTTCCGCCAACCGATGCCAATCGAGCCTCGAACGATCGTCGAAACCTCGGGCCCGCCCGCTGCGGAAGCCGGCGGCGTGCTGACGATCGACCTTGCCGCGATCGCCGCGAATTGGCGCGCGCTGAGCGAGCGCGCCGCACCCGCCGAATGCGGTGCCGTCGTCAAGGCGGACGGCTACGGCCTCGGGCTTGAGCCCGTCGCCCGCACATTGCGCGCGGAAGGCTGCCGCACGTTTTTCGTGGCACAGCTTGCGGAAGGCCGCCGCCTGCGCATGCACGATCGGGAAAGTGCGATCTACGTGCTCAACGGGCTCCTGCCCGGAACGGCGGCGGCCTATGCGGCGCACGATTTGCGTCCCGTGCTCGGCAGCGTGGCCGAAGTGAACGAATGGATCGCCTTCCGCGCTTCGGCAGACTGGCGCGGCGGGGCGGCGATGCATGTCGATACCGGCATGAACAGGCTCGGGCTCACCTTTCGCGAGGCGGCCGCGCTCGCTGAGCGAGACGTGGCGGTGCGGGCCGGTGTCGATCTGCTGATGAGTCATTTCGCCGTCTCCGAAGACGCCGCGCACCCGCTCAATGCGCGCCAGATGGGACTCTTTCGCGACCTGCGCGCCCTCTATCCCGGCCTGCGGGCCTCGCTCGCCAATTCCTCCGGCATCTTCCTCGGGCCGGACGCCCACCACGATCTGGTACGGCCCGGGGTCGCCCTTTACGGCGCCAATCCCACGCCCGGTCACGCCAATCCCATGCGCGCCTGCGTGCGGCTCGAAGCGCGGGTCGTGCAGGTGCGCGCGGTGACGGAGGGCGACACGGTCGGCTACGGCGCGGCCTGGACGGCGCGGCGTCCGAGCCGCATCGCGGTTGTCGCCGCCGGCTATGCGGATGGCTTCCTGCGCTCGGCCGGCGCGACCGACCGTCGCCGCGAGGGCGCGGACGCGACCGTGGCGGGCCGGCGCTGCCTCGTCGCCGGGCGCATCTCGATGGACCTCCTCGCGATCGACGTGACCGACTGCGATGAGGGCGTCCCCCGCCGCGGCGATCTCGTCACGCTCATCGACGACGATATCGGCATCGACCAGGTCGCCGATCGCGCCGGCACGATCGCCTACGAGATCCTGACGAGCCTTGGCCGCCGCTACGCGCGGGTCTATCGCAAGTAGGCGGCGGAGGCCGTCTGCTCCCGCCGCGCCCGCCGCCAGAACCGCGGCGCTCCGCAAGACCCATGCCGGGCGCCGGCGCGCGGAAGAGCGGTTGACATCCCCTCCCCCGCCGCCTCCATGAGGCGCATGGCGCGGCCGACTCAGAGCTTCATCTGTCAGAACTGCGGGGCGGTCTATGGCCGCTGGCAGGGCAAGTGCGACGCCTGCGGCGAGTGGAACACGGTCGCGGAAGAAACGGCGGCGCTCGAGCGCGCCATGCCGGGCCGCAAGCCGCGCAAGGGGCGCGTGTTCGCTCTCGAAGGACTCTCCGGCGGCGGGCAGGACGCCCCGCGGCTCGCCTCCGGCATCGCCGAACTCGATCGCGTAACCGGCGGCGGGTTCGTGCGCGGTTCCGTGCTGCTCGTGGGCGGCGACCCCGGGATCGGCAAATCAACCCTCATGATCCAGACCGCCGCGGCGCTCGCCCGGCTCGGCCATCGCGCGGTCTATGTCTCCGGCGAGGAGGCGACGGCCCAGGTGCGGCTTCGCGCCGAGCGGCTGGGGCTCGCCGCCGCACCCGTCGAGCTTGCCGCAGAAACGGCGGTGGAAGACATCGTCGCAACGCTCTCCGAAGGCAAAACGCCGCGCCTGGTGATCATCGATTCGATCCAGACCATGTGGACCGACCTCGTCGATTCGGCTCCCGGCACGGTGACGCAGGTGCGCGGCGCCGCGCAGGCCTTGATCCGCTATGCCAAGCGCTCCGGCGCCGCCGTCATTCTCGTGGGGCACGTGACCAAGGACGGCCAGATCGCCGGGCCCCGCGTGGTCGAGCACATGGTCGACGCCGTCCTGTCGTTCGAGGGCGAAGGGGGACACCAGTTCCGCATCCTGCGCGCCCTGAAGAACCGGTTCGGACCGACGGACGAAATCGGCGTGTTCGAGATGACGGGCTGCGGCCTGCGCGAGGTGGCCAATCCTTCCGAACTGTTCCTGTCGGAGCGCGATCTCGGAGCGCCCGGCACGGCCGTGTTCGCGGGAATGGAGGGGACGCGGCCGCTGCTCGTCGAAATCCAGGCCCTCGTGGCGCCCTCCCCCCTCGGCACGCCCCGGCGCGCCGTCGTCGGCTGGGATCCGAGCCGCCTGTCCATGGTGCTTGCCGTCCTGGAAGCCCATTGCGGGGTCCGCCTCGCAAGCCACGACGTTTACCTTAATGTCGCCGGCGGCCTGCGGATTTCCGAGCCCGCGGCCGACCTTGCGGCGGCCGCAGCCCTCGTTTCCTCCCTCTCCGGAGCCGCCTTGCCGCCCGATTCGGTCCATTTCGGGGAAGTGTCGCTGTCCGGAGCGGTGCGGCCCGTCGCTTATGCGGGCGTAAGGCTCAAAGAAGCCGCAAAACTCGGCTTCACGGCCGCCTTCGTTCCCGATTCGGCGCGAGAAGAGCCTGCCGACTCGGCACTGCGCATCACCCCGATTGCGGCGCTCGCCGATCTCGTGGCCGGCATCCTCGCCCGCGCCCCGGCGGCCCCGCAAGGCCGCGCGGAGCGGCAAGTCCGCACCCCTTGAAAGGATCGCGGATTCCCGGCTGCCTCCGGCCGGCGCGCGTCGGCCGGTGCCGGAAGCCGTGGAGGCCGCGGACAAGAAGGATGACGGGACTTGCAACGATCAGGTATAGAAAGGCCGCCCTGAGCCTCGTTCGAGACTCGATTCCGGCGGCTGGTGTGCTTGTGCAGGCGCCGCCTTGATCGACCGCACGGTCCTCGCATGCAGCTGCCGCTCACTCTTCTCGACATCATCCTGCTCGTCGTGATGCTGATTTCGGCGATCCTCGCGATGGTGCGGGGCTTCATGCGCGAGGTTCTGTCCATCGCCTCGTGGGCGGCAGCGGCCATTCTGACCGTCTATGCCTATCCCAAGCTGCTCCCGGTCGCGAAACAATACGTCAACCATGATCTCATCGCCGCCGGGATCGTCATTGCCGGGGTGTTTCTCGGCACGCTCCTGATCGTCTCGATCATCACCATCAAAATCTCGGACATGATCCTCGACAGCCGCATCGGCGCGCTCGACCGTACCCTCGGCTTTCTGTTCGGGCTCGCCCGGGGTTTGCTGATCGTGGTCGTGGCCTTCCTGTTCTTTGCCTGGCTTGTCCCGGAGAAAAGCCAGCCCGAATGGGTGCGCAACGCGAAATCGCGGGTCGTGTTGCAGTCCACGGGCGAAGCCCTTATGTCCATGCTGCCGGAGGATCCGGAGGGCTATTTGCGGCGCTTGAAGCGCTCGCGCGAGGGGCAGGAGCCGGAAACGAATCCGCCCGAGCCGGGAACGCGCTCGGAGACCGCGCCGCCGGCGCGCGGCGCAGACCAGCCGGGCTATGCCCGGTCCGACCGGTTGGGAATGCAGCAACTGCTGAACACGTCGGCGACGCCGAAAGCGCGCTGAAAGCCAGGTTCTCGAGAAGGCGCTTCGGAGAGGCCATGCACAGCGACGATCCTTTCAGCCTTTCCGACCACCCCGACGGCGACACGCTGCACGAGGAATGCGGCGTCTTCGGCATTTACGGTCACCCCGATGCCGCAGCCATCACGGCGCTCGGGCTGCACGCCTTGCAGCACCGCGGCCAGGAGGCCGCCGGCATCGTCACCTTCGACGGCACGCGCTTTCATTCCGAACGTCGGCTCGGCCTCGTCGGCGACACCTTCTCGCGCCGCGACGTGATCGAACGTCTGCCCGGCCATTCCGCGATCGGCCACAACCGGTATTCGACGAGCGGCGAGACGATCCTGCGAAACGTTCAGCCGCTTTTCGCCGAACTCAATGCCGGCGGTTTTGCGATCGGTCACAACGGCAACCTCACCAACGCGATGACGCTGCGCCGCGAGCTTGTGCGCGACGGCGCCATGATGCAGTCAACCTCCGACACCGAGGTGATTTTGCATCTTGTCGCGCGCTCGCGCCGCAACCGTTTCATCGACCGGTTCATCGAGGGTCTGCGGCAGCTCGAAGGCGCCTATGCCTTCGTGGGCCTCACGAACAAGAAGCTCGTCGGGGCCCGCGACCCGCTCGGCATCCGCCCGCTCGTCCTCGGCGAGCTCGACGGTTGTCCGATTCTCACCTCGGAGACCTGCGCGCTCGACATCATCGGCGCAAAATACGTGCGCGACATCGAAAACGGCGAGGTCATCATCTTCGACGAGAACGGCACCCACTCGCACAAACCGTTCCCGCCGACGGCGCCGCGCCCGTGCATCTTCGAGTACATCTATTTCTCGCGGCCGGACTCGATCGTCGGCGGCCGCCCCGTTTACGAGGTGCGCCGGCGGATGGGCAGCGAGCTCGCACGCGAGGCCCCCGCCGTGGCCGACGTCATCGTGCCGGTGCCGGACTCGGGCGTGCCGGCGGCAATCGGCTACGCCCAGGCCTCCGGCATTCCCTACGAGCTCGGCATCATCCGCAACCATTATGTCGGCCGCACCTTCATCGAACCGACGCAGCAGATCCGACAGCTCGGCGTGCGCCTCAAGCATTCCGCGAACCGCGCCGTGGTCGCCGGCAAGCGCATCGTTCTGATCGACGATTCCATCGTCCGCGGCACGACCTCGACGAAGATCGTCAAAATGATGCGCGATGCGGGGGCGACGGAGGTGCATTTCCGTATCGCCTCGCCGCCGATCACCCATCCCGACTATTACGGCATCGACACGCCGGAGCGCGACAAGCTGCTGGCCGCGACCCATGATCTCGAAGGCATGCGCCGCTTCATCGGCGCGGATTCGCTGGCGTTCCTCTCGGTGGACGGCATCTATCGGGCGATGGGCTATCCCGCGGGGCGCGACCCCGCGCACCCGCAGTTCACCGACCATTGCTTTACCGGCGACTACCCGACGCCGCTCACCGATCTTGCCGTGCGCGAGGCGGTCCCGCGTCAGCTCTCGCTGCTTGCGGAGGCAAGCTGAACTCCAGGGGGGTCGATGATCGATGTGAGAGCCGCTGTCCGCAACGCCGTCGACCATTTCCATAGCTTTCCCGAATTCATTCCGACGCAGGCCGTTCGTTTGGAAACCGAATACGACGATGGCGGCTACTGCCTCATTGCGTTGAGCACCCTTGGCGTTGCCGATTTTGAACGGTCTCGCTCTCTCCAAACTCCGCCGCCCGGAATGCGGACCGCAAATTGGCTGGTCTTGTGACCAAGTCAGGAAGGCGGGTCATCATTTTTCATCACCTTCGGCGTTTGTGAGAAACGATGTCTGAGAAACCCCTCGCCGACCGGATCGCGCTCGTCACCGGCGCGTCGCGCGGCATCGGCGCCGCCACCGCCCGCGCGCTCGCGCGCGCCGGCGCCCATGTCGTCGCGGTCGCCCGCACGAGCGGCGGCCTCGAAGAGCTCGACGACGCCATCCGCGCCGAAGGCGGCACGGCAACCCTCGTCCCGCTCGATCTCACCGATTACGAAGGCATCGACCGGCTCGGTGGGGCGCTCTATGAGCGCTACGGCCGGCTCGACGTCCTCGTCGGCAATGCCGGCGTGCTCGGGACGATCTCGCCGCTCGGCCATATCGAGCCGACCGTGTTTGAGCGCACGCTCGCGGTCAATGTGACCGCGAATTGGCGGCTCATCCGCTCGCTCGACCCGCTCCTGCGCGCCGCCCCGGCCGGCCGCGCGGTTTTCTTGAGCTCGGGCGCGGCGTTTCGGGTGCGCGCCTATTGGGGCGCCTATGCGGTCTCCAAGGCGGCGCTCGACGTTCTCGCCCGCACCTATGCGGCCGAGACCGAACGCACCAATGTCCGCGTCAATCTGTTCAATCCTGGGGCGACGCGCACCCGCATGCGCGCCACCGCCATGCCGGGCGAAGATCCGCTCACGCTGCCGACGCCCGAGGAAGTCGCCGAGGCGATTTTGCCGCTCTGCCTTCCCGACTTCACCGAGACCGGCCGCCTCTACGATTTTCCGTCGCGCAAATTGTTGCGCTATCAGCGTCCCGCCTGAGCGCCTGCGGAAAGGCAGTTCCTCGCAATCGGTCATTGCCGCGCGCAATTCGACGATCCATTTTGCCAACGAGACGGCATAAGCCGCGCGAGGTGGGAACCGGACGGTGACACAAGAGGATCGCCGCTTCATGCAGGTCGCGCTTGCGCTCGGCCGCCGCGGGCTCGGACGCACCTGGCCGAACCCGGCCGTGGGCGCGGTGGTGGTCCGCGACGGCACGATCGTTGGTCGCGGCTGGACGCAGCCGGGCGGGCGGCCGCATGCCGAACCCCAGGCGCTTGCGCGCGCCGGGCAAGCCGCGCGCGGGGCAACGCTTTATGTCTCGCTCGAACCCTGCGCGCATCACGGACAGACGCCGCCCTGCGTCGACGCCATCCTCGCGGCGGGCATCGCGCGGGTGGTCTCCGCCCTTGAGGACCCGAACCCCAAGGTCGCCGGGCGCGGCCATGCGCGCCTGCGCGCGGCGGGCGTTGCCGTCGAGGTCGGGGTGGGCCGAAACGAAGCCGCGCAGGACCATGCCGGACACATCCGCCGCGTGCGCGAGGGCCGCCCCCATGTCACGCTCAAGCTTGCGGTGTCCGCCGACGGCAAGGTCGGCTTAGCCGGCCGGCGGCCAGTTGCCATCACCGGGGAGGCCGCGCGCGCCCGCGTGCACCTGATGCGGGCCATGCACGATGCGGTGCTGACCGGCATCGGCACGGTCCTTTCCGACGATCCGCTCCTCACCTGCCGGCTGCCCGGCATGGCAACGCGCTCGCCGGTGCGGATCGTTGTCGACACCGAGTTGCGGACACCGGTCAACGGCCGCCTTGCCGCCTCGGTTGCGATTGCGCCGGTGTGGATCGTCGGCCACCCCGAGGCGCCAGCAAACCGCGAGGCCGCGCTCCGCGCACGCGGCTTCGACGTGCTGCGGGTGCCGCCGGGGGGCGGCGGGCTGGATATTCGCGCAATGCTTGAAGCCTTGGCGACGCGCGGCATTACCCGGCTCATGGTGGAGGCGGGGCCGCGCCTTGCGGCGGCCTTTCTCGCCGCCTACTGCGTCGACGAGGCGGTTCTGTTCCGCTCCGACATGACGATCGGCGCAGACGGGCTCGACGCCATCGAGGGCGCGCCGCTGGCCGCGTTGACGCAGTCGCCCCGCTTCGTCGGCGGCAAGCCGCAGCCGGTCGGCGTCGATATGATGACGCGCTTTCAGAGGAGCGAGAACGCGTGTTTACCGGAATCGTGACGGATATCGGCGAACTTCTCGCCGTCGAGGAGCGCGCGGAGGGCCTGCGCCGCCTGACGATCGCCTGCGGCTACCCCATCGACAGCATCGCAATCGGTGCCTCGATTGCCTGCTCCGGTCCCTGCCTCACGGTGGTGGCGAAGGAGATGCGCGGCAACCGCACCTGCTTCGCGGTCGACGCGGCCGCCGAAACGCTCGCCCGGACGACCGCCGGCCGCTGGCGCGTTGGCACGCGGCTCAACCTCGAACGCGCGCTGAAGATCGGCGACGAGCTCGGCGGACACCTCGTCAGCGGGCATGTGGACGGCGTCGCAATCTTGAGCCGCCGCGAGGATTTGACGGACATGGCGCGGCTAACGATCGAGGCGCCCGCCGCGCTTGCGCGCTTTGTCGCGCCGAAGGGATCGGTGACGCTCGACGGCGTCTCGCTCACCGTCAACGCCGTGGACGGCGCAGTCTTCTCGGTCCTCGTCATTCCGCACACGCTCGCCGGCACAACGCTCGGCACTGCGAGGCCGGGCGATCCCCTCAACATCGAAGTCGACCAGATGGCCCGCTACGCGGCGCGCCTGCTGGAGATGCGATAGCCCGCGTCTTCCATCCGGTTGCGTGGCGCGCATGCCTCTCCTCCGCTGCGGTCCCGCCGCTGCGCGTGCGCTTGCCCCACCGGCCCCCGGCTTGCTACTGACCCCGCATTGGAAGGGATCCGAGATGGCCGAGGCGCGACGAGGCGCAAGCATCACCGGCGACGTGGGCGGCGCACGCGTGCTCGTGGTCGAAGCGCGCTACTATGACGCAGTCGGCGAGGCGCTGTGGACGGGGGCAAAGCGCGCGCTGGAGCGGGCCGGTGTCATGATCGACCGCATCGCCGTCCCCGGGGCGCTCGAAATTCCGCAGGCCATTGCCATGGTGCTGGAGACTGCAAACCACCCTTACGACGGCGCAGTCGCCTTGGGCTGCGTGATTCGCGGCGAGACGAGCCATTACGACATCGTGGCGGGCGAGTCGGCACGCGCGCTGATGGACCTTGCGATCCGGCACGCCTTCCCGATCGGGAACGGCATTCTCACCGTGGACAGCGAAGCGCAGGCGCTCGCGCGCGCCGTCCCGGAGCGCGGCGACAAGGGCGGCGATGCCGCCCGTGCCGTGCTGTCGCTTATCGCGTTCCGGCGCAAGCTGTGACGGCGCAGGGACGAGCCATGGCGCAACCGGCAGGCCGGCGCAGGGACGATCGCAAGGCGAGCCGGCGCAGCGCCGCGCGGCTTGCCGCCGTGCAGGCGCTGTATCAGATGGACGTCGCCGGCAAGGGTCTCAACGAAATCTTCGCCGAATTCGAGAGCCATTGGATCGGCCGCGAGGTCGAAGGTTCGCAATATCTGCCGGCCGAGGCCGCCTTTTTCCGCGACGTCGTGAGTGGCGTCGTCCGCGAGCAGCGGCGGCTCGACCCGCTGATCGACGGCGCCCTCGCGAAAGGCTGGCCGCTCAGGCGCATCGAGGCGCTGCTGCGCGCGGTGCTGCGCGCCGGGGCTTACGAGCTCGGTCATCGCCCGGATATTCCTGCCCGCGTGATCGTCTCCGAATATGTCGACGTTGCGAACGCGTTTCTCGATCGCGAGGAAACCGGCATGGCGAATGCGGTGCTCGATGATCTTGCCCGCCGCCTGCGCCCGGCCGACTTTGCGGCCCGCGAGGACCAGAACCCTTGAGCGATAGCGACCATGACGGGCTCACTGCCGAGGAGAGGCTGATCGCGCGACACTTCGCGCCGATTGCGCGTCATCCCGGCGCGCTCGGCCTTGTCGACGACTGCGCCTTTTACGCGCCGCCCGCGGGCGAGGAGCTCGTGCTCAAGACCGACGCCATCGTCGGCACGGTGCATTTCTTTCCCGAAGACCCGGCCGACCGCGTCGCCAAGAAGGCGCTGCGCGTGAACCTTTCCGACCTCGCCGCCAAGGGCGCAACACCCGCGGGGTTCCTCCTCTCCCTCGCGCTGCCGCGTGGCATCGAGGAGCGCTGGCTTGCGGGCTTTGCGCAGGGTCTTAAGGAGGATTCCGCGGCTTACCAATGCCCGCTCTTCGGCGGCGACACGGTCCGCTCGCCCGGGCCGGTGATGATTTCGGTCACCGTGTTCGGCACCGTGCCGGCGGGTGGCATGATACGACGCGACGGCGCCAGGGTCGGCGACGTGGTGATGGTCACGGGCACGATCGGCGATGCGGTGCTGGGCCTGCGCGTCCGCCGGTGGGACGTGCCGGAATCGGTCGCGCTCGCCGAGGCTGACGCGGAAGAACTCGTTGACCGCTATCTCTTGCCGCGCCCGCGCCTTGCGCTTCGAACCACCTTGCGCACACATGCCCATGCGGCCATGGACGTGTCGGACGGCCTTGTCGGCGATCTGGCCAAGCTCTGCCGCGCCTCCGGCCTCTCCGCCGAGATCGCGGTCGATCGCGTTCCGCTTTCCCAGCCGGCGCGTGCCTTCGCCGCACAGGACCATGCGGTGCTCGAAGCCATGCTGACCGGCGGCGACGACTACGAAATTCTCTTCACGGTTCCGCCCGAGCGGGTCGCGGCTCTCCAGGAGGAAGCGGCCGCGGCCGGCGTTCCCGTCGCGGCCATCGGCCGCACGACCGAAGGCGCGGCCCCGCCGAAATTTGTCGGCACCGACGGAAAGCCCCTACAATTCACCCAGACCGCGTTCAGCCATTTCTGAGCGTGGCGGAACCGAGCCGTTCAAGGGGAACGAGGGCATGAACGACAGGGCCGAAAAGCCGATCGGCTGGGGGGCGGGCCCGCGCACGCGCGCAGCAAAGCTCAAGCGCCGCTACCCCACCATCGAGGACTTGAGAAAGCGCGCGAAGAAGCGGGTGCCGAGTTTCGGCTTCGATTATGTCGAGGGCGGCGCCGGCGAAACCGAGCCTTGCGTCGCCCGCAACCGGGCCGCGCTCGATGCCGTCGAAATCGTGCCGCGCTATGGCGTCGAGAACCTCCCGGTATCGATCGAGGTGGAGTTGTTCGGGCGCCGCTATGCCATGCCGCTCGGCATCGCGCCGATGGGCCTGCCCGGCCTGATGTGGCCCGGCGGAGAATATGCCTTTGCCGACGCCGCGCAGAAGGCGCGCGCGCCGTTCACGCTCGGCTCCTCGGCGGGGGCGCCGGTCGAGCGCATGGCCGAGCGCTGCCCGGACGCGATCTGGTATCAGCTCTATCGCGTGCCGCGCGATGACTTGCGGATCAATTTCGACATGGTGAAGCGTGCGGTCGCGTGCGGCGTCAACGTGCTCGTGCTGACGCTCGACGTGCCGGCCCGCACCAAGCGTCCGCGCGAATTGCGCAACGACCTCGTGATCCCCTACCGGCCGAATGTCCGGACGATCCGCGAACTGCTGATGCGGCCGGCCTGGTTGATGGCGCTGCGCAAGGGCGGACAGCCGAGTTTTGCCAATTATCCGCGCTATGTCGGCGACAATCCGAGCCATGCCGCGGTTGCGACCTTCGTCAAGCGCGAGGTCGGCGGCGCGTTTTCCTGGGAAGAGGTCAAGCGCTTCCGCGACGCCTGGCCGCGCGCCCTCGTGGTAAAGGGCATCCTGCATCCGGAGGATGCCGAGCGTGCGGTTTCGCTCGGCGTGGACGGCGTGCAGGTCTCTAACCACGGCGGCCGCCAGCTCGAAGGGGCGCCGGCCTCGATCGATGTACTGCCGGCGATCGCCCGAGCGGTCGGCGACCGGGCGACGGTGCTTTTCGACGGCGGCATCCGCAGCGGCATGGATGTGATCCGCGCGATCGCGCTTGGCGCAAAGGCCGCGCTGACCGGCCGCCCCTTCATGTATGGGCTCGGCGCGCTCGGCCTCGAAGGACCGCAATTCGTGATGGAATTCTTCGAGGAAGAAATTCGCGCGGCGCTGCGCCAATGCGGCGTGCGCACGCTCGCCGAACTGCCGACGCTCGCCCGCCGTCATCCCGGGGCCTGGGAGTTTCCCGCCGCGGCGGCCGCCCGCCGCGCCGTCGCCGCGGAGTAGGCCGCGAGCCGCCGCGGCTACTTGAATTTTTCGTTGCGCTCAAGGAGTTCGATCGAGACGCCCTCCGGCCCGCGCAGGAAGCAGATGCGGATGCCGGGGCGGATGGTCGTGGGCTCCATCGTGAATTCGGCGCCCTTCTTCTTCAGTTCCGCCGCAACTTCGTCGAGCCCGGTGACCGCCAGGCCGAAATGGTCGAGCCCTTGATAGGGAGTGGCCGGCGGCGGGTTGACCCCGCTGTCCGGCGTCACCGGCGCGATGAAAATGGTTGCTCCGCCGAGATTGAGGTCGATCCGCGTCGTGGCGCCCTGCGGCGTGCGGATGATTTCGGCGCCGAGCATTGTCGCGTACCACGCCGCCGTCGCCTCGGGATTCGGGCTGCGCAGGTGGATATGGTCATAGGTGAACGTGGCCATGGCTGAGTGCTTTCCGGGATCGTGACGACCGCCTCTGGGGGAAGGCGCGGCGGCGCGGGCCGCCGCGTCCGGGTCAGGCGTTGGGTTTGCGCGGCAAGGCCGCGCCCACGAGGCAGTCGCGCGTGACGAGGCTCGCAAGCTCGGCCTCGCTCATGCCCTCCGTCCCCTCCGGGCGCATGGGCAGCACCATGTAGCGCATGTCGGCGTTGCTGTCGTGCACACGCACCTCGACATCGTCGGGAATGACGAGACCGAACTCGCGCAGCACCTTGCGGGGCTCGCGCACGGCCCGCGACCGGTAGGCCTTGCTGACGTACCAGGCGGGCGGTTCGCCGAGCAGCGAGCGGGGATAGCAGGAGCAGAGCGTGCAGACGATGAGGTTGTGGACGGAGGGCGTGTTCTCCATGGCCAGCAGCCCCGCATCCGTCACTTCGAGATCGAGTTCGAGCGCCGCTGTCTTGGCGTCGGCCAGCATCCGCTTCTTGAAATCCGGATCGACCCACGCCCGCGCCACCATGCGGGCGCCCTGCTCCGGCTTGCCGCGCTCGTTGACTTCGAGCTGCTTGCGGATTTCTTCCGCCGTCACGATGCCCTTCTCGATGAGCAGCGCCTTCAGGGCAAGGTAGCGCGCCTCCCCATAGGTGAGTTCGACGTCGTTGTCTTCTCGGGTGGGATGCGGCGGATGAGAGGATGCGTGGCTGTGGGCATGTTCCTGATGCGTGCTCATGCGGTTTCTCCCGGCCCTGCGGGCCTCAGCCAATGGTCATAGATTTCGATTTCCAGCGTATCGCTCTCCGGACCGTCGTAGTCCGGCCACAAGTCGTGCTGATTGAAGCGGACCCGGTAGAGGCGGATGCGCGGCCGCCCGACGCGCCCATAGGCGCGCTCCTCCGGATTTTCGAAGTCTCCGCAATAGCGCTCCACGATGCCAACCTGCTCCCGCACATACATGGGCGTGCGCACATGGCCGGGCTTGTCGAGGTTGACGATGCGAACCCGCGCGCCGGGCGCATAGGGGGCCCTCTCAGGCGACATGGTCGCGTGTTCCCTCCCGGAGGATCTTCTGCGTCCGCGCTTCGAGCTCGTCCGGATCGATCATGTTCTTCTCGAACAGGAGATCGATCATGCCGTCGAGGCGGCGGCGATAGAAATTCGAGTGCTTATAAACTTCCGCATCGATCGATTCGACCATGCGGCGAAACTCGTCCAGATTGAAAATCCCCTTGTTCCACAAAACGTTGAAAGTGGCGATCATCTGCTTCTCCCAGAACACCATGTGGTATTCCTCGCGCGGGATTTCCCCCGCCGGCAGACCGCCGAGATCCGTGATGAGCCGCTCCGCCATGACGCGTCCCCGTGTGCGTTTGCGGGCTCATGATATCGACCGTGCCGGCGGCAAGAAAGAGCTTGGGGGTGCATCCGGCGGAGGGACCGCCATGTCTGCCGCCGTTCTGCCCCTTGTTTCGGACTGGCGGCATGGCCGCGAGATCGATAAAGAGCTGAGCCGCCCCGCCGGAACGCCTCATGACCGCAATTGTTGAAACCGATGCCAAGACCGGCGACCAACTCGCACGGCGCAACGCCGTCATTCTCGCGATCGCCCAAACCTTCGGACTCGCCAACAATGTGACCTTGATCGCCACGGCGAGCATCGTGGGCGCAATGCTTGCGCCCGATAAAGCGCTGGCGACGCTGCCGGCGAGCGTCTATGTCGTCGGCATCTGGGCCGGCACTATCCCCGTCGGCCTGCTCGCGGCCCGGCTCGGCCGCCGCACCTCCTGCCAGATCGGCACCGGCTTCGGCGTTCTCTCCGGCCTTTTCTGCGCGGCAGCGGTCTATTTCGGCTCCTTCGCGCTTCTGCTCATCGGCGCCTTCGCGAACGGCTTTTATTCCGCGGCCCAACAGGCCTACCGGTTTGCGGCCGCCGATACGGCGAGCGAGGCCTTCAAGCCAAAGGCGATCTCCTGGGTGCTGATGGGCGGCGTCGGCGGCGCCCTTTTCGGCCCGCAGCTCTTGATGCTGACCCAGGACCTGCTGCCGCCCTACCTCTTCCTTGCGAGCTATTTCGTCCAGAGCCTGATGGCCGTTGTGGCGGGCGGCATTCTGGCGTTCCTTGACGTGCCCAAGCCGACCGCGTCGGCCGCCGCCGGCGGGGGCCGGCCCCTTCGCGAGATCCTGCGCCAGCCGCGTTTCGTGGCGGCGGTCGCCTGCGGGGTCGCAAGCTACGGCATCATGAACATGGTGATGACGTCCGCTCCGCTCGCTATCGTCATGTGCGGGCATTCGACCCGCGACGCCGCGCTCGGCATCCAGTGGCATGTGCTCGGCATGTTCGTGCCGAGTTTCTTCACCGGCTCGCTGATCGCCCGTTTCGGCGTCGAGCGCGTGATCGCTGCGGGATTGGTGCTCCTGGCGCTCAGCGCCGTCGTGGACCTGTCCGGTCTCGAACGGGCGCATTTCTGGACCGGACTGACGCTGCTCGGCATCGGCTGGAATTTCGGCTTCATCGGCGCGACCGCGATGGTGACGCAGTGCTACCGGCCGCAGGAGCGAAACACGGTTCAGGCCTTCAACGACTTCCTGGTGTTCGGCACGATGGCGATCGGATCCTTCGCCTCGGGCGGCCTGCTTGCGACCTACGGTTGGACCTGGGTCAACAACATGGTGTTCCCGATGGTGGCGGTCGCGGCGACCCTGCTTGCCTGGGAATGGTTGCGGCGCAGGACCTATTTGGCCTGAAAGGCGCCACGCAAGAGGCGGCGAACGGGCGTTTTGCCCGCGCGCCGCCGCAGAACCGCGGCAATTCGTCGTTGCCTTGGCAGGTAGATTTTGGCAATGTCCGCGCCGCTTTTGATGCGGGCCGGGCACCAATCGCGACCGAATGCCAGCTATTCGGGCATGGCCGGGCGCGTTTTCCCGAAAAATACAAGGTGAGTCATGACAGCTTTATGGGCCATTGTTGCCTGTGGCGCACTTTCGATTGTTTACGGCGTGTGGGCAATCCAGTCGGTAATGGCTTCGGATGCGGGCACGCAGCGCATGCAGGAGATCGCCGGCGCGATTCGTGAAGGCGCTCAGGCCTATCTCAAGCGCCAATACATGACGATCGCCGGGGTCGGGCTGATCATCTTCATCGGCATCTGGTTCCTCCTCGGCGCCCTGGTCGCCATCGGCTTCCTCATCGGCGCGGTGCTCTCGGGTGCGGCGGGTTTCATCGGCATGAACGTCTCGGTGCGGGCCAATGTCCGCACTGCGCAGGCCGCCACGCGTTCGCTGGCGGAGGGGCTCGACATCTCCTTCAAGGCCGGCGCGGTCACCGGGCTTCTGGTCGCCGGGCTCGCGCTGCTCGGCGTATCGGTCTATTTCGGCCTTCTGACCGGCATGCTGGGGCTCGCGCCGCAAGACCGCACGGTCATCGACGCGCTGGTCGCGCTCGGCTTCGGCGCCTCGCTGATTTCGATCTTCGCGCGTCTCGGCGGCGGCATTTTCACCAAGGGGGCGGACGTCGGCGCCGACCTCGTCGGCAAGGTGGAGGCTGGCATTCCCGAGGACGATCCGCGCAACCCGGCAACCATCGCCGACAATGTCGGCGACAATGTCGGCGACTGCGCCGGCATGGCCGCCGACCTGTTCGAGACCTACGCGGTGACGGTCGTCGCCACCATGGTGCTCGCGGCAATCTTCTTCGTCGGCCAGCCGATCCTCGAGGCGAGCATGCTTTACCCGCTCGGCATCTGCGCCGCCTGCGTGGTGGCCTCGATCATCGGCACCTTCTTCGTCAAGCTCGGCGCCAACAATTCGATCATGGGCGCCCTCTACAAGGGCCTCATCGGCGCGGGCGTGCTCACTGTGGTGGGGCTTGCCGTCGCCACGCACCTGCTGCTGCCCTCCTGGGGCACGATCGGCACGGCGAGCGGCGTCCCGATCACCGGCGCGGCGCTCTTCTACTGCGGTATCGTCGGCCTCGTCGTCACGGGCCTGATCGTCTGGATCACCGAGTACTATACCGGCACCGGCAAGCGACCGGTCGTCTCCATCGCGCAGGCCTCGGTCACGGGTCACGGCACCAACGTGATCCAGGGTCTTGCCGTGTCGCTCGAGTCGACCGCCCTGCCGGCGCTCGTCATCGTGGCCGGCATCATCGTCACCTACCAGCTCGCAGGCCTGTTCGGGACGGCCATCGCGGTCACGACGATGCTCGGGCTCGCCGGGATCATCGTCGCGCTCGACGCGTTCGGACCGGTCACCGACAACGCGGGCGGCATTGCGGAAATGGCCGGCCTGCCGAAGGAGGTGCGCCACTCCACGGATGCGCTCGACGCGGTCGGCAACACCACGAAGGCGGTCACCAAGGGCTATGCCATCGGCTCAGCGGGCCTCGGCGCGCTGGTGCTGTTCACCGCCTACACAAACGACATCGTGGCCTTCAGCAAAAGCGGCGCACCCTACTTCCAGAACATCGGGACGGTCTCCTTCGACTTGTCGAACCCCTACGTCGTCGCGGGCCTGATTTTCGGCGGCCTCATTCCTTACCTCTTCGGCGGCATCGCGATGACGGCGGTCGGCCGCGCCGCGGGTTCCGTGGTGCAGGAAGTGCGGCGGCAGTTCCGCGAAAAGCCCGGCATCATGGAGGGCAAGGATCGCCCCGACTACGGCCGCGCGGTCGACATGCTCACCCGCGCCGCGATCCGGGAAATGATCGTCCCCTCGCTCCTGCCGGTGCTGGCGCCGATCATCGTCTATTTCGGCGTGCTGGCCGTCTCCGGCTCGAAGGCGAATGCGCTCGCGGCGGTCGGCGCCTCGCTGCTCGGCGTCATCGTCAATGGCCTGTTCGTCGCCGTGTCGATGACCTCCGGCGGCGGCGCCTGGGACAACGCCAAGAAGAGCATCGAGGACGGTTTCGTCGACAGGGACGGCGTCAAGCACGTCAAGGGCGGCGACGCGCACAAGGCAGCGGTCACCGGCGACACGGTCGGCGATCCCTACAAGGACACGGCGGGTCCCGCCGTCAATCCGGCCATCAAAATCACCAATATCGTGGCGCTTCTGCTGCTCGCGATCCTGGCGCATCAATAGGCGCTGGAGGATCGACGCCTGCCGTTGCATGGCCGGGCTCGTCCCGGCCATGCCGCCGGGACCCGGCCCACGCAAGCCTTTCCGGGCCTCGAGTTTATTGGGTGCCGATGATCTTGAAGAGATAGGTCAGGTACGACAACTCTTCGCCGCCGGCCGGCGTGCTGCGGCTGATGAAGTCGAAGACCTTGCCGTCCTGCAGGCCGTAATCGGCGATGCGGCGAACCCGTCGGTCCTTGTCGAAATAGATGGCGATCACCCGCTGGTCGATGACCTTGGGGTCGAGGAAGGAAGTGCGCTGGGTCCGCTGGGAAATGTAATAGAAGACCTCGCCGCTGACGGTTGCCACGGTCGAAGGTGTGCCGAGCACGACCAGCACCTGCTCTTGCGAGGCGCCGAGCGGGATCTGTTCCAGCGCCCCTTCGGGCAAGATGAAACCGCGGGTATAAGTCTGGGTCATGCCGCAGCCGGCGAGCCCGAGCGCCGCGAGGCCGACGGCGAGAAAGCCTCGTCGTGTCGGCAAGACCCGTCGCGTGGCGGTGACAAATGCGATGCCGTTCATCCGTAATCCTTCGCGGCCGGCGGCTCCCCTACCCCGCACGGCCGCCGATTGCAATGGCCGGCCCGCGGCGGCATGAGAGCGGCGCGGACAGGCGGAGCGCAATGGTGTGGTGATGCTGAACTGGTTTCGCCGCAAGCCCGACAGCACCATCGTGTCGCTCTATGGCGCGATCGTGGCGCGGGCGCGGCATCCGTTCTTCTATGCCGAACTCGGCGTGCCTGACACGGTGGAAGGCCGGTTCGACATGATCGTGCTGCACCTTGCCTTGGCCATCCGGCGCCTGCGTGAGGGCGGGCCGGACGAGCGGCGGCTGATCCAACCCCTGTTCGATCACTTCTGTCTCGATCTGGATCACAATCTTCGAGAGATGGGGGTGAGCGATCTCGGCGTCCCGCGCCGGATGAGAAAATTCGGCGAGGCGTTCTATGGCCGCGCCGCCGCCTACGACCGAGCCCTCGATGCGGGCGATGAAAGAGAGCTCGCCGCCGCACTCAGCCGCAACGTGTTCGCGACGCCGGACACGCCGGAACCGAAGGCGGCGGCGCGGCTTGCGGCCTATGTGAAGCATTGCGCGGAAGCCCTGGCGCGGCAGCCCCCTTCCGCCTGGCTCGCCGGAAAGATCCGCTTCGCCGAGCCGCCCGAGGCGACCGCGCGCGGTGCGGCCCCTGTTCAGGGAGACCTGCCATGAACGACCATCCCCTTTGGAACGCTCCCATTCGCGTCGAAGACGTGCCCGAGGAAGACGGGCAGGATGTTACCCTCACGCCGGACGCGAGAACGCGCGAGGCGCTCGCCAAGATCGCCGGAGTCGTCGGCCTGCCGCGCCTCGAAGCGCACTTTCACGTGAGCCGCCACGGCCAAGGCGGTCTCCGCGTCGACGGCACGGTGTCGGCCACCGTTGAGCAGACCTGCGTGGTGACGCTGGAGCCCGTCACCAACGAGGTCGTCGAAGTCGTCGATCTCATCTTCGATCCGGCTGCCAAGGATGCGCCCCTCGCCGGCGAGGAGGAATCCGTGCTCCTGGGGGAAGCCGAGCCGCCCGAACCGCTGATCGACGGCACCGTCGATCTTGGTGCACTCGCGACCGATTTTCTGCTTCTTGGAATCGACCCCTATCCCCGCAAGCCCGGCGCCGTGTTCTCGCCGCCGCCCACCCCGGAAGACAAGGAGAGCCACCCCTTTGCCGCGCTCGCAGCCCTCAAGAGACGTTCCGGGGGCCAGTCGTGAACGGCAGCAGTGAACATTTCTGCCGGCGTGCGCGAGGCGCTTTGCCACGGCCGCGCCATATCTTTATCCTAGGGCTGACGGCACTTTCGTGCCTGCCAGCCCCTGCCCAGCGGAGAGTTGAGTGGCCGATATCTTCCAGGAAGTCGACGAGGAACTCCGGCGCGAGCGACTCAAGCAACTCTGGGAACGCTACGGCAGCGTGATCCTCGTGGTGGCCGTGCTGATCGTGGCCGGCATCGGAGGCTGGCGCGGCTATCAATGGTGGGAGGCGAAGCAGGCGGCAGAGGCCGGCACCGTTTTCGAGTCGGCGATCGCCTTGTCCGCACAAGGCAAGCACCAGGAGGCCGAAGCGGCCTTCCGGACCATCGCCGAAAAGGGCGGAGCCTATGCGGTCCTCGCGCGGATCAGGGCTGCTGAGGAATTGGCCCACAGCGATCGGGACGGCGCGGTGAAGGCTCTGGACGCCGTCGCTGCCGACAGCAACGTCGCCCGCACATGGCGCGAGCTTGCCCGCGTGCGCGCGGGGTTGCTGATGGTCGACAGCGCCGCTTACGACACCCTGCGCCAGCGGCTCGAGTCCCTGACGTCCGATCAGGGCGCCTTCCGGCACACGGCACGCGAGCTTCTCGCGCTTTCGGCTTGGCGCGCGGGCGACAAGACGATCGCCCGGCAATGGATCGACGCTCTGATGAACGACGCGGCTACCCCGCCGGGCACCCGCGCCCGCGCCGAAATGCTGCTGGCGCTCAGCACCACCGAACCGAAGGGTTGAGCCGGCGATGCTGCGTTTGACCGACCGTCCCTTCCTCCTCGCCGCGACCCTGTTGCTGTCGCTTGGCCTCGCCGGTTGCGAGACCAGCGACGTGATGGACAGCGTTTCGGAGAAGATCCACGACTTCAATCCGTTCGGGACCGCGAAGACGAAGCTGCCCGGCGAGCGGCGCCCCGTATTTCCCGAAGGCGTGCCCGGCGTCCAGCAGGGCATTCCGCCCGACCTGATGCCCGGCAACAGCGAGACGACCGCCACCGCGGAACCCGAGCCACAGGCGGAAAAAATGGCCGAGAAGGAGAAGCCAAAAGCCGCGCCGCGCCGCGCGGCGGCGCGGACCGCACCAGCGCCGAAACGCGCCGCGCGCAAGACTGAACCGAAACCTGCGGCCGAGCCTGTCGCGCCGGCCCAACAAGCCGAAGCGCCGGGGGCCCGGTCGGCCTGGGATACGGTGCCGACCCGCGGTGCGGCTTCCGCTAACGCGGCCCAGCCGCAACCCGCCCAAGGCGGACAGGCCGGGTGGGTGCCCCCGGCGGCACAGCCTGTTCCGACGATCTGGCCGGACCCGCCCAAGCCGGCGGCGCAGTGAGCGCGGGCCCGGGTCAGCACAACCGGCCCGCGCCATGAGCTTTTCGGTGGCCATCGTCGGCCGACCCAATGTCGGCAAGTCCACCCTGTTCAACCGGCTTGTCGGCCGCAAGCTTGCCCTGGTCGACGATCGGCCGGGGGTCACCCGCGACCGTCGGGAGGGCGAGGCTCGGCTCGGCGACCTCGCCTTTACCGTCGTCGACACGGCCGGCTTCGAGGAGGCCGCGCCCGCTACGCTTTCGGGGCGCATGCGCCGGCAGACCGAGGCCGCGATCGCGCAAGCGGACATCGTCCTTCTGATGATCGACGCGCGCGCGGGCGTGACGCCGCTCGACCGCACCTTCGCCGAGATCGTGCGCCGGGCGGGCAAGCCGACGGTGGTCGTGGCCAACAAGAGCGAAGGCCGTGCCGGCGAGGCGGGCGCGCTCGAAGCCTTTGCGCTCGGGCTCGGCGAACCCGTCGCGCTTTCGGCCGAACACGGCGAGGGACTCGCCGATCTCTACGAGGCCCTGCGGGCCGCGCGGCCGGTCCGCGCGGGCAGGATCGAAACCGGCGAGGCCGCCGAGCCGGGACCCCGAGCGCCGATCCGCCTCGCCGTCGTCGGCCGCCCCAACGCGGGCAAATCAACCTTGGTGAACCGACTCCTCGGCGCGGAACGCCTGCTGACCGGCCCCGAGGCCGGCATCACGCGCGACGCGATTGCCGTTCACGTGACCTGGGGGGGTGAGCCTTTTCTCGTCTTCGACACCGCGGGGCTGCGCCGGCGGGCGCGTGTCGAGGAGAAGCTCGAAAAACTCGCGGTGGCCGACGCGCTGCGGGCAATCCGCTTCGCCGAAGTGGTGATCCTGCTCGTTGATGCGGCGGCCCCTTTCGAGGAGCAGGACCTGCGCATTGCGGATCTCGTGGAGCGCGAGGGGCGCGCCCTCGTCATCGGCGTCAACAAATGGGACCTCGCGGACCGCCGCCCCGGTGCGCTTGCGGCGCTGCGCGCGGAGGCCGAGCGCCTGCTCCCGCAGGTGAAGGGCGTTCCGGTCGTTGCGGTTTCCGGGCTCACCGGCGAGGGGCTCGACCGGCTCATGCAGGCGGTGCGCGAAGCCCACGGGGTCTGGAACCGCCGGGTTCCGACCGCGGGTCTCAATCGCTGGCTTGCCGGCGCGACGGCGGCGCATCCGCCGCCCGCCGTGTCGGGGCGGCGAATCCGTCTCAACTATGTCACGCAACCCAAAGCGCGGCCGCCGACTTTCGTGCTGTTCTGCACGCGCGCCGATGCCCTGCCCGACGCTTATCGGCGCTACCTCGTGAACAGTTTGCGCGAAACCTTCGACCTGCCGGGAACGCCGATCCGCCTCACTTTGCGCGAGAAGGAAAACCCTTACGCGGCGGGCAAGAAACGGACATAGGCCGGCATCCGATCCGTTTGTGCGGCGGGCGCAAGCATCGCTATTTGCGCCCCGCCTCGACGGCCGGTGCGGAAGGGGACGTCTCCCCCTCGCCGGAAAGCTCGCCGAGCACCGCGCGAAAGTCCTTCGCCTCGCGGAAATTGCGATAGACGGAGGCGAAGCGGACATAGGCGACGTCGTCGAGCTCCCGCAAATGTTCCATGATGCATTCGCCGATCGTCTCGGTCGAAATCTCGCTCTCACCCTGGCCTTCGAGCTCCCGCACGATCTTCGAGACCGTCCGTTCGATCCGCTCCGGTTCGACCGGCCGCTTGCGTAGCGCGATCTGCAGCGATCGCTGCAGCTTGTCGCGGTCGAACGGCACGCGCCGACCGTTGCGCTTGATGACGGTCAATTCCCGCAATTGCACGCGCTCGAATGTCGTGAAGCGAAAATTGCAAGCGAGGCAGACGCGGCGACGGCGGATGGCGCTGGAATCCTCGGTCGGCCGCGAATCCTTCACCTGCGTATCGAGGCTGCCGCAACTCGGGCACCGCATGGTTCGGCCCTTGTCTCCGTATCGATCGTTTCCCAGTCGCTCCCGGCCGACCTGCCTTGCGGCGGGCGACGCGGATCAAAGCAGTCGCTCCCTGACCGAACCCCTCAGTAGATCGGAAAGCGCGCGACGAGCCGTTTGACCTTCTCCCGCACGGTCGCTTCCACCGCGGCGTCCTCCTCGACACCCTTTTGCGACAACGCGTCGAGCACCTCGGCGATCATGTCGCCGATCTGGCGGAACTCGGCGAGGCCGAAGCCGCGCGTCGTGCCCGCTGGCGTGCCGAGCCGGATGCCGGACGTCACCATCGGCTTTTCCGGATCGAAGGGAATGCCGTTCTTGTTGCAGGTGATGCGGGCGCGTCCAAGGGCGATCTCGGCAACTTTGCCGGTAAGCCGCTTCGGCCGCAGATCGACCAGCATCAGGTGGTTGTCAGTGCCGCCCGAGACGATGTCGAAGCCCTTGCTGCGCAGGCGTTCCGCGAGCGCCTTGGCATTGGCGACGACATTGTGCGCATAGGTCTTAAACTCCGGGCGCAACGCCTCGGCGAAGGCCACCGCCTTGGCGGCGATGACATGCATCAGCGGGCCGCCCTGAAGGCCGGGGAACACCGCCGCGTTGATCTTTTTCGCCAGTGCTTCGTCGTTGGTGAGGATCAAGCCGCCCCGCGGCCCACGCAGCGATTTGTGCGTTGTCGTCGTCACGACATGTGCGTGCGGAAACGGCGACGGATGTGCCCCGCCCGCGACGAGCCCGGCGAAATGCGCCATGTC
>DASTKH010000023.1:0-31599 GCA_035716025.1 Xanthobacteraceae bacterium
GCTCGCCGTCTTCGTCCACGTGCCGAAGCTCCGCCGCGGGCCGCGGCGTGCGGGATGCCGCAGATCGACCACGGCGGCGGACCTGCTGCGCGCGGCGGAGGCTCTCCTACGGGAGTTCGCGGCGGCCGCAACGGCGGCCGCGTCCCGATCCGGCACAGGCCGCCCGGCATGGGATTTGAAGCGCATCGAGGAAACGTCCCTTGCCGAGCCATATCCATGACGCTTGATCGCCGGAACTTCCTCTCGGTCTCCGCTTTCGCTCCGGCCTTCGTGCCGATGGGAGGCACCAGCACGGCGTCGGCGCGGCCGGCGGCCCCGGCGCCGACGGCGCTCGGCATCGAAGCCGTGCATTTCGGGGTGCGGCCGAACAGTGCGGACGATCAAACGCGCGCGCTGCAATACGCCATCGACCAGGCAGCGGGCGTGCGCGTCCCCTTGGTGCTGCGTCCCGGCAGCTATCGGGCAGGCGGGCTGATCCTGCGGCCCGGTTCGCAGATCGTCGGAATTCGCGGCGCGTCGCGCCTCATCCTCAACCGCGAAGCGCCTTTGATCCAGTCGCAGGAGGCCGATCACATCGGACTGAGCGGACTTGTCCTTGAGGGTCCGGGGCAACGCGCCGAGTCGCGCGGCCTCGTCCACCTTGTGGGGGGCCGTGCGGTGCGCCTTGTCGATTGCGAGATCGCAGGCGCCGCAGGGCACGGCCTTGTGCTTGAGCGAATCGAGGGAGAGGTGCGCGGGAACACCATCTCTCAGTGCGGCGACGCTGGCCTTTTCTCGCTTGACGCATGCGGATTGCTCATCGCCGACAACACGGTCCGCCTCTGCGGCAACAACGGCATCCTTGTCTGGCGTTCCGAGGAGGGTGACGACGGCACGCGCGTGATCGGCAACCGCGTCGAGGAAATCGCTGCGGTGGGCGGCGGGTCCGGCCAGAACGGCAACGCGATCAATGTCTTCCGCGCGGCCAACGTGACAGTCGCGGACAACCGCATCCGCAAGGTCGCCTTCTCGGCCGTGCGGGGGAACGCCGCCTCCAACCTGCAGGTGATCGGCAACAACTGCCTCGCCTGCGGCGAGGTCGCCCTCTACGCGGAGTTCGGCTTCGAAGGCGCGGTCATCGCCCACAATGTCGTCGACGGGGCGGCGATCGGCGTTGCGGTGACCAATTTCAACCGCGGCGGCCGCCTGGCGGTGGTGCAAGGGAACGTGATCCGCCGCCTCCTCGCGCAACGTCCCGCCGGCACCGATCCGGAAGACAGCGCCGGTATCGGCATCGGCGTCGAAGCCGATACCGCGGTCATCGGCAATATCATCGAGGGCGCGCCGACCGCCGGTATTGCGCTCGGCTGGGGACACTATCTGCGCGACGTGACGGTGAGCGGCAACATCGTGCGCTCGGCCGGCGTCGGAATCGCCGTCTCGGTGAGCCGGGGGGCGGGCGCGGCCGTCATCGCCGACAACCTGATCGCGGACGCAAGACGCGGGGCCATCGTCGGCATGGAACTCAAGCAGCCGGTGACCGGCGATCTCGCCAAGGAAGACGCCGGCCGTTTCGCGCAGCTCGCGATTTCCGGCAACCGCGTGCGATAAGGCTTCGCGGGCTGCCGCGCCCTTCGCCCCGCGTTCGTCTGCGAGGCGGCGAACCCGAGATTGAGAGCCGATGGCTCCCGCAGCCTTACTTCGGCCGAAAAACCCGGCTTGGAGAAAGAAACCCATGCGTGCGCGCGCCAAGTTGCTTGTCGTTCTCTTCCTTGCGTTCTTTCTCGTACCGCTGGCCGCGCGTGCCGCGCTGTTCGCGTTCGAGGATCGTCCGCGCAGCTGGCGCGAGGCGGACTGGTCGAGCGTCGGGATGCTGCCGCCGGCCGCCGCGCATCCGCAGGCCCGCGTGCTCGTGATGTCGGGCCGCACCGGCGGGCTGAAGGGGCTTGTTGCGGTTCACAGCTGGATCGTCATCAAGCACGAAAACGCGCCGGCCTGGACGCGCTATGATGTCGTCGGCTGGGGCACCCCGGTGCGGCGCAACGGCTGGGCGCCGGACGGCCGATGGTTCGGAGGCGTGCCCTTCATCGTCGCGGATGTGCGCGGTGCCGCCGCGAACGCCATTATTCCCAGATTGGAGAAGGCGATCGCCGACTACCAGTATGCCAATGCCGGCGACTACCGCCTCTGGCCGGGACCGAACAGCAACACCTTCGTCGCGACCGTCCTGCGCGCCGTGCCCGAACTGGCGGTCTCCCTGCCGGCCAATGCGATCGGCAAGGACTTTCGTGGCGAAACCTTCTATTTCGGTCCGACCGGCAGCCGGACGGGATGGGAAATCAATATCTCCGGCGTGCTGGGCCTGAAAATCGGCTGGGTCGAAGGCGTCGAAATCAATCTGCTGGGTCTCGTGATCGGCGCGGATTTCCGCCGCCCCGCTCTGAAAGTGCCGGGTTTTGGGCGGATCGGGGTCGACCTCCCGCCTGCGAATGCGGCATCGGCCGAGACGTAACAAATCGCCGAGCCCGCGCGTATCGTGAGGACGATTCCCCGTTCGCGGGCGGGAGGCCGGCCCGCATCGGCGGGGCGCGTTCGCCGCGGAAAGGACGAGGTCGAGGACGCATGCGCGATACATGGCCGCTGCTCGAACGCATTCCCTTTCCCGCGATCCGCCGGGCGCGCGTCGAGACTCTGCAGGTGAACGTCGGCTACCGCTGCAACCAGTCCTGCGTGCACTGCCACGTGGCGGCGGGCCCGAACCGCACCGAGGAAATGGCCGCCGAAACAATCGACCTCGTTCTCGCCTATCTCGAGCGGCGACGCGTTGCCACCCTCGACGTGACCGGCGGCGCGCCGGAACTCAATCCGCACTTCCGCCGCCTCGTCGCCACCGCACGCGATATGGGCGTGAAGGTGATGGATCGCTGCAATCTCACGATTCTGGAACAGCCCGGGCAGGAAGACCTTGCCGCGTTCCTTGCCGCGCAGCAGGTGGAGATCGTGGCCTCGTTGCCCTGTTATCTCGCCGCGAACGTGGAACAGCAGCGCGGCAAAGGCGTGTTCGAAGCCTCCATTCGGGCCCTGCGCAAGCTCAACGCGCTCGGCTACGGCCGCGAAGAGACAGGGCTCGTCCTCAACCTCGTCTACAACCCGCAGGGCCCGAGCCTCCCCCCGCCTCAGGACTCGCTCGAAGCCGATTACAAGCGCGTGCTTGGGGAGGAGCACGGCGTCGTCTTCAACCGGCTCTATACGCTCGCCAACATGCCGATCCAGCGGTTCGGCGCAATCTTGCTCGCGAAGGGAGAGTTCGATGCGTATCTTTCTCTGCTCAAGGGTGCGCACAGCGAAGCCAATCTCGCCGGTGTGATGTGCCGCTCGCTCCTCTCGGTGGACTACCGCGGCTATGTCTATGACTGCGATTTCAACCAAATGCTCGGCCTGCCGGTGGCGCGCGGCGGCCGGCCGTTGCACCTTTCCGCCCTGCTCGACGAAGACCTCGCGGGACATCCGGTCCGCGTGGCCGGCCATTGCTACGGCTGCACGGCCGGCCAGGGCTCGAGTTGCGGCGGGGCCTTGAAGCTGGCCGCAGAATGAGCGGCGGATGCCGCGGTGCAGGCCCCTGCTTCTCGCGAAGGCGGCCATTTCGAGATATTTCGGCAAAGATTCCGAAACCGGCTGCCGGCGAGAACGTCGGGTCGTCCCGGTTCCGGACCCCGCAAATGCCGCAGCCGCCTTCCGGGGGCTTGGGGCCGGCGCTCGGCTGCGGTGAATTCGGCTGATTCGTGATAGCCTTGGCCGCGAAACGGAACCGAGTCGGCATGTCGAGGCTTTCGATCATCATCCCGGTTCTCGACGAGGCGGCAGGCATTGCGTCCCTGCTCGCAAGCCTCGCCCCGCTGCGCACCCGGGGGGCCGAGGTGCTTGTCGTGGACGGCGGCAGCCGGGACGGCACGCCGGAGCGCGCGGCGGCGGCCGATCGCGTGCTCGCGGCACCGCGCGGGCGCGCCTCGCAGATGAACGCGGGGGCCGCGGCGGCCTGCGGCGATGTTCTCGTCTTCCTCCATGCCGATACGCGCCTGCCGGCAGAAGCCGACCGGTTAATTCTCGACGGCCTTGCCGCCTCTAAGCGCTGCTGGGGGCGGTTCGACGTTGCGATCGCCGGCCGCAGCGCCGCCTTGCCGCTCGTCGCCTGCCTGATGAATGCCCGTTCGCGGCTGACCGGCATCGCGACCGGCGATCAGGCCATGTTCATGACGCGAGAGGCCTTTGCGGCGATCGGCGGCTTTCCCGACATTTCATTGATGGAGGACATCGAGACCTCGCGCCGACTGAAACGCCTTTCGGCTCCGCTCTGCCTGTCGGCGCGCGTGGTGACGTCCGGCCGCCGCTGGGACAAGCAGGGCACCTTGCGGACGATCCTTCTGATGTGGCGTCTGCGTCTGGCCCATTTTTTCGGGACCGCGCCGGACATCCTGGCGCGGCGCTACGGCTATGCCCCCCGACAGTCCTGAACCCGTCGCCGTCGCGATCCTCGCGAAGGCACCGATCATCGGCACGGTGAAGACCCGCCTTGCCATGATGCTTGGGGTTGACGGCGCCACCGCCTTGCACGAGCGCCTCACCCGCGCCACGGTCGAGAAGGCGGTGGCCGCCGGCGTCGGCCCGGTCCGGCTGTGGTGCGCGCCGGACACGGGACACCCTTTCTTCAAGGCGCTTGCCGAGGAGTTCTCGCTGACGCTGCTCCGCCAGCCGGCAGGCGATCTCGGTGCGCGGATGCTTGCCGCCGTCGCGCAGGCCCAGCAGCCTGCCGTCGTCATCGGCACCGATTGTCCGGCCCTTACGGTCGAACACTTGCGGGACGCCGCCGACGTGCTGCGCAACGGCGGCGAGGCCGTAATCTACCCGGCCGACGACGGGGGTTATGTGCTGATCGGGCTGCGGGCTCCGCAACCCGAGCTCTTTTCCGGCATCGCCTGGGGGACCGACTCCGTCATGACGGAAACGCGCCGTCGTCTCACCCATATCGGCCTGTCATGGCGCGAGCCGGCGCAACTCTGGGACGTGGACCGGCCGAGCGATGTGCGCCGCATGCGCCGCGAGGGCATGGACACGCTCCTCGCCGGCATCGGCCGTGAGCAGACGCCGCCGCAGGCGTTCGGCTTCCCCTGGGTACCGCCGCACGCGCGCGAGAGCGCCTGAGGCCTCCTCCGCCGCTCACAGCCCGAGCGCGGCGGCGAGTTCGTCGACCGCCAGACCGGGAGACAGCTCTCCGCCGGCGACCGCCGCCTCCAGCGCGGGCAACCGCGCGCGGATCTCTTCGTCCTCGTGCAGGCGGCGCCGCAGCCGCTCCTCCAGCATGGTCCACATCCATTTCACTTGCTGGGCCCGGCGCCGCGCCTCGAAGGCGCTCGCCGCGCGCATGCGGGCGCGATGCGCGAGCACGTGGTTCCAGATCGTGTCGATGCCGGTTTCCTCGATCGCCGAATACGTCACGACGGGCGGCGTCCAGTGCTCCGAATGCGGACCGAGAATGTTGAAGGCCGCACCGTATTCGGCGGCAGCGGCCTTCGCCCGCGCGACATTGTCGCCGTCCGCCTTGTTGACGGCGAGCATGTCGGCGAATTCGAGAATGCCTTTTTTCAGCCCCTGCAATTCGTCGCCGCCGCCGGGGAGCATCAGCACGAGGAAAAAGTCCGTCATGTCGGCGACGGCCGTTTCCGACTGTCCGACCCCGACCGTCTCCACCAGAACGACGTCGTAGCCTGCGGCCTCGCAGAGCAGCATGCATTCGCGCGTCTTCGCGGCGACGCCGCCCGTCGTCTCGCCTGCGGGAGAAGGGCGCACAAAGGCGCGCGGGTCGTTGGCGAGGCGCGCCATGCGGGTCTTGTCGCCGAGGATCGAGCCGCCGCTGCGCGGCGAGGACGGATCGACGGCCAGCACCGCCACCTTCTGTCCCGCGCGCGTGAGATAGGTGCCGAGAGCGTCGATGGTCGTCGACTTGCCGACCCCCGGCATACCGCTCACGCCGACCCGGATGGCCTTGCCGGTCAGGGGCAGAAGCTCCTGCACGAGCGCGGCGGCGAGCCGCCGGTGCGTCTCGCGCCGGCTTTCGACGAGCGTGATCGCGCGCGCCAGGCTCGCCCGGTCTCCCTCGCGCACGCGCCGTGCCAACGCGTCAATGTCGACCGGAGGCGGCGCTGCGGCCATGGCGATCACGACGGCTGCGTCCGCTGCAGGCGACGCGCCCAGCGCACGAACCAGACCGCGAGCGGCCAAAGCAGGGCGGCGATCGTCATCGCCGCCAGGATCGCGGACACGGGCCGCTCGAAAAACGGCAGCAGATTTCCGTCCGACTTGATGAGCGAGGTCACGAAATTCTGCTCGACCATCGCACCCATCACGACCCCAAGCACCAGCGCCGCCACCGGATAACCGTTTCGCTCCATGACGAAGCCGAGCAGGCCGAACGCCGCGACGGTGACCACCGCGAACAGATTGTTGCCGATCGCAAACGAGCCGACCGCGCAGCACAAGACGATGACCGGCATCACCGCCGCCCGCGGCGCCCGCAGCACAAGCGTCGCCGCGCGGATCATGGCGATGCCGAGCGGGATCATGATGATGTTGGCGATCACGAACATGATGTAGATGGCATACATGCTCGACGCCTTCTCGGTAAACAGCGTCGGCCCGGGGTTCAGCCCCTTCATGTAGAGCACGCCGATCGCGATCGCCGTGATCGTGTCGCCGGGAATGCCGAACAGCAGTGCCGGCACCCAGCCGCTTGCGAGACTCGCATTGTTGCTCGCCCCGGCCTCGACCAGGCCCTCCGGATGGCCGGTGCCGAACTTCTCCGGTTCCTTGGAGAAGCGCTTCGCCGTCGCATAGCTGACCCAGGCCGCCATGTCGGCGCCAGCGCCGGGCAGGACCCCGATGATGATGCCGACGATGTTGCCGCGCATCATCTGCCACCAATATTTCACCGTCAGCATCCATTGCCCGGCGAGAATGCTGCCGAAGCGGCGCCGCGGCAGCGGCGGCGGCTCTGCGCTCAGCATGGCGCGCATCACTTCGGCGACGGCGAACACACCGACAAGCGCGGGCACCACCTCGATGCCGCCGAGCAGATCGGTGAGGCCGAACGTGAAGCGCGGCACCCCGCCCGGGTTCTCGATGCCGATGCAGGCGATCAGCAGACCGAGGAGCATGCTGGCGATCGCCTTCACCGGCGAGGAGCGCGCCACGAGCGTTGCGCACATAAGGCCGAGAAAGGCGAGCCAGAAATATTCGAAAGTGGAAAAATTGAGGGCGATCTCGGCGAGAGCCGGCGCCATCGCGACGAGCGAGATCGTACCGGCGATGCCGCCGATGGCGCTGAACCAGAGGCCGGCGCCAAGCGCAAGCTCCGCCTGCCCCTTGCGCGTCATCGCGTAGGCTTCGTCGGTGTAGGCGGCGGAGGCCGGCGTGCCGGGAATCCGCAGCAGGCAACCCGGGATGTCACCCGAGAAGATCGCCATCGCCGAGGCTGCCACGATGGTGGCAATCGCGGCAAGCGGCGAAAGGTAGAATGTGATGGGTACGAGCAGCGCGGTCGCCATCGTGGCGGAGAGGCCGGGCAGCGAGCCGACGACAAGCCCGTAGAGCGAGGCAAGCAGCAGCGCCAGCAGCACGTCCGGTGCAGCGACGAGGCGAAAGCCTTCGAGCACGGCCTCCATCGGCCATCACCACGGCATCGGCAGAAGGCCGTCCGGCAGCGGCACCCGCAACAGCTTGGCAAAGACAAGATGAACGCCGATCGGCGCCAGAACGGCGACGGCGAGCGCGAGGCGGACGCGCGCGCCGAGAGCCCAGGCGCAAACGAACGCCATGATCGCCGCGGTCGGTACAAAGCCGAGCCGCTCGGAGGCGAGAACGTAGAACAGCAGCAGCCCGGGCGGCACGAGCGCGCGCACGGCACGGACCGCGACCGCGGCCGGCGAACGGGTCTCCGGTGCGGATTCGGCCGGCGGCTCCTCGAACCCGCGGCCGATGCCGAACGCAATCAGCGCCCCGCAAAGGCAGAGCCCCAATCCTACGACCATGGGGAAGACATTCGGGCCGACTTGCTGGCCGGGCACCGGCGGCAGGCGGGAGCCGCCATAGGCCGCCAGCGCCCCCAAGGCGACCAGAGCGGAGCCGGTCACGCGGTCGGACAGATACATGGGCAGGCGCGCCGCTCGGCCATTCAGGTCTTGGCAAGCCCGGCGGCCTTCATCGCCTCGCCCATCTGCTTGTCGCCCTCCGCCATAAACTGGGCGAAGCCGGCGGCATCCGCCCAGATCATGCCGAAGCCGCGATTGCCCATGAAGTCCTTGAATTCCTTCGAGTCGTAAACTTGCTTCAGGGTTGCCGTAAGCTTCTCGGCGACCGGCGCGGGCAATCCTTTGGGGCCTGCGATCCCGCGCCAGGCGCCGGTGGAGTAATCGATGCCAAGCGTCTCCTTGAGCGTCGGAATATCGGGGAATTGCGGGTTGCGCTCCGGCGCCATGATCGCAAGCCCCCGCGCCTTGCCGGCCTCGATCATCGCGCGCGCCTCCGGCACCGAGCAGGTGACGATGTCGAGCCCGCCCGCGGCGAGGTCCTGCATGGCCGGCGCCGCCCCGTTCGACGGGACCCAGGCGACGTGGTTCGCTGGCAGCCCCATGGCTTTCAACCATCCGACCAGCGCGAGATGCCAGATGCCGCCCTGCCCGGTTCCCGACGCCTTGAGTTTGCCGGGCGGGCTTGCCCTGATGGCTTCGGCAAGCTCCTTGATCGTCTTGTAGGGCGAGTTCGCGTTGACCTGCACGCCCGGGGGGTCCTGGTTCATCAGGGCGAGCGGCGTGTAGCTCCCAGGCGTGAGCTGCGTGAGGCCTTGCCAGTGCATCATCGAGATTTCGACTGTGATGATGCCGAGGGTGTAGCCGTCGGGCGGAGCCGTCGCGATCGCCGAATGGCCGACGACACCGGAGCCGCCGGTCCGGTTCACCACGTTGAACGGCTGCCCCAGAAGCTTTTCGAGCACGGCGGCGATGATGCGGGCCGTGGCATCGGTGCCGCCGCCCGCGCCCCATGGGCAGATCACTTGGACCGGCCGGCTGGGATATGCCTGTTGCGCAAAGGCCGGCGCGGCACCGAACCCGGCGGAAGCCAGGGCCGCTGTCGCCGAAGCCGTGAACGCACGCCTGGTTAGATCGGTCATGGGCGCCTCTCCCGGACATTCTTTTTGCGGTTCGGTCGGAAGACCGAACCGCAGGCTAATGCGGCCCCGCGCGACACGACAAGGGGCCTCGCCCGCAACCGGTGCATCGAAGGCTTGCGATCCGCCTTTGCTTTCCGCGCCCTCGACCCGTGGGCGGGCCTTTTCGCCGCGCGAATCGCGGCCGAACCGCCGCGAACCTATTCGGCCGCCGCGCGCGCGTGGCCGAGACGCCGGTTGAGCTTATGGATCAGCTCCGCGGCGGCCTCGGCGATGACGGTGCCCGGCGGGAAGATCGCCTCGGCCCCGGATTTCCGCAGCGAGTCGTAGTCTTGCGGCGGGACGACGCCGCCGACCACGATCATGATGTCGGGCCGACCGAGTTTTTCGAGCTCCTGCCGGAGCTCCGGCACGAGCGTCAAATGCGCCGCCGCCAGCGACGAGACGCCGACGATATGCACGTCGTTTTCGACGGCTTGGCGCGCGGCCTCGGCCGGGGTTGCGAAAAGCGGACCGATGTCCACGTCGAACCCGAGGTCGGCGAAGGCGGAGGCGATCACTTTCTGCCCGCGGTCGTGCCCGTCCTGCCCGATCTTGGCGACCAAGATGCGGGGACGGCGGCCTTCGTCGCGGTCGAACTGACGCGCGAGCTCCTGCACGCGCGCAATGGCATCGGACATCGCTCCGATCTCCCGCTTGTAGACCCCGGTCACCGCCCTGATTTCGGCCCGATGGCGCCCGAAGACCTTCTCCAGCGCAGCCGACATTTCGCCGACCGTCGCCTTGGCCCGCGCGGCCTCGACGGATGCCGCGAGCAGATTGCCGCCCTTCGCGGCGGCCTCGCTCAGCGCGGCAAGCGCGGCGTCCGCGGCCGCCGGATCGCGTTCGGCCTTGAGCCGCTGCAGTTTCGCCATCTGCGCCGCACGCACCGCGGAGTTGTCGACCTTGAGCACCTCGATCGCGGCGTCTTCCCGCGGGCGGTATTTGTTCACGCCGATCACGGATTGCAGGCCGGCGTCGATGCGTGCCTGCGTCCGGGCCGCCGCCTCCTCGATGCGCAGCTTCGGGATGCCGGCTTCGATCGCCTTCGCCATGCCGCCGAGCGCCTCGACCTCCTCGATATGCGCCAGTGCGCGCTTGGCAAGCTCGGCGGTGAGGCGCTCAACATAGAAGGAGCCGCCCCAAGCATCGATCACCCGCGTCGTCCCGCTTTCCTGCTGCAAGAAAAGCTGGGTGTTGCGAGCGATCCGCGCCGAGAAGTCCGTCGGTAGCGCAAGCGCCTCGTCGAGGGCGTTGGTGTGAAGGGATTGCGTGTGCCCCTGCGTTGCCGCCATCGCCTCGACGCAGGTTCGCATCACATTGTTGAACACATCCTGCGCGGCAAGCGACCAGCCGGAGGTCTGGCAATGGGTGCGCAGCGAGAGCGAGCGCGGATCTTTCGGCGCGAACTGTGTCATCAGCTTCGCCCACAAGAGCCGCGCGGCGCGCAGCTTCGCCACCTCCATGAAAAAGTTCATGCCGATGCCGAAGAAGAACGAAAAGCGCGGGACGAAGCGATCGACGTCGAGGCCGGCGGCAAGGCCGGCGCGCACATATTCGATTCCGTCCGCAAGCGTGTAGGCAAGCTCGAGGTCGGCGGTCGCACCGGCCTCCTGCATGTGATAGCCGGAAATGGAAATGGAGTTGAATTTCGGCATCCTCTGCGAGGTGTAGGCGAAGATGTCCGAGATGATGCGCAAGCTCGGCCCCGGCGGGTAAATATAGGTGTTGCGCACCATGAACTCTTTGAGGATGTCGTTCTGGATCGTGCCGGCCAGCTTTTCCGGCGGCACCCCCTGCTCCTCGGCGGCCACGATGTATAACGCCATCACCGGCAGCACCGCGCCGTTCATCGTCATCGACACGGTCATCTGATCGAGCGGAATGCCGGCGAACAGCGTCCGCATGTCGTAGATCGAATCGATTGCAACCCCCGCCATGCCGACATCGCCCGCGACCCGCGGATGATCGCTGTCGTAGCCGCGGTGGGTGGCAAGGTCGAAGGCGATCGAGAGGCCCTTCTGCCCGGCCGCGAGATTGCGGCGGTAAAACGCGTTCGAATCCTCGGCCGTCGAAAAGCCGGCATACTGGCGGATCGTCCACGGCTGCGTGACGTACATCGTCGGGTACGGCCCGCGCAGATACGGCGCGATGCCGGGGAAACCGTCGAGAAAGTCGAGGCCGGCGACGTCTTGTGGGCCGTAAACCGGCGCGACAGCAATGCCCTCGGGCGTCGCCCAGGGCTCGCCACGCTCCACCGTCCCCGAGGCGGCCGCGGGTGCGAAATCGAGCGCGCTGAAATCCGGGATGCGAGACATTGGGCAACCGCTATCGCTGCAAACCAATTCTATCATGGACGGCCGCAAGCGTCCCGAGCGCATCGCAGCCGGCATAAATGAAATCCGTGACGCCCGCCTGCCGCCAAGCCGTTTCGTGGGCGCCCGGATGTCCTGCCAGATAGATAAAGGCGGCGCCGGCCCGCGCCAGTGCCCGGGCCGCCGCCTCCGCCTCGCGCGCATAAGCCGCATCGGAACCGCACAGGCAGGCAAGCTTCGCGCCCGAGGTCCGGAAGGCGCGGGCCAGCGCGGCCAGCGGGCCGTCCCCGTTCGCCTCGGGGTCGGCAGGCGACGGCAAAGCCTCCTGGTCCACCGCCTCGATACCGCCGACCGCAAAGAAATTGCGCGCGAAGGTGAGCCGCGCCGTAAAGTCCGCAGGGCTGCCGAGCGGCGCCAAGAAAACCCGCGGGCGCGCGCCCTTCTCGGCAAGCATGCGGTCGGACGCGTCCCGCAAGGCCTCGAACGGTTCGGCAAGGCGCTTGCGCGGCAGCGCCGGCCGGTGCCCGGCCACGGCCGCGCGGGCCTCTGCGGGGGGCATCGGCGCGAGCACGACCGGCGGCTCCTCCGCAAGATTCGGGAACTCAGTCGAGCCGGTCAGCGCCTCGGTCCGCAAGGCGACCGCCCGCTCGCGCGCGGCACGCACCGCGGCGATCTTCTCCTGCCATGTGCCCGCGGCGAGCATCGCCGCAATCCCGCCGCTGCGCTCGATGTTCTGAAACATCGCCCAGCCGGCGCGACACAGGTCGTCCGTCAGGTGTTCGATGGCACCGGAGCCGGCCGCCGGATCCGCGACCTTGGCGAGATGGGATTCCTCGGCAAGCAAGAGCTGCGTGTTGCGCGCAAGGCGCCGGGCAAAGCCGTCGGGCAGGCCGAGCGCTGCGGTGAAAGGCAGGACCGCAATCGCGTCCGCTCCGCCGACGGCCGCAGAAAACACGGCTGCGGTCGCCCGCAGCAGGTTCACGTGCGGATCGCGGCGCGTCATCATGCGCCAGGCGGTTTCTGCGGTAACGAACGCAGGGCGCGGGGTAAGGCCGCACGCCTCTTCGACCCGCGCCCACAATCTGCGGATCGCGCGCAGCTTGGCGATGGTGAAGAACGCGTCGGCATCGGCCGCAAAGCGGAAGAAGAGCGCCTCGCGCGCCGCATCGAGCGGCAGACCGCCGGCCTCGAGCGCACGCAGATAGGTTACGGCGACCGAAAGCGCGAAAGCGAGCTCCTGCGCCTCGCCGCCGCCCGCCGCGTGCACGATACGTGCGTCGGCGGCGACAAAAGGCCCGGCAAAGCCCTGCCCTGCCAGTTCGGCAATGCGCGCCGCAAAACGCGGCGCCGTGTCTGCCCACTGCACGTCCGTGCCCGTCGCCGCCAAGGCGCCGAGCGGATCGATGCCGAACCGCATACGGGTCGCTGCCGGCGCAAGACCCCGCTGCCGAAGCAGGGCCGCAAGCGCAACCGGCGCCGCCTCGTCCGACCCAAGGTCGCATTCGATCGCAATTCCGGCTTCGAGATGCACGCCCTCGAGCGCGCGGGCGATCGCTTCGGCCGGTAGACCGAAGCCGTAGCAGCCGACGCCGCCGCGAAAAACGAGAGTCAGGCCGCTCGCACCGTTTTCGAGGTCCTCGAGCGCCTGCGCATTGGCGGTCGGCGCATCGGGATGGTCGATGCGCTGCATGATTTCCCAAGGCGTCCCCGGCGCGCGACCCGGTATCGGCAGCGCCTCGGCGGCGCGCTCATGCAGCGGACCGAACGCGATCCCCTCGTGGCTCTTGGTGACGAGCGACCCGAAGGGGCGCCCCTTGAGCACACTGTCCACGAGTTTCAACCAATCCTCCCGCCTGGCCGCGGAAAACTCCGCAGCAAGCGCCAGCGCCTCCCTCTCGTCCGTTTTCGCCATCATCGCAGCCGATCCGGGGTTTCTTGCCCGGCTCTCAATGCCCACCGCAAACGCGGCTCTGTCAAGCGTACGGGCCTTCTCGGTCACGGCAGGCGGACGATTCCCTCCGCATCGAGGCTGGCGAGCGCCGCCGCAACGGAGCGCCCGGCGATCACGGCGTTTGGGCGGATCTCGGCGAGCGGCACAAGCACGAAGGCGCGCTCGAACAGGCGCGGATGCGGCAGGGTCAGGCCGGGTTCGTCGACCGCCACGTCGTCATAGGCGAGAAGGTCGATGTCGAGCGGACGCGGCCCCCAGCGCGGGGCGGCGCCGCGGTCGCGGCCGAAGGCCTGCTCGACCGCCATGGCACGGGCGAGCAGATCGCGCGGCGAAAGGACGGTCTCAACGGCAATGCAGGCGTTGACGAACGGCGGTTGATCCCTTCTGCCCCAGGGCGGCGTCCGATAATCGGCGGAGCGCGCGAGAAGCCGGACGGCCGCGCCGTCGCACAGCCGCCGGATAGCGGCTTGAAATGTCGCGCGCACGTCGCCGAGATTGCCGCCGAGAGCGATCAGCGCCTCAGTCATGGCGCGAGCGCGAGAGCGTCACGCCGACATCGCCGAAGACGGCGGCGATGGGCGCGTGCGGCTTGTGCACGGTCACATCCAGCCGTTCGATGCGCGGGAACGCGGCGAGCAGAGCGTCGGCGACCGCCCCTGCCGCCGCCTCGACCAATCGATAACGCTTGGCGCGGAAAGCCCGGCTCGCGACCTCGATGAGATCCGCGTAGGAAATCGTTTCCGCCAGCTTGTCCGAATGCGCGGCGCCCCTCAGGTCCATGCTGACGGCGAGATCGATCAGGAACTGCTGGCCGATGCGCCCTTCATCTTCGCCGACGCCATGATAAGCGTGGACGACGAGGCCGGTGACGAAAATCGTGTCTGTCATCGTGCCCGCTCGATGGCCTCGGCAACCCGCAGCGCCTGGAGGGTCTCGGCAACGTCGTGGACGCGCAGGATGTCGGCGCCCGCGCGAGCGGCCGCGAGGTTGCCGGCGATGGAACCGCCGATACGCTCCCCCGGCTCCGAAGGACTGATGGAGGCGATGAATCGTTTTCGGGAAAGGCCGACGAGAATCGGCAGGCCGAACGCCTTCAGCCGATCGAGCCGGGCGATCAGCGCGATGCTCTGCTCCGGCGTCTTACCGAAACCGATGCCCGGATCGATGACGATCCGCTCGCGGGCGATCCCGGCGGCGGCGGCAAGATCGAGCGAGCGCCGCAGGAATGCCTCCACATCCGCGAAAATGTCGATCGACGGGTCGGCCGCCGTGCGGTTGTGCATCACGATCAGCCCGGCATCGTGTTGGGCGACGACGCGTGCCATGTCGGGATCGCGCTGCAGCCCCCAGACGTCGTTGACGATCGAAGCGCCCGCCGCGAGCGCTTTGGCGGCGACCTCTGCCTTCATGGTGTCGATCGAGACCGGCACCCCGAGACCCGTGACGGAGCGCAGCGCGGAGCCGACCCGCGCCCACTCCTCCTCGGCGGAGATCGGCTTTGCGCCGTAAGGCCGGGTCGACTCGCCGCCGATATCGAGCACGTCCGCGCCCTCGGCGACCATCCGCGCCGCATGGGAGGCGGCCCGGATGGGGTCGAGAAAGCGGCCGCCGTCGGAAAAAGAATCCGGCGTGACGTTGAGGATCCCCATGACGGCAGGCCGCCCGAGCCGCAACAGGCGGCTCAGCGGATGAGCGGCATCGGTTTGACGGGTCCTGCGCAAAGCGGAGGAGGTGTGCGGCCGGAAAGGTTTTCGGTCAATAGGAGATCTTCAGCGGCAGCCGCTTGGCCTGCTCGATCCACCGCCGGATCGCCTGCTGCGAGGGCGGGGCTTTCACGAGCCGCCGCTCCGCGTTCGCATCGCGGATTGCCTTGAGGAGGCGGTCGGCATTGCGATGCTTGAGCTCGCGCACGGTGTCGACGCCGACGACCCGCAGGAGCTCCGCATAGTCGGGCCCGAGCCCCTTGATCCGCATGCGGTCCGCGGTGTTGGCCCATTGCAGCAGCCGCTTTTCGTCGAGGCCGGTGCGGCAGGCCAGCGACTTACGACCCTTCGGATCCTTGGCCGCCTCGAGAAGCTTGAGAGTGGTGCGAATTCCGGCCGCACGTAGCAGTTCCACGGCGTTCTCGTCGATGCCATCCAGATCCTTGATGGAATACGACATGAACTCTCTCCTGTGCGTCGTCGCCACGGCCTCGACGGGACCGGGCGCAAGGCAATGACTCTCCCCAGGGCGAGGAGCGCAAAACGCGAAATACCGAAAACGAACGGCAGCGCGCGTTCACTCGCGCGTTCTTGAGGGCCGAAGAACTCGACGGAAACTTGTGAAAACGCCAAGCCTACCGCTCGAAAACACAAGCGGTACCGGGGCTCTCGGATCGCCCATGCTGCCCCCTTGCACCATCCGTCAGCCCCATCGGCATTCTGGACGCCGCGCGCAGCGAAGACAAGCGCGCGAACGCGCTTCTCGTGGACCAGCACCGGCATGCGGAGGTTTCGCGCCAAATTTTTGCCGGGGCTGCGGCGGCGGGGACACACCTCGGCGCTCTTGAAGTGGAATCCGGCCGCCCCGCCGGTATAAGATGTACGAGAACGAGCGACGGCATCGAGCCGCGCCGCAGGGGCGGCTTCGAGAAAGCGGCGAGCAATGGCGAACGCGATCGAACCCGACAGCATCATCGTTGGAAAAAGCAGCAAGCCGGAACGTCTTTTCCTGCGGTTCGGCAACCGCCACGGGCTCGTCACCGGCGCCACGGGTACCGGAAAGACCGTCTCGCTGCAGGTGCTGGCCGAAGGCTTCTCCCGCGCCGGCGTCCCGGTCTTTGCAGCCGATGTGAAAGGCGATCTCGCCGGGGTCGCAGCCCCGGGAGAGGCGCGCGAGGCCTTCGTCAAGCGGGCACAGGAGCTGGGATTTTCCTATGAGCCGGACGAGTTCCCCGTCATGTTCTGGGATCTTTTCGGCGAACAAGGCCATCCTGTGCGGACCACCATCTCGGAAATGGGTCCGCTCCTCCTCTCCCGGATGATGGACCTCAATGACACACAGGAAGGCGTCCTCAACATCGCCTTTCGTGTTGCCGACGAAGAAGGATTGCTTCTGCTCGACCTGAAAGATCTGCGGGCGATGCTCGCCTTCGTGGCGGAGAACGCCGCCAAGCTCACGACCGTGTACGGCAACGTTTCAAAGGCAACGATCGGGGCGATCCAGCGCCAGCTCCTCGTGCTCGAGAACCAGAACGGGCAGCACTTCTTCGGCGAACCGGCGCTCAAGCTCGCCGATTTGATGCGGACGGATCGCGACGGCCGCGGCTTCATCAATATTCTCGCCGCCGACAAGCTGATGGAGAGCCCGCGCCTTTATGCCACCTTCCTGCTTTGGCTGCTTTCCGAGTTGTTCGAGGAACTGCCCGAGGTCGGCGATCCCGAAAAGCCGAAGCTCGTCTTCTTCTTCGACGAGGCGCATCTTCTGTTCAACGACGCGCCGAAGGCCCTGCTTGAAAAGATCGAGCAGGTGGTCCGCCTCATCCGCTCGAAAGGCGTCGGCGTGTTCTTCGTCACGCAGAACCCGCTCGACGTTCCCGAAACGGTGCTCGCCCAGCTCGGCAACCGCGTGCAGCACGCGCTGCGCGCCTTCACGCCGCGCGACCAGCGGGCGGTGCGCGCGGCCGCCGAAACCTTCCGGCAGAACCCGAAGATCGATACCGCGGCCGCCATTACGGAACTCGGCAAAGGCGAAGCGCTGGTGTCCTTCCTCGAAGGCAACGGCACACCGTCGATGGTGGAGCGGGCGATGATCCTGCCGCCCACGGCGCGGCTCGGCACGATTACGGTCGAAGAGCGAAAGGCCGTGATCGGGCGCAGTCCCGTAAAGAGCAAATACGATCAGGCGATCGACCCTGAGTCGGCCTATGAGCAATTGCAGAGGCGGATCGAACAGACCGCGCAGGAGGGCCCGCCCGCCGGAACCGCAGAGGCCGGCGAAGCCGGCGGCCTGCTCGGGCATCTCGGCGGCGTCTTGGGCACGATCTTCGGCACCACGCGCAGGCGCGGCGAACGCTTGACCCCCGGCCAGGCGATCGCCCGCGAGATCACTCGCACCGTTGCAAACCGTGTCGCCGGCCAAATCGCCGCCGACGTCGGCCGCTCGGTTGCGGGCTCGCTCGGTGGTTCCGTGGGGCGGGCCATCGTGCGGGGGACGCTCGGCGGGATCCTGAGGCGTTAGCCGGCGCGGTGGATCCATGCGAAATCACGCATTCGCGGGAGGCCGGGCAGGCCGGCCTCTCGCCGGGTGCCCGCAAAGCGAGGAAGGCATGACGAGTGCGGCCGACTTTTTGCCCAAAGTGCTCGAGCGCATCGACGCCGATCTTGATCGAAGCCTCGACCGACTGTTTGCGTTTCTGCGCATCGCCTCGATTTCAACCGACAGCGCCTATGCCGAATATTGCCGCGAGGCCGCGCAATATCTCGCAAACGACCTCGCCTCGATCGGCTTCGCGACGGAAGTGAGGCCGACCGCCGGCCACCCGATCGTCGTCGGCAGGAGCTCCGAGGGGGGCGGCCCTTCGGTTCTCTTTTACGGCCATTACGACGTCCAGCCCGTCGATCCGCTGGAACTCTGGCAGACGCCACCCTTCGAGCCGCGCATCGACACGCTCGAAGACGGCCGCAAGGTGATCCGCGCCCGCGGTGCCTGCGACGACAAGGGTCAGGTCATGACCTTTGTGGAGGCGTGCCGCGCGTTCAAGGCCGTTGCGGGCTCTCTGCCGCTGCCGATCACCATGATGATCGAGGGCGAAGAAGAATGCGGTTCGCCCAATCTTTTCAAATTCGTGCGGGAGAACGCGGACGAGTTTCGCCGCTCGCTCGCCCTCGTGTGCGACACCGGCATGTGGAATGCGGAAACGCCCGCGGTCACGACATCCCTGCGCGGCCTTGTCTATGAGCAGGTGCGCATTCGCTGCGCCGACCGGGACCTGCATTCGGGCCTCTTCGGCGGCGCCGCCTGGAATCCGATCCGCGTCCTCGCCGGGATCATCGCCGATCTCCACGATGCGGAGGGCCGCGTCACCCTTCCGGGCTTCTACGAGGGCGTCCACGACTTGCCGGGCGACATCAAGGCGGAGCTCGACGCTCTCCGCCTCACGGCCGAAGATTTTCTCGGTCCCGTCGGACTGCGCACGGCGGCGGGAGAGAAGGCCTACAGCCTCATCGAACAGGTTTCGACCCGCCCCACCTGCGACACCAACGGCATCATCGGCGGCTATACGGGGGAAGGTGCGAAGACCGTGATCCCGGCCGAAGCCACGGCCAAGATTTCCTTCCGACTCGTCGGCGAGCAGGACCCGCAGAAAATCCAAAAAGCGTTCCGCGCCTTCGTCAACGAGCGGCTGCCCCCCGACGCACAGGTCTCGTTCGAGAACCATGCTCTCAGTCCTGCGATCCAGCTTCCCTTCGACAGCCCGGCGCTGGTGAAGGCGCGGGCCGCGCTGGCCGACGAATGGGGGCGCAAGGCCGTCACCATCGGCTCGGGCGGCTCGATCCCCATCGTTGGCGATTTCAAGCGGGTGCTCGGAATGGACTCCCTCCTCGTCGGTTTCGGACTCGACGACGACCGCGTGCACTCCCCCAACGAAAAATACGACCTCAACTCCTTCCACAAAGGGATCCGCAGTTGGGCGCGGATCCTGGCGGCGCTCGCGGCGTGACATCGAAGGGACGGACGTCCGCCGCAGCGCAGCCGCATTTCCAGTCGGCGATTTCAACCAGGAGACAATCATGCCGCTGCGTACCCGCCTCACGGAAAAGTTCGGCATCGCGCATCCGATCCTCGGCGCGCCGATGGGCTCCGTGAGCGGGGGCAAGCTTGCGGCGGCGGTCTCGCAGGCCGGCGGTCTCGGCCTGATCGGCGGCGGCTACGGCGTCGCCGAGTGGATTGACCGGGAATTCGCCGAGGCCGGCAATGCCCGCGTCGGCTGCGGCTTCATCACGTGGTCGCTCGCGAATAACCCTGCATTGCTCGACCGGGTTCTCACGCGTGCGCCGGCCGCGCTGATGCTCTCGTTCGGAAACGTCGCGCCGTTCGCCGAAAAAATCCGAGAGGCGGGCGTTCCGCTCATCTGTCAGGTGCAGACGATCGCCCATGCGCGGGAGGCGGTCGCGGCCGGCGCGAGCGTTCTCGTCGCGCAGGGCACCGAAGCCGGCGGACACGGCGCCAGTCGCGCGACGCTCACGCTCGTGCCCGAAGTGGCCGACTATCTTGCGCAGAACGCACCGAACACGCTTCTTGTCGCCGCCGGCGGCATCGCCGACGGGCGCGGCCTTGCCGCGGCCCTGATGCTCGGCGCCGACGGCGTGCTGATCGGATCGCGCCTCATCGCGAGCCGGGAGGCTCTCGTCCATCCGCGCATCCACGAGGCTCTCGTCGCCGCCGACGGCGACGCGACCGTGCGGACGACAGTCGTCGACATCGTGCGGGGCTACGCCTGGCCGGCGCCGTTCACCGGCCGCGCGCTCAAGACGCGTTTTGTTGCCGACTGGCACGGCCGCGAGCAGGCTCTCGCCGAGCCGGAGACCAATGCTCGCGAGCGGGAACGCTACTGGAAGGCATACGAGGCGGGCGACGTGGATCGGATCGGTGTCTTTATGGGCGAAGCCGTTGGGCTCGTCCATGCCGTCGAACCCGCTCACGACATCATTGCGCGCATCGCGGCCGAAGCGGAAGAGTTGCTCGGCCGCGCGGGCCGTTTCCTGAGCTGAAGACCGTCGCTATTTCGGCGGCGGCAGGCTCAGGAGCGTCGGGACCGTCATGCCGCGAATATCGTAGGCGCGGGCAAAAACCACCCCTTCGCGCTTCACCTCGGCAAGCACGGGTGCATCGAGCGAACGGCAATAGAAAATGCCGAGCGTCAGCGCGAAGTCTGCGCCCACGCTGTCCCAGGTCAGCTCGAAATCCGGACCCAAGGCGACACGCGCCGGCGGATGCGGGCCGCACACCGCAATCTTCCAGGCGCGGTCCGCCGGTTTGCGGATGCCCCGTCGGGCAAGCTCCCGCCGCAACTCTTCCGCGGCCGGTTTGAAGGCGAGTCCCCAGTAGTCGAGCATGAAAAGACGGCTTGCACCCGGAACGCCCCCTGCGAGTCGGTTGAAACTCACATATTCGAGCGGATGCAGCCGCACCATTTCGCCCACCGGCAGGGCAAGGCCTGCGGCCAGGACCGCCCCGCCGAGCGCCAGCGCTGCAACGCCGCGCCGCGCGAGCCAGTCCAGCGCGGCGGCCCCCGCCACCCCCGCCAGCATCGCAAGCGGCGGTAGCACAAAGACGAAATGACGCACGCCATTGTAGAGTGCCGGGCGCGTTACAAGCGTCACCAGAAACGGGACGAGCACCGCCCCCAGAACGACCAGCAGCGCGGTCCGCTCGCGCAGCGGCGTCGTGCGCCGTGCGGCGCGGTATGCGGCAAGGCCGATCCCGCAGAGGCCGAGCAGAACGAAGAGTTCCGGCAGCTTCAGCGCAAAGAGCGTCGGCAGATAACTCCAGGGCATCTCGGGGACGGCGACGAGCGCACCGAAATAGAGCTCTTTCCATGGCGTCTCGAAGAAGCGGTCGAAATACAGCGCGGCGCGCAGCGGATTGAGCGGGGACAGCACCGACCACGGCCACAGCAGCGCCATCAGTGCATAGGCCAGGACGAGCGCCGGCAAGAGCCGCAGCACGAAACGACCGAAGCGCCTGGCGGCCCGCGCGAAGCCTTCCGCCGCCGCATCCGCGCGGAGCAGGCACGCTTGCGGCGCGATGGCATAGAGGGCCGCCATACCGCCCAGAATGCGCGTGCCAAGGGCAAGCCCCAGTCCCACTCCGAAGAGCAACCGGCTCGCCCAGGGGGGCCGCGGATAATCCTGATAGACCCGTATCAATGCGAGCAGGAGCACGGCCATCGCGACCGCAAAGGGAGCGTCCTTCGCATTGATGAACATGTGCCCGTAATAGAGGGGACAGGCGGCAAGCAGCCCCGTCGCAAGCGCCCCGGCAAGCGCACCGCCGAGGCGTCGGGCCGCACGCCAGGTGGCGCCGAGCCCGACCAGGCCGACGATCGCCCCGAGCAGGCGGCGCGCCGCGAACAGACCGAGCGGCAGCGCCTTGGCGATCAGGGCGGCCGCCATGTCGAACCCGCCGCCGTAGAGATAAAGATTGACGAAGGACAGCGCCCGGCGGTCCTCGAACCCCGAACGGTAGAAGCCGAGCAGCAGCTCGCCCATCTGGGAATGGGTGAAGTCGTCCCAGCCGAGGCCATAATCGCGGAACGTCAGAAGCGCGACGAGCGCGACGAACGCAATCGTACCGACCGCGGCGGCATCCAGCAGGCTTTCGGGGATCGGAAAGCGGCGCGCGGACGACATCGACGGCATTTCCGTCATGCGGACACGAAACGCGCCCGCGAACGGACCGTCCACGGGCGCGCGCTCGAAAAGGGCGGCAAGAGGTCCGCGCCGCTATTTCGCGGCGGCGTAGAGTTCGGCCACGTATTCCCAGTTGACCAGATGATCGAGGAAGGCCTTAAGGTAGTCGGGACGGCGGTTGCGATAGTCGATGTAGTAGGAATGCTCCCAGACGTCGCAGCCGAGGATCGGAGTCGCGCCCTGGACAAGCGGGTTTTCGCCGTTCGGCGTCTTCATCACGGTGATTTTCCCATCCTTGACGGCCAGCCAGCACCACCCTGAGCCGAACTGCGTGACGCCGGCCTGGATGAATTCCTCCTTCATCTTTTCGACGGAGCCGAGATCGGAGACGATCTGCTTTTGAAGCTCGCCGGGAATCTTGTCACCGCCTCCGCCGGGCTTCATCCATTTCCAAAAATGGATGTGGTTGTAGTGCTGCCCGGCATTGTTGAAGAGCGTTTGGTTCTTGCCGTAGGCGCCCTTGACCACCTCTTCGACCGACTTGCCCTCGAACTCGGTGCCCTTCATGAGGTTGTTGCCGGTGTTGACATAGGCGAGGTGGTGCTTGTCATGATGAAATTCGAGCGTTTCCCGCGACATATAGGGCGCGAGCGCGTCGTAGGCGTAAGGAAGATCAGGCAGCGAAAACGACATCGGCTTCCTCCTCGATCGGGGTGAGCGGTTTTCGTCCAAAAACTTGGAGCGTCAAGTGAATGTCCGGCTCAATGGCTTCTAAATAGGCCGCTGATGGCCGGGGAGCAACGGCCCGGACGCATGCGCTACCGTGGGGCTCAAAGACCTCGTAGGAAAACACGATGCACGTTATGCTGTTCCTCGGAGGGCTCGTCTGCCTGATGCTCGGCGGCACCGCCTTGGGAGCAGGCTTCCTCGCGTTTCTCAACGGCTCCCCGCCGGCATACCTGACCGCCGGTACCGTCGCCTTCGTCGGCGGGCTCGTTCTGCTCGGCATGGGATCTATCGCCAGGCGCCTCGGCGTTCTTGCGGACATGATCGAGACGCAGCCGCTCCCCCGCAGCGTGGCGATGCCGCAAGAGGACCCCTCACTGCGACAGGCCGCGCTCACCGTCGAGCCGCGTCTTTCGCCGGCGCTGGAAGGCGGCGGCGCAATGCCGCACGAGGCGCCTGCACCGGCCAACACGGCTCCGCCGGTCGTAGCCGATCGGCCGGCTGCCGCGTCGGCGAAGGGAATGCCGGCGCCTGCCGCAGCCGTACACGATGCGCCCTCCGCAACGGATCTCGCAGTCCTGTCCACGGCGACGGACGCGCGTGCGTCCGAACCGCTGCCGGGGGCGCGACCCGACCCGCCGCTGTTCTCGCCCTCCCCGGCTGCCGCGGCGCCGGACGGCCCCCTCTCCGCAGGCCCTCACCCCTCTCCCGCCGTCCCGGTCGAGGCGGCCCCGGCCGACCCTCCCCCCGTGTTCAAATCCGGCGTGATCGAAGGAATGGCCTATACCCTCTACGCCAACGGGGAAGTGGATGCGGAGCTGCCCCGCCACGGCATCATGCGCTTTCGCTCCATCGCCGAGTGGCGCGCCTTCGTCCGCGCCCAATCCTGAGGGCGGCGCCCCGCCCCTCGGCGGCCCTCCGCCGAGGGGCGGGTAAGTGTCAAACGAGAAAATCCGAGGTACGAGCAGGTAATTTGAACCTGAACGGGCCCTGTTGACTTGCTTTCGCTGAGCAGCTTTCTAATGACTGGCTGTAGTTCTGCAGTTTCCGATTCGTAACTACGATGGCAGATCATACGATGGCCGATTGCTGCAGGGCAGCCATTGCCGGGCGCAGCGTGCGTGCCGTCGTTTTCCAAAGAGGCTCCTCGCAATGGTCGAGACCACACGGACGGCCAGCTATCTCGAACTGACGGCGGAAATCGTCGCGGCCTATGTCAGCAACAACGCTGTTCAGCCGGCCGAGATCGCCGGTCTGATCAATCAGGTTCATCAAGCCCTGCAGCGTGTCGGCGAAGGCGCGACGGAAGCGCCCGCCGAGACGCCGAAGCCGGCGGTGTCGATCAAGCGCTCGGTCGCGCCCGACTACATCATCTGTCTCGAGGACGGGAAGAAGTTCAAGTCACTCAAGCGCCACTTGCGCACGCAATACAACATGACTCCCGAGCAATATCGGGAAAAATGGGCCCTGCCGCCGGATTATCCGATGGTCGCCCCGAACTATGCGGCGGCGCGCTCGCGGCTTGCCAAGCAGATGGGCCTCGGTCAACAACGCCGCCGCGCGTCGTGAACCCTTCGCGTCGGGCCGGAAGCGAACCACAGTCCGCATCGCGGGCATGACCGAGGCAGGCTCTCCTGCCGCACGACGCGCGTGCCCGGCCGAAATGTTTCGGGGAGGAGAGACCGTGACGCAATCGATCTACGAAATTTACGACGAGCGCTTCAACGCGTGCATCCGCAAGGACGCGCGCCCGGACGTTCTGTGGTCGGGCGGACGCTGGTGCGAAGGACCGGCCTATTTCCCGGCCGGGCGCTACCTCATCTGGTCCGACATTCCCAACGATCGACTGATGCGATGGGACGAATGCAGCGGACAGGTCGGCGTTTTCCGGCAACCCGCGAATTACCCGAACGGCAATACGGTGGATCGCTTGGGGCGCCTGATCACGGCCGAGCACGGCCGCCGCGTCACGCGCACCGAGATCGACGGAAGCCTGACCGTCCTTGCCGACAGCTATCAAGGCAAGCGGCTGAACAGCCCAAACGACGTGGTCGTGAAGTCCGACGGCTCGATCTGGTTCACCGACCCGCCCTACGGAATCCTCTCCGACTACCAGGGAAACAAGGGCGACAGCGAACTCGGCGCCAATTACATCTTCCGTATCGACCCGCAGAGCGGCGCGCTCGACGTCGTGTGCGACGACTGCGACCGCCCGAACGGGCTTGCCTTCTCGCCCGACGAGTCGAAGCTCTATGTCGCGGATTCCGGGCTCTCCGCGCGCAACATGAAAGTCTACGACGTCGCAGCGGACGGGACGTTGCATAAGGGCCGCGTCTTCGCCCCATGCACGGCCGGCCGGTTCGACGGTTTCCGCATCGACGAGAACGGACGCCTGTGGTCGGCGGCCGACGACGGCGTGCATTGCCACGATCCGGACGGCACCCTCATCGGCAAGATCGTCTTCCCCGAACCGCTTTCCAATGTGGTGTTCGGCGGGCCGAAGCGGAACCGGCTGTTCGTCACCGGCGCGACCTCCGTCTATTGCATCTGGCTCACCGTCAACGGCCTCAAGACGTTCTGAGAGCCGGCAGTCCGGCTCGCGAGCGCGCCGACGAGCGGCCGTCCATCGGCTGCTCGTCTCGCCTGCCGGGTAAACGTCATCTCGTCATCGCGGCCGCGGTGCACTCTGCATCGGATCGAGCGGAAAGATCGGGCGCCGCACATGCTCAAACTTCAGCAGGCTGTTGTCCGACGTGGTCACGCCGACGCCGTCGAGCGTAACGGTCGCCTTGCCGATCGGCGCAAAGCCGGCGCGGTAATGGATGCGCGACTTGAGCAGGAGATAGCGGCACGCGTGCGGATCGACCCCGAGCGACGTCAGGATGCCGGTGTCCCACGGCTCGTGGTGCAGCGAGGTGACGACGATCGACATGCTGTCTGTCTCGAACAGGGCCGTCGGCCCCGTTGTGACCCGTGAGCCGGTGTACATCGGCCCCCGCACGACCCATTCCCCGTCCGACAGCCGGCGCACCTTGCCGGTGAGGCGCAGCGGCCGCCCCTTCACCCCGATCGACGGCATATCCGTCTTGCCACCGAGGTCGAGCGTGAGCTCGGCGCCGACGCCGGCCTGAATCATCGCCTGCACGGCCCGTGGGTCCCAGACCGCCGCCACCGCTACGTTCCGCAACCCCTGCCGCAGCACCTCGGCGATGACCGTCATGTCGTCCGACGTTCCGCCGGACCCGACATTGTCGGCGTGATCAAGGAGGATGACGGGCGACTCGGAAATCGCCGCGGCGCGGGCCACCGCCTTTTCCAAGGGCTCGTGCTGGTAGATGAAGTCGTCCTTGCGCGCCCACGCGGCATCGAGCAGACGCTCGCAGGCGGCCTCCGCCGCCTCCCTGTCTGCGTCCGCTACAACGAACGCGGACAGGCCGGCGTCCGCGATATCGGCCATCGGAAAACCGCCGAAGACGCTCGCCGCCAGGATTTTGCGGTCCCGCTCGGCCGCGCGGCACATCTCCTGCATCGTCCGCATGGGTTCGTCGGCGGTCCCCATCCGCAGGGTCTGGGCGAGCAGCGGGAGACGGCCCCAGGCGATCACCGGTTCGACCTCGCCGCGCAGCGCACGCAGGAGTGCGCGGCCGGCCTGCATGCCGGCCTCGTACATGTCGGTATGGGGATAGCTCTTGTAGCCGTTGATGATGGTGGCGTTGCGGGCGATCCGCTCGCTCATATTGCCATGCATGTCGAAGGTGACGGCGATCGGCAGCCCCGGCGCGATCCGCCGCAGCCGTTCGAGGAGGCCGCCTTCCCCATCCGGCTCGCCTTCCGCCGCCATCGCCCCGTGCAGATCGAGAAAGGCCGCATCGATGCCGCCTTCGGCCACGGTGTCGAGAATGCGGCCGGTCAAATACTCATATGCCTCGCGATGAACGGGCCCCGAGGGCATTGCCTCCGCCGCGATCGGCGTCACCACGTCGGCTCCCGCCTCTTCCGCGAGATCGAGGAAGGCGGCCGTCGGATGGTTCGTCCCCTTGTACGCCCGTTTCACGGCCTCGCCTTCGTAAAGGCCCCAGTCGCGGAATCGTTGCAGGTTGGTGGGAATCGGCGAGAACGTGTTCGTCTCGTGCTTCATCATCGCGATCAGGAAGCGCATGCGACACCTCCGCACCCTCACGGCCCCGGTTCGGGTTACACCTTCCTAGCGGCACGCAAGCCGGTTTCCCAGGGCGAGCAATGCCCGTTCCGTAAAAAGAACCGCTGCCTCTCCGGTAGCCAAGCCTTGAACCGGCCCGGCCGCGGATTGCGATTGTCATCGCGAGGGGAATGCCGCAGCATCCCGTGGCACGGGCAGAACATGCCGATCCGTCAAGGGGAGGGCTCCATGAAGCTCAATCGCCGTGCCTTCGTCGGCGGAATCGTTGCCGCACCGTTCCTTGCCAAATCCGGCTTCGCCCAGAGCAAGGGAAGCGTGCTGCGCGTCATCCCGCATGCCGATCTCAAGAACGTCGATCCGATCTGGACGACCGCCTATATCAGCCGCAATCACGGCTATATGATCTATGATACGCTGTTCGCGATGGATGCGGATCTCAAGCCGCAGCCGCAAATGGTGGACAGCTGGGAAGAGTCCTCCGACAAGAAGACCTGGACCTTCGTGCTGCGTGAAGGGCTCTCTTTCCACGACGGAAAGCCCGTGACCGCCGATGATTGCGCCGCCTCGCTCATCCGCTGGGGCAAGCGCGACGGCATGGGCCAGCAACTCTTCACGATTGTCGAGAGCGTGAAGGGCCGAGACGCGAAGACCCTCGAGATCAAGCTCAGCCGCCCCTACGGGCTGCTGCTCGACTCGATCGGCAAGATCTCCTCCAACGTCCCCTTCATCATGCCGAAGGCCATCGCCGAAACCGACGCCTTCAAGCAGATCGAAAGTTCGGTCGGGTCCGGCCCCTTTGTCTTCAAGAAGGAGGAGTGGGTGCCGGGCTCGAAAGTCGTTTACGTCAAGAATCCGAATTACGTGCCGCGCAAGGAACCGCCTTCCGGTGCGGCGGGCGGCAAGATTGCCAAAGCCGACCGGGTCGAGTGGCTCTACATTCCGGACCCGACCACGTGCATGAACGCGCTGATGTCCGGCGAGGTCGACTACTACGAGCAGGTTCCGGGCGATCTCGCGCCCCTGCTCGCCAAGGCGCCGGGCGTGAAGATCGAGGTCCTGGACCCGATCGGCTCGCAGGGCATGCTGCGCTTCAACCACCTCGTCGCGCCGACCAACAACATCCTGGTGCGGCGCGCGATCATCCAGGCCCTCAATCAGAAAGAGCTTCTCGCCGCGGCCGTGGGCAACCCGCAATACTACAAGGAGTGCGAGTCGTTCTTCCCCTGCGGCACGCCGTTCGAATCGAAGGACGGGCTCGACCTGATCCGCCCCTCGAACAAGGAGAAGGCGAAGGAAACGCTGAAACAATCCGGCTACAACGGTGAGAAGCTCGTCGTCATGCAGCCGACCGACATTCCGATCTCCAGCGCCTTTGCGCTGGTTGCCGGCAAAACGCTGCGCGACATCGGCATGAATGTCGACATCCAGGCAATGGACTGGTCGTCCGTGACCTCGCGCCGCGCAAAGAAGGACCCGGTGGAGCAAGGCGGCTGGAACCTGTTCCCGACCTGGTGGATCGGCGGCGATCTGCTCAACCCGCTCACCAGCGTCGCGCTCATTGCCGACCCGGGCAAGGCCTGGCCGGGCTGGCCGGACGACAAGAAGCTCGAAGAACTGCGCCAAGCCTTCGCCAACGCGCCCGACCTCGAGGCACAGAAGAAAGCGGCCGCCGCCGTTCAAGCTCGCGCGATCGAAATCGGCACGCACGTCAATCTCGGCACGTTCTTCGTGCCGGTCGGCTACCGCGAAAACGTGAAGGGCATGATCCCCTCCCCTGTGCAGTTCTTCTGGAACATGGAGAAGGTCTCCGTATAGCGCGCGGATTGCGGCGGCGCCCGAATGGCTGTCCATCATCGGCGGACGGGGCGATGACGGAAAGCGCAGCGAGCCTCCGGTCTTGCTTGCCTTGGACTGTGGGGGAGGCGCGGATTCCGCATGCCGCGACGCTTGCGGTCCGCTTACGATGACCCGACCTTAGCGCCCAGGCCTCCATGCTCGCCTTCATTGCCAATCGCATCCTCTCCACGATCCCGGTCATGGCCGTCGTGGCGTTCGTGGTGTTTTTGCTGCTGCGTCTTTCCCCGGGCGATCCGGCGGCGGTGATCGCCGGCGACTATGCGACGGCGGAGCAGGTGGAACGCATCCGCAGCCAGCTTGGACTCGACCTGCCGATCCATACGCAGTTCGTGAGCTGGCTCGGCCGCATCCTGCGCGGCGATCTCGGCGTGTCCATCTTCTCCAACCTTCCGGTCACGACGCTTATCGCCCAGCGGGTCGAGCCGACGCTGATGCTTGCCTTGTCCACCATCGTCTTTTCGATCCTCGTTGCCGTGCCGCTCGGCGTCCTCGCCGCTTGGAAGGCCAATACGTGGATCGATCGCGCCGTGATGGTCTTTGCGGTGATCGGCTTTTCGGTCCCGGTCTTCGTGCTCGGCTATTTCCTGATCTACGGCTTCGCCCTCGGCCTCAATTGGTTTCCCGTGCAGGGCTACCGCAGCCCGTTCGACGGTCTCGGCCAGTTCGCCCGCCACATCGCTTTGCCGACATTGACCTTGTCCGCGATCTTCATCGCCCTCATCGCCCGCATCACGCGTGCCACGGTCTTGGAGGTTCTCAGCGAGGACTATATCCGCACCGCCCGCGCCAAGGGGCAGATCGAACGCAAAGTGCTGTTCCAGCACGCGCTCAAGAACGCGGCCGTGCCGATCGTCACCGTCATCGGACTCGGTATCGCGCTGCTGATCGGCGGCGTCGTGGTGACGGAAAGCGTGTTCAACATCCCGGGGCTCGGGCGGCTCGTGGTCGATGCGATCCTCAAGCGCGACTACCCGATCATCCAGGGGCTGATCCTCTTGTTCTCTTTCATCTACATCCTTCTCAACCTGCTCATCGACATCACCTACACCTTCCTCGATCCGAGGATCCGCTATTGAGCGATCTGTCCCAACCGACGCCCGAGGTCGCCCTGGCTCGTCGCCGCGCCGCAGGGTGGGGCGATCTCGTGCTGCGCCAGCCACTCGCCGTGTCGGGCGCCGCGATCCTGTTCTGCATGGTGCTGGCCGCGCTCCTTGCCCCGGCGATCGCGCCGATCGACCCGCTGTTTCTCGACCCCCTGCGGCGTCTGCGCCCGCCAAACGAAATCAACTGGTTCGGAACCGACCAGTTCGGCCGAGACGTGTTCAGCCGGGTCGTCTACGGCTCCCGTGTCTCGCTGATCGTCGGCGCCTCGGTCGCGGTTCTGTCGATTATCATCGGGCTCGCAATCGGCCTGGTTGCCGGCTATGTGCGATGGCTCGATGTGCTCGTCATGCGCATCATGGACGGCCTCATGGCGATCCCCGGCGTGCTGCTCGCCATCGCGCTCGTCTCGCTCTCGGGCGCGAGCCTGCTGACGGTGATCGTCGCCATCACCGTGCCGGAAGTGCCGCGCGTCGTCCGGCTCGTGCGTTCCGTCGTGCTGACCGTGCGTGAGGAGCCCTATGTGGAAGCTGCGATCGCAGTCGGCACGCGGCTGCCGCTCATCCTCGTCCGCCACGTTCTTCCGAACAGCATTCCGCCATTGATCGTGCAGGCCACCTATGTTTGCGCCTCGGCGATGCTGACCGAGGCGATTCTGAGCTTTCTCGGCGCCGGCACGCCGCCCGAGATCCCGAGCTGGGGCAATATGATGGCGGAAGGACGGTTGTTCTTTCCGATCGCGCCGCGGATCGTGCTGCTGCCCGGCATCGCGCTCGCCCTCACCATTCTCGCGGTGAATGTCCTCGGCGACGGTCTGCGCGATCGGCTGGACCCCAAGCTTGCGAAGCGGGTGTGACCGTGCCCGGCCCCTCCTCTTCCGTCCGTAGCGCCTGCACGAACCGCGCAGCGGATCCCGGCCGCGCGGCGCGCGCACCCGTGCTCGCGGTCGAAGGTCTCACGGTCCGCCTACCTCTTGGCGCGGACCGCCGCAACGCCGTCGAGAGCATCTCCTTCACGGTGGGCGCCGGCGAGATCGTGTGCATCGTCGGGGAGTCCGGATCGGGAAAGTCCGTCACCGCCCACAGCATCATGGGCCTGCTTCCGCCGCAGCTTGTCCCGACCTCAGGCCGCATTCTCCTCGACGGTGAAAGTCTCCTGGAGAAATCGCCCGAAGCCCTGCGGGCGCTGCGAGGCGACCGCATGGCCATGATCTTCCAGGAGCCGATGACGGCGCTTAACCCCGTGATGCGCGTCGGCGAGCAGATCGAGGAGGTGCTCGCGATCCATACCGATCTCGACGCCGCCGGGCGTCGGCGCCGGGCACTCGAAGTGATGGCGGCGGTTCACCTGCCGGATGTCGAGCGCCTGATCGATACCTATCCGCATCAGCTTTCGGGCGGCCAGCGCCAGCGCATCATGATCGCGGCGGCACTCGCGCTCGACCCGGTGCTGCTGATCGCCGACGAGCCGACGACCGCGCTCGATGTCACGACCCAGGCGCAGATTCTCAAACTCATCAAGGAGCTGCAGCAGCGGCGGGGTACCGGCGTGCTGTTCATCACCCACGATTTCGGGGTGGTGGCGGAAATCGCTCATCGGGTCGTCGTCATGCAGGACGGCCGCGTCGTCGAGGAGGGCCGCGCGGACGACGTGCTGCGAAGGCCGCGCGCCGAGTACACCCGCATGCTCATCCGTGCAGTCCCGACCCTCACGCCGCCGCAGCGCGCGCCGCTCGAAAACGCGCCGATCTTGATCGCAACGCAAGCCCTGACGAAGACCTATGTCGTCGGCGGCTTCTTCGACAAGCGCCGGGTCGTGAACGCGGCGCGAAAGGTCGACCTCAAAGTGCGGCGGGGCGA
>DASTKH010000024.1:0-7656 GCA_035716025.1 Xanthobacteraceae bacterium
TCCGCCGCCGTCGATCTGCTCAACCGCAGCCTGCTCGCAGACTTCCTGCCGTTGCAGGCCGCGCGCGGCCTGGGGCTTGCGCTTCTCGGGAGCGTCGGGCCGTTGCGGCGGGCTCTCATGCGTCAGGGAGTCGGCCCCTCCCCCTGAACGTCGCTTTCGAGCAGGGCCCCGTCGGCGCCGAGCGGTGCGAGCCGCGTGACGGCATCGGGTGGGCGACGCAGCTCCGGCGCGAGCGGCAGCGGCAGGGCCGGCACCAGGACGCCGAGGTCGGTCTCGATGCGGTGCGCAAACAGGCCGCGGGCCACGAAATGCGGGTCCGCCAGCGCTTCGTCGAGCGAAGCGACGATGGTTGCGCAACAGTCGGCCGCAGCCAGGATCGGGCGCCAATGGGCCGCGGAATGGCCGCGGACGATCCGCGCGACCGCGCGTTTGGTGGCCTCTGGGTCGGACGCGTCGTCCACGAGCGCCTTCGGCAGGCCGATGGCCGCCGTGAATGCCAGCCAGAACTTCTGTTCCAGTGCGGCACAGGCCAGCAGCTTGCCGTCGCGCGTCGGATAGAGTTGATAGCGCGGCGATCCGCCGCAAAGTCCCGCCTCGCCGGGGCCGGGAATCCGCCCGTCGCTGCGTGCCAACGCATGCCCGGCGAAGGTGAACATCGCATCCGCCATCGCGATGTCGAGGTGGCAGCCCGCTCCGGTCGCATCGCGCCGGCGCAACGCGAGCAGAATGTTAATGACCGCCGGCATCGAACCGCCCGCAATGTCGGCGATGAGCGCCGGCGGGACGGTCGGCGCCTCAGGCGGACCGGGGGCGAGCGCGAGAAGCCCCGTCGCGCCAAGATAGTTGAGGTCGTGACCCGCCTCACCCGCGCGCGGGCCCTTCTGGCCGTAGCCGCTGATCGAGCAATAGACGAGGCGCGGATTGATCGCCCGCACCGCCTCGTAGCCGAGCCCGAGACGGTCCATGACGCCCGGACGGAACTGTTCGACGAGCACATCGGCGCGGACAATCAGCGCTTTGACGCGCGCCCGCCCGGCATCGGACTTCAGATCCAGCTCGATGCTGCGCTTGCCTGCATTGAGCATGGCGAAGGCGTTCGAATTTTGTCGGTGTGCGCGCGCGACCCGCATCTCCTCGCCGCCGGGCCGCTCGATCTTGATGACCTGCGCTCCGGCCTCGGCAAGCATCAAGGTCGCGAGCGGGCCCGGCAGCAGGGTCGTGAAATCGAGGACGGTGAGGCCGGCAAGCGGGAGTGTCATGGGTCGAAGCGTCTCCTGAGCCCCCGAAATTCACCCTTTCAAGGGGCGCGCGCCGAACCGCCTTGCCCAACCGCGCGATCGCTGCCACAAAAGGCGGTCGACTACCGCCATGAAGCTGACACGGACTGCGAAATTCAAGATCGGCGAGGTCGTTCGCCACCGCGTTCACCCCTTCCGGGGCATCATTTTCGACGTCGATCCGGTCTTCGCCAACACCGAGGAATGGTGGCTCGCCATTCCTCCGGAGCGCCGCCCCCGGAAGGATCAGCCCTTCTACCATCTCTTTGCCGAAAACGCCGAGACCGTCTACATCGCCTATGTTTCGGAGCAGAACCTTCTGCCCGATACCTCCGGAGAGCCGCTGCGGCATCCCCAAGTCGCGGACGCTTTCGTGCAGGAGGCGGACGGAACCTATCGGCTCCGCAAAATCGCTCTGAACTGACTGCCTCCGCAAATGACAAGGGGCGCAGTCGACCGCCGCGCCCCTTTGAACACCGGTGTCGAGCCCGACGGCCGCAGCGCCGTTACTTCGGTTTGGCAGAGGGATTCTGCTGCTCGAGCTTCTTGCGCGCTTCCTCGGCACGCTTCTGCAGCTCCTCCTGAAGCTTCTTCTGCTGTTCCTCGAGCACCTTCGGATCGGTCGGCGGCCCCTCATTGGCCTTCGCGAAGTCCGTGAGCGGAAAGGTGAAGCTCGCCACTTGGCCGTTCAGATTGAACGCCTGCAGGACGAGGTTCTGCCCTTTCTTCAGACTGTTCACGAAATCCGCATTGACCTCGAAATCCGCCCAGCAGCCGTTCGGCAGGCAGAAATTGTAGACGCCCGTCATCGGCTGATTGGAATCGACGATCATGCGGGTGCCGTGACGCAGCAGCAGGCCGAGAGGAAGTGTCACCCGCAGGATCTTCTTCGGCTCGTTCTCAAGCTCGATAAGCCCCGCCGAGGCCACGAACTGCCCGGTGTCGAGCCGCGCTTCCTTGATGGTGAAGCAGACTTCCTTTTGCGCGCTGGGCGTATTCGGCTGCCCTTCCTTCCCGCAGACCTTGGTCCACGGGGAATAGATCAGCGGCGGGGTGGTGGCGACCTGCGGCTGCGGCGGCGCCGGCTGCTGAGGGGCCTGCTGGGCAGGCGCCTGCTGGCGCTGGTTGCGCTGCTGCGCGAGTGAGGGGGCCGCCGTTAACGCCAGCACCGCGACTGCGGTCGCGGCCAAGCCGAGCGCCTTTCGCCCCGGCCGCACCGGCGCGTGAACCGTCACAAAACCCATGAATTCTTGTCCTCTCAAGCCGGCGCTCGCTCATCCCGCGGCTGCGAACGCGCCCCCCCGCAAAGGGCTCTCTCTGCGTCAAATACGGCAACAGCGTGACGCCGTAAACCCCGATCCGCATGGCGCACACAAACTTTGTCCACCGTAAATCGGAAGTCTTGTCGACCGCGATTCGGACGCGATCCTGTGCTAGGTTCCTGCTCGGCTGGCGAATCGATTTTCATGACGAGTCGATCGCAGAACGGCGTCTGCGCAAAGGTGCGCCGCGCGCTCGGAAAGCTCATCCTGGTCGCGGTCGCCCTGTGGTCCGGATTGTCCGCCGCGTTGTCGCAGCCCCATGCGGAGGCGCGGCACGCTATCGCGATGCACGGCACGCCGGCCCTGCCGGCAGGCTTTCCGCATTTCCCTTATGTCAACCCCGAAGCGCCGAAAGGAGGGCGCCTGACCCTCGCGATGCTCGGCACGTTCGACAGTCTCAACCCTTTCATCGTCAACGGCCTCGCGCCCGGCGAAATCCGAGGTTATGTGGTCGAAAGCCTGCTCGCACGGGGCTACGACGAACCGTTCACGCTCTACGGCCTGCTCGCGCGCACGGTGGAGACCGACGACGCGCGCAGCTACGTCACCTTCTCGATCGATCCAGAAGCCCGCTTTTCCGATGGTCGGCCGGTTACGGCCGAGGACGTGCTCTTTTCCTGGAAGCTGCTGCGCGACCACGGCCGGCCCAATCACCGCGCCTATTATTCCAAAGTCGCGAAGGCGGAGGCGCTTGATTCGCGCACCGTTCGGTTCGATTTCGGCGACATGCCGGATCGCGAATTGCCGCTCATCCTAGGGCTGATGCCGGTGCTCGCGAAACATGCGACGGACGTCGAAGCCTTCGAGCAGACCTCTTTTACCGCTCCGCTCGGCAGCGGCCCCTATGTCGTGAGCGAAGTTCAGCCCGGCGAGCACTTCACGCTGAAGCGCAACCCCGCCTATTGGGGCCGCGAGCGGGGGGTCAACCGCGGTCTGTGGAACTTCGACGAAATCCGCTTCGACTATTACCGGGACGCCAACACGCAGTTCGAAGCCTTCAAGAAGGGTCTCGCCGACGTGCGCGCCGAACCCGATCCCGCGCGCTGGGAAGCGGCCTACGACGTGCCGGCGGTGCAAGACGGACGGATCGTCAAGGAGACCTTCACGACCGGCGCTCCGCAAGGCATGTCCGGCTTTGTCTTCAACACGCGGCGGGCGATTTTCGCCGACATGCGCGTGCGCGAGGCACTTGGTCTGTTGTTTGACGCGGCATGGGTGAACCGGAATTTCTATTTCGGCCGATACCACCGCATCGCGAGCTATTTCGCAGGATCGGAACTGTCGTCCCAGGGTCATGCGGCAGACGCGCGCGAACGCGCGCTCCTTGCTCCGTTCATGCGCGTCGTGCGACCCGACATTCTCGAAGGGGTTTGGGAGCCCGGAGCGCCGGACGGCTCCGGGCGCGATCGCGAACGGCTGCGGCGCGCCCTCGACCTGTTGAAGCAGGCCGGGTGGGAGATCCAAGGAACCGAGCTGCGCCGCCGCGACAGCGGAAAACGGTTTTCCTTTGAAATCCTGGTCGCGACCAAGGATCAGGAACGCCTCGCGCTCGCGCTTGAGCGCGATCTGCGCCGCGCGGGCATCGCCGCGCGCGTGCGCCTGGTCGACGCGGTTCAATACGACCGCCGCCGCCAGACCTTCGACTTCGACATGATCCAGAACGAGTGGGGCGCGTCGCTCTCCCCCGGCAACGAGCAGAGTTTCTACTGGGGCTCGGCGGCGGCCGACACCGAGGGGAGTCGCAACTACATGGGGGCCAAGAGTCCGGCGATCGACGCCATGATCGCCGCGCTTCTCGCGGCGCGCAACAGAGCCGACTTCATCTCGGCGGTTCGTGCCCTCGACCGCGTTCTCCTGTCCGGCTTCTACGTCATCCCGCTGTTCTATACTTCGGAGCAATGGGTGGCGCGCTGGTCGCACATTCGCCATCCGGCCAAGACATCCCTGCACGGCTACCTGCCCGAAACGTGGTGGCGCGAGCCGCCGCAGTGAGGTCCCCGTGAACGTCGGCAAAGTCACAACGCTTCAAGGCCTGTTGCGCGTGAACGCGGCGCAAAGGCCCGATGCGACGGCCGTGATCGACACGCCGCAGGGCTGTGAAATGCGCCGACTCACCTATCGAGAACTCGACGGGACCGTCGCCGCCGTGGCTGGCCGGTTGCACGAACTTCGCCTCGGCTCGGGCGAGGTCGTCGCCCTGCAGGCGCTCAATTGCGCAGAAACGGTCGCGGCCTTCTTCGGCATTCTCCGCGCGGGCTGCATCCCCGCGCTCGTGCCGGTGCTGTGGCGACACGGCGATGCGGCGGCGGCACTAAGCGACGTTCATGCCCGCGCCTTGATCGCCGCACCCGCGGACGACGGGACGGAACTGGCCGAAACCGCCCTGCGCACGGCGGCGGAGACCTTCAGCGTCCGCCACGTTCTTGCCTTCGGCGAAAGCGTTCCGGACGGCATGGTGCCGCTCGGCCGTCTCGCGGAGGCGCGCGGGTCGGAGGGTCTTGCGGAGGCGGACGAGGCCGCCCGGCGGGCGGTGATCATCACGTTCGAAACGAGCCAGGACGGCCACGTCCCGCTCGCCCGCACCGATAAGGCCTTTCTTGCCGGAGGCGCGGCGATGGTCCTGGAGGCCGGCCTCGCGCGCCATGCGGCGGTGCTCGGCACGATGCTCCCCTCCTCCTTCGCCGTGCTCGGCACCACCATGGTGCCCTGGCTGCTCACCGGAGGCATGTTGGCCTTGCATGCCCCCTTCGATGCCGAAGCCTTTGCGCTCTTGGACCGGACCGCGGAAGCCGATCTTGTCGTGGTGCCGGGTCCGCTGGCGGAAGCGCTCGCCGAAGTGGGGATCGTCGGCAGGCGTCGGCGCAACACCGTCGCGGCGCTGTGGCGATCGCCGGAGCTGCAGCAGGCAGCCGCGGTGCCCTGGAGCGGGGCCGCACGGCTGCTCGATGTGCTGGCGTTCGGCGAGGCCGGGTTCGTCGCACTGCCGCGGAGCCGCGAGGGACGTTCGGCGCGCCTGAAGGCCGGCCGCGTCACCGCCCCGTGGGATAATCCCGACGGCCTGACCGTGGCGACGCTTGCACGGAGCGCAGCCGGAACGCTCGTCGTGAGCGGGCCGATGGCGCCGCGGCCGTTCTCGGATTTTTCGGAGAAGCGCGAGCCGCGCTTGGAAGAGCCGATCGACACCGGCTATCCGTGCGGCCTGGCGGCGGACGGCACGCTGACGCTGAGCGGTCCCCCTCCAGGTCTCGTCAGCATCGGTGGTTATCGTTTCGCCATCGAGGATCTGCGGGCGATCGTGCGGCGCATCGCGCCCGAAAGCGTTCTGGCCGCCCTGCCCGACGTCCTGGCCGGGCAGAAACTCGCGGGAGCGGCGGCCGACATCGATCGCGTCCGCAGCGCTCTCGCCGAACACGGCGCAAATCCGCTGGTCGGCGCGGCCTTCCGCGACCGGAGGGCGGGCTGAAGGGCGCAAATCCGAACGCTTTTCCTTCGCGGGTTCGCAGGCGGCTGGAACGTGCTAACGTGAGCGCTTGCAAGGAAAGCGCAAGCCCATGACTCGCCCGTTGCCCATTACCGTTGTGTCGGACGTCATTTGTCCCTGGTGCTTCATCGGCAAGCGGCGGCTCGAAAGGGCGATCGCGCTGCGCCCGCAATACGACGTGCAGGTGCGATGGCATCCGTTCTTCCTCAATGACTGGGTGCCGCGCGAAGGCATGGCGCGGGCCGACTATCTGACCGCCAAGTTCGGTTCGGTCGAGCGCTACCGGCAGATGGCCGAACGGATCCAGCAAGCCGCGGCCGCGGAGGGGCTCGACTACCAGCTCGACAAGATCGCGCGGCAGCCGAACACGCTCGACTGCCACCGGCTGATCCTCTGGGCCGGCCGGGAAGGACGCGCAGCCGAAATGAAGCAGCGGCTGATGGACCTTTACTTCACCGAAGGGGGCGACCTCACGGATCGCGAGGTTCTCGTCGCCGCGGCCGCCGCATGCGGCCTCGACCCCGACACCGTCCGCAACGCGCTCGCCGGCGAGGCGGATGTGGCGCTCGTCACGCAGGCGGCCGAACAGGCCAAGCGCGCGGGCATCGACGGCGTGCCGTGCTTCATCATCGGCAACGTGCTGGCGGTATCGGGCGCGCAGGCGCCGGATTATCTTGCCGGCGCCATGGATCGCGCCGTAACGGAGCTCGAAAAGAACCGGGATGCGGACGGCCATCCCGCAAGCCCGTAAGGCGCGTTCGAAAGCCGCGGGTCCGCGCGCAAACGCGCCTTACGCGGCCTTCGCCCGTCCCGCCAGGTTGACGAGACGGCGCAGGATCTGCGTCGCGCCCTTGAGCCGCTCCTCCGGCTTTTCCCAATTTTCGAAGAAGACGACTTTCATGTCCGGCCGAACGCGCGCGGATGGACCCTGCTTGCGGATGAACTCCACAAGCCCCTCCGGATTCGCGAAAGCGTTGTCGCGGAAGGCGAGGACGGCCCCTTTGGGGCCCGCCTCGAGCTTCTCGACATTGGCTTTCCGGCACAGCGCCTTGAGCACGATGACGCTCATGAGGTGCTTCACCTCTGGGGGGGTCGGCCCGAACCGGTCCACGAGTTCCGCCCCGAAGGCCGCCACCTCATCCTCCTCGTCGAGCTCCGCGAGGCGGCGATAGAGGCTCAAACGCACGCTGAGATCTGCGACATAGTCCTCCGGGATCAGAACGGGCGTGCCGATCGTGATCTGCGGCGACCAGCGGTCCGCCACCGGCTCGGCGATCCCGGCTTTGAGGCTCATCACCGCCTCTTCCAGCATCTGCTGGTAGAGTTCGTAACCGACTTCCTTGATGTGTCCCGACTGCTCCTCGCCCAGAAGATTGCCGGCGCCGCGAATATCGAGATCGTGCGAGGCGAGCTGGAATCCGGCGCCGAGCGAATCGAGCGATTGCAGCACCTTGAGCCGCCGCTCCGCTTGCGGCGTGATCTTCTTGTCCGCCGGCAAGGTGAAAAGCGCATAGGCTCGCAGCTTGGCCCGGCCGATGCGTCCGCGGAGCTGGTAGAGCTGGGCGAGGCCGAACCG
>DASTKH010000025.1:0-53743 GCA_035716025.1 Xanthobacteraceae bacterium
GCCGGTCTGCGTCGAGGTGATGCTTCCGCCGTTGTTCTGCGAGACGGAGACGGTGTGATTGTTGCCGCTCTGGCTCAGAGTGGAGAAACCGGACCCCGATTGGGTGTTGTTGATCGTCAGCAGGAAGCCCGTCTGCGTAAGGTTCGCGGTAACGGGGCCGTCCTGGTTGTTGTTGATCTGGTTGAGGCCGCCGCCGGTGTTCGTCTGGATGATTAGGGCATGGGCCCCGCCCGTCTGCGTGTTGCCGATCACGTTGTTGTCGCCGGACTGGTAACCCCAGAGCCTGTTGTTGTTGCCCGTCTGCGTGCTGTTCAGCAGGTTGCTGTTCGGCGCGCTGCCGCCGACGAACTGCCCGAAAAGGACGAGATTGCCGTCGCCGTTCTGGGTGACGTTGGCGTTGCTGAAATCGGCGATTTGGCCGATGCCGGCGATGTTGTCGTTGCCGGTTTGCGAAACGCTCGCGACGTTGGAGTCGCCCACCTGACCGATCGCGGCAATGTTGTCGTCGCCGCCATCCTGCCCGACCGAGAACGCGTTGCCGTTGCCGATATTGGCGACGGCGGCGATGGCGTCGGTGCTGCCCGCGCCCTGCGAGATGGTGCCGCTGTTGTTATCGCCCTCCTGATAGAGGCCCGCATGACCCTCGGTGCCGCTCTGGAGGACCGTCACGACGTTGCCGGTGCCGTTCTGCTGCCAGTCGGAAAAGCCGCCGACCGGGGGCGGAACGGTGAAGCTTCCGATGGTTGAGGGCACGGCCTCGGCCGAGAATTTGTTGCCGCTGCCGGACTGCGTGATGCTGATGATGTTGCCGCTTCCCTTCTGGTCGAACGGGTTGCCGGACGTGCCGACTTCGCCATTGGTGGCGGCGGTCTGGTCGATGGTCGCCTGCTGCGTATCGCCCTCCTGGTTCACGTAGGAGGACGAGCCGGCCGCAAGCGCGCCCGAGGCACTGAGAGCCAGCAGGCTCGCACTGGCGAGGAAGAGCTTCTTCATGACTTTCTCCCTGAATTCGGATGAGTTGCGGCGAACGGATGCCGTTCACCTTGCTTGCGGTGCGCAGCGGCAGCACGACCGTCCCCCTCAAGACGCGCCGCCGCGGCCGCACCTGCCGCGCCGGGGGTTCGTGCCCCGGCGCAGCCTTGGTCGGCCGTGTTATTGGCTGATCGAGACCGAGTGGCCGAATCCGGTCTGGCTGTAGCTTGCGGTGTTGTTGTTGCTCTGCGTCGTCGTGGTGCCTTGGGACACCGTCGCGACGTTCTGCGAGCCGACGCCCGTGCCGCTGCCGTCCTGCGTGCCGGTGATGACGTTGCCGGACCCGTTCTGCACGAGACTGGCGACGTTCCACTGGCCGGTCTGGGTGACGTTGATCGAGCCGGCGATGTTCTGCCAGACCGAAGCGGTCTGGTTGTTGCCGCCCTGATTGACGGTCACCGAGCCGGACCCCGACTGGGTGTTGTTGATCGTCAGCAGGAAGCCGTTCTGCGTGAGGTTCGCGGTGACGGCGCCGCTTTGGTTGTTACTGATCTGGTTGAGGCCGCCGCCGGTGTTGGTCTGCGAGGCCGTCAGGCTGGCGCCGCCCGCTTGCAGATTGTTCAGCGCGTTGTTGCCGCCGTTCTGGGTGACGTTCGCGTTTGACGCGCTCTGGTTGTTGACGACGGAATTCAGGCCGAGACCGGTGTTCGTCTGGACGATGGTGGCGTCCGAGCCCGCAACCTGCGTGTTGCTGATCGTGTTGTTGCCGCCGTTCTGGGTCAGATCAGCGGTGGACGCTGTCTGGAGATTGCTGATCCAGTTCTGGCCATGCGCCGTGCCGGTCTGGTTCACGGTCGCTGTCGAAGCGCCGTTCTGCGTGCTGCCGAGCACGTTGTTGCCCGTGTCACTGGTCTGCGCCGCAATGAGCCAGTTACCCGTGCCGCTCTGATTGCTGGCTGCGGAGTTCGATGAACCGCCGGAACTCGCCTGCGTCAGAATCGCCTTGTTGACAGAACCGGTTTGGAGATTGCTGATGACGTTGCCGTTGCCCGTTTGCGTGGCCAGGAGCAGGAGCTGTGCACCGGTCTGGGAGGACGAGACGTTGTTGCCGTCGCCAAGCTGAAGGGCGGTTACCTGATTGACATTTCCGCTTCCAGCGCCTTCCTGACCGATCGTAAAGGTGTTGTTGTTCCCGATCTCCGACACGGTGGCGATGTTCGCGACCGCGTTGGCGCCCTGCGAGATGCTGCCGCTGTTGGACGTTCCGGTCTGCTGGATGTTTGCGAGGCCGCTTGTCCCGTTCTGCACGACCGAACCGCTGTTTGTCGTACCTGACTGAGAGCCGCCAAAAGAGTTGTCGGTGCCGGTCTGCGTGATGGAAATCACGTTGCCGCCGGTGCCCGTGCCGTTTTCCTGGGTGAACGGATTGGCGGCGGTGCCGACCTGGCCGTTGGTTGCGCCGGTCTGATCAATGGTGGCCACCTGCGAGGTGCCGTCTTGATTGACATAGGAGGAAGATCCGGCAGCCCACGCCGCGGAGGACGCAAGGCCGAGCACGAGCGTGCTCGCGGACGCGAGTAGCACTTTCTTCATATTTGACGACTCCCCGATTGCGCCTGCGGCGCCGTGAACGTTTCGTTAGCGCGCCTCCCGTTGCAGGAAGCTAACGAAAGCTTAATCGACCGCCGAAATGCTTACAAGGCGCAGTTGCGCGCTAAGCTTAATTTAACTTTCGTCGGAGCCTGTTACAGGCTCGGCGCGCTCGTCGTCATGAATCGGTAACATCATGACAATGTTAGCTCTTTTCAGTTATCCACGGCGGGCTCCGGCCGTGCAATGAATGCGCTTTTAACGGGTGGGGCAACGAAAGATTTACACCTCGCTTTTGCGAGGCGCGGCAGATTTCGGAAAGATTTCGTGCGAAGTACTTGCGCGGACTTTGGCCGAATCGCTCACCAAATCCAGCGTCACTTCTACAACCGGCGGGCGTTAATCGCGTGGTTGCTTGCACGAGATGGTATACTTATGACGTGATTCTCGGTCACCGGCGCGCGTTTACCATGTGGCCAACTTTCGCCGTGGAGTTTCGATCCGACTCCGGTTCGATGCGTCCGGGCTGCCGCTAGTCTGCCTTCGCGCCGATGACTCGCCCGAGGCGCGCGTTCGCGTTCGAGTTTCTCCCCGGCGGCGTCCCCTTCGTCGGAACGGCATTCCCACGTGAGAGCGCACATGGTGGTCACCGACCGCAAGAAACTTATCCCTGTGATCGAACAGGAGATCGCCAATCTCGAGCACGAGCTCGCCGAGGCCCAGGCCAAACTCGAAGTGTTGCGCAAGCTGCGCGATGAATATCTCGCGAGCCTGCAAGCCCCGGACAGCGGAGCCCCGCCGCGGGCGGGCTCGCGCCAGCAGGCAATCCTCGAAACCGTGACCGAATTCCTGCGCGAGCGTCCGGAGCCGACGCCGATCGCCGAAATTCTCGACCATTTGCGCGCGCAGAACATCGCCTTCGGCGGCGCCAATCCCCGCAACGCGCTGAGCGTGCTGCTCTCGCGCTCGGACCGCTTCCAGGCGCACGGGCGACGCGGCTGGACGCTCGTCGACGGTACGAACGACGCAAAGAGCGATTCGTGACCCTGGTCGGGGTCGTCTTCACGCGGACCCGAGGAGGGCGGCAGATCGCCTGTCGCCAAGCCCGCCGCCGCGCACCCGCGGTGGAACAGCGCGAGCGCCATCTTTCATTAGCGCGCCGCCGGCAATATGATCGCGGCGAAACGAAAGGAGCCTCGTGCCGATGCCACGCTCTGCCACGCGCCGGGAGAAGGAAGGGGCGGCGTTGCGCGCCGTGCGCGTGCTGCGCGTTCTCGCGGGCCTGGCGCTGGGCTTGGGTCTTGCGGCCGCGCAGGCGCAGGCGCCTTCCGAGCCGGCAGCGCCCAAGGCGCCGGCGGAAAACGGCGCCGGGGCTTCCGCCCAGAAGCCGGGGGCCGAGGGCACGCCCGCCGGGGGTCCCGCACAGGGCGTCTGCGACGCCGCCTGCGTGCGGCGCATGGCCGACGTCGCCGCGCAGGCCTGCGTGCCGATCATCGAAGCCAAGGCGCCGATCGACTTCGACTGGCTGTCGCGGCCGTTCGGCGGCATGTTCACGCAGGCCGAGCAGCCGGGCGCGGACGGAATCATCCGCTACCGCGGGGATGCGATCCGCGTGCTGACCCCGCAGAATCAATGGCTGCGCCACGCCTATGAATGCGCCTTCGACCCACGCACGCGGCGTATCGTCTCGGTGCAGCTCCGCCCCGGCCGCCTGGTGCCGCCGGAACCCGTCGCCGCGCTCGCCGGGCCGCGCGCCGGCGCCGCGGCAAACGGCGCGGGCGAGGCGCACCGAAAGCCGCATGCGGAACACAAGCGCGCGAGCCGGGTGACAGCGAAGCGCCGGCCGCGCATCGGCGAGCCGAGCCCGATCGCGATCCAGCAGGCGCGCGGCCTGCAGCGCTCGCCCGATGGCCTCGTGCGCGTGCGCCAGGCTTCGCAGCGCTATTAGGTCCTGGGCGCCGCCGCGCGCGGCGTGCGGCGCTTCGCGGAAGGCTTGGCGGTCGGCGCCGGCCGGTCGCGGTCGGCCGCCGACGCCTCCATCAGCCATTGCTTGAAAGCGTGCATCGCGCCGGTGAGCGGCTTCGACCGCAGCCAGGTCAGCCAGTAGGCGCCGACGTCCACCGCGAGGTCGAACGGCCTGACCAGCCGGCGGCGCCGCAGATCGTGCGCGAACAATCTCGCCGGCAAGAGCGCGACGCCCGCGCCCTGCGCCGCGGCCTCCGCGAGCGCAAGCGAGGAATCGAAAACCGGCCCTTTGAGGAGCGGGCAGGGAAGGCCGGCCGCCGCGAACCAGCGCGTCCATTCATCGACGCGGTAGGACCTGAGCAGCACCTCGCGCGTCAAGTCCTTCGGCTGTTTCAGCCTGACGGCCGTCTCCGGAGCGCACAGAGGTGCGAGCGGAGCCGAAAAAAGGCACACCGCGTCCGTACCGGTCCATGACCCGTCGCCGAACCGAATCGCGAAATCGAGACCTTCGCCCGCCATGTCGATGCGATTGTTGTTGGTGAGCAGCCGCAGATCGACGAACGGATGCGACTCGGAAAAGGCGCGCAGGCGCGGCAGCAGCCAGCCGACGGCGAAGGTGCCCACCGCGCCGACGGTGACGACCTCGCGATAGTGACCATCCTCGAAACGCTCGAGAATCCCCGCCATGCGGGCAAAGCACTCGATCAGCACCGGAGCGAGGGCCTGCCCCTCATCCGTCAGCGCAAGTCCGCGCGTGACCCTGTGAAAGAGGCGCACGCCGAGCAGTTCCTCGAGCGTCTTGACCTGATAGCTCACGGCGGCCTGCGAGACGCGCAACTCCACGCCCGCCTTGGTGAAGCTCAAGTGGCGCGCGGCGGCTTCGAAGGCCCGCGGCGCATTCAGGGAGGGCTGGGTTTTCCTCATGCCGGCTCCGGCATCATGCCCAAATTTTCCTTATGGCTGGGGCCGAAATGAGACCCGTTGTCAACGCCGCGCCGCGCGCCAAATCTGCGGGCTCTTCACCTAGCGAGGGATCGCCGATGCTCAGCAGACGCCAATTCGGAACGCTCGCCGGTCTCAGCCTTTTCGGCTGTGCACTTTTCGCCGGCCGCGGCCCCGCGGCCGGCGCAAACACCGCGCTTGCGAGCGCGCTCGCACGGATCGAGGGAGAGGGCGGCGGTCGGCTTGGCGTCGCCATTCTCGAGACCGGCACAGGCGCTCTGATCGGCCAGCGCACCGACGAACGCTTCCCGCTCTGCAGCACGTTCAAGCTCCTCGCTGCGGCCGCGGTCCTTTCGCGCGTGGATCAAGGCCAGGAGGACCTCGCAAGACGCATCCGCTTCGACACGAGCGACCTCGTGATCTATTCGCCGATCACCAAGGACCGCGCAGGCGGCGAAGGCATGACGCTTGCGGAACTGTGCGCGGCGGCGTTGCAATACAGCGACAACACCGCGGGCAATCTCCTGCTCGCCGCGCTCGGCGGTCCGCAGGGCGTGACGGCCTATGCCCGCGCGCTGGGCGACACGGTCACGCGGCTCGACCGGACGGAGCCCACGCTCAACGAGGCGCAGCCGGGCGATCCGCGCGACACGACTTCGCCGGCAGCGATGGCCGAAAACATGCGCAAGCTGCTCCTGGGGAGCGCCCTTTCGGAGGGCGCGCGCGCCCGTCTTGCGGCCTGGCTCGTCGGAAACAAGACCGGCGACCGGCGGCTGCGCGCCGGCCTGCCCAAGGGCTGGCGTATCGGCGACAAGACCGGTACCGGAGACCGCGGCACCACGAACGACGTCGCCATCGCCTGGCCGCCCGACCGTCCGGCCCTCGTCATCGCGGCCTATCTCACGGAAAGCTCGGCACCGGCCGAACGCCGCGATGCGGCACTGGCCGCGGTCGGGCAGGCGGTTGCGGCCGCGATGGGCTGAGCGCCGTTCCTCGCGCCGGGCATGGCGTCGCTTACCGGAAGGGCGGACGGGCAGGCGGCGGCGCGGGCTTTCCGCGCGGGGGCGGCACGGGCTCGGGCGTTGCGGGGTCCGCCGGGAGCTCGGACGGGCGGATCACCGCCGGCGGCGGAGGCGGCGCAAGGCTCGGTGTGGGCGGCGCGCCCTGGAACGATTCGATACACTGCTTTACCTGCACCGGATCGCGCAGCAGCGTGCAGTCGTTCACGTTGCGCGGCGGCGCCTGCGCGAGCGCGGTTGCCGCGGCAAAGAGCGACAGCGGCGCGACGGCGAACAGAATCGAGCGATCGACGCTTCGCACGGCCTTCTTCCCGTCCCAGGCGCCTGCGGATCGAGCAGCTTCGCCGTGGCGCCTGCGTTCGTGCGGCATCATAGGAGCGTGCGGCCGCGCAAATCAACGTCCTGCACGGGATGCTGCGGTTCCGCCGGCCGCGTTGACTTTGCCGCAAGGCGCACGGTTCACTGCCTCATGCCTCCGCTTTGAGAAACACGACAATGCCGATCCCACGCGATGCCGTCCTGCTTCGGGTCTTCTTCGGCGAGGACGACAAGTTCGAGACTCTCCCGCTCTATGAGGCAATCGTGCTGAAGGCGCGCGAGATGCATCTTTCGGGCGCAACCGTCCTGCGCGGCCATCTCGGCTACGGCCATTCGAGCCGGCTCCACACCGCGAAAATTCTCCGCCTCTCTCAGGATCTGCCGGTCGTCGTGGAAATCGTCGATGCGCAGGAGAAGATCGACGCTTTTCTGCCCGTGATCGAACGGATGATGGCGGGCGGTCTCGTCACCATGGAGAAAGTGCGGGTTCTTCAATACGGAACGGGGGATATGACGGACTGAAGCCGAAGCGGCGCGGCAAGCCGCTGCGCCGGCCGCGGCCTGCGGAGGGAGGATGACGGAATTTCTTTCGGTCTTGTCCGTGACGCTCGGCTGCGCGTTCGGCGGCGCGGCGCGCTTCTTCGTGTCCGGCGTCGTCGCGCGCCGGGTCGGCGAGACCTTCCCCTGGGGCACGCTCGTGGTCAACGCCACGGGCGCGTTCGCCATCGGCATGCTCGCCGCGAGCGCGCGTGCGCAGGGTGCCCTGGCCGATGTTCATGTCTGGCTCGCCGCCGTGACCGGCTTTCTCGGCAGCTACACGACCGTGTCGTCCTTCAGCCTGCAGACGCTGATGCTGGTGCGAGACGGCGAGAGGGCACGCGCGCTCGGCAATATCGGGCTTTCCGTCGGCCTCTGCGTCGCGCTTGCGGCTCTGGGGATCCGCGCCGGTGGCGCGCTGTTCGGATTGCCTTGAATGAGCGGCGACAAGAAAGCGCCGCAGGACCAAGGGCAGGACGCTTTGCGACCATCCGCGCCGGGCGGCCGATGGCATGCGCGGCGCGAGGCGTTGCGGCTCTATCTTGCGGTCGCGGCGGGCAGCACGTTCGGGGGTACGGCGCGCTGGCTTGCCGGTGAAGCCTTTCAGGTCTTCACCTCGGGTGCGTTTCCCTGGAGCACGCTCTTTGTCAACATCACCGGCTCGCTCCTCATCGGGCTTTACGCCGCTCTGACCGGCCCGGAGGGGCGGCTGCTTGCCGGGGCCACGCAACGCCATTTCGTGATGACCGGTCTCTGCGGCGGCTACACAACCTTTTCCGTGTTCAGCCTGGAGACCGTGCGGCTGCTCGAGATGGGAAGCATCGCCGCTGCGGGGCTGAACGTCGGCCTTTCGCTCGCCGGATGGCTGGTCGCCGTGTGGGCAGGGTATGCGCTCGGAACGTTGTGGAGCCGCCTCCCGCGCTGAGGGCCCCGGTCTGAACCCCTCGGGCTCGGGCGGTGCCGCCCGGGTCGACGGAATACCGATTCGACCCGAGCCTCCCTATATCTGAGAGACCACGGCTCGCGCGGCTTCCCTGCGCGAGCCCCGCGGCGGCGGTTTGCCCCCGTGCTTCCGCCGCGGGGGGATTTGCGTTATGGGGGACCGAGCCAGCCTTCAGGCGCAAACCCGACAGAGGCTCCGCATGGCTGTCGCCAAGCCCAAACAGGCCGCCGCGGCCCCCGAGGCCGCCCCGGTAGAAAAGGAAGACGCGCGATCCGCGCCGGTGGAACTGACGCGCGAGCAGGAAATCGAGGCCTACCGGCGGATGCTGCTGATCCGCCGCTTCGAGGAAAAAGCCGGCCAGATGTACGGCATGGGCCTCATCGGCGGCTTCTGCCACCTCTATATCGGCCAAGAGGCCGTGGTGATCGGCATGCAGATGTCGATCCGTGAGGGCGATCAAGTCATCACCGGCTATCGCGACCACGGCCATATGCTGGCCTGCGGCATGGATCCGCGAGGCGTCATGGCCGAGCTGACCGGCCGCCGCAGCGGCTATTCCAAGGGCAAAGGCGGCTCCATGCACATGTTTTCCGTGGAAAAGAACTTCTACGGAGGCCACGGGATCGTGGGTGCGCAAGTGTCGCTCGGCACCGGCATTGCTTTCGCGAACCGCTATCGCGGCAACGGCCAAGTCTGCCTCACTTATTTCGGCGACGGCGCGGCCAATCAGGGGCAGGTCTACGAGAGCTTCAACATGGCCGAGTTGTGGAAGCTCCCGGTCGTCTACGTCATCGAGAACAACCGCTATGCCATGGGCACCTCGGTCACGCGCTCGTCGGCGCAGACCGATTTCTCCAAGCGCGGCCTCTCCTTCAACATCCCGGGCGAGCAGGTGGACGGGATGGATGTGCGCGCCGTCAAGGCGGCGGGCGACAAGGCCGTAAGATGGGCGCGCGAGGGCAACGGGCCATACATTCTGGAAATGCAGACCTACCGTTATCGCGGCCACTCTATGTCCGACCCCGCCAAATACCGGACACGCGAGGAGGTCCAGAAGGTCCGCACCGAGCAGGACCCGATCGAGCGGGTGCGCCAGCGATTGCTCGAATCGGGCCGCGCCAAGGAAGAGGACCTCAAGAAGATTGACGGCGAGGTGCGGGATCTCGTCAACGAGGCTGCGGAGTTCGCGACCCATGATCCTGAGCCCGATCCCGCGGAGCTTTACACCGACGTCTTGCGCTGAGCCATGCCGGACGTACCCGTAGCGCAGAAAGCCGAGGTGGCGTGATGGGCACGCTTGCCGTCGGGATTCTCGTTGCGATGCTCGTGGGCGCCGTCGCAAGCTGGATCGTCGCCGCTGTTTACGCCGCACGGGCCCTCGCCGTCATCGAGGGTCCCGGGCGCGGCGGCCTGCGGCGTTTGGCGATTGTCGCTTGGCCGTTCGCGACCGCGCGGTTCCGCGGACAGGCCAGTCGCGATGTCGCGATCGTCAACAAGGCGATCGTGGCGTTTTTCGTGTTCGCCACCCTCGCGGTGACGACGGTCTCGCTCGCGACCAATCTCAACCGCATCACCCCATAGCCCGCTGAGGCCGGAGCATTGAATGCCGATCGAAGTCTTGATGCCCGCCTTGTCGCCGACGATGGAGAAGGGGAACCTCTCCCGCTGGATCAAGAAAGAAGGCGAGCCCGTGAAGGCCGGCGACGTCATTGCCGAGATCGAGACCGATAAGGCCACGATGGAGGTCGAGGCGGTCGAGGAGGGCACGCTCGGCAAGATCCTCGTGCCCGAAGGTACCGAGGATGTTGCGGTCAACACGCCGATCGCCATGATCCTGGCAGAAGGCGAGGACGCCGCGAGCCTCAACGGCAACGGCGGCAAGACGGCACGCGCGGCGCAAAAAGCGTCGCCCGCCACTGCGCAGAAGGCCGAAGAATCTGCGCCTCCCGCCACCGAACCGAACAGGCCGGCCGCAAAAGCCGCCAAGCCGCCGGCCGAACCGAAATCGGCTGCCGCCAAGCCGCCGGAGCCCAAGGCTCTGCCCGAACCGGACGTGCCGGCGGGCACCGAAACGGCAACGATGACGGTGCGGGAGGCGCTGCGCGACGCCATGGCCGAGGAGATGCGCCGCGACGAGGACGTCTTCATCCTCGGCGAGGAGGTGGCGGAATATCAAGGCGCCTACAAGGTCACGCAGGGGCTCCTTCAGGAGTTCGGGGCGCGCCGCGTCGTCGACACGCCGATCACGGAGCACGGCTTCGCCGGTCTTGGCATCGGCGCGGCCATGGCGGGGCTCCGCCCCATCGTCGAGTTCATGACCTTCAACTTCGCCATGCAGGCGATGGACCAGATCATCAACTCGGCGGCAAAGACGCTCTACATGTCGGGTGGGCAGATGCAGTGCCCGATCGTCTTCCGCGGGCCGAACGGGCCTGCGGCGCGCGTCGCCGCGCAGCACAGCCAGGACTATTCCGCCTGGTACTCGCACATTCCGGGCCTGAAGGTGATCGCTCCCTACACGGCCGCCGATGCCAAGGGGCTGCTCAAGGCCGCGATCCGCGATCCCAATCCGGTCATCTTTCTTGAGAACGAGATCCTTTACGGACACGCGTTTCCGGTCCCGAAACTCGACGAATATCTGGTGCCGATCGGTCGGGCGAAAATCGCCCGCCCCGGCCGGGACGTCACGCTCGTCGCCTGGTCGATGGGCATGACCTATGCCCTGAAAGCGGCGGAGGATTTGGCGAAAGAGGGCATCGAGGCCGAGGTCATCGACCTGCGCACACTGCGCCCGATGGACACCGAGACGATCGTCGAATCGGTGAAGAAGACCGGGCGGGCGGTCACCGTGGAGGAGGGCTGGCAACAGTCCGGCATCGGCGCCGAGATCGCCGCGCGCGTGATGCAGCATGCCTTCGACTGGCTGGATGCGCCCGTGCTGCGCGTATCGGGCAAGGACGTGCCCATGCCTTATGCGGCGAATCTCGAAAAACTTGCACTGCCCTCCGTGGCCGAAGTGGTCGAAGCGGCGAAGGCGGTCTGTTACCGTTAGGAGAGGAGCGATGGCGGCCTTCGACGCGCTGACGGCGCCTCCGACGGCGCTGGAGAAGGGCGGTACGGAAGTGCTTCGCGCCGCCATCGTGGAAGGCGGCCTGCACGTCTCCCTGCGCCGGGCTTTCGAAGACCCGCAGGCCTGGGGCATGATCCTTGCCGACCTCACGCGGCACGTGGCGCGCATCTACAACGCCGAGGACGGCATCGAGGAGGCGCAGACGATTGCGCGCATTCGCGACATGTTCGACGCCGAGATGGACTCGCCCACCGATCCGGGCGTGACCGGCGCGATGAATTGAGCGGGACCATGGCGACGAAGCGCTCAAGAGCGCTCATGCTCGCGATCTGGGCAGTCGGGATGGTCCCGGCCGCCCTGGTGATGTTATGGCTCGGCTATGCGGAGTCCTCCTGGCCGGGATTTTTCAAGGCTTGGGCCGCTCTGCTCGTGCTCGCGGCCGCCTACGAATTGCTCGAGACCTGGATTTCCCGCTGGCTGGAGCGCCGCCGCGCGCGTCGCGCCGCCGATTCGCAGGAGCGGTGAGGACAAAGGATCGTCTTGATGCCCACCAACATCCTCATGCCCGCGCTTTCGCCGACCATGGAGACGGGCAACCTTGCCAAGTGGCTTAAGAAGGAAGGCGACAAGGTCTCTCCGGGCGACGTGATTGCCGAAATCGAGACCGATAAGGCGACGATGGAGGTCGAGGCGGTCGATGAGGGCGTTCTCGCGAAGATCGTGGTGCCCGAAGGAACAGAGAACGTTCCGGTCAACGACGTGATTGCCGTGCTCGCGGGCGAGGGAGAGGATCCGCAAACGGCGGCGGCGACCGCCGCCACGGCGAAGGCGCCGCCGCGCGCGAAGGCGCCGCCAGCGCAAGAGACAGCCCACCCGCCCGCGGCGCATCCCGCCGCGGCGCCTCTGGCGGAAGCCGAGCGTCCCGGCGAGCGGCCGGCGGCCCCCGCGCCGCCGCCTCCGGTCCATCCGGAAGCGGCGCCGGCGGCGAACGGCCACCGCCAAAGCCGCATCTTCTCGTCGCCCCTTGCGCGGCGCCTCGCGAAGGAAGCGGGGATCGATCTTGCGCGCATCGAGGGCTCCGGACCGCACGGGCGCATCGTCGCGCGCGACATCGCGCAGGCGAAAGCGGGCAAAGGCTTGCGGCCCGCGGGCGCAGCCCCTGTGTCGGCGGCGGCGGCCGCGCCTGCCGCGCCTTCGGACGAGAAAATCCGCGCGCTGTTTGCCGAGGGGTCCTACGAGGTCATCCCACACGACCAGATGCGCCGGATCATCGCGCAGCGCCTGCAACAGTCCACGCAGACCATTCCGCACTTCTATCTCACGGTGGATTGCGACATTGGCAGGCTCGTTGCCGCGCGGGAGGAGATCAATGCCGCCGCTCCCGCCGACAAGGAGGGCCGGCCGGCCTACAAGCTTTCAATCAACGATTTCGTGGTGAAGGCGCTGGCGCTGGCGCTGCAACGCGTGCCCGAGGCCAATGTGACTTGGACCGAGGGTGCAATGCTGCGGCACAAATATTCGGATATCGGCGTCGCCGTCGCCCTGCCGGGCGGACTGATCACGCCCATTGTGCGGCGCGCCGAGAGCAAGCCGCTCTCTGTCATCTCCAACGAGATGAAGGACTTCGCGTCGCGTGCGCGCGCCCGCAAGCTCAAGCCCGAGGAATATCAGGGCGGGACCTCGGCCGTCTCCAATCTCGGCATGTACGGCATCAAAGAATTTACCGCCGTCATCAACCCGCCGCATGCGACCATCCTGGCAGTCGGAACGGGCGAGCAGCGGCCGGTGGTCCGCGAGGGACGGATCGAAATCGCGACGATCATGTCCGCGACCCTGTCGTGCGATCACCGCGCGGTCGACGGCGCGCTCGGCGCGGAGTTGCTCAAGGCCTTCAAGACGCTGATCGAAAACCCGGTGATGATGCTCGTATAGACAAGCAGATTGGCGCACGGGGGCGGCGCATGAGCGAACAGCGGGCCGGCGGCGTGCGGACGATCGTCGTCACCTATTTCCCGATGTTCATTGCCACGCTGTCTCTCGTCACCGCGATCTTCAACGGCTATCTCAATTCGAAATTCCTCGACATCATCCAGCGCAATGTCGCGCGCGGGGAGTATATGCGCACCTGCAAAGAGGTGATCGACGCCTACTTCCTCATCAAGGCGCGCGTGAAATTGATGGGTGATGCGCGCGAGCGCGAGGGCCGAGCAGCCGATACGTCCTCGCCGTATTATGTCGAGGCGGTGTCTGCCGTAAGCCGTTTCGGCGCGCTCGGCACCTATCTGGCCAATCTGCGGGACGAAAAGGTTCGTGCCCGCTACACCGATCTGACGGATCGCCTGCAGGCCATCGTGCGCGAGGCGGCGGAAGCGCGCGGCGCACCCGACAAGTTGTTCGCGCCGGCCGACGAAATTTTCGCGGAAATGAACGACGATTGCGTGAAGTCGGCCAAGAATGCCCCGCTCTAGGTCAAATCGAAAACGGCCTCTGTCCAAGGGGCGCTTTCATTTTCGCCCCGACTCTGAACGGGGCGGATCGCGCCGATGACGGTTGCATGAGGAGGACGCGATCGCCGGTTGAATTCGGCGGCGAAGTGGCGACACTTTGGGCGATGCGTGCGCTCGAACCGCGTGCCCAGAGGGGGAGGGGACATTCCGGTTGAAATCGTTTCTTGCGCAGCTTCTCGGCATTGTTGCCGCCTTCGCGGCGGCGGCGGCGGTGAGCATCGGCTGGCTGGTCTATCTGCGCCTTGGGCCGGATTTCGAGGGCTTTGCCGCCGGCCCCGTGATCTTCGGCGTTCCGGCGGCCCTGTTCGTCCTGACGCTCATCTGGCTGCTCGCCCGCGGCCTCGCCGAAGGGTCGGCCCGATGGAATTTTCTCGTCGTGCTCGCCGGCGCGGGCGCCTTCGCCTATGCCGTGGTCGCCGTCGCGTGCGGCCCCGTCGTCTGTTTCATGCCGGGGAACCATCGCCTGGCGGGCTGGTTCATCGTCGGCGGTCTTTCGCTCGCCGCGCTCGCGCATCATTTCGTTCGCGAGCGCTTCCGGACGAAATAACCGCTCCGCCGCCCGGCTGGACTTCTTCACGAGGATGATCGAAAAGTCCCGCCATGGCTGAGACCTCCTTCGACGTCCTCATCATCGGCTCCGGGCCAGGCGGCTACGTGACGGCGATCCGTTCCGCACAGCTCGGCTTCAAAACCGCGATCGTGGAACGCGCCTATCTCGGCGGCATCTGCACCAACTGGGGCTGCATTCCCACGAAGGCGCTGCTGCGCTCGGCCGAAATCTTCCACTACATGCAGCGCGCCGGTGACTACGGGCTCAAGGCGGACAATGTCGCGTTCGATCCGGCGGCCGTGGTGCAGCGCTCGCGCGCCGTCGCGGGCCGGCTCGCGACGGGCGTGAGCTTCCTGATGAAGAAGAACAAGGTTTCGGTCATCTGGGGCGAGGCCGTCATCGAGGCGCCCGGCGCCGTCACCGTCAAGGAAGTTGCGGCCGAGGCGCCGAAGGGCGCGCTCGGCGCGGGCCGGTATCAGGCGAAGCACATCATCCTCGCCACCGGCGCGCGTCCGCGCGTGCTGCCGGGCCTCGAGCCCGACAAGAAGCTCGTCTGGACGTATTTTGAGGCGATGGCGCCGGACCGCATGCCGAAATCGCTGCTCGTCGTCGGTTCGGGCGCCATCGGGATTGAGTTTGCAAGCTTCTATCGCACGCTCGGAGCGGACGTGACGGTGGTCGAGGTGCTGCCGCAGATCCTGCCCGCCGAGGACGCGGAGATCGCCGCCTTCGCGCGCAAGCAGTTCGAAAAGCAGGGGATCAAGATTCATACGGCCGCCAAGGTCGCCAAGCTCGACAGAAAGGCGGATTCCGTTGTCGCCACAATCGAGAGTTCCAGCGGACAGACACACAGCGTCGCGGCCGAACGGGTCGTCGCGGCAGTCGGCGTCGTCGGCAATGTCGAGGGCCTGGGGCTTGAAAGGCTCGGCGTCAAAATCGAGCGCGGAACGGTCGTGACCGACGGCTTCGGCCGCACGAACGTGCCGGGCATCTACGCGATCGGCGACGTCGCCGGGCCGCCGATGCTCGCGCACAAGGCCGAGCACGAAGGTGTCGTCTGCGTGGAGGCGATCAAGGGGCTCGATCCGCATCCGATCGACAAGAACCTCGTTCCCGGCTGCACCTATTGCCATCCGCAGATCGCTTCTGTGGGCCTGACGGAAGCGCAGGCGAAGGAAGCCGGTCGCGATGTGCGCATCGGACGCTTCCCTTTCGTCGGCAACGGCAAGGCCATCGCGCTCGGCGAGGACCAGGGACTGGTCAAGGTGGTCTTCGACAAGCCGACGGGCGCGCTGCTCGGCGCCCATATGGTCGGGGCCGAGGTGACGGAACTGATCCAGGGCTTTGTGATCGCGATGAATCTCGAGACCACGGAGGCGGAACTAATGCACACAATCTTCCCGCATCCGACGCTCTCGGAAACGATGAAGGAAGCCGTGCTCGACGCCTATGGGCGCGTGCTGAATATCTGAGCGCAGCCCGGCGGGCGCCCGCAAATTGGGCAGGCGGGTTCGGAACCGATCTTATCGCCGTACCGTTGCCTTCGAAGCCCTCGTCGCGCTCCGGACGCGGCGGCAGGGACGCCACGCAAAGGAGGCAAGCATGCGACGCAGTCTGCCCATTCGGGCACGGTTTCTCGCCCCAATCGCCTTGGCGGCGGCATTGCTCTCGGGACCGGCGGTCCTGGCGCAAAGTCCCGCGCCGCCTCCCGCGAGCTCGGGGCAGGGCGCGGCCATTTCGGACCAGAAGCTCGACGCGGCCGTCGCGGCCATGAGGCAGGTCGCCAACATCAAACAGGATTATCAACAGCGCCTCGAGGAGGCGCAGCCCGAAGAGCGGGAGAAACTCGCGAACGAAGCGGAGGGCGCGCTCACCAAGGCTGTGACCGATCAGGGGATTTCGGTCGAGGAATACAGCGAAATCCTCACCGTTGCGCAGAACGATCCGAGCGTGCGCGAGCGGATCCTGCAGCGTCTGCGCACGCCTGGTCAATGATCTCGGACAGTAGCGCGAACGCTTCTCGGACCGAACGGTAGCGGCACGGGCCTCGGCCGATATCGCCAAACGCCAGCACGCGATGCAGGGTTGGGCAACCTCGTCGGGCGGCCGCGAAATGCACCGTGCCGACCGGCGTTCCGTCGTCGTCGGTGGCCGGTCCGGCCACCCCGGTCACCGCAACCGAGACGTCGGCAGGGGATCGCGCAAGGGCGTTCTTGGCCATCGCCCGGGCCACGGGTTCGCTGACCGCGCCTGCGCGTGCGATCAGCGCTCTGCTTACTCCGAGAACCGTCGCCTTGTTCTCCTCAGTATAGGTTACGAAGCCGCCGTGAAGCCATTTGCCCGCTCCCGGCGCGTCGGACAGGACGGCCGCGACCAGGCCGCCGGTACAGGATTCCGCGGTGACCAATGAGAGACGCGCGCGGCCCGCCTGCTCCATCACTTGCGCGGCGGCCTCGACAAGCGCCGCGTCGACCGTGGTGAATTCGATCCGTTCGGGCATCGGGTTCCCGTGTGTGTTCGGTCCATGCCCTTAACGCGCAGGAGGCGATCAGGATCGGGCGGACCGTTCCTGCGCGGCAGGCAGGTCAGCTCTTCCGACCCTTCACAAACGGTCTCGCCATCTGTACCTGAGGAGCGAAGATCCGCCGTTCCGGCGGCAAAGGCATCCGATGGTCGTCGTTCTCGACACGTCCGCCCGACCCCGGCACCCCGAAAAGGCGCACCGGCCCGAAAGCCCCGTCCTCCGCAAGCCGCCCTGGATCCGGGTGCGCGCGCCGATGTCGCGCGGCTTTGCCGAGACGAGCCGGACCCTGCGGGAGAACCGCCTCGTCACCGTGTGCGAGGAGGCCGGCTGCCCCAATATCGGCGAGTGCTGGGACAAGCGGCACGCGACCTTCATGATCATGGGCGATACCTGCACCCGCGCCTGTGCGTTCTGCAACGTCAAGACGGGGCTGCCTGGACCGCTCGATCCGGACGAGCCGGAGCGCGTGGCCGCGGCGACCGCCAGCCTCGGCCTCAAACACGTCGTCGTCACCTCGGTCGACCGGGACGACCTTCCGGACGGCGGGGCAGGGCATTTCGCGGCGGTGATCGCGGCAATCCGCACGCGGTGCCCGGGCGTCACCATCGAGGTCCTCACGCCCGATTTTCTGCGCAAGCCAGGTGCGGTCGAGACCGTCGTTGCGGCGCGGCCGGACGTCTTCAATCACAATCTCGAAACGGTTCCGTCGCATTATCTGACGGTCCGTCCCGGCGCGCGCTACTTCCATTCGGTGCGGTTGCTGCAAAGGGTGAAGGAACTCGACCCGGCGATGTTCACCAAGTCGGGCATCATGCTCGGCCTCGGCGAAGAGCGTCACGAGGTGGTGCAAGTGATGGACGATCTGCGGAGCGCCGATGTCGATTTCATCACGATCGGCCAATATCTGCAGCCGACCCGCCGCCATCATCCGGTGGTGCGCTTCATCACGCCCGAAGAATTCAAGGCCTATGAGACCATCGCCTATGCCAAGGGGTTCCTGATGGTCTCCTCCTCGCCGCTCACCCGCTCCTCGCATCATGCGGGCGAGGATTTCGCCCGCCTGCGGGCGGCGCGGGACGCCCGGCGGCGCCGCTAGAAGGCGAATGCCGCAATTTTCCACGACCCGGCGCGTGCGCCACGCGGCGCCCGAGATGTTCAATCTCGTGGCGGATGTCGAAAGCTATCCAGAATTTGTCCCGCTCTGCCGCTCCTTGCGTGTGCGCCGAAGGGTGGAGAGCGGCGAAGGCGTCGAGGTCCTCACTGCCGACATGACCGTCGCCTACAAACTGATCAGCGAATCCTTCACGAGCCGCGTCACGCTCGACCGGCCGCGCCTGACGATCCTCGTCGAATATCTCGAAGGCCCGTTCAGCCATCTCGACAATCGCTGGCATTTCAAGCCGATCGCGGAGGGCGCCTGCGACGTCGAATTTTTCATCGCCTACGAATTCCGCAGCCGCACCCTCGGATTGCTCATGGGCTCGGTCTTCGATACGGCCTTCCGCCGCTTTGCGGCCGCGTTCGAGCATCGCGCCGACCAGATTTACGGCCGCTCCCGCGGTTGAGTGCTCAGCGGGGGTATTGCAGTGCGAGTTCCAGCAGCATTTCGAGGGCCTCGCGGGCGGCGTGCTGGCGCACGCTGGCGCGGCCAGATGGCCCGTAGCGCCGCTCGCGGTGCAAAGTCTTGCCGTCGGCCGCGGCAGCGGCCAGATGCACGAGTCCGACCGGCTTGTCGGGGCTGCCGCCGCCAGGGCCGGCGATCCCGGTGATCGCCACGGCAAGTTGCGCCGCGGCTTGGCGCAGCGCGCCGCGCGCCATGGCCTGCGCGGTCTCCGCGCTCACCGCGCCGTGCCGCGCGATCACGTCGGCCGGCACGCCCAACATCTCCTCCTTGGCGCGGTTGGAATAGGTCACGAAGCCGCGCTCGAACACGTCGGACGAGCCGGCAATATCGGTGAGGCAGGTCGCCACGAGGCCGCCGGTGCACGATTCGGCCGTCGCCACCATCAGCTTGCGCGCGCGGCAGGCATCAAGCACGGCATGCGCGCGCTGCCGCAACTGGTCTTCAATCATGCCCATCCCCCGGCAACCGAACGGTCGCGCTTGCAAGCGCTGCAATGCCTTCCCCACGGCCGAGGAAGCCAAGCCTTTCGGTCGTGGTCGCCTTGACGGCGACGCGCGAGACCGGCACGCCGGCGATCTCGGCGATGCGCGCGCGCATCGCTGCGCGGTGGGGTCCGATGCGCGGCGCTTCGCACAAGACCGTGACGTCGAGCAGCCCGATCGCGCCGCCGCGGTCGCGCACCCGCGCGGCCGCAAAGGCCAGGAAACGGTCGGAGGAGGCGCCGCGCCAGCGCGGGTCGCCGGGCGGGAAATGTTCGCCGATATCGCCGTCGGTGAGCGCCCCGAGGAGCGCGTCGGTGAGGGCGTGCAGGACGACGTCGGCGTCCGAATGGCCGCTGAGCGCGTGTGTGTGCGGGATGCGTACGCCGCCGAGCATCACATGGTCACCGGCGCCGAAGGCGTGAACATCGAAACCTGAGCCGGTTCGCACGTCGGCGAGCCGGGCGGCGGCGCAGTGCTCGGCGCGCGAGAAATCCTCCTCGGTCGTGAGCTTCACGTTCTCAGGCTCCCCCGGAAAGACCGTTACGTCCAGACCCGCCCAGGTGGCGACCGCGGCATCGTCGGCGAAATCCTCAAGTCCGGCGGCCGCGGCGCGCCGGTGCGCTTCGAGAAGCGCATCGAAGGCGAAGGCTTGTGGCGTCTGAACGAGACGCAGCCGGTTGCGCGCAACCAGGTCCTCGCGGTCGATCCGCGAGTCCCCGGTGACGACCTTGACGGCGTCGACGACCGGCAGGCCCGGCACCGCAGCGCCGGTGCGCAAAGCCGTGTCGATCGCCAGCGCGATGAGGCGCGCCGAGACGAAGGGACGAGCGGCGTCATGGACGAGGACGAGGTTCGGTCGGGCATCGGCGAGCGCTTCGAGACCGGCGAGGACGGAAGCCTGCCGCGTCGCGCCCCCGGGCACCGGCGGCAGCGTCGCCAATCCCGCTGCCGCTTCGGCAAAGCGGTCCGCATCGTCCAGGTGTATGACCGGCTGTACGAGATCGACCCCGGGATGCCTCGCGAGCGTCTCAAGCGCGACGCGCAGAACCAAGCGGCCGCCGATCCGGCGATACTGTTTGGGTATTTTGCCGCCGGCCCTGAGGCCGCGGCCCGCAGCCACTAGCACGGCCGCGACCTTCGCGCGCCCCATTGGTTGGAGATCCTTCCGCCGCCCGCTCCATCGTCGAAGACAGAATCTCAGAACCGCAGCGAGCGAACAAGATTGCTGCGGTGCACCTTGCCGAATGCGACTGGATGTGGTTAAACTCTAGGCATACGATAGATAGCCTAAAAAATGTGCAACACGGCTGCCGCATTGCCGGCGTTTTCACCCCGCTTCGGGCCGATCGCCATCGGCCGGGCGGGACTGCGCGCGCCGGTGCTGCTCGCCCCGATGTCGGGCATCACAGACCCTCCCTTCCGGAGGCAGGTCTGGGATTTGGGCGCAGGACTCGTCGTGTCGGAGATGACCGCGAGCGCGGCGCTCGCGACGGAAGAGCCTTGGGCGCGCCTGCGGGCCCGCACCGAACGGGCCGGGCCGCAGGTCATCCAGCTTGCCGGATGCGAGGCGCACTGGATGGCGGAAGGTGCGCGGATGGCCGAGGCGGCCGGGGCCGAAATCGTCGATATCAATATGGGATGCCCGGCCCGGCGGGTGACCACCGGTTACGCCGGCTCGGCCCTCATGCGCGATCTCGATCATGCGGTCGCCTTGATCGAGGCCACGGTCGCGGCGGTCTCCGTCCCCGTCACGCTGAAAATGCGACTCGGCTGGGACGAAGGGTCGATCAATGCGCCTGAGCTGGCGCGGCGCGCGGAGCAGGCGGGCGTCCGGATGATCACGGTCCATGGGCGCACGCGCTGCCAGTTCTACAACGGTCGGGCGAACTGGGCGGCGGTTCGCGCCGTGAAGGAGGCGGTGCGGATTCCCGTGGTGGTCAACGGCGACATTGCCGGCGCTGCCGACGCCGCGGAGGCCCTGCGGCAGTCCGGCGCCGATGCCGTCATGATCGGGCGTGCCGTCCTCGGCCGGCCCTGGTTGCCCGGCCAGATCGCGCGTGCGCTTGTGGATGGAACGGTGCCGCCCGATCCGCCCCTGGTCGTGCAAAAATGCCTGTTGCTTGATCTCTACGACGGCATTCTGCGCCATCACGGCCGAGCGGTCGGCGTGCGCCATGCACGCAAACATCTGAAAGCCGCTTCCGACACCCTGGTGCGGCAGACAGGAGACCCGTTTGCCATGCGCGTGCGCCAGACGCTGCTCGCAGCCGAGGAGCCGGCGGCCGTGGTCCGGCACATCGAAGAACTCTACGCCGCAGCAGAGGGGAAGCGCGCCGCATGACGGCTTTCGATGCAGCAGAGGGGCACGACGCGCGGCCGCACGCGGAGGCGGCCATCGACGCGTTGCCGCATCCGATCGTCATTATCGGAAGCGATGGGCGGATTCTCGACGTCAACACGGCGGCGGAGGCATTCTTCGCCACTTCGGCGCCGGTCTTGCGTCGTCATTTCCTGCGCGAGCTCGTTCCTTTCGGAAGTCCGCTGCTCGGCCTGATCGACCAGGTGCGTGCAAGCGGCGGCGCGGTGAACGAGTATCGCGTCGATCTCGGCACGCCGCGCAATCCCGGCGAGCGAATTGTTGACCTTCACGTCGCGCCGTTATCGGAAGGATCGGACCGGGTGGTGGTGATGCTCCAGGAGCGCACCCGCGCTGACAAGATGGACCGGCAGCTCACCCATCGCGGCGCCGCACGTTCCGTCATCGCGCTCGCCGCGATGCTCGCGCACGAGATCAAGAATCCGCTGTCCGGCATCCGCGGGGCGGCGCAGCTTCTCGAACAATCCGTCGGCGACGACGATCGCAGCCTTACGCGGCTCATCTGCGAGGAGGCCGACCGCATCGTGAAGCTCGTCGATCGCATGGCGGTCTTTGGCGACGATCGCCCGGTCGAGCGCGAACCCGTGAACATCCACGTCGTGCTCGAACACGTGAAGCGGCTGGCGCAGAGCGGCTTCGGCCGCCATGTGGCCTTTGTCGAAGAGTACGATCCGTCGCTGCCCCCGGTCTATGCCAACCGGGATCAGCTTATTCAGGTCTTTCTCAACTTGGTGAAGAACGCGATCGAGGCGATCGGCGAGGCACCGGACGGCGAAGTGCAGCTGACCACCGCCTTTCGGCCCGGTGTGCGCCTGTCGCTGCCCGGCAGCAAGACGCGCGTCTCGCTGCCGCTGGAATTCTGCGTCAAGGACAACGGGCCCGGCGTTCCCGACGATCTGATGCCGCATTTGTTCGACCCGTTCGTCACCACGAAGCCGAGCGGAAGTGGCCTTGGCCTTGCATTGGTCGCGAAGATCGTCGGCGACCACGGCGGCATCATCGAGTGTGAATCGCAGCCGCGGCGCACGGTCTTTCGCGTCCTGATGCCCATGTACGCCGACGTCTCCATACCGGACGGCTGAGAGGAGAGATACGATGCCATCGGCGAGCATTCTGGTGGCCGACGACGATACCGCGATCCGGACGGTGCTGAGCCAGGCGCTCTCGCGGGCCGGCTACGACGTGCGCTCGACCGGCAACGCCGCGAGCCTGTGGCGATGGATCAGCCAGGGCGAGGGCGACCTCGTCATCACCGACGTCGTGATGCCCGACGAAAACGCCTTCGATCTGCTTCCGCGCATCAAGAAGTTCCGGCCCGACCTGCCGGTGATCATCATGAGCGCGCAGAACACGTTCATGACGGCGATCCGCGCCTCCGAACGCGGCGCCTACGAGTATCTGCCCAAACCATTCGACCTCAAGGAACTTATCGCAATCGTCGGGCGCGCTCTCTCCGAGCCGCGAGAGCGGCCGCATCCGCAAAGCAAGCCGGAGGAGCTCGAAGCGATCCCGCTCGTCGGGCGCTCGGCGGCCATGCAGGAGATCTACCGCGTGCTCGCCAAGCTGATGCAGACGGATTTGACCGTCATGATCTCGGGCGAATCCGGCACCGGCAAAGAGCTCGTCGCCCGCGCGCTGCACGATTATGGCAAGCGCCGCAGCGGGCCGTTCGTCGCAATCAATATGGCCGCAATTCCGCGCGACCTCATCGAATCGGAACTGTTCGGGCACGAACGCGGCGCCTTCACCGGCGCCAATGCGCGCAGCGCCGGTCGGTTCGAACAGGCGGAAGGGGGAACGCTATTCCTCGATGAGATCGGCGACATGCCGATGGAGGCGCAGACGCGTCTTCTGCGCGTGCTGCAGCAAGGCGAATACACGACTGTCGGCGGCCGCACGCCGATCAAGGCGAATGTGCGCATCATCGCCGCCACCAATAAGGACCTGCGGCTTCTGATCCAACAAGGGCTCTTCCGCGAGGACCTGTTCTTCCGCCTCAACGTCGTCCCGTTGCGGCTCCCGCCGTTGCGCGAGCGCAGCGAGGACGTGCCGGACCTGATGCGCCATTTCCTCGCGCAGGCGGAACGCGAAGGATTGCCTGCCAAACGCATCGACGCCGAGGCGCTCGAACGCCTCAAGCGTTACCGCTGGCCCGGCAATGTCCGGGAGCTTGAAAACCTCGCCCGGCGGCTCTCGGCCCTTTATCCGCACGAGGTCATTACGGCCGCGGCCATCGAGGCCGAACTCAGCCAGCCCGCCGCTCCGGTCACCACCGAGCCGACGTCGGACGAGCCGCTGGTGGTCATGGTCGAGCGCCATCTCGCGCGCTATTTTGCGGGATTCCAGGGGAAATTGCCGCCGCCGGGGCTCTACCACCGGGTGCTCCGCGAGGTCGAACAGCCGCTCCTCTCGGCGGCGCTCGCGGCCACGCGAGGCAACCAGATCCGGGCAGCCGAGCTCCTGGGAGTCAACCGCAACACACTGCGAAAGAAGATTCGCGATCTCGATATTCAGGTCTATCGCGGGTCGAACTGACGGGCTCCGCCATCGTCATTCTTAGACGCCCGCGTATGGCGGTTCCTGTGGGAAGCGCCGCGGAATCGTCGCAATCCGGCAACATTGTTGTAGAAATGCCTCAGGCGGGCGGCAACCAGCCGCCCGGGACGGGGACGGGACACGGGATCGGGCGGGCGCGTGGCGACTCTCGACGAGGCTGTCATGTCCGAGCGAAGCGGGGGGGCCGCCGCGCCGCCGCGCCTTGGCACCCGCTGGGTCGGTCCGGTCGCGATCGGGCTCGCCCTGGTATCCGCCCTCGTCACCTTCCTGGTCTTGACGGGTCTGACCCCAATTCTGCCGACCCATGAGGTCGTGGTCACGCTCTTGCTGACCAACGCGTTGGCGGTGGCCGTTCTCGTTTCGATTATCGGTTGGGAACTCTGGCAGATCGTCCAGGCGCGCCGCGCCGGGCGGGCGGGCGCCCGGCTGCACGTGCGGATCGTGGGCCTTTTTTCGGTGATCGCCGCCGTCCCGGCGGTTCTCGTCGCCGTCGTGGCGAGCATCACGCTCGACCGGGGGCTCGACCGCTGGTTTTCCACTCGCACGCGGGCGGTCATCGCGAATTCGCTGAGCGTCGCCGAGGCCTATGTGCGCGAGCACGCCGAGATGATTCGCGGCGACATCCTCGCGATGGCCTTCGACGTCTCGCGCGCGAAGCCGCTGTTCGACCAGGATCGCGAACGCTTCCGCCAGTTCTTTGCCGCGCAGGCGACCGTGCGGGGGCTGCCGACCGCGATGATCATCGACAAGAACCGCAACCGCATCGAGCAGTTCGGGGTCAAGCCGGACAAGGAGTATTCGCTGCCGCCGCCCGAGACCCTTACCGAGATCACGACCGCCACGCCGCGCATCGCGCTCGTGCCGGGCGTGGACGATGTCGCGGCCGTCATCAAGCTCAGCAATTTCGACGATTACTATCTCTACGTGTCACGTCCCCTCGTTCCCCGCATCCTCGAACAGCTGCGCGAGACGCAAGCCGGCGTCGCCGAATACACGAGCCTCGAAGCCCGCCGCTTCGGCGTGCAGGTCGCCTTCGCGCTGATGTACACGGTGATTTCGCTCATCGTGCTCCTGTCCGCGGTCTGGATCGGGCTGAATTTCGCCAACGCGCTGGTGGCGCCGATTCGCCGCCTCATCGGGGCAGCAAATCTCGTTTCGACCGGAAACCTGCACGTGCAGGTTCCAGTACGCCGACGCGAAGGGGACCTCGCGCGGCTCGGCGAGACTTTCAACAAAATGACGCAGGAACTGCGCACACAGCGCGACGATCTCCTGCGCGCGCGCGATCTGATCGACAGCCGCCGCCGTTTCACGGAAGCGGTGCTGTCGGGCGCGAGCGCCGGCGTCATCGGCGTCGATCCCAAGGGGGCGATCAGCATCCTCAACAGGTCGGCCGAGAAACTCGTCGGCCGCAACGAGAACGAGGTGCTCGGCCGACCGATTGCCGAGGTCGTGCCGGAACTTGCTCCGCTGCTGGAAACCGCTCGTTCGGGCACGCAACGGCTCGTCCAGGGGCAGGTGACGATCAACCGTGCCGGCCGCGAACGGAACCTCTCGGTGCGGGTGACGACCGAGCAGGCGGCCCAAGCGGATCACGGCTACGTCATCACGCTCGACGACATCACGGAGCTCGTCGCCGCGCAGCGCTCGAGCGCCTGGGCCGACATCGCCCGCCGCATCGCGCACGAAATCAAGAACCCGCTCACCCCCATCCAGCTTTCGGCGGAGCGCCTCAAGCGCAAATACGGCAAGATCATCACCGAGGACCGCGCCGTCTTCGAGCAATGCACGGAGACGATCATCCGTCAGGTCGACGACATCAAGCGCATGGTGGACGAGTTCTCCCGCTTTGCCCGCATGCCGAAGCCGGTGATCGCCGAGGAGGATGTCGCCGACACCGTGCGCCAGGTCGTCTTCCTGATGCAGGTCGCCCACCCGGAAATCGAGTTCGTCACCGAGCTTGCAGAAGACTCGATGCCAGCGCCGTTCGACCGGCGGCTGATCTCCCAGGCGCTGACCAACATCGTCAAGAACGCGACCGAGGCGGTCGCGGCCGTGCCGCCCGCCGAGCTCGGCAAGGGCCGAATCGAGGTTCGGGCCGCGCGGGAAGAGGGCGATATCGTCATAGACGTGATCGACAACGGGATCGGCCTGCCCAAGGAAAACCGCAGCCGGTTGCTCGAGCCTTATGTCACGACCCGCGAAAAGGGCACGGGTCTCGGTCTCGCCATTGTCGAACGCATTCTTGAAGAACACGGAGGACGAATCGAGCTCAACGACGCGCCGGCCGTGGCGGCGGGCGGGCGTGGAGCATGGATGCGGCTGCGGTTTTCCGCCGAGGCCGCGCGGACGGGCGAGCGCGAGGGGAGCGCCGCCGAAACTGTTGGGACTTGAGGCACGATGGGCCCCGAAATTCTTGTTGTCGACGACGAAGCCGATATTCGCGACCTCGTCTCGGGAATTCTCGATGACGAGGGTTACCGGACCAGAGTGGCGGGCAACAGCGATGAAGCGCTGCAGGCGATCGCCTCGCGGCGCCCGCACCTCGTGTTTCTCGACATCTGGCTGCAGGGCAGCCGGCTCGACGGCCTGCAGGTGCTCGATTCCGTCAAGGAGCAGTATCCGGACCTTCCTGTCGTGATGATCTCGGGGCACGGCAATATCGAAACGGCCGTCTCCGCCATCAAGCGCGGGGCCTACGATTTCATCGAAAAGCCTTTCAAGGCCGATCGCCTGGTGCTGGTGGCCGCGCGTGCGCTCGAAGCGTCGCAACTTCGGCGTGAGGTGAAGGCGCTCAAGCAACTCTCGCCGCATACGCTGATCGGCCAATCGCCGGCGCTCAATCACCTGCGGCAGGTGATCGAGAAAGTGGCGCCGACCAACAGCCGCATCATGATCGTCGGGCCGTCCGGTTCCGGAAAGGAGCTTGCCGCGCGCACGGTTCACAGTCTCTCGCAGCGCGCGAACGGACCATTTGCCGTCATCAATGCCGCGGCGATCACGCCGGAACGCATGGAGGTGGAGCTGTTCGGCGTGGAGCAGGCGGACGGGACCGGCGGACGCAAGGTCGGCGCGCTCGAAGAGGCGCATGGCGGCACGTTGTTCATCGACGAGGTCGCCGACATGCCGCGCGAGACGCAGAACAAGATCTTGCGCGTGCTGGTCGACCAGACCTTCCAGCGGGTAGGCGGCACGCAGAAGGTCAGCGTCGATGTGCGGATCATTTCGTCAACCGCCCGGAACCTCGAAGCGGAGATCGCTGCCGGGCGGTTCCGCGAGGACCTCTATCACCGGCTGTCGGTGGTGCCGATCATGGTGCCGCCGCTTGCGGACCGCCGCGAGGACATTCCGCTCCTCGTCGATTATTTCATGGAACAAATCTCGCAATCGACGGGCCTGCCGAAGCGGCGCATCGGCGAGGACGCGATGGCGGTTCTCCAGTCCCACAATTGGCCCGGCAATGTGCGCCAGCTCCGCAATAACGTGGAGCGGCTCATGATTCTCGCCGGCGGCGATCCGGACGCCGTGATCACCTCCAGCATGCTGCCGCAGGATGTCGGCTCGATGGTCCCAAGCATGCCGAACGGCAACGGCGGCGAGCACCTTATGGGGCTGCCGCTGCGCGAAGCGCGCGAGGTGTTTGAACGCGAATATCTTGTGGCGCAGATCAGCCGCTTCGGCGGCAACATTTCCCGCACTGCCGAGTTCGTCGGCATGGAGCGCTCGGCCTTGCACCGCAAGCTCAAGGCGCTCGGAGTCGGCTGACGCCAGGCGCATGTTCCGCGTTCCCGAATATCTCGTGCATCGTTTTCCGTTGAGCTGACCGTCGCGCCCGCCCGTAGCGGCACGATGAAGGAGATGAGCGCCGAATGTCCCGAATCGCCTACGTCAACGGCCGTTACGTCCCGCACCGCGCGGCCCGCGTGCATATTGAGGACCGCGGTTATCAGTTCGCCGACGGCGTGTACGAGGTGTGCGAAGTCAGGGGAGGGCGCCTCGTCGATCAGCGCCGTCATCTCGAAAGGCTCAAACGATCGCTCGGCGAATTGCGCATTCCCGCTCCCATGCCGTTTTCCGCCCTGTCGGTCGTGTTGCGCGAGACGGTGCGGCGCAATCGCGTGCGCGATGGCATCGTCTACCTGCAGGTCACGCGCGGCGTCGCGCCCCGCGACCACGCCTTTCCCCCGCCGGAAACCCGGCCGAGCCTGGTCGTCACCGCGCGCAGCCACGATCGGGCGCGCGGCGAAAAGACCGCCGGCGAAGGAATCGCGGTCATCACCGTGCCCGAGAATCGCTGGCCGCGGGTCGACATCAAGTCGGTGTCGCTCTTGCCGAACGTGCTCGCCAAACAGGCAGCGCGCGAGCAGGGCGCGAAGGAAGCCTGGTTCGTCGATGCGGACGGCTACGTGACAGAAGGCTCCTCGACCAACGCCTGGATCGTGACGGCCGCCGGGAAGGTCGTGACGCGGCCGGTGAGCAATGCCATTCTGCGCGGCGTGACCCGCACCGTGCTGCTCGACGTGTTGGCCGCGCAGGGCCTCGAACTCGAAGAGCGACCGTTCACCGTGGCCGAGGCCCATGCGGCGCGCGAAGCGTTCGTCACCTCGGCGAGCCAGATCGTCATGCCGGTCGTCAGCATCGACGGCCGGCCCGTCGCCAACGGCGCACCCGGACTTGTGGCGACCGCATTGCGGCGCGATTTCCATCGCCACGCGGAAATCGAGTGAGGACGACGGCCGCTCGCATGCGCAGCATCCGGGGTCGCGCCGGAGGCGGCGCGTTCCCGCAACGCCAAGAGATCTTTCCGATTTTCCCCAACTCTTTGAAGACGCAGGAGTCTGGCCCTGTCTTGCCGCTTTTTCGTCAGCCACGCGTGCCAAAGTCATCCCATAGGCGCAGCGTGCGCCGACCGCGCGAGCAAGTTGGGCTTGCACAGCGTCGTGGCCTGCCATCTAATGGTGCCGCCACAAGCTTGCGGGGCTGAGGCCACGTGCCACAGGATACGATGCACGACCAACTTAGGTCGACACGCCCGCGGGCGCATGACGGAATAGCGGCAATGGCGTCCGAACGTCCACAAAATCTACAAGACACGTTTCTCAATCACGTCCGAAAGAACAAGACCCCGCTCACGATTTTTCTTGTGAACGGCGTCAAGCTTCAGGGCGTTGTCACATGGTTCGATAATTTTTGTGTGTTGCTGCGGCGGGATGGTCACTCCCAGCTCGTCTACAAGCACGCGATTTCGACCATCATGCCCGGCCACCCGATCCAACTGTTCGAGGGTGGCGAAGAGGGCGCAGCCGGGGAAAAGGGCTGATTGGAACATTCTACGCGTAGGCGGCGTGACCGAGGTCTGGGGCCTTCGGGCCCCGGCCCGCGGGACACGCAGCGCGCCGTGGTTCTGGGCGTCTACCGGCGGCAGCCGCAGGATGCCCGTTCCCGCGCGCCGGCGCCGCCGCGCAGCATCTCCGCGCGGCTGGAGGAGGCCGTAGGGCTTGCCCGGGCGATCGACCTCGAGGTCGTCCACGCCATCGCCGTGGTGCTTGGGGCCGTGACGCCCGCAACCTATATCGGCAAGGGCAAGGTCGACGAGATTGCGGGAATCGTGACCGCGAGCGGGGCAGGGCTCGTGATCATGGATTGCGCGCTCACGCCGGTGCAGCAGCGCAATCTCGAAAGGGCCTGGAACACCAAGGTTTTGGACCGCACGGGCCTGATCCTCGAGATTTTCGGACGGCGGGCACAGACCCGCGAGGGCGCCCTACAGGTCGAACACGCGCATCTGAGCTACCAGCGCGGCCGGCTCGTGCGCTCCTGGACTCACCTCGAACGCCAGCGGGGCGGTTTCGGCTTCCTGGGCGGCCCCGGCGAGACCCAGATCGAAGCGGACCGGCGGGCGATCGAGGAGCGCCTCGCACGAATCGAGAAGGAGCTCGAGCGTGTGAAACGGACCCGACGGCTGCACCGCGCAGGCCGGAAACGCGTGCCTTATCCGGTGGTTGCTCTTGTCGGCTACACCAACGCCGGCAAGTCGACCTTGTTCAACCGCCTCACCGGCGGTGCCGTGCTCGAAGCCGACATGCTGTTCGCGACGCTCGATCCCACCTTGCGGGCCGTCAAGCTGCCGCGGGGCGCCACAGTGATCCTCTCGGACACGGTGGGCTTCATCTCCGACCTGCCGACGCAGCTCATCGCGGCGTTCCGGGCAACCCTCGAAGAGGTGACGGAGGCCGACGTCGTGTTGCACGTGCGCGACATTTCCCACCCAGACACCGATGCGCAGGCCCAGGACGTGGAAAAGGTTCTGACGGAGCTCGGCGTCCCTCTTGGGCCGCGCGGCCGCGTGATCGAGCTCTGGAACAAGGTGGACAGCCTCGGGCCCGAGGCGCGCGCCCGTATCGAGAACAGTCTCGCCAGGCGAGGGCAGGACCTGGCGCCGGCCGTGCTGATCTCCGCCTTGACAGGCGAGGGGCTCGATCAGCTGACACTGGCCATCGAGAACCGCCTCGCCGATGCCCGAGTGACCGTCGAACTCACCGTTCCGCCCGAAGACGGCGAGGGCCTAAGCTGGCTCTATCGCCACACCGAGGTGCTCGACCGGAAGGACGCAGCCAGTGGCGCGGTCGCGCTCCGCGTGCGGGTCGATCCGAGCAAGGCCGGACAGGTCGCCCGCCGATTCGGGCTCGATCCGGCGACCGTATCGACCTCCGCGTGACGTCTCAGCCCGACCGCTCCGCTGCCTTGGCGGCCTCCCACAGTGCGTCCATCTCTTCGAGAGTCGCCTCTTCCGGACGCTTCCCCGTCTGCGCGAGCGCCGCCTCGATGCTCGCAAAGCGTCGTTCGAACTTGGCGTTCGTTTCCCGCAGCGCCATCTCGGCATCGACGTCGCAATGCCGCGCGAGGTTAACGACGGCGAACAGAAGATCGCCGATCTCCTCGCGCATGGCGGCCTTGTCGCCCGCGTCGACCGCACGCGCGATCTCGCCCGCTTCCTCCCGGATTTTCGCCAGTACCGGCCCGGTGCTGCGCCAGTCGAAGCCGACCTTCCCGGCCTTTCTCTGCAGCGCGAGTGCGCGCGCCAAGGCGGGCAGGCCGGCTGGAATGCCCCCAAGCGCGCCGTCGCTGGCCCGCGCTTGTGGGCCGCGCCGTTCGTTACGCTCGGCTTTCTCAGCGGCCTTGATCCTGTCCCAGAGGCTTTTCACCTCATCGGCCGACAGTGCGCCGGCCGCGCCGAACACGTGCGGATGGCGCCGCACCAGCTTTGCGGTGATCGCTTCGACCACGGCGCCGAAATCGAACACGCCGCGTTCCTCCGCCATACGCGCGTGGAAGACGACCTGCAGCAGCAGATCCCCGAGCTCCTCGCGCAAATCCTCAAGATCGCCGCGCGCAATGGCGTCCGCAACCTCGCAGGCTTCCTCGATCGTGTAGGGCGCAATCGTCTCGAAGGTCTGCGCGACGTCCCACGGACAGCCGCGCTGCGGATCGCGCAGGGCCGCCATAATGGCGATGAGGTCGGCGATGTCGCGGCTCGGCCGGGTCATGGGCTAAGGCCTGCGATTCGCATAAGAGATATTATGGAACATTGTCTCCCGGGCCCGCGGCCTCGCGCTAATTCGGTTGGATTCGAACAAAATCAGTGGCTTGCCGCCGCGTGTTCGACCGCAGGCAGAACCACCTGCATGCCGTCGAAGGCCGGCTCGACGCCGGGCGGCAGCTTGTTGCGCAGGGTGTCGTAGTCGAGGTCGACATGCATGTTGGTGAGGATCGCGCGGTGCGGTTTGAGCCGCGCGATCCAGTCGAGCGTCTCGTTCAGCGTCCAGTGGCTCGGATGCGGGGCGTAACGAAGCGCATCGACGATCCACACATCAAGCCCGGCGAGCGCGGCTTCGCTGTTTTCAGGCAGCCCGTTGAGATCGCAGGAATAGGCGAGCGAGCCGATGCGGAAGCCGAGGGAATGGATGTCGCCGTGCATCTGCAGGACGGGCAGGGCCTGGATTGTGCCCCCTGCCCCCGCCACCGAAACCGGTATACCGGGCTCGATACGGTGTTCGCGCAGAATCGGCGGATAGGAGCTGCCGGGGGGTGTCTCGAAGCAATAGGCGAAGCGGGTGTGCAGCGAACGGGCTGTCGCCGCGTCGAGATACACGTCGATGCGCCGCCGCTGATGCAGCGCGAAGGCGCGTAAATCGTCAATGCCGTGGGTATGGTCGGCGTGGGGGTGCGTATAGAGAACGCCGTCGAGATGCGAGACGTCGGCGTCGAGCAACTGCTCGCGCAGATCGGGCGAGGTGTCGATCAGCAGGCGCGTCACGTGTGGTCCGGAAAAACGCTCGACAAGCAACGAGCAGCGGCGGCGCCGGTTCCTGGGGTTGTTGGGATCGCATGCGCCCCAGCCCGAGCCGAGGCGCGGCACGCCGGCCGAGGAGCCGCATCCGAGGATAGTGAAGCGCAAGCTCATGCTGCGACACCGATCTCCTGCGGCACTTTCGTGAACAGCCGGAAGAAATTGGCGGTCGTCTGGGCGGCAAGGGCTTCCGGCGCGACGTCGCGGGTCGCGGCGAGCGCCTTCGCCGTCTCGACGACGTAACTCGGCTCGTTGCGTCTGCCGCGGAAGGGTGTCGGCGCAAGATAAGGAGCATCGGTCTCGATCAGGAGGCGCTCGGCGGGCAGGGCCTTCGCGATCGCCCGCAGGTCGTCGGACTTCTTGAAGGTCACGATCCCCGAGAAGGAGACATAGCAGCCGAGCGCAACCGCCTCCGCGGCGAGCTTCGCCCCGCCGGTGAAGCAATGCAGGACGGCCGGAAACGGCCCGGCAGCCATTTCCGCGCGCAGGATACGAGCCATGTCCTCGTCCGCATCGCGGCAATGAATGACGAGCGGGAGCTGCGTCGCGCGGGCGGCCGCGATATGCGCGCGGAGCCCCTGCTCCTGGGCGGCCGGTGGGCTGCTGTCGTAATGATAATCGAGACCCGCCTCCCCGATCGCCACCACTTTCGGATGACGGGTGCGCCCGACGAGATCGTCCGGGGTCACGGTCAGCTCCTCGTGCGCATAGTGCGGATGCGTGCCGACCGAGCAGAACACTTCGGGGAACCGCTCCGCGACGGCGAGCACACGCGCGTGCTCGCGCACCCGCGTCGAAATCGTCACCATGCGGCCTATTCCCGCCGCCCGTGCGCGGGCGACGACGGCGTCGAGCTCAGCCGCGAATTCCGGGAAATCGAGATGGCAGTGGCTGTCGACGAGCATCAGCGTCAGCCCGCCGCTCCGACAGCGGGTTCGACATAGCGCGGGAAGATGGGCGCCGGCGGCGGCAGGGCCGAGCCGGCGGCGATGCGGTGCGTGCCGCCGAGCCGCGAAAAATCGCGCTCGTTCTCGGGAACGCCCAGCAGCGTCAGGAGTTTCGCCGCGCCTTCGGGCACGAAGGGCTGCGCGAGAACGGCAACCTGACGCAACACCTCGGCCGTTACGTAGAGCACGGTTCCCTGCCGCTGCGGATCGCTCTTGGCGAGCGCCCAGGGTGCTGCGGCGGCGAAATAGCGGTTGGCCTCCGCAACGACGCTCCAGACCGCGTTCAGCACCTGATGCAACTGCTGCGTCTTCATCGCCTCGCGGGCGATACCGATGAGCGCATCGGCGGCTGCAAGCATCGCCTCGTCGGCCGCCTCGAAGGGGCCGGGATGCGGCAGCACGCCACCGCGCCCGCGCGCAATCATGGACAGCGAGCGCTGGGCGAGATTGCCGAGATCGTTGGCAAGATCGGCATTGATGCGGGCGACGATCGCCTCGTGGCTGTAATTGCCGTCCTGTCCGAACGGCACTTCGCGCAGCAGGAAATAGCGCAAGGCATCGACGCCATAGGCATCCGCGAGCGCGAAGGGATCGACCACGTTGCCGACCGATTTCGACATCTTCTCGCCGCGGTTGAACAGAAAGCCGTGGCTGAAGATGCGGCGCGGCACGTCGAGCCCGGCCGACATCAGAAAAGCCGGCCAATAGACGGCATGGAAGCGTACGATGTCCTTGCCGATCACATGCAGATCGGCCGGCCAGTAGCGGCGGAAACTTTCGCTCTCGACGTCGGGATAGCCTACGCCGGTGATGTAGTTCGTCAACGCATCGACCCACACATACATGATGTGCTTCGGATCGCCCGGAACGGGGATGCCCCAGTCGAAGGCGGTACGCGAGATCGACAGATCCTGCAGGCCGCCGCGCACGAAGCTCGCCACCTCGTTCATGCGCTCGCGCGGCAGCACGAAATCCGGCACGCGCGCGTAGAGATCCAGAAGTTTTTCCTGATACGCCGAGAGGCGGAAAAAATAGCTCTCCTCTTCCACCCATTCGACGGGCGTGCCGGTCTTGGTGGCGACCCGCGTGCCGCGCTCGTCCACATGCGTCTCGTCGGCGGCGTAATAGGCCTCGTCGCGCACCGAGTACCAGCCGGCATATTTGCCGAGATAGATGTCCCCGGCCGCCGCCATGCGCTGCCAGATCGCCGCCGACGCGCGATAGTGGCGCTCCTCGGTCGTACGGATGAAGTCGTCGTTGGAACAGTTCATGCGCGCGACCATCGCCTGAAAGCGCGGCACGTTGCGCGCGACGAGTTCACGCGGCGTAAGCCCCTCGCGTGCGGCGGTTTGCCGGATTTTCAGCCCGTGCTCGTCGGTTCCGGTGAGGAAGAACACATCGTAGCCGTCGAGTCGCATGAAGCGCGCGATGGCGTCCGTCGCAATGGCCTCATAGGCATGGCCGATATGCGGCGCACCATTGGGATAGGCGATGGCGGTGGTCAAATAATAGCGCGGCTTCGCCATGGGCGTGAGATGCTCTTCGGAAATCCCTCAAGCCGGTCAGCGACGCGCGGTGTCGGCCAACAATCCGAACACGCTGAACACCAGCGGCTTTCGCTCCAGATTGTAGATTTCCACGTCTCGCGCGGCGGCGGCGACCTTTTCCCACACCTCCGCCACCTGTGCAAGGCGAGGCAGCTCGCGCTCCGCGCGAAGCCGGCCCACAAGCCAGGCGGTCACCGCGTCCAAGAAGGTCGCGAGCACGCCGGGGTCGGTGCCGGAGAGCCGGTCGCCGAGGTCGTGCAAGGCTTCGGGATCGACGTCCGGCAGGCGGGCAAGCAGGGCATTGATGCGGTCGAGCAGCGCGAGCGTCTCGCCCTCCAGCAGGGAAATCGCACGGCCGACGCTGCCTTCCGCCGCGTCCGCCGCCGCGGCGAGCGCGGGGTCGTCGTGGCTGCGCCCGGTGGCGCGCGCGGCCGCGGCCAGGACCTCCTCGCGGGCCAGCGGCGAGAGCATGAGGCGCCGGCAACGGGAGCGGATCGTCGGCAGCAGGCGGCCGGGCGCGTGGCTCACGAGCAGCAGCAGCGAGCGGGAAGGCGGCTCTTCAATGATCTTGAGCAGCGCGTTGGCGCTCGAGGCGTTGAGCTCGTCGGCGCTGTCGACGATGCAGACACGCCAGCCTCCCTCCCCCGCCGTCGAGCCGAAGAACTGGACGGTGCGCCGCGCGTCGTCGACCGCGATTGTGGTGCGCAGAGTGCCGCGCTCGTTCTCGGATCGCTGCAGAACCAGAAGATCGGGATGCGCCTGTGCCGCAATCCGCTTCGCCGCCGGATGAGCCGGATCGACCGCAAGGGTGGATGTGCCCGCAGCCTGCCGCGGGTCCGGATGGGCGAGAACGTAGCGGGCGATCCGGTAGGCGAGCGTCGCCTTTCCGATGCCCGCAGGCCCGCCTATGAGCCAGGCATGCGGCATCCGGCCGCTGCGATAGGCGTCGAGCACGAGACGCTCGGCCGCCGCGTGGCCGACGAGCGCGCTTGTCAGGCGGGGGTGCGGGACCTCCCCCGGCTCCGCCGCCTCGCCGTTCACGGGACCGTTGCCGCCCGATGCGGAACGGGAGCGGCCTCCGTAAAGCGCGTGCGCAGGACGGTCCAGATCCGTTCGGCCACCTCTTCCGGATCGCCGGATGCATCGACGAGCACGCAGCGGTCTTTGGCCTCTTCCGCGATGGCGCGGAAGGCGGCGCGCAATCGGATATGAAAATCGAGTGATTCCGCCTCGAACCGGTCGGGAGCCCCTTCCCCGCGTCGCTGCGCCGCGCGCTGAAGGCCGAGTTCCGGCGGAACGTCGAGAACGAAAGTCAAATCGGGGCGCGTTTCGCCGACTGTGAGACGCTCCAGGGCATTGACGAGCCGCGGATCGACCTTTCCCAGAATGCCTTGGTAGGCGCGCGTCGAGTCCGCAAAGCGGTCACAGAGCACCCACACCCCGCTTCGCAGGGCCGGTTCGATGACGGTGCGGACGTGATCGTCGCGGGCGGCCGCGAACAGAATCGCTTCGGCCTCCGCGCCCAGGGGCTCGGCGGCACCCGAGAGCAGAATGTGGCGGATCGCCTCCGCCCCCGGCGACCCGCCGGGCTCACGCGTGACCAGCACCTCCCGGCCGACGGCACGGAGCCTTTGCTCGAGCCGCCGGATCTGGGTGGACTTGCCCGCCCCTTCCCCGCCTTCGAACGTGATGAACCGTCCCCGCATCGGGGGCCTTTTGCCGTAGCATCACCGCGCCGTCTATATGCGCTCGGCGCCGGCGCGGAACAACCCGATGACGAGTTCCGTCGCGGCGTCGAAGGCGCGTTGCGTCAGGGTGCCCTTGCCTACGCTCTCGGCGGTCTTCAGCGGCGCTTCGAGCGCGAGCCGGTCGCCGCGCCAGACCTTGAGTTTGCCGACGGCCGTCCCCTGCTCCACCGGCGCCTCGATCGGGCCGGTATAAACGATGCGGGCGGTGATCTTCTCGTTTCCGGCCCGGGGCACCAGCAGCCGGATCTCGCGCTGGCCCGTCAGCGCGACATAGCCCTTCGCCCCGCCATAGAGCTTCGCCTCGCCGACGGTCTCGCCCTCCGCGAACAGGAGCCGCGACTCGAAGGCGCGGAAACCCCATTCCAACAGCTTGCGGGCCTCTTCCGCCCGCTCCTTGGGCGTCTTGAGCCCGTTCACGACGACGATCAGCCGCAGCCCGTTCTGCACAGCGGAGCCGACAAGCCCGTAGCCCGCCTCCTTGGTGTAGCCGGTCTTGAGACCATCGGCGCCGATGCCCATGGCGAGCAGCGGGTTGCGGTTCTGCTGCCGGATCTTGTTCCAGGTGAATTCGCGCTCGGCGTACATCCGGTAGAGGTCCGGGTAGGTTTGGATGATGTGAGCGGCGAGCTTTGCGAGCTCGCGCGCCGTCATCCGCTCGTTCGGATCGTGCAGGCCCGTCGAATTGGCGAAAGTCGATTTGGTCAGGCCGAGCTCTCGGGCGCGCCGCGTCAGCAGCGTCGCGAATGCCGGTTCGCTTCCGGCCAGCGCCTCGGCGAAGGCGATGCAGGCGTCGTTGCCCGACTGGACGATGACGCCGCGCAGAAGGTCCTCCACGCGGATTTTGCTATGGATGGCCGCGTACATCGTGGACCCGCCCGAGGGCGCGCCGCCGTTGCGCCAAGCGTTCTCACTAATGGTGATCTCGTCGTCGAACGACAGGCGGCCTTCCCGCAAGGCGTTGAAGACGTATTCCGCCGTCATCAGCTTCGCCATGCTGGACGGGAACATCAGTTCGTCGGCGTTCTTCTCGAACAGAACCGAACCCGAATCCGCATCCACCAGGATCGCGAAGGGTGCGGAGGTCTGGTATTCCGGCTTTCCGCCCGTCTGCGCGGCCGCGCCGCCGGCCGCGAGCACGGCCCAGGCGGCAATCATGGCCATGACGACGGCGGCGCGAAGGCGCGAACGGGCGGCGACGGGCAGAACGACACTGAAGCGGGGCATGGCGTCACTCCCTCGGCCGAGCATGATGCTTAGCGGCCGGAAAGAACGAATCAATGGCAGATCGGTTGCCTCGCGCGAGCGAGACTCCGCTGCCGTTACGCCTCCGTCAATACAGCCCGCGCCCGTTCGCCGCCCGCGTGCCGGAGGTCGGCGGATCGTCGGGCACGACATAATAGGCGGACGACTCGATTCGGGCGGGGGCAGGCCCGGCCTGCCAGACGAGACGCGGCGCATTGCGTGTCCCCGGCCCGGCCTCGGCCCGCTCCGCTTCCGCCGTCCGGCGGGGAGGCGGCAAGCGCAGGCCGGGCTCAGAGCGCGCCGCGACGGCATAGCGGCGGCTCTCGGCCCAGGAAAGACCGTTCTCGTCCGTCCGTGAGGCGCCGTGCGGCGCCGGGGCGGACCCCGGCCCCCTGTCCGAGACCCCGGCCCGGCCCGCTGGCCCGGCATCGGCCAACGCCCGCGGCGGCGGCAGAGGTTCGGCGACAACCGCGCCGCCCCGGGCGCCGCGTCCGACGTTGCGCGGACCGCGGAGGCCGATTTCCTCGGCCTCGCGGGGCGACTCGCGGAGAACGCCGGCGATACGGGTTTCAGCCGCGCGCGGGGCCGGTGCCGGCTCGGGAGCCGCGCCGCGCGCGGGTTCCGGTCCCGCAGAACGGGCCTCGCCCTCCTCGTTTGCCGCCGGAGAATGCTGCCCGCCGGCGGCTTGCCGAGGCTCGGCGCGCGCCACGCGGCGCAGCGCATCAGGCCCCGGGCCGGAGGCGAGAAGGCTGCGCGACACCGGGGCAGGCCCGCCCTCGCGCAGCGTCGCCATCAATTTGCGATCGTCCGATCCGTCGAGCGAAGCGGGGCCGACATATTCGACCTTCACCGGCGTCGTTCCGCGGCCGGCGAATTTCAAGAGTTCGGCCGCCCGGCGCGAGAGGTCGATCTCCCGCCCGTCATGGAACGGCCCGCGATCGTTCACGCGCACGATTAGCGAGCGGCCGTTGCGCAGATTGGTCACGCGCGCATAGCTCGGCAGCGGCAGCGTCGGATGCGCGGCCGAGATCGCGCCCATGTCGTAGATTTCGCCGTTCGCGGTGAGTCGGCCGTGGAAATCTTCGCCGTACCAGGAGGCGGTGCCCACGCGCCGGTAATGCTTGTTCTCGGCCGGATAATACGTCCGACCGGCCACCACATAGGGTTTGCCGACGAGATAAGTCCCGCCCCCCTTCGGGACCGGTTGTCCCGGCTGCACCACGCGTGGACTTGCCGAGACGCCGTATTTCGGGTCGACGCGGCTTGAAAGCCGTGTGCCGCTCTGGGTGCAGTTGGCGAGCAGCAGGCCGCCGAGGACAACCACGCTCAACCCCGCAACGCGGGACACACGCGCATCGCAACGCCGCATCTTACGCCTCACGAACGGCCCGCGTGCGGCGCCGCCGCCCGGATCAGTCCAGGCGGCTGCGGGCCAAATCCGCGCGCAGGCGACACTGCCGCTGCCGTGACGCGGCAGCGCGATGGCAACCGGCCATCGGCCTCAAACGTAGCGGCGATTCCGCAACACTTAAATCAAACCATTCCGAAATGGTTAACGCGGCATTGAGGACGCCGCCCCGCGCAGGGCGCGCGCGGAGCGAGCCTGGCGCCTCTGGGCGCAGACTGCGGCAATGCACCGCGAAGAAGGCGAGATGCCGTGGAGTCGAGACGAACGGCCGGTGCGCTTACTGCGCCGCCCGCATGCGCGGGCGAGGTTCGGCGCGGTGACGATCCGTCATCACGTCGATCGCAATGTCGATCTCTTCCGGTTCGTGGCGCGCGGAAAGGAAAAAGCGGATGCGCGGCGCATCCTTCGGCACGCCGACATGCACGATCGGCGGCGCATAGATGTTGGCTTCGAGCAGCCGCACGGATTGCCGCATCGTTTCGTGCATGTCGGTGAACATGACCGGAACGACGCCGCGGCCGACCGCGCCCTCTGTGTTGAGACCGGCCGCTTTCGCGCGTTTGAGGAAATACTCCGAATTGCGCCGCAGCTTCGCGATCCGCTCGGGCTCGGCGATGAGCAGTTCGAGGGCGGCATGCGCGGACGCGGTGATGATCGGCGACTGCCCGACGCTGTAGACGAAGCCCGCGAGGGTGAAGCGCAACCAGTCAATGATCTCCTGCCGCGCGCAGAGAAATCCGCCGCAGGATACGAAAGCCTTGGAGAGTGTGCCGACAATCAGATCAATCTCGTTCGGATCGACCCCGAAATGCTCGCTGATGCCGCGCCCGCGCTCCCCTAGCACGCCGATCGAGTGCGCTTCGTCGACGAGCAGCCAGCATTGATGGCGATGCTTGAGAGCGACCAGCCCCGGAAGGTCCGGCAGGTCGCCGTCCATGCTGTAGAGACCCTCGACCACAATGAGGCAATTGCGATGCGCCGACCGGTGCGTCTTCAGCAACTCGTCGAGATGTTCGAGATCGTTGTGCCGGAACGTCAGGAGTTCGGCCTTCGTGCTCTTGGCGCCGCAATGGATGCTGTTGTGGCACAGCTCGTCCATGATCAGCAGATCGCGCGGACCGAGCAGATGCGAAATGATGGTGATGTTCGTGAGATAGCCGCTGACCAAGGTGAGGCAGGCGTCCGCGCCGAGAAATTTGGCCATCGCGGATTCGAACTCGGCGTGCAGCATCCGTTCGCCGCCGACGAGCCGAGAGCCGAGCGCGCCGGTGCCGAGTTCGTCGAGCGCGCGCGCGGCCGCGGCGTGAATGGCCTTGTGCCCCGCCAAGCCGAGATAATCGTAGTTTGCGAAGCTGACGAACGACCCGCCATTGGCCTCGATCTCGGTCTTAAGGCGGTCGAGCGGCATGAACCACGGGTGGCCGCCGTCGAGAATCGACTTGCCAGCTAACCGAAAGCGGTTGGCCGCATACTCCAGGAGAGTTGGCCTTGTCGTCATTCCAAAGCAGCCCCCACGCGTCCGGACCGGGTTAACTTCGATAAGCACCGTGCACCTCGAAGTCAAACCTTCCAGTGCGTTCGATCTGCAGGTGATGCATTCGCGCCTACCCGGTATGCTCACCGGTCAGGCCATTTCCCCCTGCTTTGCCCCTGCTCCGCGATCGAGCGTCTTGTGCGCGCTCGATACCGAATCTGCCTACTCCGCCGCCGATTCATACGCCACAAGTCGCCCGCGTTGAACCGCGACAACACGTCCCTGGTCCATTTTCACGAGCTGATCACAGAGATGAAACCGATTTTCATCATGTGTGATCGCAACAACGGTCCGCCCCTGCGCGCGCAATTCGGGCAAAAGCATCTCGTAGAAGAACGCCCGGTGCGCGGGGTCCTGGTCGGCGGCAAATTCGTCGAACAGCAGGATCGGCCGCTCCTCCGCCAGCGCCACCGCGAGCGCCAGTCTGCGCCGCTGCCCGGCCGACAGCGAGAGACTCTGGAAGCGGCCGTCCTCGATTTCCACACGTTTCGGCAGATCCAGTTCCGGCAACAGGTCAATCAGCCGACGCACCTGGCCGTCGGCAAGGCCGTAGGGGTGACGAAACAGATGGAAGTCGGCGAACACGGCCGAAAACAGCGCGGAATACCCGCCGCCGTCGCGCGTATCCACCGCGTCGCCGTCAATCAAAATGCGCCCCGATTCCGCCTGTCGCAGCCCGCACAGCGCGGTCAGCAACGTGGTCTTGCCGGAGCCGTTGCCGCCATGGATGAACACGATTTCGCCGCGCCGGATCGTGAGGTTGATCGGCCCGACCGTGAACCGGCCCTCTTCGTTCTCCGGCGGCGGGGCGCTTTCCGTGAGGCTGACCACCACGCCGTCGAGCGTGAGCGTTTCGAAATCCGGCCGCACCGTCGTCCGCGATGGCGCCGGAAGCGGCGGGGCCGCGCGGCCCAGCTCCGTCTCCAGGGCCTGCAGGCGCTCCAGCGAAACGCGGGCGCGCGCCAGCGAGGGATAGCTTCCAAGCAGGCTGTCCACCGGACCATAGGCGAACAGCACCACCGTCAGCACCTGGAAGGCGGTCGCACTGTCCATCCCGCCGTAAGCCGGCAGCGCGAACACGATGACGCCAAGCTGCAGGAACATGAACGTCTGCGCCGTCGTGTGGCTCAGGCTGAAACGGTGTTCCGCGCCGACGAGCAGTTTGCGGATTGCCGCGAGCAGACGCCCGACATGGGCTTCCAGCGCGCTGCGCCGGGCGTCGTGCAGCCGCAGTTCCTTGAACCCGTGCAACGTGTCCTGCAGCCGGTCGAAAAACGCCGAGACTTCGCGATGCGCCTTGGCGAGGCGAATGCGCCCTGCGCGGTCCCACAACACGCAAGCGCCGGCGCCGAGCGCGATTGTCGCAACGGCAGTGACGCCAACCAGCGGCGAAAGCCAAAAGAGATACAGGATGCAGAACGCGATCAGGACCGCCGACTGCAGGCTGTTGAGCACGCGCACCGAGCTGGAGGCGATGGTTGCGACGTCGTTTGCCAGGACATTGTAGATTTCACCGGATTCGCGGCCGAAGAAAAACGAGGCGGCGACATGCAGGAGCCGCCGGACGAGGCGAGACCGCAAATCGCACTGCACGCGTTCGACGAGCTGATGCGCGGCGACGCGGCTGAAATGCAGGCTCAACACATAGATCGCAAGTACGCCAAACGCGGCGGCCGCGAGCAGGCCCGCATGATGGGTTTCGAGCACGGCCGCGTTGATCAGCATGATCAACAGGCCGCGGCTGAGCCCCGCCGTCACGGACAGCGGCAACACACGGGAATGCACGAGCGCACGCTCGGCCTGCAGGAATCGAAAGAGTTCGCGCATTGCTGAAAATAACGGTCAACGCGGGCATGGATGGAAATCAGGTGCCGTGGAGCCCCCTTCCCCGCGGCCTCCATAGCACAAAGGACCTGAAAGAACGCACGGCGATCGGCTCTCTTAAAAAGGCGCGCGCTCGGCCGCAAAAAGCCGCGCCATGCAGGGAAGGCGCGCCCTTTGCGATGTTCCTCGGCATGTCGCCGGTGGACGAGGCAACACGCGTCTGGCATATGCATCGGCGATCCGGTGTGTCGTCAAGAGATTGGCAAGACGGGCACGGCTGCCCTGCCGGCGGAGGGCCTGTCCCAGGGAAGTGGCACCGTACTGTAAGAACGACCGCTAAGTATCAACCGTATAATAATTTGTCCTCGCGGTCGTGCGGGCAATGCCGTCCGACCGCGCACAGTGAAATGCAGGGGACGCAATTCGTGGACGCATGGATCGCACGCCCGCAAGGCGCCGCGGCGCAGGGCGACGGAAACGCGCCAAAACAATCTGCAACACAAATTGATTGCGCGGTCCTGCTCGCCGCCGGAATGGGATCGCGTCTGCGGGCCACCATGCCGAACCACAACGGCCTCGCAAAGCCGCTTACGCCGCTTCTCGGGACCTCCCTGCTTGTGCGCTCGCTGCAGACACTCGCCGGCCTCGGCGTGAGCGAGGCTGTGCTCGTTGTCGGCTATGCCGAGGAGCAGATCCGACGCGTGGCCGAGGAGCCGAGCCTGTCGGGGCTGCGCATCGGCTTCGCGCGCAATCCGGACTGGCATTTGCAGAACGGAATATCGGTTCTCGCGGCGCGGTCCGCCGTCGGGACGCGCCCGTTCTTCCTGCTGATGGGCGATCACCTGTTCGACGTCCTCCTGCTGCAGCGACTGGCGGCGGCGCCGCGGCACGGCGATCTGCTGCTCGCCGTCGACCGTCGCGCCGGCGAAATCTACGACCTCGACGATGCGATGAAGGTCCGCGTGGAGGAGGACGGACGCATTGCCGCGATTGGAAAGACGTTGACGGACTTCAATGCCGTCGACACTGGCGCCTTCATCGCCGGCCCTGCCCTGTTCGATGCGCTTGCGCAAAAACGGCAGGAGCAGGGCGGCAACTGCTCGCTGAGCGACGGCGTGGCGCTGCTCGCGGCGGCCGGGCGCGCCTATGCCGTCGACATCGGCGATGCCTGGTGGCAGGACGTCGACGACTATACGGCGCTGGGCATCGCCGAACACAAACTCGGCGCCGCCGCGCCGACCGTTCCGGCTTCTACTGCCAGCCAGGCCGGGGGCACCTGAGCGACCCCTTCAGAAGCGCTTTAGCACCGCCCGCACCGCGCCGCGCGGCAACACCGCGGCGCAGGCACGCAGCACCGCGAATGGCCAGGGAATGACGATCCGACGCGGCCGCCGCTCGAGCCGACGGACGAGCGTTTGCGCCGCACGCTCGACGTCCATCACGAAAGGCTTCGGGAATGGCAGGCCGCGACTCATCGGCGTTTCGATAAAGCCCGGAGAGATGAGCGAGACGCGCACGCCGCGGGGCGCAAGGCGCAGATCGAGCGCTTCCGCAAAGAGGCGCAGCCCCGCTTTGCTCGCCGCATAGGTCGGGGCCATCGGCAGCGGGAACGATTCAGCGATCGAGCCGACGATGGCAATGTGTCCGCGCCCGCGCGCCGCCATTCGCTCGGCCAATGCCGTGGCCGCGATCACGGTCGCGGTGAAATTGACGGAGGCGACCGCATGCGCACGCTCGACCGGCTCGACGTGGCGGTCCGGACCGGCAAATCCCCCGAGCCCGGCGTTGAGAATGGCGAGGTCGATCGGCGTTCCCGCGTCCACCCGCCAGAGCGCGTCGGCAAGTGCATCGGTCTGCCGCAGATCGTAGGGCCACTCCACGGCGGCGGCCCCCTGCGCGCGGCAGACCGCCGCGGTCGCTGCGAGCCGGTCTGCATCGCGGCCCGACAGCACGAGCCTCCGACCGGGGGCGGCATAGGCGCGCGCCAGTGCCGCCCCGAGGCCGCTCGAAGCGCCCGTGATCAGAATGGTCTGCGCCGGCATCGCTCGGACCGTGCTGCGGAAGGCGCGCATACGCGCTTCTCAGGCGAATGTGCGCTCATAAATCCGGTAGCGCTTGTACGCCTTGGCTCCTGCAAGGTCGATGATGTGCTTCACGCGTTCGTTCTGGTCGAGAATCCACGACAGTTCGCCCCATTCCGAGCCTTTGCGATGGTGGAATGCGCGGATTTCCTCGATCACCGACAGGGCGAGCGCGGCGCCGAGCGGAGAGGCGTGATAGGCCTTGCGCACGCCCATCAGCGGCATGCGCCCGGTGCGCGTACCCTTCACCATCAGGCGCCAGAAGAGCTTCGCCCAGCCGAATGGCGCAAGGCGTCCGCCAAGGTCGCGGATCGCCTCGTTGAGGTTTGGAAAGATGAGACAGAAGGCCGCCGGCCGGCCCTCGTGCTCGGCGATTGCCACATCCTGCGGCGCAAGAAGCAGCCGGAGCACGCCCGCGAGATCGGCGATCTCCGCGGCCGTCAGCGGCACGAAGCCCCAGTTGTCCGACCAGGCGTCGTTCATGATGTCGAGGATGATCGCGACCTCTTCATCGAAGTGCTGGCGCGTCTTGCGTAACGGACGCACGGTCACGTCTTCGCGGCCGCGCGTGCGTGCGATCATGCGGCGTACGGCGGGCGGAAACGGCTCGCCGACGATGAACCGATAGGCGAGCAGATCCTGTATGGGCTTGTAGCCCGCGACCTCGATATGACGAGCGAAATAGGGCCGCGCATGGTTCATCATAACGCAGGGCGGCGTATCGAAACCTTCAACCAGCAGACCGGGCTGGTCCCACATCGAGAAGGTGACGGGCCCGAGCGTGCGGCGCATGCCGTTGCCGTCGAGCCAGGACTCGGCCGTGCGCAACAGTTGCGCAAACACCTCCGCGTCGTCGACCGCTTCGAGCGAGCCGAAATGGCCCGTGGCGTCGCCATAGCGCTCAAGATGCAGCGCGTCGATCTGCGCGGAAATGCGGCCGACAGGCTCCCCGCCGCGATAGGCCACCCAGAATGCGGCTTTCGCGTGCTGAAAGAAGGGGTTGTGCTTCGGGCTGTAGTGCAGCCTGCGCTCGAGGAGCAGCGGCGGCACCCAATTGGAGTCCCCCGCATAAACGCGGTACGGCACATGATGGAAGTCGCGCCATTGCCGCGGTGTTTCGACCGTGGCGATCCGCAACGCGCCGGGTGGGCTCTCAGGGGCGCGCAACGGTCGCTCCGTTCTGCTGTTCGGCCAAAAGGACATGCATCAGCCGCCGATCGACCCTCCGCTGCATCGCGATCAGCAGCAGGAGAACCACATCGAGTGCGATGTTGAAGACAAGCACGAGCGCAAGCCCGTAGCGGGACGGTGCCCAATCCGGCGCCACGGTCGGCAGGAACGCGCACACGACGATCGCGACCTTGTGGCAATTGGGAGCCATCAGGGTCCAGGCGTGCAGCGGCCAGCGCATCGCCGTCCGATAATGGGTAAGAAAACGTGCACGCCGTTCCGCATCCCCCCGGATTGCGTCATAGGCCCTGAGCAGGGCCGTGCTGCTCGAAAGCAACGCCTGCTGGTTCATGCAATAGCGCGTCCGCAGCCACCGCAGCAGCACCGGCAGGCGCCCCTCGCCGGCCCGGCGCGCCTTGAGGAATTCGTCGCGCAGGCGCGCGGGATTCTCGCGCTCGATGCGTCCCGTGCCGCGAGTGAAATAGACGAAGAGCTGCCGCTCGTAGTCGACGAGCGCGCTCTGGATCGAATGCGAAAAGCCCGCGACAAGGCCAAGTAGGACGGCGAGCCACGGCGAGACGTCAAGGCGGAAAATCAGCGTCATGGCCGCCGAAACGTAGATCGCGCCGAACGACAGGCTGTCGCAGAAGCCGTCGAGTGTCTCGCCGAGCTCGGTAGTCCCCCCGGTCGCGCGCGCGAGCTGGCCGTCGGCACTGTCAAGGCCCGAGCTCAGCAGGAGCAGCGCTGCGCCCAAGGCGGCGCCCGCCCAGCTCGGATCGTAGAAGGCGGCGGCCGCGCCGGCCGCTGCCGCGACCGACCACCAGGACACGGCATTGGGCGTCATGCGCGTGTGCTTGAGCCACGCGACGATGAGCGCACCCAACGGCCGGATGAGATAGATGTCGAGCACGCCCTCGATTTCGATCGGCTTGCCGGGAGTGGGAGTCCGCTCTGTGGCCGAATCGGGAGTGGTCGAGATCGTCACGCGTCGAGCTCCTGGCGGCCGCGCGCCGGCAGCGCGATGCTCGCGAAATGCACCAGCACGCCGGCGGCGATCAGATAGACGATGAAGGCGTCCGCGCCGGCGAGCGCCAGCACGAAAAACAAAAGGGCATAGCTGTCGCGGCGCAGAAAGGTCGAGACTGTCGCGATTGCCCGCGCCGCAAACGAGCCCGGCGCAAAGGCCCGCGCGATCGAGCGCCCGTAATCGCTGAAATGCGCCTCGTCGCCGATCCGGCGCGACTTTACATAGACTGCGCCGAGCAGCGTCACGACGCCGGCGACGATCAGAACCGCGAGTGCGAAATGCACGGGGTCTCCGGTCCGGCGATAGAGGCCGAGCGGAAGCGCCACGAAAAAGGCGAGATTGGTGACCTGATCGGAGAGCGTGTCGGCCCACGCACCGAAGCGGCTCGTTTCGAAGCGCACCCTGGCGATTTCGCCGTCGCAGCCGTCGAGCGTGCTGTTGATCTGATACAGCAGCGTGCCGACGACGACGGCGGCGTGACTGCCTTCGAGCAGGATCAGCCCGGTCAGCACGCCGAGCCCCAGCAGAGCGAAGGTGATGGTGTTGGGGGCGACGCGTCCGGCCAACAGCAGGCGCGTGACGGCGCCGGAAATCCGACGGTTGAAGAGACGCGACACGAAGCCGTCCGTCTCCTTGCCGGCCGCGCGCACCAGAGCCGCCTCCACGGCGGCGCGGCCGGCGTCATCCACAAGGCAGGGCAAAGCCCCGTGAACGGCTTGCAGAGCCACCGCACCGCTTTCGTGTTCGCGGGCGAGCTGTGCGAACAGGGGCGTCGCTCCGTCCTCGGCCGGGGCGACGACGGCAGCGGCCTCCCCCGGAACGACCGCAAGGCCGACGGTATGGGCGGGCCGGCCGGCCATGGTGAGCGTGGCGGCTGCCGGATGGCGCGGCGCCGGCCCTTCCCTGACGGCCACGACGGCGCCGACGCCGCGCGCCGCGGCGGCCCGGTCAAGGAAAGTCCGCAGGCTGGGCGGGTCGATGGCGACATCGCCATGCAGGACGAGCACCCGCGGCTCGCGGGCGAGATCGTCGACGACCCCGGCCGCCTCTTCGGCAGGTCCGACCGGCGCGACCGCGACGGCCGCGCGGGTGCGTTCCTGCAGGCGCGAAAAGGCCTCTGCGGCGCGCGCGCCGGCGAGGTGCACGCGCCGACAGCCTGCGGCGGCTGCGGTGTGAACCAGCCTGTCGAGGGGCGCAAGTCCTGCGAGCTCGGGCGCATCGAGCCGGCCAATGAAGATCAGGGCGTGCAAGCGGGGAACCTCAAGGCGCATTGACCACGCGTTCGAAGCGCCGCTCCCATTCGAGATAGCTGCCCATTGAGCCGAGCACGAACGGGGAAAGCGCGATCACCCAGATGAGCGCCGCATTGAGGACATTGGCAGGAAAGCGCAGCGGCCGCATGACGTCGACAAACAGCACCACCCGCACGCCGTCGGTGTGGTTCCACGCTTCGTGCCGAAACGTGTCGTCGAAGATCAGCGTCTTGCCTTCCTGCCAATGCCGCGTCTGGGCGCCGACGCGAATGCCGCATTTTTCGGCAGGCTCCGGGATTTTCAGCCCGAGATGCATGCGCAGCACGCCCTTGTAGGGACCGCGGTGCGGCGGCAGATGCTTGCCCGGCGCAAGGATCGAAAAGAAGGCGGTTTTCATGCCGGGAATCTGCGCAAGCACCCTTGCGGTCTCCGGGCAGCGGCGGCAATTGCCGCGCGCTCTGAGGCCGTAGGCGTAGAAGAAGAAGGTCTTCCAGCCGTCGTCCTGCGTAAGCCCCCTCTGGTGCTTGGAAATGTCCTGAAAATTCGGCAATTCGGACGTGTAGGGCAACAGCGCGTTGAGCTCTTCCCGGAGCTTGTGCCAGTTGGCCTCTACGGCTTTTACCCAGGGAAAATCCCCGACGTCGAAAAATTCGTGATCGCCCACCTTGGAATGGCGGGCGAAATAGGAGTCGAGGCTCCAGGCGAGCCTCTTCGCGACGGAAAACCCCCATCTGCGCATTCTTTCGAAAGCCACGGCGCATACTCTCGCTGTGTCGATGTGGAACGGCGAATCCGAACCGCGTTGGCGCCGAGGCGCGGCGCAGACGGCGGGATCCTCCTCGGCATTGGGAGGCGCCAATCTGGCATGGACGCGGCGTCCGTGCCAGATGGATAGCCCAAGGCCGGTCGTTTTGTGTAGGGAATGGGTGGAGCAGGGTCCGATTCGCGGCGCTTGCGGAACGGCGGCGAAGGGCTAAAAAGGGGGCGCGCAAGCCAGGGGCTGGGCGGTGCGATTTCACACGCATGGCCGGGCCTCGCGAACCTTCCGGAGCCGAAGGAACGCAAGCCGAGCCGCAGTTGCGCGCGTCCCGCGGTGCGGTCGCGGGCGGCGGTTGGGTATTTGTTTTCCGACGCGTTTGAGGCTAACCGTGTTACCGGCTGGATGGGGCTTGTTGGTCGCAGGACCAGGCGAAGTGGACCGGCAAGACCGCAGGGAACGTCGTTTGTGGGGATTGTCCGGCCGCGTGTGGGAACAGGATTTCGGAGGTCAAATGCGCGAGAGGCGCTGCGCCGACGAGGACGGCAATCGGGTTGTCCACAGCGGCTGGGGAGCCGCGCGGACGGACCTTGTTTCACGCGATCATCAGGGCCGCCAGGACGGCGCATTGGGAGTTTGAGCACATGGAAGCCGCCGTCTCGCGGACCCCGAAAGTCCGAGTCGGGATCATCGGGGTAGGAAACTGCGCCTCGTCCTTCGTGCAGGGCATCACCTATTACAGTCAGGCCAGGGCCAACGAGCCGGTCCCTGGGCTCATGAACGCGGAGCTCGGCGGCTACCACGTCGGCGACATCGAGATTTCGGCCGCCTTCGACGTCAGCGCGACCAAAGTTGGGCGCGACGTGGCGGATGCGATTTTCGCGAAGCCGAACAACACGCATCGTTTCGCCAAGGTGCCGGCGACCGGCGTGGTCGTGCAGCGCGGCCGCACGCTCGACGGCCTCGGCCGCTACCTGCGTCAGGAGATCGAGGAATCCTCCGAGCCGGAGGCCGACGTGACCGACGTGCTCGGCCGCTCCCGCACCGATGTCGTCGTATCCTATCTGCCGGTCGGCTCGCAGAAGGCGACGGAATGGTATGCTGAACGCGCGCTCGAAGCAGGTTGCGCCTTCGTCAACTGCATTCCGGTCTTCATTGCGAGCGACCCCAAATGGCGCAAACGCTTCGAGGAGAGGCGGCTGCCGCTCATCGGCGACGACATCAAGAGCCAGGTCGGCGCAACCATCGTCCATCGGGTGCTGACCAATCTCTTCCGTGAGCGCGGGGTGAAGCTCGAGCGCACCTATCAGCTCAATTTCGGCGGCAATACCGACTTCCAGAACATGCTCGAGCGGGAGCGGCTTGAATCGAAGAAGATTTCCAAAACCCAGTCGGTCACGAGCCAGCTCGACACGCCGCTCGACGCCGAAGACATCCATGTCGGTCCGAGCGACCACGTTCCCTGGCTCACCGACCGCAAATGGGCCTACATCCGCATGGAGGGGACGACCTTCGGCGGCGTTCCGCTCAATCTCGAACTGAAGCTGGAAGTGTGGGACTCGCCCAACTCGGCGGGCGTCGTCATCGACGCCGTGCGCTGCGCCAAGCTCGGTCTCGACCGCGGCATCGGCGGCGCGCTCATCGGCCCGTCGAGCTATTTCATGAAGTCCCCTCCCCAGCAGTTCACGGACAGCGAGGCGCGTGAGCGCACGATCGCGTTCGTCAAGAACGGCACCTGAGGCGGGAGGCGCGGCGGGCCGTCGGCACGGCGCGGCCCCGCCCGATCCGGCCGAAAAGGGCGGGCGCCCGCGAGGACGGAAGGCGTGCTGTCGGTCCAACACATTGCCAAGGCCATACGCGGCCGGCCGATCGTCGACGATGTGAGCCTGCACGTCCGGCGGGGAGAGGTGGTCGGGCTCCTCGGCCCGAACGGCGCCGGCAAGACGACCGTATTCCACCTCTTGACCGGGGCGATCCCGATCGACAGCGGGTATATCCAGCTCGACGGCACCGATATGACGCATTTCCCGCTTTACGAGCGGGCGCGGCGTGGGCTGAGCTATCTGCCGCAGGAGCCGTCGGTGTTCCGCGCGCTGACCACCGCGCAAAACATCGAGATCGTCATCGAAGCGCTGGATCTGCCGCGCGCGGCCCGCGACCAGCTTCTGGAGGACCTGCTGGCCGAATTTCGCCTGACCGCGCTGCGCGATGTGCGCGCAAGCCGCTTGTCGGGCGGCGAGCGCCGCCGCTGCGAAATTGCCCGCTCCCTCGCGAGCGGGCCGAGCTTCATCTTGCTCGACGAACCTTTCGCAGGCGTCGATCCGATTGCCGTCAACGAGGTTCGGCGGCTGCTGCGCCATCTCGCCGGCCGCGGCATCGGCGTTCTCGTGACGGACCACAACGTCCGGGAGACTCTGAATCTCATCGACCGGGCCTATATCATCGATTCCGGCCGGGTGCTGATGCACGGTACGGCCGCGGCCGTCCTCGCCGACGCCGAGGTGCGACGCATCTATCTTGGCAGCGAGTTTGCGCTTTAGCGCCGCAATCCGCGCCGCGCCTGCCCCCGGTGCGGCGGGCAACGCGCAGGCGGTGCATGCCGCCCGTCCCCGTCCGGTTTGCCCCCGCGTCCCACGGAACCTCCTCCCCGTCCCTGAGGTTGAAAGAAAAACGGGCGGGAGGCGCCTTCGATGGACGAAAAACTCGGCCTTTCGATCGCATTTGTTGCGGCGGTCGCGCTTGTCGCGCTCAGGGTCGCGCTGGGCGCCTGAGCGACAGGCCCCCTCCAGCGCCTTCGCTTCGGCTCGTTTCCGGGCTAGAGGTAGCCGGTCTTAGGCTTGTGAACTGCGGCCCGGATGAGCCTCATCGTGACCGATCGCCCGGCGTCTGGTCGGCGCCGACGCGGATTTACATTTTCCGTCAAGAGCATGCCGCAGCTCTATGCGCGCAGAATGCTCGCGCGCATCCTGTTGCAACTCACCCTTCTGCTCCTGCTCATCGAGGGAATCTTTCTCGGCGAACGGCTGACGACCATTCTCGACTCCGCCCTGCAAAGGTCGGCCAGCGTTGTGGACATCCTGGCGCTGCTTGCGTTTATGGCGCCCGAGGTCTCCGACCTCGCGCTGCCGCTTGCCCTTCTGATCGCGGTCTACGGAACCACGCTGCGCTGCCGGGAAGACCGCGAGCTGCTCGTGCTCGCAGGCGCCGGAATCGGCGCCTATCAGATCATCCGGCTCGTCGTGGGGGTGGGGCTCGCGGCGCAGGTTCTGTCGCTGATGCTGTCCGGCGTCATTGAACCGTACGCCCGGTTCGCCTACCGACAAGTCCTGTTCGCGGCGGAATACCGCGCGCTCTTGGGAGGCATCACGCCCGGGGAATTCTATTTCTTCGGCAAGACCGTCGTCTTTGCGGGCGGACGGACGCCCGACAGCATCGAGCGGCGGGTCTTCATGTACGATCCGCGTCCGGGCGCCGATCGCGTCGTCGTGGCGGATCGGGCGCGGCTCGAAGGCCCGGACCGCGAAGGCATGATGACGCTGCGCCTGCGCGATCTCACGGTCAACGACTTCGCCAATCCGAAAAGTGCAGGGTCGGCCGATTGCGTGGATTGCGATGCGCCGCGCGGCGAGCCGCTGCACAATCTCCAGATCGGCACCTATGCCCGCGAAATGACGATCCGCGATCTGTTCCGTTTCGAACTGCGCGGCGCAACGAGCGCGGCTGAATGGACCTCGCTCGAGTTGCTCGGGATCGGCACGCCGCCCGGCGCGGCCGACAGCGCGAAAATCGCCGAGCTCGCAAGCCGGCTCTCGCGAAGCTTTCTCTGCCTGATTGCGCCGCTGTTCGCGCTGGTCGCCATTATCTTCACAACCGCACGCAGCCAGGCCTTCGCGATGCCGCTCGCCTGCGCCGCCCTGCTCTCGACCGACCTCGCGGTCACCGCGGTGGCGAAGCTCATCAGCGCCGCCGGGCTGAAATGGGTGCTGCTCCCGCCGATCGTCGCGGCCGTCGCGAGCGTGATTGTCCTGAGCCGCTACAGCGTCCGCAACCAACACGGCATCGTGCGGCCGGCCCTAGGCAGGCTATGACTGCGAGCTTTCTCCAAAGGGACCGCCATGCGCGCTCGGCTATCGGCCGGCCGCGGCTCGTGGTAGCGCCGTTCGGCCAGCATACCCGTTACATGCTGCGCAATTACGGGCGGCACACATTCGTGGTCGTCATCGCCTTTCTGGCGATTGCGCTCGGGATCGATCTATCGCCGCGCATGTCGCGCGTGCTCGCGGCGCAGCCGCCGGTCGAAGGCTTTGCGGCCGTCGTCCGCATTGCCTGGTACTCGGTGCTGCGCAGCGCCGACATCCTCACGCGGCTGTTTCCGATCACCTGCTTCCTCGGCATTGCCTGGAGCGAGATCGCCCATACTCGTTCGCGCGAGCGCGTGGTCATCTGGAACAGCGGCCGCTCGCCGGCGCAGTGTCTTGCCCCCGTGCTGCTGTTCGGCGTGCTCGCAGGCGCGGTGCAGGTCAGCCTCGACTGCTACATCCGGCCGGTCGCGGTCGCGGCGCAGATCGCCGCCCGCTGGGGCGACTACGGCGAACAGCTCGATCGCAGCCTGTCCGACAAGGTGAACTGGATGGCGGCGCGGAGCGACATCCTCTCCGCGCGCGTCGGCTACGGTCCGCCCCCCGTCCTGCACGATGCGACGATCTATCATTTCCGTCCGGACGGGCGGCTCCAGGAGATCATCGTCGCGCGCGCTGCGACGCCGGCCGGCGAGCTCGGGCGCTGGCGCCTCTACGATTCACGCGCCTGGGATCTTTCGGACACCGACGAGGCGCAAGCCTTTGCGGCAGGCGATCCTACGCCCGGCCCCGAGGATCGC
>DASTKH010000026.1:0-24783 GCA_035716025.1 Xanthobacteraceae bacterium
CCTGGCGTGAAAGGCCGGTCTTGCGCTGGAACGCCTGCACGGCGCGCATCGTGTCGCGGCCGACCCGGCCGTCGGTGCCGCCCGTATCGTAGCCGAGCGCGCTGAGGCGGCGCTGAACCTCCTGGATCTCCTCGAGCGTCAAAGCCCGTTCGCCGCCGGGAAATGCCTGGACGAAAGGGCCTGCGCCCCCGATACGGTCGCCGAGATACGCGATGGCCAGCGTGTAGTTGTAGGAAGGATTGTACGAACGGATCGCGAAAAAGTTCTGGCCCAGAAGAAAGGCGGGCCCGCCTGCCACCGGCAGCCAAAGCCGCGCGCGGCCGCCGAGCGGCGGAAACGCTCCGCCGCTTGCGGGGGCGATGCCCAGCTTCTGCCAGGCCGCGATCGCTCGCCACGTCCTGCGGTCGGCGAGCCGCGAATTGAAGTCAGCCGGCAACCGAACTTCGAGCCCCCACGCCTGGCCACGCCGGTATTTGCCGCGCGTAACAAGATACCGTGCGGTTCCTGCAAGAGCGTCGTCGGGCCGATCGAACGGGAAGATACGGCCGTCATGGTCGTAATCGACCCCCATATTGAGCCAGACCTCGGGCATCCACTGCGTGTGGCCCATGGCGCCGGCCCACGAGCCGACCATCTGCTCCGGTTGCGCCCAGCCCCTTTCGACGATGGCGAGTGCGTTGAGCAGTTCCTTTTCCCAGTAGCGGCGGCGGCGCGGCTCGCCCCAGGCAAGCGCCGCCAGGGCCGGGAAGATCGGCCGCATGATTTTCGGGTTGTCGATCACCTCCCCGAAGGCCGACTCCATTCCCCACAGACCGAGCATGTGCCGGCGATCGACCCCGTAGTCGCGTTCGATGCGTCCGAGCAGCCGGGCATGCGCGCGCGCCACTTCCCTTCCGGTCCGAATGCGCCAGTCGGAAACGCGCCGGTTGAGATATTGCCACAGTTCCTCGGTGAACTCCGGCTGGGCGCTGTCGAGCGCATAGACGGACGTGTCGGGCCGCAGCCCGTTCATCACGCGCCGATACGTGGCATCGGAGATTCCGCGCGCGCGGGCGCGTGCACGAAAATCCTCGACCCACTCCTCGAAAGAAGGACGCGCGTGAGCGGGCAGGGGAACGGCAAGCGAGGCGGCGGCGACCGCGGTCGCTGCCGCAGCCTGCAACATGTCACGGCGACTGGCGTGCATCGGCGGACTTCTCCGGCCGGAGATTCGGCGAACCGTCAACAGGCTAAACAATGCGGATTCGCTGCGGCAAGGAGGACCGGCCCGCGCAAAGCGCCGCATCGCTTGCCCGTTTCCGTTTCATGGGGCGCGATGAAGGCTGCCGGCGCCTTCCCGCAGGCGCCAAACCGATGCCGCGGTCTTCAGGCGCCGCCGATCCCGGTATGGCGCGCCCTACGGGAATCGAACCCGTGTTTCCGCCGTGAAAGGGCGGCGTCCTGGACCGCTAGACGAAGGGCGCAACGCTCCGCGCCGCAACGCTTGGGCGGGGGCAAGGCGCCGCGACATATAGAAGGCTTTATTCGCAGCGGCAAGCGCGGTCCCGCGCGCGTCTCCGCTCCGGGATGCTCACCAGCGACCGGTATTCGGCATGGACACCCAAGGCTCCTGCGGCGGCAGCGCGTCGCCCTTCTGCAGGAGCTCCACCGACTGGTTGTCGGGGGAGCGCACAAAGGCCATGCGGCCGTCGCGCGGAGGCCTGTTGATGGTCACGCCGGCCTTCCTCAATCGCTCGCAGGTTGCATAAATGTCGTCGACTTCGAACGCAAGATGACCGAAATAACGCGCTTCGCCGTAATCCTCCGGATCCCAATTGTAGGTCAGTTCCAGCACCGGCCCTTCGCGACCGCGGCGCCGACTCTCGGTCACCAAAGCTTGGTCGTCGGGAGCCACGAGAAAGACGTTGGTATAGCGTCCCCTCTCGTCGTCATAGCGGCGGAGTTCCTGCATGCCGAGCTTGTTGCAGAAGAAGTCGAGGGAACGTTGCAGATCGCGAACGCGCAACATCGTGTGCAAATATCGCATGTGACTTGACTCCTTGAATGGGTCGCGAAACTCTTCCGAGCCGAAACTGCCGGAACGCAATAGCGGAAAGACATCGCGAAGACATCGATTTCTTGCCACGTGATCGCAATGCCAGGCGCCTGGCGGAAGCGAAATTCCCGACGATCTCTCGATTTTTCTCGATTTGCGAAAAAATGCGCCTCCAATCGATCCAAAGTTGTAACCACGGGCCGGTGCTAGGTATCTCGACCTTTTGGTACCGTTGCGTTTTCTGAGAATGGGGCTATCAGGCGGCTTCTTACAAACAGGAGATTCTCATGGCCAAAGTGTCCAATCTTGCGTCCATGTCCGTCGATGCCCTTTTGAAGCTAAAGGAAGACGTCGCGGAGATGCTTGCACGCAAGACGGCCGAGCTGAAGAAGCAGCTGCAGAGACTGGAAGGCGGCGGATGGGGCGGCGGCGCGACGGGGCGAGCGGGCCGCAAACCGCATCCGCGCAAGGGAAAGAAAGTGCCAATCAAGTATCGCGACGCTCACGGCAATACGTGGGCAGGCCGCGGCGCGCAGCCCGTCTGGCTCCGGGAGGCGCTGAAGGCGGGCGCAAGACTCGAAGACTTCGCGGTGGAGCAGCAGCCGCCGAAGCGCGGCCGGAAGCCGGGTCGCAAAAGCGCCGAGTGAACGGCTCCCGGCCCAACGGTCAGGAGCTCCGCGGGGCCTCCGGCCGGACGCGCGGCGCTCTCGACAGAGCCGCCCGATACCCCCAAAAATGATCGCAACCGGTCCGGCGAACGCTGGCGGAAACGTCCGTTTCGCCGCCGGTGGCCTCGCATGTGCGGGGTCTTTCCCCGTGCCCGGTGTGAGCCCATGATCGCGACCGATCTCGAAACCGCCGTCAAAACGCTGAGGCGCCTGTTCGATGAGGCAAGGTCGATCGTCCCGTTCACGGGCGCGGGCATCTCGACCGAGTGCGGCATTCCCGATTTTCGCTCGCCGGGCGGGGTATGGACGAAAATGGCGCCGATTCCCTTCGAAGAATTTCTTTCGAGCCCGCAGATGCGGGCCGAATCCTGGCGGCGCCGCTTCGCGATGGACGCGCAGTTCAGCGCCGCGCGACCCGGACGCGGCCATCTCGCGCTTGCCAACCTGCACCGCATGGGCAAGGCGCCGGGCGTCATCACCCAGAACATCGACAACCTCCATCAGGCGTCGGGGATTCCGGCCGAGAACGTGATCGAGCTGCACGGGAACACGACCTACGCGACCTGTCTCGACTGTGGAGAGCGCCACGAACTGGCTTCGGTGCGCGAGCGCTTCGAAGCATCGGGCGGGGTCGCGCCATGTTGTGGGTGCGGCGGCTTCATCAAGACGGCGACGATCTCTTTCGGCCAATCCATGCCGGAGCACGCCATGCGCCGAGCGGAAGAGTGGACGCTCGCTTGCGATCTCTTCCTTGCGATCGGCTCATCGCTCGTGGTCTGGCCGGCCGCCGGCTTTCCCTTGATGGCGCGGCGCAACGGGGCGCGACTGGTGATCATCAACCGCGAACCGACCGACTTCGACGATGTCGCCGATCTCGTTGTGCACCACGATATCGGAACGGTGCTCTCTCCCTTCATCGGGAACTGAACTGTTGCAGTTGTGCACAGGCTCGAGGAAAGTGCGTGCCGCTCACGCATTTTCCGCTTTTCCCTTCACCCCGCGATGTTATCTTCGCTGCGGATGATTCGTTGAAGCGCACGCAAGAGGCGCCACAACAAAGCGGCGGCGTAACAGGTCATGGCGTCGGGTTTGGGGCCAAAGAGTCCCGGCGTTGAATCTACGTCGGGTGTCGATGCGACGAATGAAATCGTCGACGAGTCCACGGCCAATCTCATCGAAGTCACCGGCGTCATCAAATGGTTCGATGTGTCGAAGGGATTCGGCTTCATCGTTCCCGACAACGGTCTGCCGGATGTCCTTCTGCATGTGACGTGCCTGCGGCGCGACGGCTACCAGGCCGCCTATGAAGGCGCGCGGGTCGTCTGCGAGGCGATGCAGCGGGCCAAGGGGCTGCAGGCGTTCCGCATCCTCTCCATGGACAATTCCACGGCCGTGCATCCGGCGCAGCTTCCGCCGGTGCGCACGCATGTCACGGTGACGCCGACGAGCGGGCTGGAGCGCGCCCAGGTGAAGTGGTTCAACCGGCTGCGCGGATTCGGTTTTCTGTCCCGCGGCGAGGGAACGCCGGACATTTTCGTGCACATGGAAACCCTCCGTCGCTACGGCATAACGGAGCTGCGGCCGGGGCAGACGGTGCTGGTGCGCTTCGGGTCTGGACCGAAGGGGCTGATGGCAGCCGAGGTTCAGCCGGACGACGGCACGCGCGGGCCTTCCTCGCATTAACGGTCCTCTCGCTTGGACTGCAGGCCCCGCGCGGCGAGGTGAGCGCCCGCGGTCTTGTGCCTCGGCGATTGCGGGCGTCCCGGCAAACGTGTATCGACAATCCTCCCTGGCGCCTGCTCATGGCGCGCCTAAATGTCGTTCGCCCGGCCGAGGCCCGGGCTCGGGGCATAGCGCAGTCTGGTAGCGCGGGAGTTTTGGGTACTCCAGGTCGCAGGTTCGAATCCTGCTGCCCCGACCAGCCCCGGGGCGGGGCTCGGCGCGAACGGGTTGCTGAGGCTGAGAGAGACAGGAACCGTCCAATCCATGATGGCCCGCATCTACAAACCTGCCAAGACCGCGATGCAATCCGGCACGGCGAAGACCAAGCAATGGGTGTTGGAATACGAGCCCGACGAGCCCCGCAGCATCGAGCCGCTGATGGGCTGGACCAGTTCGGGCGATACAAAGCAGCAAGTCAGGCTGCGCTTTGCGACGCGTGAGGAGGCCGTTGCCTATTGCGAGCGGCACGGCATTCCCTACCAGCTCTTCGAGCCGAACGAGTCGCGGCGGCGTGTCATCGCCTACGCCGACAATTTCGCCTTCAGCCGGCGCACGCCCTGGACGCACTGAACGCACGGTTTCCGAAACGGCGGCGCCGAGCCGATCGGCCTGCGGCCCCTGCGGGAACCCCGGCAACAGCCGCGGCTCATGCGGCGTGAAAATTCCTGACGCTTGCGCGACCGCTCTTTGCTTCGGCCTCGCGGATGGCGCGCCAGAGCCGCTCGCTCGTCAGCGGCATGTCCACGTGGTCGATCCCCAGGCCCGACAGCGCGTCCGCAGCGGCATTGACGATGGCAGCAAGCGCCCCCACCGTTCCCGCTTCGCCCGCGCCCTTGACTCCCAGGGGATTGACCGGCGTGAGAACCTCGTTGTTTCGGCACACGAATGCGGGGCAGTCGCGCGCGCGGGGCATCGCGTAGTCCATGAACGAGCCGGAAAGAATCTGGCCGTTTTCGTCATAGACGATCGCCTCTCCGAGGACCTGCCCGAGGCCCTGAACCACGCCTCCGTGAATCTGGCCCTCGACCAGCAACGGATTGATGATTCGGCCGACATCGTCGACCACCGTGTAGCGGACGACGGCGCAAGCGCCTGTTTCGCGGTCGATCTCCACCTCGCAGACGTGGCAGCCGTTCGGGAAGGTCGGACGGGCGGGGGCTACCATCGTTTTGGCGGACAAACCAAGTTCCCCGCCGAGCTCGGCGGGCGGCAGGGTATAGGCGAGGCGCGCGACCTCCTTGATCGTGATCTGCCGGTCCGTCCCCGCCACGCGAAATGTGCCATCCTCGAAGATGAGGTCGTCAGCTGCGGCTTCAAGGTGCGCGGCGGCGATACGCCGGCCGCGCTCGATCAACCGGTCGGCCGCCTTCACCAGCACGACGCTGCCGGCGACTGCGGAACGGCTGCCGAAGGAACCGGTGCCGTGCTCGATCAAATCGGTGTCGCCGTACCGCAGTCGCACGTCGGCGGGATCGACGCCGATCAGGTCTGCGACGACCTGGGCGAAGCTCGTTTCATGGCCCTGGCCGTGGGAATGCGTGCCGACCGTCACGGTCACGCTTCCGGTCGAGTCGAAGCGGATTTCCGCGCTCTCGGAAAGCGGACCGGTCACCGGGCCGGCCGCGATCTCGATGGGATTGCTGAGGCCGATCCCCCTGAGCTTGCCGCGGCTTGCCGCCTCCTTACGCCGCTTGGGAAATCCCGCCCAGTCCGCAAGCGCCAGGGCTTCGTCCATGTTTCGCGCGAACGCGCCGGAATCGTAGGTGAAGAGGAACCCCGTGTCGTAGGGCATTTCGCTCGGGGCGATCATGTTCTTGCGCCGCAATTCGACCGGGTCGGCGCCGAGTCGCCTCGCCGCGACGTCGATCATGCGCTCGATCGCGTAAGTCGCCTCGGGGCGCCCGGCCCCGCGGTAGGGCGCCGTCGGTTGGGTGTTGGTGAACACGCCGGTGACCCGCGTGAAGATCGCCGGCGTCCGGTAGACGCCGGACAGGCCGCCGAGGTTGTTCGTCGAGGAATTCAGGCCGTTGAGCGAAAGATAGGCACCCAGATTGGCCGTGGTGTCGACGCGCAGGGCGAGAAAGCGTCCCTCTTCGTCCAACGCCAGGCGCGCCGTAGACACATTGTCTCGGGCGTGAAAGTCGCTCGTGAAGGCTTCGCTGCGCTCGGCGAGCCACAGAACCGGGCGGTTGAGCGCCCGCGCGGCGACCAGCGCCACGATCGCCTCCGGCCCCGCCACCTCCTTCAGGCCGAATCCTCCGCCCACGTCGGGCGAAATCACCCGGACGCGATTGCCGTCTACGCGCAGCACATTGTCGGCAACTTCTTCGCGCACCGCGTGCGGGTTCTGCACCGGGACGACAAGGGTCCAGCTCTCGGTTGCGGGGTCGTAGGAGGCGAGGGCACCGCGCGTTTCCATCGGCGCCGCGGTGACGCGGCTCACCGAGTAGGTGAGGCTGACTGTGTGCGCCGCCCGGCGGAAGGCCTCTTCCACGGCCGCTTCATTGCCCGCGTCGAACACGAAGCAGATGTTGTGCGGCGCTTGCGGCCAGACCTGGGGGGCCGCCGGATCGGCCGCGCGGCGCGTCTCCGTGATGGCAGGCAAAGGTTCCCACGTGACCTGCACGGCCTCCGCCGCGTCCTTCGCTTGCGCCACCGTGTCGGCGATGACGGCCGCGACGGGATCGCCCACGAATTGGACGCGCCCCCGCGCCAGGGCGCGGTAGGGCGGCTCGAAATTCGGCGCGCCGTCCGGCGCACGCCGCTTGAGCTTCGAGGTGAAGGTGCCGAGGCCGGCGATCTGCGGGCTTTCTCCCGTGAGGATGAGTCGGACGCCCGGCAGACGGGACGCGGCCGAAACGTCGATGGACACGATGCGCGCCGCCGCGTGCGGCGAGCGCACCATGACGAGGCGCGCTGCATCGGCCGGTGCGAGGTCCGCGACGAAGCGGCCGAGCCCGCGCACGAGGCGCAGGTCCTCCGTGCGCGGGCGCGACTTGCCGATGAACCGGAAGTTCATGGGAGACGTTCAGGTGGCCTGGCCCCGCCTCGCGGGCGCGCGGCGGCGGTAAAGGAACGAGAGGGCGAGCCCGTTGTGCTATTTCCGCTTGCTGATCGGGGCGTAATCGCGCTGCGTTGCTCCGGTGAAGAGCTGCCGCGGGCGGCCGATCTTCTGGTTTGGATCCTCGATCATTTCCTTCCACTGGGCGATCCAGCCCACCGTGCGGGCGACGGCGAAGAGCACCGTGAACATCGAGGTCGGGAAACCGATCGCCTTCAGCACCACCCCCGAATAGAAATCCACATTCGGGTAGAGTTTCTTCTCGATGAAATAGCCGTCGTTGAGCGCGATCTTCTCAAGTTCCATCGCAATGTGCAGCAAGGGGTCGTCGTGGCCGACCTCCTTGAGGACCTCGTGGCAGGTCTTCTGCATGATCTTCGCGCGCGGGTCGTAATTCTTGTACACGCGATGGCCGAAGCCCATCAGGCGGAAGGGATCCTTCGGGTCCTTGGCGCGCGCGATGAATTCCGGAATTCGGTCGACCGTGCCGATCTCCGCGAGCATCTTCAGCGCCGCCTCGTTGGCGCCGCCATGGGCGGGTCCCCAAAGCGACGCGCAGCCGGCCGCGATACACGCGAACGGGTTGGCGCCCGAAGAGCCGGCGAGCCTCACCGTCGACGTGGAGGCGTTCTGTTCGTGATCGGCGTGCAGGATGAAGATGCGGTCCATCGCGCGCGCAAGCACCGGATTGGGCTTGTACTCCTCGCAGGGGACCGCGAAGCACATCTGCAGGAAGTTGGTCGAGTAGTCGAGATTGTTCTTCGGATACATGAAGGGCTGGCCCACCGAATATTTGTAGGCCATGGCCGCCAGCGTCGGCATTTTGGCGATCATGCGGATCGACGCGACCATCCGCTGGTGCGGGTCGGAAATGTCGGTCGAATCATGATAGAAGGCCGACAGCGCCCCTACGCAGCCGGTCATGATCGCCATCGGATGCGCGTCGCGCCTGAACCCCTGGAAGAATCGGCTCATCTGCTCGTGAACCATCGTGTGGTTCGTCACGCGCTTGACGAAGTCCTGCTTCTGCGCCTGCGTCGGCAGTTCGCCGTAGAGGAGAAGGTAGCAGGTCTCCAGAAAGTCGCCGTGCTCGGCGAGCTGCTCGATGGGGTACCCGCGATAGAGCAGGATGCCTTCTTCCCCGTCGATGTAGGTGATTTTCGATTCACAACTTGCGGTGGACGTGAAGCCGGGATCGTAGGTGAACATCCCGGTCTGCGCGTACAGCTTCGAAATGTCGATCACGTCCGGACCGATCGTTCCCGAGTAGATCGGAAACGACCAGCTTCGGTCGCCGACGCTGAGCGTGCCGGTCTTGATGTTCGAGCCCGTTTTGGCGTCCATGTGAAGCCCTCGATTTTTCGCGAACCGACCGACCCTCTCAATCCTTGAGGACGACGCGAAGTGCCTCCGTCGGCCCGGGAAGCGTCAGGCGGCAAGGGGTCCGGCCGATCTGTCCGTATCCCATTCAATAGGACCTCGCAAGGTCCGCATCCGCACCGGAAAGCGCCCGCCCGGGCGAAGGGAGCAAACCGCCTCGGAGCCCGCTCCGCGATCCGTGGACTCGCTCGATCGGCAATCCCGTTCGGCCTTCAACGCCTTCCGGAACGCCCGGTTCACGCCGCGTCCGCAATCCGTCCGAGGGTCTCTTCGCGGCCGAGAACCGCCATCACCTCGAAGATCCCGGGCGAGGTGCTGCGCCCGGTCAAGGCCGCGCGCAGCGGTTGCGCCACCGCGCCGAGCCGCAGGCCCGTCGCTTCCGCGAATGTCCGGAGCGTGGCCTCGAGCTGGGCCGGCTCCCAAGACTCGACGACGGCGAGGCGCTCCCGCAGGTCGGCGAGATGGCGACGTGCGTCCTCGGAAAGAAGGGCTTTCGCCTTGTCGTCCAGCGCGATCGGACGGTCGGCAAAAATGAACCCGGCTGCGTCGATCAGTTCAAGCAGGGTCTTTGCCCGCTCCTTGAGGCCCGGCATGGCCGCAAGAAGTTGTGCCCGGCGCGCGGGTGTAAGCCGGGCCGCGAGCTTGTCGCCCCCCGCGACGTGCGGAAGCAACTCGTCGAGCGCCTTCATCAGCCGCTCACTCGAGCTGTGGCGGATATAATGGCCGTTGAGGCTCTCAAGACGCGCAAAATCGAACCGGGCCGGGGCCCGCCCGATCTGCGGCAGATCGAAGGCTGCAATCATCTCCTCGGTCGAGAAGATTTCCTGGTCGCCGTGGCTCCACCCCAGGCGGACGAGATAATTCCGCATCGCCTCCGGCAGATAGCCCATGGCCCGGTAGGCGTCGACGCCGAGGGCGCCGTGGCGTTTGGAAAGCTTGGTTCCGTCGGGGCCGTGGATGAGCGGGATGTGAGCCATCACCGGCACGTGCCAGCCAAGCGCCTGATAAATCTGTGTCTGGCGCGCGGCATTGGTCAGATGGTCGTCGCCGCGGATGACGTGCGTGACGCCCATGTCATGGTCGTCCACGACGACCGCGAGCATGTAGGTCGGGGTTCCATCCGAGCGCAGCAGGATGAGATCGTCGAGGTTTTCGTTCTGCCAAACGACGCGGCCCTGCACCTCGTCCTCCACCACGGTCTCTCCCGTGAGCGGGGCCTTGAGGCGGATGGCCGGCTTCACGCCCGCCGGGGCGTCGGACGGATCGCGGTCGCGCCAGCGGCCGTCGTAAAGTTTTGAGCGCCCCTCGCGGCGCGCTTTTTCCCGCATCTCCGCGAGCTCTTCGGCGGTGGCATAGCAGCGATAGGCCGTGCCGGCCGCCAGCATCTGCTCGACCACCTCCCGGTGGCGCGCGGCACGCGAGAACTGAAAGACGGGCGGGCCGTCCCAGGTGATCCCGAGCCAAGAGAGACCGTCGAAGATGGCGTTGACGGCCGCCTCCGTGGAGCGCTCGCGGTCGGTGTCCTCAATGCGCAGGAGCATTCTGCCCCCGTGCCGACGGGCATAGAGCCAGTTGAACAGCGCCGTGCGGGCGCCGCCGATATGCAGGAAGCCCGTGGGAGAGGGAGCAAAACGGGTGACGACCTCGGCCATTCCGGCAACTCTCTTCGGCCTCAACGACGGTCTGGGCGCGGGTGCGCCCTCGAGCTTGGGGCTCGGCGGCCGTCATTCAAGAGGTCCGGTTGGTGATCTCCTCGGCATGAGGCTGGACGGTTGGCGCCCCTCTAGCCCGGAAAAAGGCGCAAGGGCAATTCATGAGTTGCTGTCCGGCGCGCTTATTTGGCAGATAGGCCGTTCGTTCGAGGCGCCTTGGGAAGCGTGGGCATGAGTGTCGCCGAAAAGACCGAAAGCGGACCGGGCCGCGATTTCATCCGTGACATCATCGCGGAAGACATCGCCTCCGGCCGTCACAAGAGCGTGGTGACCCGGTTCCCCCCGGAGCCGAACGGCTACCTGCACATCGGCCATGCAAAGGCGATTTGCCTCAATTTCGGCGTCGCGGAGGAATTCGGCGGGCGCTGCCACCTGCGTTTCGACGACACCAACCCGACCAAGGAAGAGCAGGAATATATCGACGCCATCGAGCGCGACGTGCGCTGGCTCGGTTTCGACTGGGGCGCCCATCTCTACCACGCGTCCGATTATTTCGAGCAGCTTTACGCCTGGGCTCAGCACCTGATCCGGGCAGGCAAGGCCTATGTCGACGACCAGTCGCCGGAGGAGATGCGAATCAATCGCGGCACGCTCACCGAGCCGGGGAAGAACAGCCCTTATCGCGATCGCTCGGTCGAAGAGAATCTCGATCTCTTCGCGCGCATGCGCGCGGGCGAGTTCCCGAACGGCGCCCGCGTGCTTCGCGCCAAGATCGACATGGCCGCCGGCAACATCAACCTGCGGGATCCCGTGCTCTACCGCATTCTGCATGCAACGCACCCGCGCACCGGCGACGCTTGGTGCATCTATCCGAGCTACGATTTTGCGCATGGCCAGTCGGATGCGATCGAGGGGATCACCCACTCGCTCTGCACGCTCGAGTTCGAGGACCATCGGCCGCTCTATGACTGGCTCATCGAAAACCTGCCGGTTCCTTCGCGGCCGCGGCAGTATGAATTCGCCCGCCTCAATCTGACCTACACGCTCCTGTCGAAGCGCGTGCTCACGGAGCTTGTCCGCGGCGGTCACGTGGCGGGGTGGGACGATCCGCGCATGCCGACGCTGGCAGGGCTGCGCCGGCGCGGCGTCCCGCCCGAAGCGATACGGGAGTTCATCAAGCGCATTGGCGTGGCGAAGGCGAACAGCGTCGTCGATCTTGGCATGTTCGAGCACGCGATCCGCGACGTCCTGAACCGAACGGCCCCACGCCGCATGGCGGTGTCGCAGCCGCTCAAGGTGGTGATCGAAAACTATCCGGAGGGTGAGACGGAGACCCTCGAGGCTGCCAACCATCCGGATGACCCGGCGGCCGGCACGCGGCCCATCCGCTTCTCCCGCGAGCTCTATATCGAGCGGGACGACTTCATGGAGAACCCGCCGAAGAAGTTCTTCCGGCTTGCGCCCGGCCGTGAGGTGCGCCTGCGCTACGCCTATTTCATTACCTGCCGGGACGTGGTGAAGAATGCGGCGGGTGACGTGGTCGCCCTTCGCTGTACCTATGATCCGGCGACCCGCGGCGGCAACGCGCCGGACGGGCGCAAAGTGCAGGCGACCCTGCATTGGGTTTCCGCGGTCGACGCAGTGGCGGCCGAGCTGCGTCTCATCGGCCCGTTGTTCACGCGTCCCGATCCGACCTCTGCGGGGTTTGCCGAAGACCTCGACCCCAATTCGCTGCGCATCCTGCAAGGCTTCGTCGAGCCTGCGCTCGCGAACGATACCGCCGAAAGAGCGGTGCAGTTCGAGCGGCTTGGCTATTTCTGCCGCGATCGCGATTCCACGGCGGAGCGGCCGGTATTCAACCGGACCGTCGGTCTGCGGGACACTTGGGCGAAGGTTGCCGGCACGTCCGGCTGATCGGTAGCGGCCTGTCGTGCGGTTCCTGGCCCGTTCCCGGATGACAATCGGCGAAAGGGCGGCTTAACTTGCCGGGAGCTTGATGCGCGTCTGAGGGGCCGCGCAGATGGGGCAGGGGGGCAAGCGCGGCGGTCGTGCCGCGACCTGGCCGTGGGACGAGGCGGCGCGATTGCGCCGCGCGGTGCCATGGCTTCCGTGGCGACTTGCCGACGTCTACGCGCCTATCTGGGCGCAACTGCGCCTATGGGCGGCGGCCGAAGCCGGATCCGGCAGGCTTGTGCCTTGGCTTGCCGTGATGTTCGGGCTCGGCATCGCGCTCTATTTCACGCCCGCTCGCGAGCCTTCCGCCTGGGCGGCGTTGGCGGCGTTCCTTGCCGGCGCCGTCGCGACTTTTGCCGCGCGGCGGCGCGCCGTGGCCTTTGCGGTGCTCGCCGCGGTCACGGCGCTCGCGGCCGGGTTCGCCCTTGCCACGGTGACAAGCCGGTGGGCGGCCCATCCCGTGCTTCAGCATCCGCTCTTCGACGCGCAGGTGACCGGGTGGGTGACCTCGCGCGAAGAGCGCGAACGGACGGATCGGATCGTCGTCGCAATCCGGGACATGTCGGCGCGGCGCCTTGCGCAGCCGCTTGCGCGCGTTCGCGTCTCGGTGCGCAAGGGCACCGCGCCGCCGGTGGGAAGTTTCGTGACGTTCAAGGCGCGGCTTTCGCCGCCGCTCACGCCGCTGCGCCCCGGCGGCTACGACTTTGCGCGCGACCTCTATTTCCAGCAAATCGGCGCATCCGGATTTGCGCTCGGGCGCATCACGCCTCTCACGGGCTCCGAGCCGCCGCCGCCGCGGCTGCGGTTTGCGGCGCGGGTCGCGGAGCTCCGCGAGGCCATCGACGATCGCATTCGCGCGGCGCTTCCGGGCGACCTCGGCGCGATCGCCTCGGCCCTCGTCACCGGGAAGCGTGATGCGATTACCACGCCGGTCAACGAGGCCATGTACGTGTCGGGGCTTGCGCATGTGCTGTCGATCTCCGGCTACCACATGGCCGTGGTTGCCGGGGTCGTGTTCTTCATCGTCCGAGGCTTGCTGGCGCTCTCGCCGGCGCTCGCGCTGCGCCATCCGATCAAGAAATGGGCGTCTGCGGCCGCCCTTCTTGCCGCGACGGGGTACCTCATCCTTTCCGGCGCGGAGGTTGCGACCCAGCGCGCCTATGTGATGACCGCGATCGTGCTGATCGGCGTCTTGGCGGATCGGGCGGCGCTGACGCTGCGGACGCTGGCCGTCGCCGCGTTCGGGGTTCTGCTCGTCTCGCCGCAAGCGGTCGTGCATCCGAGCTTTCAGATGTCGTTTGCGGCCACGCTTGCCCTGGTCGCAGCCTATGAACGAGCGCGGCCTTGGGTGCGCACCGGGTCGGATACGTCCTTCGGGGCCCGCGTCGCTCTCTGGGGCGGGCGCGAGCTTGTGAGCCTGCTGCTCGCCTCTCTCGTCGCGGGCGCCGCCACCACGCTGTTTGCCGCCTATCACTTCCACCGGCTGGCGCCGTACGGCGTGCTGGCGAACCTGCTCGCCATGCCGATCGTGTCGGTATGGGTGATGCCGGCGGGGCTGGTGGCGCTGGTCGCGATGCTGTTCGGCTTCGACGACATGGTCTGGCCTCTCATGGGGTTCGGCATCCAATGGATGGTCACGGTCGCGCAATGGGTTGCGGATCTGCCCGGGGCGGTGGGCCGCGTGAAGGCGTTTGGCGCCGGGCCGCTGCTGGTGGCAACGGCCGGGTTCCTGATGCTCTGCCTCTTGCGGACGCCGCTGCGCTGGGGCGGCGCCGGCGTGATTGTCGCCGGACTGCTTCTCGCGGCGGCGACGCCGCGTCCCGATGTGCTGATCGCATCCGGCGCCGAAGCCGTCGCGGTGCGCAAACCGGACGGCAAGCTTGCGATCCTCACGACGGGTCGTGACACCTTCGCGGTCCGCGAGTGGCTCGCCGCCGATGCCGATCCGCGCAGCCCCGACGATCATGGCCTGCGCGAGGGCTTCTCCTGCGACAAAAGCGGCTGTGCGGCGCGGTTGGCGGACGGCAGCGTGGTATCGGTGGTTTTCCGGCCGGAGGCCTTTGCGGAAGAATGTGCGCGTGCGGCATTGATCGTCACGACACGCCTCGCCCCGCCGGAATGCCGGGCGCGCGTCGTCGACCGGACGGTCCTAAGCGAGACCGGGGCGTTGCGGTTGCAGCGCGTGGCCGAAGGCTGGCGCGAGGAGACCAGCCGGCCGCGCGGCGCCCAGCGACCCTGGTCGTCGGCCCCTCCTCACGCGGCAGAGAGCAGGGCCGGCGCCGCGGCTTCCGCGCCCGCGCCGGATTCGAGGCCCGACCCGAAGGATCTGCTCCCGGACGACTGAACGCGTGCCCGTTCAGTACTTGCGGAAAAGCCCCACGAGCTTGCCCTGGATGCGGACACGATTGGGCGGAAGGATGCGCACTTCATAGGCGGGGTTCGCCGGCTCCAGCGCCACGGCCGAACCGCGCCGACGGAAGCGCTTGAGAGTCGCCTCCTCATCATCAATGAGGGCGACGACGATGTCTCCGGTTTCCGCGATCTCGCCCTTGCGGATCAACACCGTATCGCCTTCCAGGATGCCGGCTTCAACCATCGAATCGCCGCGGACTTCCAGCGCGAAATGCTCGCCGCTGCCGAGCAATTCCGGCGGCACGTTGATGGTCGCGCTGCGTGTCTGAATGGCCTCGATCGGCGTACCGGCCGCAATGCGCCCCATGACCGGAATCGCGACGGGCCGGCCGCCGTCTTCCTCGGAGGCGGTTCGCACACGTCCAAGATTGCCCTCGATGACGCTGGGCGTGAACCGCCGCGTCCGCCCCGACAGCCCGTGCGAAACGGTTTCCGGCAGGCGGATCACGTCGATCGCGCGCGCGCGGTTGGGCAGCCGGCGGATGAAACCGCGCTCTTCAAGCGCGGTGATGAGGCGATGGATGCCCGACTTCGAGCGCAGATCGAGCGCATCCTTCATCTCGTCGAAGGAGGGAGGCACGCCCGTCTCCTTCAAGCGTTGATGGATGAAGCGCAGGAGTTCGAGCTGCTTGCGGGTCAGCATGGTTTGGAATGTCCCCCGATCGGCCGGATGCCCACGATCCTTAGAAACAAATCGTGAACGAACACTATATGTTCCGTAAGTGTTCCGCAAGACCTTAATTTGCGGTGAAGGGCCCTGCGCGGCGGGCGCCGGCCCGAACCGGCAGGGCGTCAAAACGGCAGCGGAATGATCCGGCACGGCTCACCCGCGCGCGCGGGCGGCGCATGGGGCGGGCGCACGACGAGGCAGTCGGCCGCGTCGAGCGCCGACATCATCGAACTGTCCTGGACGGAAAACGGGGTGGCGATTCGTACGCCGTCCGCGCCCGCGGCAAGCCCGCTGCGCAGATAGTCCTGGCGCTCATCGTTGGCCGGCAGATCGCAGCCCAGAACGGCGGCCTCCGCGATGATGGCAAGATCGGCCCGGCCCGCGAGCTTGCGGATCAGCGGCACGAGAAACAGGAGGGCGCAGACATAGGCGGACACCGGGTTTCCCGGCAATCCGAGCACCCACATCGCGCCGAGCCGCCCGTGCATCAACGGCTTGCCGGGCCGCAACGCCACTTTCCAGAAATCAAGTTGCATGCCTTCGGCCGCGAGCGCCGGCTGCACGAGATCGTAGTCGCCGACGGATGCGCCGCCGGTCGTAACCAGAATGTCGGCGGCCCATTCGCGCGCGCGCCGCACGGCCGCAATCGTGTCTTCGAGGCGGTCCGGCACAATGCCGAGATCAATTGCGAGCGCGCCCTCGGCGCGCGCGATTGCGCACAGCGCCAGGCCGTTCGAGGAGATGATCTGCCCCGGGGCGGGAGTCGAACCGGGCGGCAGCAACTCGTCGCCGGTCGAGAAGACGGCAACGCGCGGCCGCCGCACGACCGGCACCACGGCGTGGTTCATGGCGGCGGCGAGGGCGAGATCGCGGACGGTGAGCCGGCGGCCGGCGCGCAGACGGGCCTCGCCCTCCTTGAAGTCCAATCCCGCCGGGCGGATATGGCGGCCGGCACGGGCGGCCGATTCGACGACGATGAAGTCGCCGTCCCGTCGGACGTTTTCCTGGATGACGATCGTGTCCGCGCCATCGGGCAGCACACCTCCGGTCAGGATGCGGATGGCTTCGCCCGGGCCGAGCCGGCCGGCAAACGTGCGCCCGGCCGGCACTTCGCCCGCAAGGCGCAGCCGCGCCGGGAGCGCGGCCAGATCGGCCTCCCGCACCGCATAGCCGTCCATGGCCGACATCGGCGCGGGCGGCTGGCTGCGGCGGGCGGCGAGGGTTTCCGTCAAGACCCGACCATGCGCGGCGCCGACCTCGACATATTCGGTGGGCAGGGGCCCGGCGTCGGCCAGCACATGGGCCAACGCCTTCTCGACCGGGATCAGGGCCATGAAAGAGCCTCCCGCCAGCATCTGCCGGCAGGCGCGCGCCAAGCCTTGCCGGTGCGAGACGCGCGTGCCGGGCTGTTGCCTGCGCCGATCGTCGCCTTCATCCCCGTTCGGCCCGATAGGTTCCGGACTTTCCGCCGCGCTTTTCGATGAGGCGGATGTCGTCGATCCGCATCCCGCGCTCGACGCTTTTCACCATGTCGTAAACCGTCAGACAGGCCACGGAAACGGCGGTCAACGCCTCCATTTCGACGCCGGTCCGGCCGGAGACCCGGACGGTGGCCCGCACCCGGACACCGGGCAGGGAGTCATCCGGCTCCACGTCCAGGGAAATGCTGGTGAGCGGCAGAGGATGGCAGAGCGGAATGAGCTCGTGCGTTCGTTTCGCCGCCAGGATTCCGGCGATGCGGGCGGCGCCCATCACGTCGCCCTTCTTGGCGTCGCCCCGACGCACGATGGCGAGCGTCTCCGCCGCCATTCGGACGCAGCCTTCGGCGACGGCGACCCGTTCCGTCACCGATTTCGCAGACACGTCCACCATATGGGCCGCCCCACCGCGGCCGAGATGCGTGAGCTTCGCAGAGCGCGTCACGACTTCACTCGGCGGCGGGCGCCTGCAGCACCGCGTGTTCCGCCAGCAGGGCGCGCGTGGCCGCGGCGACGTCCGCCTGCCGCATCAAGCTCTCGCCGACAAGAAACGTGCGAATGCCGGCTTTCGCCAGGCGCATGAGATCGCTGTGAGTGAAGATGCCGCTTTCACCCACAAGAATACGGTCCGGCGGAACCATTGGAGCGAGGCGCTCGCTGGTTTCAAGGTGCGTTTCGAAGGTCCGCAAGTCGCGATTGTTGATGCCGATGAGCCGCGATTTCAGCTTGAGCGCCCGCTCGAGCTCGGCCTCGTCGTGGACCTCGATCAGAACATCCATGCCATAGGAAAAGGCTGCATTCTCGATCGTCCGCGCGGTCGCGTCGTCGAGGGCGGCCATGATGATGAGAATGCAGTCCGCTCCCCAGGCACGCGCCTCGGCAACCTGGTAGGGGTCGTAGATGAAATCCTTGCGCAGCATGGGGAGCTCGCAGGCCTCCTTGGCGGCGCTCAGATGCGCCAGGGCGCCCTGGAACGATGGCCCGTCGGTAAGCACCGAGAGGCAGGCGGCGGCGCCTTGCTGATAGGCGCGGGCGAGGGCCGGGGGGTCGAAGTCCGCCCGGATCAATCCCTTCGAGGGGCTCGCCTTCTTGATTTCCGCGATCAGCGCAAAATCGCCGCCTGTGAGCCGGCGCTCGATCGCTGCGAGAAATCCGCGCGGCGGCGCGTTGGAACGCGCGCGGGCCTCGACGAGACCGAACGGGCGGGAGCGCTTGGCGGCTGCGATTTCCTCGCGCTTATAGGCTTCGATTTTCTCAAGAATATCAGCCATGGGCGAACTCTAACACGCAACCGCACCTTGGCGCGAATTGCGACGGTACGAACGGGGTGGGCCCGCGACTCCGCGGGGCCCAATGCCGTCACGCATTGGAGACGGCGATAAGGCGGCGCAACCGGCCCTCCGCTTCGCCCGAGTCGATCGCCTTGGCGGCGAGCGCGACGCCTTCCTTGAGGTCGCGCGCGCGGCCGGCGACGACGAGCGCGGCAGCGGCGTTGAACACCGAAACGTCGCGGTAGGGACCGGTCATGCCCTCGAGCACCCCGCGCAGGGCGGTCGCATTCGCTTCCGCGTCTCCGCCGCGCAGCGCTTCGGCCGGCGCGCGGCTTAGGCCGACGTCTTCGGGCGAAATCTCGAATGTCCTGATCGTGCCGTTTTCGAGGGCGGCGACCGCGGTCGGCCCGGCCGTCGTGATCTCGTCGAGTCCGTCCGAGCCGTGCACGACGAAGGCGCGCTCCGCACCGAGGTTCTTCAGCACGTAAGCGATCGGCTCGACCCAATGGCGCGAGAAGACGCCGACCATTTGGCGCTTCACCTGTGCCGGATTCGACAGCGGGCCCAAGAGGTTGAAGATGGTGCGGGTGCCGAGTTCCACCCGCGTCGGACCGACATTCTTCATCGCCGGATGGTGGGCCGGGGCGAACATGAAGCCGATGCCCGCTTCGGCAATGCAGCGGGAGATGGCTTGCGGGGAGAGATCGATCCGCACGCCGAGCGCGGCGAGAACGTCGGCCGCCCCCGAACGAGAGGACAGCGCACGGTTGCCGTGTTTGGCAACCGGCACACCGCAGCCGGCCACGATGAAGGCGGCGCAGGTGGAAATGTTGTAGGAGCCCGACGCATCGCCGCCTGTGCCGACGACATCGACCGCGCCGGCGGGCGCCTTCACCGTCAGCATCTTGGCGCGCATCGCGCTGACGGCTCCCGTGATTTCGTCCACCGTTTCGCCCCGCACGCGCAGGGCCATGAGCAGACCGCCCATCTGCGAAGGCGTGGCTTCGCCCGACATCATCCGGTCGAAGGCGAGGGCCGCCTCCTCGCGGGCGAGGGTCGCACCTGTGGCCACCTTGGCGATGAGCGCTTTGAGGTCGTCCATCCGGGTTCTCACTGCATAACTCGGCGCGGCGCCTTGGGGCCGCCCCGGCCGCACGCGGCGTTCCACGCCTCCGCGAGGGCGAGAAAGTTCCGAAGAATGAGGTGACCGTGTTCGGAGGCGATGCTCTCGGGATGGAACTGCACGCCGTGAACCGGAAGGTGCTTGTGGGCGAGGCCCATGATCAGGCCCTCGGCTTCGGCGGTCACGTCGAGTGCGTCGGGCAGGGTCGCCCGATCGACGACGAGCGAATGGTAGCGTGTCGCCTTGAACGGCCCGTTGATGCCGCGGAAAACGCCGCGGCCCGCATGGTGCACTTCGGTTGTTTTGCCGTGCACGGGGGCCGGTGCCCGCACCACATGGCCGCCGAAGGCTTCGCCGATCGCCTGATGACCGAGGCACACGCCCATGACCGGAATGGTCGGCGCCGCCTTGGTGATAAGGTCGATGCAGATGCCGGCGTCCTTGGGCGTGCAGGGCCCCGGGGAGAGCACGATCGCGGCGGGGTCGGCCGCAAGCACCGCCTCGGGCGTGATCTTGTCGTTGCGATAGACCACGACCTCGGCGCCCAGCCCGCCCAGATAATGGTACAGGTTGAACGTGAAGCTGTCGTAGTTGTCGATCAGGATCACCATGATCCGGCGTTTCCCGGCGTTTCAGGGTCTTAGTCGGCGGGTCGGAGGCGGTCAAGAAAGGCTTACTGCCCCCGTGCGGCACCGCTCGCGAAGCGCTGCGCCTCCTCGGCCGCGCGGAAGAGCGCCTTGGCCTTGTTGAGGCATTCCTGCTGCTCGAAGCTGGGCTCGGAGTCGGCCACGATGCCTGCGCCCGCCTGCACATACATCTTTCCGTCCTTCACGAGGGCGGTGCGCAGCACGATGCAGGTATCCATGTCGCCGTCGGCCGAAAAATAGCCGACGCAGCCGGCATAGAGTCCCCGTTTCTCCTTCTCCAGTTCGTCAATGATCTGCATCGCCCGCACCTTCGGTGCCCCCGACACGGTACCTGCAGGGAAGCCGCCGGCGAGCGCATCGATCGCGTCATAGCGCTTGTCGAGCTTACCTTCCACGTTCGAGACAATGTGCATGACCTGGCTGTACCGCTCGATGAAGAACTGGTCGGTCACGCAGACCGTACCGATCTCGGCGACGCGGCCGACATCGTTGCGGCCGAGATCGAGCAGCATGAGGTGTTCGGCGCGCTCCTTGGGGTCGGCGAGCAACTCCTCTTCAAGCGCCTTGTCTTCGTGCGGGGTTGCGCCGCGCGGTCGTGTCCCCGCGATGGGGCGGATCGTGACCGTGCCGTTACGGACACGCACCAGGATTTCCGGGCTCGATCCCGCGACCGCGAAGGCCCCGTAATCAAGATAAAAAAGGAACGGCGCGGGGTTCACCCGGCGCAGCGCGCGGTAGAGCGCGAAAGCCGGCAAGGTGAAAGGCGCCTCGAAACGCTGCGCGAGGACGACCTGAAAGATATCGCCCGCCGCGATGTATTCCTTCGCCTTGAGCACCATGGCGCGGTATTCCGCCGGTGTCGTGTTGGAACTGACCGACACCGCGATCGGCCCGGCATGGGGCTCGGCGGCCTGTTCGAGCGGGCGGTCGAGGCAGTCGAGCACGGCGGAAAGGCGCTCCGTCGCGCGACTGAAAGCGGCCTGCACCGACACGCCGGCTTCGGGCCGCACCGGCGTCACCAGCGTCAGCGTGTCCTTGACGGCGTCGAAGACCGCGACGACGGTCGGCCGGATGAGCACCGCGTCGGGGATGCCGATCGGGTCCGGCAGCCGCGCCGGCAGGTCCTCCATGAGCCGAACCATATCGTAGGCGAGGTAGCCGAACACGCCCGCCGCCATCGGCGGCAGCCCCTCGGGAATCGGAATGCGGCTTTCCGCAAGCAACGCCCGGAGCGCATCGAGCGGCGGAGCGGGGCAGGGCTCGAAGGCGTCCGGGCTCGTGCGTGCACCGCGGTTGATCTCGGCCCGGTTCCCGTGCACCCGCCAGACTATGTCCGGCTCAAGCCCGATGATCGAGTAGCGGCCGCGCGCCGCACCCCCCTCGACGGATTCCAGAAGGAAGGTCATGGGTCGGGCGCCGCCGATCTTCAGGAAAGCCGAGACCGGCGTTTCAAGATCGGCGACGAGCGTCGTCCAGACGAGCTGCGGTTCACCCTTGGCGTATCGGGCGGCAAAGGTGTCCGGGTCGGGTTCGATTTGCATGGGCCTGTCGGGGCTTCGAAACGGGATGGGGCTCGCGGGGCAGCGATTTCATCGCGGCAATCCGATGAGACGGCCTGACGGTTGAGCGTCGCGCAAGCCGTCGGGAACGGTCCGGAGCCTTGTGATGGGTTTCGAAACCGGACGCAACAGGAGCCGCTCAGTACTCGCCGCCGACCACCCGGCGCAGCGCGTCCTCATTGATGCTCACACCCACCTCGCGCTCGACCTCGGCGAGGTATTGCCGCAACAGATCCTCGCCGATCGCCTTGCGCAGGGTTTCCTCGAATTGCTTTCCCTGATCGCTTGCGAAATCGATCGGCGGCACGGTGACAGCCGCGACGCGAAAGACGATCTTTTCCGTCGCGTTGTTCCCGTCGGCGCTGCCGTATTCGCCTTGCTGCAGACCGAAGGCGGCGGCCACGGCGGCCGGCGAGAGGCCGGGAGCAGGGCCATTGCGGCGCAGGCTTGCCGCCGTTTGCACCTTCAATCCGGCCTCTGCGGCGACATCGGCGAGACTTTTGCCGGCCTTGAGCCGGTCGAGGAGTTCCGCGGCCTTCTGCTGCAGCCGTTCGGCCACCTGGTCGTCGCGCCAGCGCTGCTCCACGGCGTCCTTGGCCTCTTCAAAATTGCGTTCCCGCGAGGGCGTGATCCCGGTCACCTCGTACCAGACATAGCCGCCCTCCTGCGTACGAACGGGATCGGTCTCGACCCCGACATCGGTCTGGAAGGTCGTCGCGAGAATGTTGGGCGGAAGGCCCGAAACCGGCGCGCCGCCGGGGTCGCGGCCTTGACGATCGACCGCTTCGATCACGGTCGGGGTGAGGCCCGCCTTCTGCGCGGCCTCGGCGAGGGTCGCGCCGGCGGCGCGTTCGTCCTCGATCTTGTCATGCTTGTCGTTGATCTCCTCGCGCGTGCGCTCGCGGGCGAGCTCCTGCTTGATCTCGGTTGCCGCCTCCTCGAACGGCTTCACCTTGTCGGGCTCGATCTCCACGACGCGGACGAGTGCATAGCCGATGCGCGCCTTGACCGGATTGCTCACCCCGCCTTTCGGCAGCGAGAATGCGGCTTCGGCGACATCCGGCGCGAGCGCCGCGCGGGTCACGAAGCCGAGGTCAATGTCCTTTTCCGTTATGCCGCGCGCCTGGGCGATGTCGGCGAAACTCGCCCCCGCATCGATGCGCTTCTTGACCGCCGCAGCCTCTTCTTCCGAATGGAAGATGATTTGCTGCAGGTGCCGCCGGCCCGGCGTGACGAAGCTGTTGCGGCGCTCGTCGTAGATGCGCTTGGCTTCCTCGTCGGAAATGGCAATCCATTTTGCGACGTCGGCCGGGTTCAGGCTCGCAATCACGATCCGCCGGTATTCGGGCGCGCGGAAGGTCACCTTACGGGCCTCGAAATAGGACCTGATCTCGTCTTCGGACGGCTCGGGAATTTCGCCGGCCTGCGCACGGCCGAGTTCGACATATTCAATCGTGCGCTGCTCGTTCTGAAAGCGGTTGACGAGATCGAGGACGGTTTTCGGCGCGCTTGCGACATCGCTCACCGTTTCGGTCAATTGCTGGCGGATCATGAGGCGCCGCCGCTCGCTCACGAAACGCGACTCCGTATAGCCCGCAGCGCGGATCCGCTGCAGGAAGATGTCGTGGTCGAAGCTGCCGCTCGGACCGCGAAACGCCGGCAATTCGCGGATCTGCCTCGCGACCTCCGCCTCCGTGATGCCAAGCCCGCTTCGCCGCGCCCGTTCATCAAGTGCGATCTCCGCCATGAGCTGGGCGAGGATCTGGCGATCGAGGCCGAGTTCCCTGACCTGGTCGGGCGGTATCGGCCGGCCGATCTGGGCCGAAATCTGCTGAATGCGCTCATTGTAGACTTGGCGGAACTGCTCGACCGCGATGTCCGTCGCGCCGACGGTTGCCACGGTCGAACGGCCGAAGCCGCGGAAAATGTCGCCGACGCCCCAGATGGCGAAGCTCACCACCAGGATCGCGACGACGGCGCCCATGATGAGCTTGCCGAGCCAATTGGCAGAGGCTTTTCGGATGTCGCGCAGCATCGGTTCCGCTTGCTTTTCCAGCCCTTGCAGGCGTTCCTTGAGATGCCGGAAAAAGCCCTGCATCTCAAGGGCGCCGGCGCCAGCCGCAATGCCACGGGGCATCGCGGCGCCTCGCGAGCCCCTTTCATGGTCTTCCGGAGCCCGGTGCACTCTGCTAACCGCTCCGCGGGTTCAGGGAAAGAGGAGAGTGCAAACATGAGCGCGCGGCGGCCGCTGGTGGCCGGCAACTGGAAAATGAACGGGCTTTCCCATTCTCTCGCCGAGTTGCGCGCCATCCTGGCCGGCGCGCCGGAGGTTTCGGCGACGGACCTGCTCGTTGCCCCTCCGGCGACGCTGCTCGCGAGCTTTGCGGCGGCCGCGCGCGGTTCCGCAGTGGCCATCGCCGGACAGGATTGCCATGCCGAGCCGAGCGGAGCCTATACGGGCGACATTTCGGCAGAAATGATCGCCGATGCCGGTGCGACCGCCGTCATTGTCGGGCACTCGGAGCGGCGCATTTATCACAAGGAGACCGACGCGGACGTTCGCGCCAAGGCCCGCGCCGCGTGGCGGGCGGGCCTCACCGCCATCGTCTGTATCGGCGAGACCCAATCGGAGCGCGAGGCCGGCCGGACGCTTGACGTCGTCGGGACTCAGCTTGCCGGCTCGGTACCGGACGGCGCGACGCCTGCCAACCTAGTCGTCGCCTACGAGCCCGTCTGGGCAATTGGCAGCGGCTTGACGCCCACCCCCGCCGACGTCGCAGCGGTCCACGGCTTCGTCCGCGAGCGGCTGAGCGCCCGGCTCGGGGCGGCCGGAGAACGCGTTCGGATCCTCTACGGCGGGTCCGTGAAGCCCAGCAATGCCAAGAGCTTGCTGGAGGTTGCCGATGTCGACGGGGCGCTCGTCGGCGGCGCAAGCCTGAAGGCGGCGGATTTTCTCGCCATTGCCGCCGCCTACCGCGACTAGTCTAGATTTGGCCGTAACGCGCCGCTGAGCGTCAGTTGGTGGTGCCGTTCAGCCCCGCCTGCTGGACGACCTTGGCCCAGCGCTGCATTTCGTGGCGCACGAATGCGGCGAACTCCTCGGGTGTCGAACCGACCGGCTCGGCGGCAAGCGTCCTGAAGCGCTCCAGAAT
>DASTKH010000027.1:0-34114 GCA_035716025.1 Xanthobacteraceae bacterium
GGGTGGATGGGCACGCCCGGGTCGCGATAGGCGGGACCGTCGAAATACCCGTGTTTGGCGCGATGGGCGGCGACGCGCTCGGCGCCGGAAAGAGCCTTGCCATTGCCCCGCGGCGTGCCCACCGCGGCGAGAAGATCCTCCATCGTCACCGCGGCGTCGCCGATCAGCACGTGTTCCGCCGGGAACGTCCAGGAGGCGTTGCGCGGCTCGACATCGATCTGGATGAAGGTCTGTCGTTCGGGGTCGAGCACCGCGGGGTGTTCGCGCGCGGTGTCGGAGGCGCCGAGCTTCGAGCCGACGACGAGCACCACGTCGGACTCGCCGACGCAGGCATTCGCGGCCGCCGTGCCGAACGTGCCGAACACGCCCAGCGCGAGCGGATGCGTCTCCGCAAAACATCCCTTGCCGGAGGCCGTGGTGACGACCGGAATGCCCAGCCGTTCGGCAAGCCGCGCGAGCGGGCCCATGCCTTGCGCGATGCGCACGCCGTTGCCCGCGACGATGACCGGCTTCTTGGCACCGGCGAGCGCGCGCGCGGCGGCCTCGACCGCGCGCGGGTCGGCGCCTTGCGGCGGCGGCGGCAGATAGTGCCCGGTCGGGTAGATGCGGGGCATCGAATCCGCCGGCACGATCCCCCCGAGCGCGTCGGCACCAAACAGCACCGCGACGGGACCGGGCTGGCCGGACAATGCGTGCTTGATGCCGATCTGCGTCGCCTGCACGGCGGGCACCGGATCGAGCGCCTGAAACACCTGCTTGGTGAGGCCGCCGAAGCTCATCCGCGCGTTCCAGGAGCCGTAATCGCCGTTGCCGGACTGGTAGGGGGCATGCACGGTGAACTGGGTCACGTCGCTGAAGTCGCTCAAGAGCAGCATCGGCGAGGAGGACAGATGCGCCTCGAGAATGCCGATGATGCCGTTGCCCAGCACCCACGGGCCTTGGCCGATCAGCACGCCGGGTTTGCGGCGCAGCCGCCCGTAGACCTCGGCCATTACCCCGCCGAGCGATTCCTCGCGCACCAGAACGGTGCGAATCGCGTTCTGCCGGCTCTCCAGCGCCGCGAAAAGGCGGCCCGTATGCCCTCCCGACATGCCGAAGACCATGTCGATGCCGGCGTCCTGCAGAACACGCGCGATGGCGTCGGCGGCGGTGGTGTCTTCCTGCAACATGCGAGCGACGGGCATTGCGGGTCTCTCCGGACGTTGGCGCGGCCGAGCTTTTGCGCTCAGGCGGCGGGGCGGGCATAGCGCGGATCGACCTCGGGGACCGCGTCGATCAGCGCGCGTGTATAGGGGTGTTGCGGATGGCGGATGACGTCCTCGGTCGCCCCCACCTCGACGATCTTGCCGCGATGCATGACGGCGACGCGGTCGCAGATATAGCGGATCGTGCCGAGATCGTGCGAGACATAGAGGATGCCGACGCCTTCATCCTTCGCGAAGCTCTTGAGCAGGCGGAGAATGCCGGCGCGCACCGACACATCGAGCATCGAGACCGGCTCGTCGGCGATCAACAGCTTCGGCCGTAGCACGATCGCGCGGGCGATGGCGACGCGCTGGCGCTGCCCGCCGGACAGTTCGTGCGGATAGCGCTCAAGATAATCCTCGGCCGGCCGCAAGCCCGCATGTTCGAGCGCCTCGACAGCCCGGGCGCGCCGCTTCCCGGCATCGCGCTCGCCGTGGATCGCAAGCGGTTCGGCCACGCAGCGAAAAACCGTGAAGCGCGGATTGAGCGACTGATACGGATCCTGGAACACGAGCTGCACGCTGCGGCGGAAGTCCCGCAAGCCCTCCTTGTCGAGGCTCCAGATGTCGCGGCCCTCGACCGCGATGCGTCCTGCCCGCAGCGGGTGATGACGCAGGATGGCGAAGGCGAGGCTGCTCTTGCCGGAGCCGCTCGCGCCCGCAAGACCCACGATCTCGCCGCCGCCGACGGCGAGCGAGACGCCGTCCACCGCCTTCACCTCGCGCTGCGGCCCGAACATCTGGGCGATGAAGCCGGTGTTCGCCGAAAAATACACTTTCGCGTCTTCGACCGAGAGCAGCGGGGTCATGCGAGACGCCTCCCCCAGGTTTCCGGCTCGGCCGACTGCGCGCGCAGTGCAGCGGCGCGGTCGCGGAAGTGGCATGCGGAAAAATGACCCGGCGCGACTTCCGCAAGCGGCGGCACTTCGCTGCGGCAGACGGCCTCCGCGAACGGACAGCGGTCGCAGAACGGGCAGCCGGGGTGGATTTCCGAAAGGCTCGGCGGGGCACCGGGGATCGACACGATCTCCCGGTAGGCCCCGCGCAAGCCGAGGAACCCGTTCTGCAAACCCATGGTGTAGGGATGCGTCGGTTCGACCAGGACGTCCGCCGTCGGTCCGATCTCCATCACCCGGCCGGCATACATCACCGCGACGCGGCGGCAATGCTCGGCGACGACGCCGATGTCGTGGGTGATGATGATGAAAGTCGTGCCGCGCTGCCGCACGAGCTTCGCGAGTTCCTTCAGCACCTGGTCCTGCACGATGACGTCAAGCCCTGTGGTCGGCTCGTCGGCGATGAGGAAGGTCGGCTCGAGCGCAAAGGCAAGCGCGATCGTCGCGCGCTGGCGCATGCCGCCCGAGAACATGTGCGGGTAGTGCGCGCGCCGGTCGGGATCGAGGCCGACCGCGGCGAACAGGCTCTTGATACGTTCCTCGGCCGCGCGTCCGCCGGCAAGCCCGTGCACCGCCATCGCCTCGCGGATGAGGGCCGAGACTCGCACCACCGGATCGAGGGCGTTCATCGCGCTCTGCGGGATGAGGCCGATGCGGCGGCCACGGATCGCCCGCATTTCGTTCGCACCGAGCGAGAGCAGGTCCTGGCCTTCGAACACGATGCGGCTTTTCGGTCCGATCGCGCCTTCGGGCAGAATACGCAGAAGCGCCTTGCCGATCGTCGTCTTGCCGCAGCCGCTTTCGCCGACGAGGCCGAGTGAATCACCGCCTTCGAGGGAGAAGCTCACGCGGTCGACCGCATGCACCGGGCCGCGGGCGGTCCGGTAGGTGACGCTGAGATTCTCGACTGCGAGCACCGGCATTGTTCAGCGTTCCCGCAGGCGAGGGTTGGCGACGGATTCGAAGGTCCGACCGATCAGGTAGAAGCAGGCGACCGTGAGCACGATCGCAAGCCCCGGCGGCACGGTCCACCACCAGGCGATGCGGATCGCGCCGGAGCGAAACGCGTAATAGAGCATCTGCCCCCAGCTGATCTTCTCGGGATCGCCGAAGCCGAGGAAACCGAGGCTTGCTTCCGCGAGAATGCCCCAGGCGACGCCGAACGCCATGTAGAGCATGGCGAGCGGCAGCACGTGCGGCGCGATGTAGCGGTAGAGGATGCGCAGGTCGCTTGCGCCCGAGAGCTTCGCGGCCAGGACGAAAGGCCGCTCCTTGAGCGAGAGGACTTGCGAGCGGATCACTCGCGCCGAGGTGCGCCACAAAAGCAGCGTGATGGCCAGAATGATATTGGTGATACCAATGCCGGTGATCGAGATCAGCACGATCGCGAAAGGAATGAACGGAATGCCGTAGGCGATATCGGTGATGCGCATCAGCACGTCGTCGACATGGCGGCCGAAGTAACCGGCGATCAGCCCGACATTGGTGCCGATGAAAACGACGAACACCGCCGAGATGACGCCCACCATGATCGGAATGCGTGCGCCGGCGATCACCTGGCTCAGCACGTCCTGACCGAGATTGGTCGTGCCGAGCCAATATTGCGCGGAAGGCGGCTTGAGGCGCACCAGCGCGCCGTTCGCATCATAGTTGCTCTCGATCGGGTTGTGCGGGGCGATCGCCGGCCCGAAGAGTGCGAGAAACAGGAAGAACACCAGAACGCACCAGGCGGCGAGCGCCATGCGGTCGGAGCCGAGAAGGCGCAGCGCCGAGGAAAGCCCGCCGGGCTGCCGTCGCAGGGTCCTCGCGGGGCTATGCATAGCGGATTCGCGGATCGATGTAGGAATAGAGGATGTCGACGACGAAGTTCATGACGATAACCATCACCGACATCACGACAAAGGTCGCCTGGGCGATCGGGTAGTCGCGCCGTTCGATCGCGAGCACCATCTCCCGCCCGATCCCGGGCCAGGCGAAGACGATCTCAAGCAGAACCTGCCCGCCGAACACGAAGCCGACCATGATGGAGGCGAAAGTGACGACGGGCAGCAGCGCGTTGCGCGCGCAGTGGCGCATGCGCGCGCGCTCGGAGAAGCCGAGCGCGTCGAGATATTCGAGAAAATCCTCGCCCTTCACTTCCAGCATGCAGGTGCGCATCACCATCATCGGGTCGGCGATGAAATAGAGCGATGCCGTGAGCAGCGGCAGGGCGAGGTGCAGTGCGAAATCAAAGGAGAGATAGGTGTCGAGAAGGCTTTCGCTGTGGTAGCCGAGCTGCCGCATGCCGCCCGTCGGAAACACATGCAGCCAATAGGCGAAGACCATCAGTACCAGAATGCCGAGCCAGAAGATCGGCGTCGAGCGCAGCATGAGCGCGGTTACCAGTCCCGCCCGTTCGGCGAGGCTGCCGCGCTTCCAGCCGAGATACGCGCCGATCACCACGCCCGCGACCAGCGCGATGATCATTGCCAGTCCCATCAGCACCACCGTGTTCCACCAGGCGGTATGAATCGCCTGCCAGACCGGCGCCTGGTAGTAGAACGACACGCCGAAATTGAACTGGGCGATGTTCTTGAGGAACGTCAGGTACTGGTCGAACAGGGGCTTATCGAGCCCCCATTCGACGAGCAGCCGTTGCCGTGCCGCCTCATCGAGGCTCTGGTCGATGAGCATCGCGGTGGGATCGCCCGGCAAGAGGCGGAACATCACGAAGACGAGCGTGATGACCGCGAAGAGGACGATCAGCGTCTGCAGCAGGCGCCGAAGAAGATAGCTGCGCACGCGCGGCTCCCCCCGGCATCAGGCCGGCATCACGAGCTGGCCGTCGGAATTCCACGTATAGCCCGCGTCCTTCAGCACCTTGCGGGCCTTGTCGAGATCGTATTCGGGTGCCTTAAGGTCTGCATTGTGCCACTGCTTGAGGATCGGGGTGATCGGCGTGTTGCCGGAAGCGATCGCCTTTCCTGCGAAATAGTTGATGATCGGGCGCCGGTCCCAGGCGTGATAGATTGCCTTGCGGAAACTGACGTCGTTGAACGGCGCCTTGCGTAGGTCAGGTCTCACTTCATAGACGGCGTGGCTTGGCGCATAGCCCACCTTGACCTCGGGGTTCTGCGCAAGCTGGTCGGCGAGCGCCGGCGTCAGCGTCTGCTGTGTGAGGTCGATCTCGCCGCGGTCGAGTGCGCCCGCATTGCCGTCGACGCTCGGAATGAGGACGAAATAGACGTCGTCCACTTTCGGGGCGAGGGGGTGCTCCTTATTGGCCTTGAAATAGATTTCTTGGCCTTTGCGCCAATGGCCGAACACGAAGGGGCCGCTGCCGATGGGCTTGGGATTCTGGTACTCGCCGGGATTCTTCACGCCGGCCTTTTCGGGAATGTCCTGCCAGACGTGCTTCGGCAGGATGAAGAGCCAGCTCAGCACGTTGGCGAAGAACGGCGCATAGGGTCGCTTGAGGTGGAAGCGGATGTCATAGTCTTTCACTTCGACGTTCTCGATCACCTCGAGGGCGCTGCGGAAGAACGGGAAGTCCCATTTGCGCAGATAGGCGAAAGTGAAGGCGACATCCTCGCCGGTCACCGGCTTGCCGTCGTGAAATTTCATGCCCTGCCGCAGCTTTACGTCGACCGTCTTGGGACCGACGGTTTTCCACGACTCCGCGGCGCGCGGATGCGGCTCGCGGTCCGGTCCGATCACCGCGAAAGTGTCGTAGAAGAAACGCATGAACTGCTGGTTCGGTGAGGTCGGGGCGGTAAACGGGTTGAGCGTATTGATCTCGATTTCTAGGCCGACCCGCAACGTCTTGCGCGCCGTCTTCGGCGTGATGTTGAGATAATTCCAGATGCTGTACATGTTGCCGTAGCCGGCGCCGAGAATCTCTTCGACGTTCGCAAAGAATTTCTGGTTGTAGGCGCTGATCACGACCGGGTGGGCGAGCCACCAGATGGGGTAGTCGGCGGCGGCGATCGCCTGTGCGCTCTTGACGAGCGCCGCGCGCTTGCCGGGATCCATCTCCTCCTGCTGGGCCTTCACGGCCTCGTCGTATTTCGGGTTGTTGTAGTAGCCGTAATTGCGCTTGCTCTTTGAGCTCAGCATCTCCTCGAGATAGAAATTCGGGTCGATGCGCTCCGGCGTCGCGCCCCAGAGGATGCTCCCCCAGTCGCCATAGTCGTGCTGCTGCAGCGTCTTCGGAACGGCGACGCTGCTCGGCGCCGGATTGAGCTGCGGTGTAAGCCCGATCTTGCGGAAGTCCTGCGCGGCCTTGCGGAAGAGTTCGACGATCTCCGGCCAGTTGCCGTAGTACATCATGGAGATCGGTGGGACCGGCTGGCCCGGCGCGGCGACGGCGCCGGGAGCGAGGGTGAGGAAGGCGCTGGGGGCGGCAAAAGCGCTTGCGCCGGCGAGCGCCGTCTTCAGGAAGCTGCGACGCGAAACCTGTCCCTGCATGTCAACCTCCGGTGCTGCGGCCGCCCCCCGCGGGCGGATTGCTTTCACTTCTGCCTAGTCCTAATAGGCGCGGGCGGTGGGAGCGCCCGAGAGGACCTCGACGGCGAGCGGCGAGTAGAGTTCCTTTTTCATATCCTGCGCCGGATCGATAACGACGTCGATCACCGCCGGCTTGTCCTGGGCGAGCGCGGCGGAAAGCGCCGCCTTCACCTCGCCGGGCCGGCTCGCGCGTTCGGCAAAGGCGCCACAGGCGCGCGCGATCGCGGCATAGTCGGTTTCGGGGAAGTGGCTGCCGACGCTGCGGCTGCCCATGCCTTGCGCCGTCATGCCGAGCGCGGAATTGTTCAAGACGACATAGATCGGCGCCGCGCCGTATTGCGCGGCGGTGAGCAGCACATGCATCTGCATGGCGAATCCGCCGTCGCTGCACACGCCGATCGCCGGACGTTCCGGCTCGATGATCTGCGCCGCGAGGGCGGCGGCCATCGACCAGCTCACGCCGGCAAGCCCGCCCGTTCCGAAATAGCTGTTGGCGCGCTTGGTCTGGAAGTAGTGATTCATCCAATGGCGGTTGTTGCCGGCGTCGCTGCAGATGACTGCGGCAACGGGCGCCACCTCCTGCACCTCGCGTACGGCCCGCTGCGGATAGATCGGCACGGATTGCGAACGCGTCGCTGCGTGGGTGAGCGGGCCGCGCAGCTCGCGCACGGCCGCGAAGCTCCGGGTTCGTTCGGCGGCCGCGTCCCGGTCCACACGGCCGCGCAGCCGCTCGAGCAGCATCTTGAGCGCGAGGTCAGCATCGCCGACGAGGGCGAGGCTCGCCGGCGTGGTCCAGGACGCGTTGCGCGCCTCGATGTCGATCTGAACGATCTGCTGCCGCCGCGGGTCGATGAGCTTGGGATGGCCGAAGCAGGTCTCCTGCGGCTTGAGCCGACAGCCGACGACCAGGAGAACGTCGGCAAGTCCCACCGTGTCGTTGGCGAGCGACGTGCCGGTATAGCCCATGGGACCGGCGACAAGCGGGTGCGTTTCGGCAATCGTGCCTTTGCCGAGCGTGCTGGTCGCGACGGGAGCGCCGAGAAGCTCCGCGATCTCCTTCAGCGCCTCAAACGCGCCGGCGATCCTCACGCCGTTGCCCGCCACGATCACCGGACGGCGCGCCTTCGCCAGCATCTCGGCGGCGGCGTCGAGGGCGCCCGGCGGCGGGCAGGTCTTGGCCGACGTGAGATAGCGGGCCGTGTCGTAGATCCGGGGGTGCCCGTGTTCCTCGACGCTTCCCTTGAGGGCGCCGCTGCGCATCAGCACGGCAGTGGGGCCGGGGCTCCCGGCGGTGGCGTGTTTGATCGCAAGCTGCACGCTCATGACGGCTTCGCGCGGGTAGTGCGCGACGGAGGAATACTTGGTGTTGTTCTTGAAGATCGAGGGCAGGTCGAACGAGCCGTAGGTGCCGATGCCGGACTGGATCGGGCCATGCACGTTGAAGCAGTCCGCCTCGCTGAGCTCAGTCAGCACGACCATCGGGCTGTGCGCGAGATAGGCTTCGATCACGCCGAACATGCCGGTCGATCCGGCGAACCCGCCTTGCGCGGCGAAAACGCCGGGCCTGCCCGTCAGCTTGCCGTGCATGTCAGCCATGCAGGAGGCGGTCTGCTCGTCGCGCGGGACGACGACCTTGATCTGGCTTTCCCGCCCGTGCAGCGCCTTGTAGAGCTCCATGGTGGAACCGCCCGGCAGGCCGAAGAAGAAGCCGATTCCGGCTTCCGCCAGAACATCGACAATCATGTCTGCGGCGGCCCGCGATCCCATCGAGATCCTCCGTTGCGAGGGAAGCGCAGCGCCCTCGTTCAAATTATTAGAACGCTCGTTCTTGTCTTTGATGATGCTGAGCGACAGCTTACCTTGTCAAGGAGAGCGGCTAATGATCGGGCATGAGCGCATGCAGGACGTTGACGACTACATCGACGGGCACTTTGCCCGGTGGGTAAACGAACTTGTTCCCCTGTGTCGCATTGCGAGCGTGAGCGCGGCGAATGTCGGACTTGCGGAGTGCGCCGCGCTCTTCGCTGCCGAGACACGCCGGCTCGGCATGCGCACGGAAATCATCCCGCTCGCGGGCGAAGGCTCACCGCCGCTCGTTCATGCTTTGCTCGAGGTGCCCGGGGCGCGCCGCACGATCCTGATCTACGGGCACCTCGACGTACAGCCGGCGGAGCCGCTTGATGCTTGGCACAGCCCTCCCTTCGAGCCGGAAATCCGTAACGGACGGCTCTACGGGCGCGGCACGTCCGACAACAAGGGCCAGCTCTTCGCGCACCTCAAGGCGATCGAAGCGCTGCAGCGGACTGGCCGCGGTGTGCCGGCGAATATCCGCATCGTGATCGATCCGCAGGAGGAGATCGGCAGCCCGCTGCTATCCCGCTTTGCCGCCGCGAACAAGGCGAAGTTGGCAGCCGACTATTGCTATATCGCGGATGCGGCGGCGGCCGCCGGCGACCGGCCGGTGCTCTATTTCGGCAATCGCGGTTCCTGCTATGTCGAGGTCGCGGTGCGCACCGCCGATCGTGACGTGCATTCCGGCGGTTTCGGTGGGCCCATGCCGAACGCGGCCTGGCGGCTCATCGATTTCCTGCGCAGCCTGCGGCGGGAGGACGGCTCGATCGCCATCGAGGGATTTTACGACGATATCGTGCCGCCGTCACCGGCCGAACGCGCGGCGATCGCCGCGCTGCCGCACGATCCGGCGGCCTGGCGCCGTGCCTTGGGGGTTGCGGCCGAGGACGGACCCGCGGACATGCCGTATTTTGAGAAGATCATGTTGCGGCCGACGCTCACGATCTGCAGCCTGCTGTCCGGCAACACCGAGCGCAAGGTGAAGACCGTTATTCCCGCGTGCGCGAGCGCCAAGCTCGACATGCGGCTTGTTAGCAACCAGCGTCCGGAGGACATCCTCGACAAGCTGCGCGCGCATGCGCGACGCCACGGCTTCGCCGACGTCGCCATCGAGCCCTACGACTTCCAATACTATCCGTCGAAGACGCCGATCGATCATCCGATGGGAGCGGTGATCGCCGGCGCCGTGCGCGAAGCCTTCGGCGTCGAGCCGTTGCTGTACCCGGTCTCGGGAGGTTCCAATCCGGGCCACGTGCTGCGCAACGTGCTGGGGATTCCCACCGTCATGGTGCCCTATGCGACGCACGACGAGGGCAGCCACGGGCCGAACGAGAATCTCTCCCTCGATTTTTTGCGCAAAGGCATCAAGACTTCGGCCGCGGTGTTCGTCGGGCTCGGCGCGCTGTAGCGCGTCAGCGGCCGCGGCTCGTCTCCCTATCCGACCCCTTCAACATCGCCGAAACCTCCTGCGCGGCCCGCACGATGGCCTTCGCGATCTCGGCGCGCCGCTTCTCGCTGAGCCCCGCAGACGACATCGAACTCTGCAACGCCGCCATCATCTCGCCGTTCGAGGCATAGATCGGCGCGGCAATGCCGAGAACGCCGTCGAAGCCCTCGCCGTCGCTGATCGAATAGCCGCGCTTGCGGGTCTGTGCGAGCTCGGCCAGGAAGGCATCCGGATCGGTGATCGTGCGCTTTGCATGTTGTTGCAGCCCGAGCTTGCGCATGAGCTGGCGGATCTCCGCTTCGGGCGCGAAGGCGCACAGCAGCTTGGACGAGGCGCCGCGATCCCACGGAATGCGCGTGCCAACCGGCGAATGGAAGCGGATCAGCGCCGAGGTCTCGAACGTATCGACGATGCGGTTCGCTTCCCCGTCGCGCACCACGATGTACACGGTCGCGCCGATCTCTTCGGAGAGTCGTTTGAGCCTGGCGCGGGCCTCCGCGGTGAAACCGAGACGGCGCGAGGCGAACACGCCGAGCTGATACGCCGTAAATCCGAGAGAGTAGGCCCTGGTCTGCGCGTCCTGACGTAGGAAACCGGCTTCCTCCAGAGTCTTGACCGTCCGGTGTACGAGGCTCTTGTGCGCGCCAAGACGGTTTGCGATCTCAGTGATGCCCCATTCCGGCTTGACGTCGGTGAAAAGGCAAAGAACCTCCAGTCCGCGGCGCAAAGCCACGGAACGGGATGCCGGGTTGGGCCGCGGTCGTTTCGTCGCCATTTTGGGCGGGTCGGACAGGTTAACGCGTGCGCCAGAGGACTCCTCTGGTCATGATCGGCTGACCGGACGAATGGTCCGGAAATCGGACCGGTCTGCGCGACATTGCGACGGTTCACAAACGATCGGTTAAGGTCGCTTCTCGAAAGCACAACGGGCGGGCCGTTGCAACAGACGATTGACTTTTCTGTCCCCGCCACTGCCGCGCGCGCTGCCGCTCGTCGGCTCGGCGCCTTGCTGCGGGGGCTCCGTCCGGCCCTGGTCGTCGTCCCCGCGCTGGGGCTGGCGATCGGCCTCGTGCTTCATCTCGGGGGCGGGAAGGCCTGGGCGGCGTATGCTTGGCAGGCCGGCACGGCACCGGTGCTGCTCGCCTTGCTCGTCGAGATCGTCGCAAGCTTGCGTCGCGGGGATGTGGGGCTCGACATTGTTGCCGCATTGTCGATGGCGACCGCGCTGGTCCTCGGCGAGGCGCTGGCGGGGGTCGTCGTGGCGCTGATGTATGCGGGCGGCCAGTACCTTGAGAGCTATGCGGAGGGCCGCGCGAGCCGGGAAATGACGGCGCTGCTGGCGCGCCTTCCCCGGACGGCGCTGCGCTACCGGGGGGAGCGGCTGGAAGAGGTCGAACTGAGCCGCGTCGCGCCGGGCGATCGCCTGCTGATCAGCCGTGGCGCCACGGTTCCGGTGGATGGCAAGGTCGCCGCCGGCGCGGCGGTTCTCGACGAGTCCGCGCTCACGGGCGAGAGCCTGCCGGTGCGCCGGCGCGCGGAGGAGTCCGTCCTCAGCGGGTCGACGAACGCCGGCGACGCCTTCGATCTTGTCGCCGCGCGACGGGCGGCGGAGAGCACCTATGCCGGGATCGTGCGCCTCGTGGAGGCAGCGCGACGCTCCAAGGCGCCGATGTCGCGCCTTGCCGACCGCTTCGCGATGCTGTTTCTCGCCGCTACGGTTGTGCTCGCGGGCAGCGCCTGGCTGTTGAGCGGGAACCCGCTCCGCGCGCTCGCGGTTCTCGTCATCGCAACGCCCTGTCCGCTCATCCTGGCGGTCCCGGTTGCGATCGTCTGCGGCCTGTCGCGGGCTGCGCAAAACGGCGTTCTGGTCAAGGGCGGGGCCGGTCTCGAAGCGATGGCCCGCCTCAAGTCGGTCATCATCGACAAGACCGGCACGCTGACGCGCGGCCGGGCCCGCTTGCTCGAAATCCGTCCCGAGCGGGGGTTTGCCGGCGACGAAGTCTTGCGTTTGGCCGCGTCTCTCGAACAAGCTTCGACCCACGTTCTTGCCCGGGCGATCGTGGACATGGCGGTCCGGCGCGGCATCGTGTTGGCGCTGCCGAGCGAGATCTCTGAGCAGGCGGGCGAGGGCCTCGAGGGCACCATCCAAGGCCGGCGGGTGGCCGTGGGCGGGCGGCGCTACGTCGCCGGCCGGATCGGGGGGCGTGCGCCGGTGGGCTGGGCCGGCGCGGCGCCCGGCGCCGTCATGGTTTTGGTCGCGGTGGACGGCGCCTTGGCCGGCACGCTCGTGCTCGCCGACGAATTGCGCGAGGGCAGCGCCGACCTCCTTTCGGCGCTGCGGCGGCGCGGCATCGCCCGCATCGTGCTGGCGACCGGCGACCGCGGTGATGTCGCCCGCGCTGTGGCGGCAGGGCTACCGCTCGACGAAGTGCGTTTCGATCTCACGCCGGAACAGAAGGTCGACCTCGTGCTTCGCGAACGCAGCCGCGGTCCGGTCATGATGGTGGGGGACGGCGTGAACGATGCGCCTGCTCTTGCCGCTGCCGACGTGGGAATGGCGATGGGGGCGACGGGCTCGGCCGCTGCCGCCGAGGCGGCTGATGCCGTCATCCTTTCGGATCGACTCGATCGTCTGCTGGATGCGCTCGATGCGGCGAAACGGTCTCGGTCCATTGCGCTGCAGAGCGTCTATGCCGGCATCAGCGCATCGCTTCTCGGCATGTTCATGGCGGCATTCGGCTATCTCAGTCCTGTCGAGGGCGCGATCGTGCAAGAGGTGATCGACATCGCCGTCGTCCTCAACGCCCTGCGGGCGCTCGGTCCCGTTGCGCAACTGCGGCAGGTCCCGCAGGGCCATCCCGCAGCGGGCGCTGGGCAACCGGTCTGACGTCTTGGAGCCTCGCCATGGTGGCCATGACTCTCTACGCTCCTCGCACGCCGCTCAAGCTTTCGGAGGGCCCGGACCCCGAGCCTGGACCGAACGAAATACGGGTGCGGATCGGGGCCTGCGGCGTGTGCCGGACCGATCTCCACGTCGTCGACGGCGAATTGCCGTCGCCGAAGCTTCCCCTCGTGCCGGGACACGAGATCGTGGGGCGTGTTGATGCAATCGGCGCCCATGTCACGGGCCTTGCGCCCGGCACCCGCGTCGGTATTCCGTGGCTCGGCCACACCTGCGGGGTTTGTGCCTATTGCCGCGCCGGCCGGGAGAATCTGTGCGACGCGCCGCTCTTTACCGGTTACACGCGCGACGGCGGCTATGCCACCCACGCGATTGCGGAGGCGAGCTACGCCTTTCCCCTGCCGGAAGAGGAGGAGGACGACGCCGCGCTTGCCCCGCTCCTTTGCGCCGGGCTCATCGGCTGGCGCTCGCTGGTGATGGCGGGCGAGGGCCGTGCTGTCGGGCTCTTCGGGTTCGGAGCGGCCGCCCATATCGTGGCGCAGGTTGCGCGTTGGCAGGGCCGCCGCGTCTTCGCCTTCACCCGCCCGGGTGATGCGGAAGGGCAGGCTTTCGCGCGTCAGCTCGGCGCGGAATGGGCGGGGGGCTCCGATGAGACCGCGCCCGAGCCGCTCGATGCGGCCATCATCTACGCGCCGGTCGGCCCCCTCGTTCCGGTCGCTCTGAAGGCCGTGCGAAAGGGCGGCCGCGTGGTCTGCGCCGGAATTCACATGAGCGATATTCCCCGCTTTCCGTACAGGCTGTTGTGGGAGGAACGGCAGCTTGTGTCCGTCGCAAATCTCACGCGGCGCGACGGTCTGGATTTCTTCGCGATGGCCGCGAAGGCCGGCGTGCGGACCCAGACCGTGCGCTATCCGCTTGTTCAGGCCAACGAGGCGCTCGAGGATCTGCGCAGCGGCCGCGTCCATGGCGCGGCCGTGCTCGTGCCTTCGCCGGAGCGCGGCTGAAGAGGCCGGCGCTCCGCTTGTGCGGGATGGTCCCCGCGAGGGCAGTCGCCGCGTCTATGCGGCGGCCTTCACCGCGATCTTCTTCATTTCCGTCTGCGCCGGTTTCGGAATGGTGACCTTGAGAACGCCTTTGGCGAGCTCGGCCTTGATCGAGTCGGGGTTGACGCCATGCGGCAGTTCGACCGATCGGGAGAAGGAGCCATAGGACCTCTCGACAAGACGGTAGTCCTTCTTCTTTTCCTCCTTCTCGGCCTTCTTCTCTCCCCGGATGGTCAACATGCTGTCGGAAACGTTGATCTCGATGTCCTTTTCCTCGAGGCCCGGCAGTTCGGCAATGATCTCAATCTCCTTGTCGGACTCGGTCACGTCCATGGTGGGCACGAGCTCTCCGCCACCAAAGCTGCGCAGTGCCGAAAAGCCGCGCGCGAAATCGTCGAAAAGCCGATCGATTTCCCACTGCAGCATGGAAAGAGGGCCACGCCCCTCGCGGGCGAGGCTCGGCTCACGACCGATCGGGATGAGAGATTTGGGGTTCATGAGTTCACCTCCGTGCGAATGAGCCGCCGCATCTTCGCGCGACGTGCGGATGTTTCGCTCGAAGCCGAGGAGGCTCATTGATCTGGGTCAAAGCGGCCGCGTGCCATCCGGCCGCCAAGGAAAACGCGGAAGAGTAAGAACCGTTCGACCAGACCGGCGGTTCCCGCCGGGAATTTTTCGAACGAGGAATGAACGGCCGAACGGGGGTTCGGCACGGGCCCCGTAAGCGCGAAGGAGCGGCGCTTCCGGGCGGCGCCGCAAGCTGCGCCTGAGAGGCCCGCGGTCGCCGCGGCTTTACACCGCGGTTTCGACAGACACGACCCGGAAGGTGTGAACCTCGCCGTCCTCACCGGTCACCGATACGTATTCGCCCGGCCGGAAGGCATGCGCCCCGAAGCGGTAACCGGCCTCGTCGTCCTCGTCGGTCGTCCGGTCATAGTCGAAGACCCAGATGGCGCGCTCGCCGCCGCCCGGCTTGTGTACCAGCAGCCCGGTTTCCTCGTCGTCGCCCCAGAAGCGACGCACGCCGCAGTGGGCGCGGTATTTGCGCCAGAGCGCGGCGTCGATCCGACCTTCGGCGTCGAGCGGGGCGACGAATTCGTAGCCGTGATTGGACGATCCGGTCGGGAAATCCCGCGAGCGCGCAAGCTCCAGCCGGATACGCTTGAGGACGTGGGGCAACGGGACGGACTCTCGATTCATGGCCGCTCGCTCCGTAGGAAAACGCCCCCAAGGTGCAATGGTCGCTGGCGCGCCACGTTGATCCAGGTCAATCCGAGTCCTTCGAACCCGCCCGGCAGAGGCGCATGGCTTCGGCGACCAGCGCCTCGACAGGCTGGGAGGCGTCGAGACGAGCCCAGTCGTTCGCGCCCACGGCAAATTCCGCCTGCTTTCTCACCACTTCCGGTGTGGCGTCGGAAGCGTCGCCCGTGCGGGCGGCCACCCGCGCGCTCAGCACCGGCACCGAAGCGTGCAGCCAAAGCCCGATGAACTCAAGCTTTGCCGCGGCCGCCACCGCCGCGAGCCCGTTGCGTTCCTCCTCCCGCAGATGCACCGCATCGACAATGGCGCTCTGGCCGGCGCGGAGTGCAAGGCCGGCGAGCGCGCGCAGCCGGCGGTAAACGGCCGCTGTGGTTTCGGGGCCATAGGCCGCCTGCGGCAGGCGCTCGTGCTCGGGGACGCCGTGCATTCGCTTGCGTTCGATGTCGCTGCGCAGGTGGACGGCGCCGGGCGGGCGCCCGATTGCGGGGGCGATGCGCGCGGACAGAGAGGTCTTGCCGGTGCCCGACAGGCCGCCCACGCCGACGAGGCGGGCCGGCCGTTCGCGGAGGAAATCGCAGGCGGCCTCGAAATAGCGGCGGGCCTCGCCCGCCGCGGCGCCGGAACGGGAGGGCGTCGTCCGCGCGAGCTCCGCCGCAACTTTGGCGCGGATCGCCGCCCGCAGGGCAAGAAACAGAGGCAGCGCCGCCAGCCCCTCGATTTCGGCGGCCTCGTCGGCGCAACGCCAGATATAGCGATTGAGCAGGAGCGAAGCTTCGAGCCGCAATCCCGCCTGCCACAGATCCATGAGTAGGAAGGCAAGATCGTAGAGAACGTCGCAAGTGGCGATCGCTTCGTCGAACTCGATCGCGTCGAACAGCACCGGCTCCCCCTCGATCAATGCGATGTTGCGCAGATGCAGGTCGCCGTGGCAGCGCCGCACCGCGCCCGCCGCGGCACGCCGCACGAGCAGCGGTTCGACCCGGGCGAGGCTGTTCCTCACGGTTGCCGCAAAGAACGAAATCCGATCGGAACCGAAGATCGCGGCCGCTTCGGCAAGCTCGGCCAGCGTATCCTCGGTTTGACGCTTGAGGGCGAGGACGGCGGCCGCACCCACCCGTCGCGGCGCGCGGCGGTGGGCGGCCTCGACCGCGGCTGCGAGCGCGGCGACGAGCGTCGGAGAAAGCGCTCCATGCGCCGCGAGACGGTCGAAGGTTTGATTTTCGTCGAACCGCCGCAGGTGAACCGCCCATTCGACCACGTCGCCGGGCCCGCCGAGGTGCAGGGCGCCGCCGCGGCGCACGATCGGCACGACACCGCGATAGAGGGCAGGGGCATTGTCTTTGTTGACGGCGATTTCGCTTTCGCACGCGCGACGTCGCTTTTCGAGCGTTGAGAAGTCGAGAAAGGGCAACTTCACCGCGCGCTTGACCTTGTAGGCCGCATCGCCCGCGAGAAAGACCGCGGCCGCATGCGTGTCGATGCGAACGACGGGGCCGGCGAGGCCGTGCGTCGCGGGGTCCGCCAGGAACGCGAACACCTCCTCCTGCGTCCCGGTCTGTCGCATGGCCATCCAGACTGTCCGAGCGAAGCGGGCGCGTTCTGGGCTTGCGGGCGGGCACACCCGCCCGCCGTCACCCGCCGCGGGAACGCGCCATGTCCTGCATGATCTCGATCTGAAGCTGCTGGATTTCCGCGAGCCGCTGCCACTGCCGCGAAATCAGGTGGTCAATCTTTTCGTGGAGGTGCCGGATCTCGAGCTCTGCCTTGAGGTTGACGCGGTAGTCGTTCTGCGAGCGCAGGCGGTCCTTGGCCTCCTGCCTCTTCTGGCTCATCATGATCACCGGCGCCTGCAGCGCGGCGAGGCAGGAAAGCACGAGATTGAGCAAGATGAACGGATAGGGATCGAAACGCGTGGGCTCGGGCAGCGTCGCGTTGACGGCGGCCCACAGCAGCAGGGCAGCCAGGAACAGCAGAATGAAGCTCCAACTGCCTCCGAACGAAGCGAACCGGTCGGCCAGGCGCTCGCCGAACGTGCGGCTGCCCTCGAACTCAGCGGCGGTGTTCTCGGCCATCGTCTCATGCGTCGCCATGCTGACGGCGACCTGGCGGTCGAGATCGGAGAGTTCGCCCTTCTCGGCCTTCAGCAGTGACTCGACATGGCGCGCCCGATAGCGCGCAAGCGCCGCCCGGCTGATGAGCGCGGCAGGATCAAGCTGCGGGTAATCAGTCCGGATTTCGGCCTCGATCCCGCTGCTGACGGTGTCGAGCGGGACGAGCTCGTCTCGCGGAAGTTCCCGGCCGGAGATGGCGCAGCGAAGCCGTTCCTTCCTGGTCATCGGCGCGCTCCTTCACAAACGGCGTCGGACGTCGGGGCAGGCGCCGGGCGCCGTCTGACGACCTGCTCTTTTCTCGCGCAATGGCCGCTTCACCTTTGACCTGAATCAATGGCGGAACGGGCTATTGTTCCGCAAGAACCTGTGGTTGAGTGTTGATTCCGTGCGATCCGTTCCGGCCTGAGGCATTCGGCATGAAATTTCTTCTGACCAGCGCCATTCTGCTGCTTGCGGTCGCCGAGGCGGCGGCGCAGACGGCGGGCCCCGCTGCGCAGCGCGGCCAGAAATTCGCGCAGGCGCACTGTGCGCGGTGTCATTCGATCGACAAAGTGAGCCCGAGTCCGCTGTCGATCGCGCCGCCGTTTCGGGCGTTGCACACGCGTTATCCGGTCGAAACGCTCGAGGAATCTCTCGCCGAGGGCATCGTGACGGGTCATCCGACGATGCCCGAGTTCCGCCTTCCGCCGGACCAGATCAATGATCTGATCGCGTTCCTGAAGACGCTGGAATAGGCCGGCGGGTCAGTGGTCCTTCTCCGTGTCCGGCTTCTCGGTCCGGGCCAGCGCTGCGCGAATGGCTTCGGCAAGCGAATCGCCGAACAGGGGCTTTTCCACGACGGTGATGCCGGCCTGCGCGGCGCGCCGCCGCACCGCCTCGGGCGGCGAACCGGTGATCAGGATCGCCGGCAGCGTCACGCCTCGCTCGCGTAAGCGAGCGACGAGGTCGAGTCCGTTCATGTCCGGCATCTTGTAGTCGACGACCATGCAGCCGTGCCGAGGCACCTCCTTCTCGGCGAGCAGGTCGGCCGCACAGGTGTAGGTCTGGACGGCATAGTTCTCGATTTGAAGGGAAAAACTCAGCGCCGCGCACAGGGCCGAGTCGTCGTCGACGACGAGCACGGCCGGAGGCGGAGACGGGATCTGGGAATTTGGCGACATGAAACAAATTCGCATGAATTGGAAGAAATGAAATTGATGTGCCTCAACCCTAATCCGCCTGCTCGCCGATTATGCCGGCGGACAGCGCCATCCGGACCAGCTGGGAGAGACTGTCGGCCTGCATCTTCGACATCACGTTCGCACGATAGATTTCGACGGTCCGGGGGCTGATCCCGAGATCGTGGGCGATCACCTTGTTGGGCGATCCCGCAACCAGCCCCTCAAGCACCTGTCTCTCGCGCACGGAGAGCGATGCAAGTCGCTCAAGCAGGACGGCGCGCGCGGCGTCCTCGTGCTCCGATCGTTCCTGGGCCGAAAGCGCGTTTCGCACCGCGGCAAGAAGAATGTCGTCGTCGAATGGCTTCTCCAGGAAGTCGGTCGCGCCGATTTTCATCGCCTCGACGGCCATGGAGATTTCTCCGTGGCCGGTAATGACGATGACGGGAACGCGAACGCCTGCGGAACGCAGCCGCCGCAGGAGCTCGAGCCCGTCGATTCCCGGCATACGCACGTCGGTGACGACGCAGCCCGCCTTGACCTGCGGCAATGCCTGCAGGAACTGCATGGCCGATTCGTAGGTCGAGACCTCGATCCCGGCGCTGCGCAGGAGGAACTCGAGCGATTCGCGCGCCGCCTCGTCGTCGTCAATCACGTGCACGATGCGATCATGAACCATCGCTGACTTCCTCGCTCTTCACCCCGGGCATCGTCATTCGAAAAATAGTCCCTCCCTCGGGGTTGGGCTCGACCCAGATGCGGCCGCCATGCGCCTCGACGATGGTCCGGGAAATCGACAGGCCGACGCCCATGCCTTGCAGTTTGGTCGTTACGAACGGCCGAAACAACTCCGGGGCGATTTCCTCGGCAATCCCCGGCCCGGTGTCGATAACGCTCATCAACACCATGCCGTCGCCCGCATTGGCGGCCGTGACGGTGAGCTCGCGCCGGGGCGCGTTTTCCATAGCCTCTAAGGCGTTTCGCAAGAGGTTCAAGAGCACCTGCTGGATCTGGACCTTGTCGACGAGGACGAAATCCACGTCCGGATCGATCCTCAGGCGAACCCGCACGCCCTGCTCCTTGGCGCCAACCAGGGCGAGCGCGTTCGCCTCCTCGATGAGCTTTGCGACGCTCTCCACCCGTCGCTCGCTTTCGCCGCGGGAAACGAAGCCGCGCAGACGGCGGATGATTTCTCCCGCCCGCAACGCCTGGTCGCCTGCCTTGTCGAGCGCCTCCGCCACCATTCGGGTCCTGGGGTCCGCGCTCGACTCCAGGATGCGGCGCGAGCCTTTGAGATAATTGGCGATCGCGGAAAGCGGCTGATTGAGTTCGTGCGCGAGCGTGGAGGCCATCTCGCCGAGCGCCGAAAGGCGCGAGATGTGCACCAGCTCGGCTTGCAACTCTTGGAGCCGCGCTTCCGTCCGCTGCCGCTCCGTCAGGTCGCGCATGAAGCCGGTGAAGAACCGCCGATTCCCCGAATGCACCTCGCCGACGGCAAGCTCCATCGGAAAGGTGGAGCCGTCCTTGCGCTCTCCGACGACAACGCGGCCGATGCCAATGATCCGCCGCTCTCCAGTCGAGAGGTAGCGCTTGATATAGGCGTCATGGGCTTCGCGGTGTGGCGAAGGCATCAGGATTTTGACGTTCTGGCCGAGGGCCTCGCGTGCCGAGTAGCCGAACAGGCGCTCCGCGGCCGCGCTGAACGAAGTCATGATGCCGGCTTCGTCGATGACCACCATGGCGTCCGGCACGGTGGCGAGGATCGACTGGAGGTGGGCCTCTCGCGCCAGAAGATCCTGCGTCGTTTTGTCGACCCGCAGCCGCGCGCGGCGGAGGACTTCGCCGCCCCAGGCCACTCCGGTCGCGGTAAAGGCGAAAATGACGCTGCTCCAGAACAGCGAGTACGAGCCGTCGGGCGCCTCCGAGAAGTGCACCGCGCTCGCAAGGCCGAGTGCGCCGGCAAGCAGGCCGGGACCGAGCCCGCCGACGGCGGACGCAACGAGAATCGCCGGAACGAAGAGCACGAACGGTGCCTGCGGCCCGAGCAGCGGATCGAGAACTTCGCGCAAAGCGAAGGCTACGGCGCTGGCGAGAAGCGCCACCCCATAGTCTCTCGCGAGCCGGCGCGGGGTGCGGCCAGGGATTGCCGGAAGACGCTCCGGGGTTGTGGGAAGAGGCATGGTCATGGCTGTCGGCGCATGAGAAACGCCCTTTTGGCATGGGAGGCCGCGGGCTGACCTCCGGTAAAACCCTTAGGGACGATATCGGAATTTTCCCGGGCGATGAAACGCAGGAGTCTGGCTCCCAGAGACAGCGGGAGTCACGAATATGCTGAAGCAAGCAAATCTTGCCGCCCCAATCGGCGACCGATTGTCGGTCCGCTCTGTTCCGCACCCGTTCCCGCAGGCAGTCGGGACGGCCCATGATCCCATTTTCGGCAGAGCCGAACTGGCGGCGATCACCCTGCCGTACGACCGCAATGCGGAAATTTTCGGAGAGGACGAGCCCGCCGTGTATCTCTATCGCGTCGTCAGCGGCGCGGTCCGCACCTATCGCCTCCTGAGTGACGGGCGGCGGCAAATCTGCGGTTTCCATATGGCCGGAGAAATTTTCGGTCTTGAAGCGGGCGAAACGCATTCCTGCTCGGCCGAGGCCATCGGCAGCACGGTGGTCCAGGCGGTGCGACGGGCGCCTGTGATCGCGCTCGCTGCACGCGATGGCGACGTTGCGCGTTATCTTTGGGCCGTCACGGCCCAGGAGCTGCAGCGCGCGCAGACGCACGCTCTTCTGCTCGTCAAGAGCGCTCAAGAGCGGGTTGCGGCGTTCCTGCTGCAAATGCGGCCGAACAACGGCAGCAACACCATCGAACTGCCGATGTCCCGCCAGGACATCGCCGATTATCTCGGACTCACGATCGAGACGGTCTCGCGCACCTTCACGCAGCTCGAAGGGGACGCGAAGATCGAATTGCCTGCAACGCGGCGAATTGTGTTGCGTGATCGCCGCGGCCTCCAGGAACTCAATTCCTGAGGGGGAATCCGGCAGGTCGAACCGGCGGCGGCTCTGGGCCATAATGGACGGAGCCGCCGGGCGGTTTTCACGGGCGGCCTGACACGGAAGCGACGTGAGCATCTACGGCCTCGACAAGATCTTTGCGCCGCGCTCGATCGCGCTCGTCGGGGCGAGTGCGAGGGAGGGCTCGCTCGGGCGCGCCGTTCTCCGCAACGTGCGTGAGGCCGGCTTCGCCGGCTCGGTCACGTTGGTCAATCCGAAATATCGCGAGATCGACGGGCTGCCCTGTGTGCCGCGGCTCGAGGATGCCGCCGACAAGCCCGACCTCGTCGTCGTCGCGACCCCTCCCGCTACGGTTCCTTCGATCGTCGAAGCATCCGGCCGCGTGGGGGCGGCCGGCGCCGTGGTCATCACCGCGGGACTCGGCCGGGGACCGGGTTCGCATGCCGAAGCGGCGTGCCGGCTGGCCCGCAAGGCCGGGCTGCGCCTCATCGGTCCGAACTGCCTCGGCCTCATTGCCCCGGGCGCCAAGCTCAATGCGAGCTTTGCCAATCGCAACGCCGTCGCGGGCGACCTCGCCTTCATTTCGCAATCCGGCGCCCTCGAGGCGGGGCTCGTCGAATGGGCCGCGCAGCGTCGCGTCGGCTTTTCCGCGCTCGTGTCGCTCGGGGACCAGGTGGACGTGGATTTCGCCGACTGTCTTGATTTCTTCGCGGCCGACCGCGGTACGCGCGCCATCCTGCTCTATATCGAGTCGGTGACGAACGCGGCGAAGTTCATGTCGGCGGCGCGGGCGGCCGCGCGCGCGAAACCGGTCGTCGTCATCAAGTCCGGGAGGCATAGCCCCGGTGCGCGGGCGGCGGCCACGCATACGGGGGCTCTCGCGGGTTCCGATTCGGTGTACGAGGCCGCCTTTCGCCGGGCCGGCCTGTTGCGCGTCTTCGATCTCGACGAATTGTTCGCGGCCGCCGAGACGCTCGGCCGGCACACGCCCTACCGCGGCAAGCGCCTTGCGGTGCTCACCAATGGCGGTGGACTTGGCGTGCTCGCGGTCGATCGGCTGATCGATCTCGGCGGCGCGCTCGCAACGCTTTCGCCCGCGACCCTCGATGCGCTCGACCGCGCGATGCCGCCGACCTGGTCGCGGGCCAATCCCGTGGACATCGTCGGTGATGCCGATGCGGCGCGCTACGCGGCCGCTCTCGCGGCGCTGCTCGCCGACCCCGAAAACGATGCGGTGCTCGTTCTCAACGTGCCGACGGCGCTGGCATCGGCCTCTGCCGCCGCCGAAGCGGTCGCCAAGGTCGTGCAGGCGGATCGCGAGCGCGCGGTCCGGCCGAAGCCGGTATTCGCCGTCTGGCTGGGGGAGGACGAAACCTCGCGCCGCGCGTTCGAAAGTCTCGGCATTCCCCATTATGCGACCGAGGCCGACGCCATCGGCGGTTTCAGCCATCTCGTCCGCTATCGCGAAGCCCAGGATCTCCTGATGGAGACGCCTGACAGCCTGCCGCATGATTTCGTGCCGGATGTGTCGGCGGCGCGCGCCATCGTGGCCGATGCGCTTCGCGAAAACCGCGAGTGGATCGATCCGCTCGGCGTGAACAGGCTGCTTGCCGCCTATGACATTCCGGTCGCCCCGATCGTGCTCGCCGAGACCGCCGAGGCGGCGGCCGCTGCCGCGCGACCCATTCTCGCAGAGGGCGGCACCGTGGCGGTGAAGATCCTCTCGCCCGATATCGTGCACAAGTCCGATGTTGGCGGCGTCCGGCTCGATCTCGCCAATGAGCAGGCGGTGCATCGGGCTGCCGCGGATATTTTGCGGCAGGCGGCCGAGCTTCGGCCGGATGCGCGCATCGCCGGCGTCATGGTCCAAGCCATGGTGCGGCGTCCCAAAGCACGCGAGCTCATCGCCGGCATCGCCGACGATCCGACTTTCGGGCCCGTCATCGTGTTCGGCCGCGGCGGGACTGCCGTCGAGGTCATCAACGACAAGGCCCTGGCGCTTCCGCCGCTCGATCTCAAGCTCGCCGAGACCCTGATCGCCCGCACCCGCGTCTCCCGCATCCTCAAGGCCTATCGCAATGTGCCGGCGGCCGAAGAGCGTGCGGTGCGGCTCGTCCTCGTGAAGCTGTCTCAGCTCGCCGTCGACGTGCCGGAAATCCGCGAACTCGATATCAATCCGCTGCTCGCCGACCAGGACGGGGTCATCGCGGTCGATGCGCGTGTGCGCATCGCGCCGCTTATGGGAGAACGGCACGGCGCCGGCCATCCGCGCTTTGCGCTTCGGCCCTACCCGAAGGAATGGGAGCGGACGGCTTGGACGAAAGACAATCGCCGCCTTCTCATCCGGCCGGTCCGGCCTGAGGACGAAGGCCTGTTCGTCGAATTTCTGAAACATGTGAGCGCGGCGGATCTGCGTCTGCGTTTCTTCGCGCCGATCCGCGAATTCAGCCACGCGTTTTTGGCGCGGCTCGTGCAGATCGACTATGCGCGCGCGATCGCCTTCGTGGCACTCGATGCGGAAACCGGCGCCATGGTCGGCGTGGTGCGACTGCATGCCGACGCCAATCACGAAACCGGCGAATATGCGATTCTCGTGCGCTCGGACATGAAAGGGCTCGGCATCGGCTGGGAGTTGATGCGTCTCATGATCGAATGGGCGCAGGCCGACGGGCTGCGGACCGTCGAGGGGCAGGTGTTGGCGGAAAACACCGTCATGCTCCAGATGTGCGCCGCGCTCGGTTTCGACATTCGAAACGAGTTGCAGGAAGCGGACATCAAGCGCGTGCGGCTCGCGATTGCGCGGCCGCACGCCGGGCCTTAACCGAGGGCCGGTCCCGGCCGTTGTCCGAAGAGGTCGAGCATGGCGCGCATCACGCTGATCCAGGGGCACCCCACGGCCGACGCGCGTCATTTCTGCCACGCCCTTGCCGATTCCTATCGCGAGGGGGCGCAGGCTGCGGGGCACGAGGTGCGCGACATCGAGGTCGCCCGCCTGGACTTTCCGGTTCTACGAGCGCGCTCCGATTGGGAAAGCGCACCGCCCACGCCCGATATCGCCGCCGCGCAGGAGGACCTCTCCTGGGCGGACCACCTTGTCCTCGTCTATCCGCTCTGGCTCGGCACCATGCCGGCGCTCGTGAAGGCCTTTCTGGAGCAGGCCCTTCGACCGGGTTTCGCGGTTCCGGCGCGCTTCGACGAAAAGGGATTCCGCGGACGCCTGCAGGGCAAGTCGGCCCGCATCATCGTCACCATGGGCATGCCCGCCTGGGTTTACCGCTGGTACTTCCTGGCGCACGGGCTCAAGAGCTTGGAGCGGAGCATTCTCGGTATGGTGGGCGTGAGTTCCCGCCACACTCTGATCGGCTCGGTCGAGGCAGCGAGCGACGCGCGACGGCAAGGCTGGCTCGATTCGGTTCGCCGCCTGGGCGCCGCCGCAAACTGATCAGCATGCGCTCAAGCTCGCGCGGACGATCTTGATCTGAATCAATGCCGCGACCGGGTCCGGCCGCCACGGTTCCTCCGGCAGGGAACCGGAGCGGAACGATGAATTACGCCTCACTGCTGGTGCACGTGGAGCTTGAGCCGTCGAACGACGCGGTGCTGCGCGTGGCCGGCGGACTGGCCGCCTTCCTCGGATCGCGGGTCATCGGCGCCGCCGCGAATGATCCGGAGCCGCCCGCCTATGCGGAAGGAATTGTCGCGGCAGGGCTGGTCGCGCAGGACCGCCGGGCCATGGCCGGCAAGATGAATGCCGCGGAGCAACGTTTCCGGGCCGCGATGGCGGCCTGTTCGGTGCCGTGCGAGTGGCGGCAGGGCTTCGAGCGTCCGGCCGAGTTCGTCGCGCGCCACGGGCGCGCTGCCGATCTCCTGATCGCCGGCCTCGGCTGCTACGGCGTTCTCGACGATCCCCGCTATGTGCTCGATCCGACCGAACTCGTGCTGAAGGCTGGCCGCCCGCTGCTTGTCGTTCCTCCCGAGGTTCAGGCGCTTTCGGCTCAGCGCATCGTCGTCGGCTGGAAAAATACGCGGGAGGCGCGCCGCGCGATCTGGGATGCCCTGCCGCTCCTGCGCACCGCCGCGCAGGTCGTGGTTGCGCATGTTTCGGAGGCCGACGAGGGCGATAACGAAGCCGCTCTGGACGACGTGGTCGCGTGGCTCGCACTTCATCAGGTTTCCGCATCGAAGCGGGTAGCCCGGTCCTTCAATGGGACCGGGGAGACTTTGACCGAGATCGTGGAGGACGAACGCGCCGATCTGCTCGTGGTCGGCGCTTATGGCCACAGCCGCGTCGGCGAATGGATCTGGGGCGGCGTGAGCCAAAAACTGCTGACATCCTCGGAAATCTGCTGTCTGTTCTCCCATTAGCCGGCGCTGACCCACCATGGAATGGCAGACCATCGCTACGGCGCCGACGGATCGGGACTTGCAGCTCGCCGTCATGGACAAGGAGGGCATGCACGCTCTCGTGTTTCCCTGCCGCCGCACGCCGGAGGGATGGGTAAACGCGCGAACGCGCGACCGCGTCGATATTCGTCCGACGCATTGGCGTCCGTGGAACGCGGAAAAGTAGAGGGCGATTTGCGGGCGGGCCGGGCGCGGTGCCGCAAACCCTGCGTTCAGTCCGAGGTGTTGCCCGTCAGCAGGACCGGAACTCTCAGGAGCGAGGCCGCCGCAGCGCCGATCGTGCGGTCGAGCCTCGTGCGTGACGCGACGATCAGGCGTTCATTGACGCCCGCCAGACGCGAGGCAATATCGGCCGGGCGCGCCCGCGCGACCTCGAATGGAATCTCCTCGACGGCCACCGGCATGAGGCTCCGCTCGGCGGCGCTTGCCGCGCGTTCCGCGTCCCGCGCGGGAGGGCTGAGGACGATCAACCGTTCGCCGGCCGCCGCCGCAATGGTCAGCGCGAGTTCGATGCTCGAATCGCCGGATTCCGCGGCAATCGCCACGACCGGGCCGCGCCTGCGGACGAGCGGTGCCGGCACGATCAGGACCGCGCCGGCGGTCTCGGCGGATTCCGGCAGCGGCGCAAGATGCGAGCACGCGAGTTCCACCGGGTCGACCGGTTCGACGAGAACGAGAACGTCGCCCGGCCGCAAGGTCCCGAACGCCGCCGCCGCGCTTTGCCTTGCGACCTCGAAATGCGTCTTCAGGCGCCGGCGGCCGAAAATGCCGAAAAATCGCCGCCGCAGCGCCTCGGCAGCGCCCTCCATTTCCTCTGCAAGCCGCGTCGCTTCGACCGGGGACCAGGCGGGGCCGATCGTGCGCAGCTCGCGCGCGAATGTATGTCCGGCCAGGGCGCGCAGACCGGGATCCTCGAAAAGCAGTCCCTGAATCTCAAGATGCAGCAGTTCGGCAAGCTCGCCGATCGCGTCCATGCGTTCGCGATCGTGTCCGCCCTGCGATAGGGCGAGCACCATCCGGGTGAGGTCGAGGCGCCGGCCGCTCATTTGGCGCCGGTCCCTGGGCTTGCCAGGCGATCGGAGGCGAACGCCTGCCGGACGTGCGCAAAGGCACGCAGCTTGTCTTCGACCAACCGGTTCACGCTGCCCGCCGGAAATGCGCCGTCGGGGTCGCGCGCGCCCGCGGGACGGCCGGTGAGCAGGGCGATGCCCTCGTCGATCGCCGAAACGGCATAGACGGCGAAGCGGCCGGCGGCGCAGGCTTCCACCACGTCGCCGCGCAGCATCAGGTGCTGCACATTCGCCTTGGGGATGACGACGCCTTGTCGGCCGGTGAGCCCCCGCGCCCGGCAAATGTCGAAGAAGCCTTCGATCTTTTCGTTGACGCCGCCGATCGCCTGGATTTCCCCGTATTGGTTCACCGAGCCGGTCACCGCGAGATCCTGCCGCAGCGGACAATCGGAAAGCGCGGAGATCAGCGCATAGAGTTCCGCGGAAGACGCGCTGTCGCCCTCGACCCCCGCATAGGACTGCTCGAACACGAGGCTTGCGAACAGCGACATGGGAACGTCAAGTGCATAGCGGCCCGCGAGGAAACCCGAAAGAATGAGCACGCCTTTCGAATGGATCGGGCCGCCGAGTTCCACCTCGCGTTCGATATCCACGACCTTTCCGGTGCCCGGCCGGATGCGGCACGAGATACGCGTGGGCCGGCCGAAACGGAACCCACCCAGCTCGATCACGCTCAGGCCGTTGATCTGGCCGATCCGTTCGCCGCTCGTCTCAATGAGCGCCACATCCTGGAGGATTGATTCGCGCGCGCGGTCGCGCAGGCGCGACGCACGCCCCTCCTTGGCTTCAAGTGCCTTCTGCACGTCGGCGCGCGACACGACCGCACGGCCGGACTCAGCAGCCCAGAAATCGGCCTCCGCCAGCAAGTCCTTCAAGGGGGCGATGCGCAGCGTGAGCTTGCCCGCGTGATCGGCGATGCGGGATGCGTGTTCGACGACGAGCGCGACGGCCTCGCGGTCAAAGGGTCGTAGTTGCTCGCGCGCCACGATGGCGGCGAGCAGCCGCGCATGCACCTCCTCGCTTTCGCGGGAACGGTCGAGATCGTCCTCAAAATCGGCCAATACCTTGAAATAGTCGCCAACCTCGGGGTCGATCGCTGCGAGCAAATAGTAGAGTACCCGATCGCCGAACAGGATGACCTTGAGGTCCAGCGGGATCGGATCGGGTTCGAGCGAGACGGTGCTGGTCAGCCCGACGAAGCGGCTCACATCCTCGATTTTGATTTCGCGCTGACGCAAGGCGCGTTTCAGCGCCGGCCAGCTGAACGGTTCCATGAGCAGGTTGCGAACATCGATGAGCAGGAAGCCGCCATTCGCCCGGTGAATGGCGCCGGCCTTGATCAGGCGGAAATTGGTGACCAGCACGCCGTGCAGCGAGACATATTCAATGCTGCCGGTAAGGTTCGCGAGCGTCGGGTGCGGCTCCTCGACGATCGGCAGCGCCGACGCGCCGGGCGTCTGCGAGACCACGACGTTCACTTCGTAGCGGTCGAGTGGATTGCCGATGCGCGGATCGGAGGGCTGCTCGTCCTCCGTCTTGCCGACGAAGATGCCGACATTTTCGACGACATCACTGCGCACGGCGTCGAGATGCTGGAGAATGCGGGGCAGGTCCGCAAAACGCGCCTTCGTCTCCTCGATCGACTGGCCGACGGCGAAATTGGCGGTCTCCCGGTTGAGCTTGCGGACTTCTTCGCGACGCTCCTTCTCCCATCCGGGAATTTGCATCACGATGTGCTCGAGCTCCTTTTCGAGGAGCGCGATCGTCTCCTGCGCCTCGCGCCGCTTCGGTTCCGGCCAGGCGTTGAATTCCTCCGGCGTGACCACCTGGCCGTTGGCGATCGGCGCGAGCGCAAACCCCATCGGGGTGCGGAGAATGGTGATATTCTTCTCCGCGGCCTTGTCCCGCAACGCCGAAAAGGCGCTCGCCTGCTTTGCCTGGAAACGCTGGTCGATGGCGGCCCGGCGCGTCTGATAGTCTTCGCTTTCGAAGACGGCCGGCAGCGCCGCCTTGAGATCGTCGATGAATTCCCGCATCGCGTCGCGGAACTCGAGCGAGCGGCCGGGCGGAAGCGAGATCGCTGCGGGCTTGTTGGCCTCCTTGAAATTGTTGACATAGACCCAATCGCAAGGCGGCGGCCGTCGCGGCTCGATCCGCCGCAGCAGCGCCTTGACGGCTCCTTGCATATGCGCATCGGGCGAGCCGATGACGAACAGGTTGAATCCCGGCTTCGCAATTCTCGTACCGAGAGCGATCGCCTCGCGGGCGCGCTGCTGCCCGACGAGCCCTTCGGGCGGCACGAGATCGGCGGTCGTGGCGAAAGAAAGCCGCGAAAGATCGGCGGGACGGTAGAGCCGCTCCGGGGTAAGCGGCTCCGCGCCCGCGGTCGGAAAATCCGTGCGCTCTTCGGCCGCGGCGGGCACGCCGTCGAGATTGCGGTCGTAATCCATGCGTGCGTCCGGCATTGGCGCTCTTTTCCGTGCTCGCTGGCGTTGCGGAATCCTGCAGCACGGCAAGGCTAATTCGTGATGTTGCGCGAGATGTTGATGCAGGTCAAAGAGCCGGTGCGGCCGGGGACGTAGCGGTAGCGACCTTTCGCGGAGCAAAGAGCCGGCCATGCACGTTCCCGCAGGCGCTCACGCCGCCGGCTCTCTGCGCCGGCGGCTGGGGCTCACACTCCTTGTTCTCTACGGTACCGGAATTACCGTCGGGGCCGGCATCTATGTTCTCATCGGAGCCGTCGCCGGGCATGCCGGCGTTCATACGCCTTGGGCGTTCGTGCTGGCCGCGCTGGTGATGGGACTGACGGTCGCTTCCTATGCGGAGCTGACGACCCGCTACCCAACGAGCGCGGGGGAGGCCGCTTATGTGCGGGCCGGATTGCGCTCGCGCTGGCTTGCGCGCGCGACGGGCCTTGTCACGATCGTCATCGGCGTCGTGTCGTCCTCGGCCGTGGCGCTCGGGGCCGCCGGCTATATCGGCCAATTCGTCCCGCTTTCGCGGGATTTGATTGCGCTGATCGTGCTGCTGGTGCTCGGGGCGGTCGCGGCCTGGGGGATTCTCGAATCGGTGCTGCTCGCGAGTCTTTTTACGCTCGTCGAGGTCGGCGGACTGCTTGCGATCATTGCGGCGGCGGGCTTGAGCCACGGCGTCGGCGTTTTCGCGCTTCCCCCGGCCCCGCCGCCCGACGCAGCGGCCCTTTCGGGGATCGCGTTCGCGAGCCTGCTTGCCTTCTTCGCGTTCATCGGCTTCGAAGACCTTGCCAATGTGGTGGAGGAGGCAAAGGCGCCGCATCGCGACATCCCCTGGGCCATGGCGCTGACGCTTCTCGTCTCGACCCTCTTGTATGTGGCGGTCGCGGTCGTTGCGGTGAATGCGGTCCCACTCGCGGATCTCGCGGGATCGCCGGCGCCGCTAAGCCTGCTGTTTCAGCGGGTGGCGGGCACCGATCCGGCGCTCATCAGTGCAATCGCCGTCGTCGCGACCTTCAACACGGTTCTTGCCCAGCTCACCATGGCGGCGCGCGTCGTCTACGGCATGGCCCGACAGGGCGATCTGCCGGCGCGCGCCGGCCACGTGCATCCGCGCACTGCGACGCCGGTGCTCGCTACGGCGCTTGTCGTCGGATGGGCCGGCATGCTGGCGGTGCTCGTGCCCTTGGAGCCGCTGGCGGCCGGCACGTCGCTTGCCACACTCGGAGTCTTCGCCATGGTGAACCTCGCGCTTGCACGGATTCACCGCCGCAAGACGCCGCCGCCCGCGTCGGGCGTCCGCGTTCCGCGCTGGGTGCCGGTGCTCGGCTTTGCGACCTGCGTGGCGATGATCGCGGCCTCGCTCGTCTTGTAAGCGGGGCGGCCGCCGGCGCGCCTTGTCGTTGCGTCGCGTCTCAGCTCTTCGTCAGCCCGGCGAGGGCGGCCGCCTCGCGGGAGCGGGCATATTCGGTCTTCAAAAAGGCCGCGAAGCCCCGCGAGGTCATCTGTTCCGACGTCGCCATGTCGGTGCCGAGCTTCTTGAACTTGGCGACGGTCTCGGCGACGGCGAGCGCCTTGCCGAGCGCTTGTTCGAGCTTGGCGACCGCCTCGGCCGGAGTCTTGGCCGGAGCGAGCACACCCACATAGCTCGCGGCGGTGAAATCTTTGACGCCGGCCTCGATCATCGTGGGAATGTCGTCGGCGAGCTCGGAGCGCTTCGGCGCCGCGGTGGCGAGGATGCGGGACTTGCCGCCCTGGTGCAGCGGCAGAACCGTGGAGAACTCGACCATCGCGCCCTGGATCGCGCCGCCGATCAGGTCCGGCAGCAGCGCGCCGCCGCCGCGATAGGGGACGTGCACCAATTTGGCGCCGGTTGCGGCATTGAAGCGCGCCAGCGTCAGATGCGTGGCGCTCCCGACGCCGGCCGTGCCGATGCCGATCTGCTGCTTGTGCGACAGCGCGACGACCTCTTCGAGCGTCTTGGCGGACACCGACGGATGCACCGCGAGCGCGTGCGCCACGAGACTCGTGAGCCCGATCGGGGTGAAATCCGTCATCGGGTCGTAGCCAAGCTTTGCCTGTACGAAGGGATTGACGGTGAGCGGCCCGTTCGAACCGGTCAGGAGCGTGTAGCCGTCCGGTTCCGCGCGCGCGACCGCTTCCGCTCCGATGCTGCCGCCGGCGCCTGCGCGGTTTTCCACCACGATCGGCTGCCCGAGCACGGCCGCCATGCCGTCGGCCGTCAGCCGCGCCACCGTGTCGGCGTTCCCGCCCGCCGCAAACGGGACGATCAGGCGGATCGGACGATCGGGATAGGTGGCGAAGGCCGGGCGCGCGAAAACAGCGGCGGCGGGCGTTGCGGCAAGCGCGCAGAGAAGCGTGCGGCGAGAGAGCGGCATGATGTTCCTCCCCTGAATTATCGCGTTCTCGAATTGATCGTAGCGCGGGCGGTGCGGCCGTGAAAAGAACCCGTTACGGAGTGAGGGGCGACATCTGCCCCACGGCGGTGGGAAGAGGTCGCTATGGCAAAGCCCGAGAGGCGGTGAGGATGAAAATTCACTGGCACTTCGGACGCGGTGCACCGCTTCGCTGTGTGGCGTGCTGCGCCGCGCCCGGGGCACGCGGAGGCGGACGCGCCGAGGACGCGGGAAGGGCGGCGTCCAGGGACTAGAGAGCCTCAGCGCGCGCGACGAGGCGCGCCACCATCTCGCTTGCCGGATCGGACAACGGGTGGAGCACGGTGAAGTGGTCGGCACCCGGGACTTCCGCGTGCCGTACATCCACGCCTCGCGCGGCCCATGTCTCGGCGAGGGCGCGGCTCTGCCGGCGGAACTCGCTGCTTTCGCCGGCTCCGACCACGACATCGAAACTGCGGCCGGCAGCAATGGGCCAACGAACCGGCGAAAGCCTTTCCGCCTCTTGGGGCGCAAGGCGCAGATCAGCATTGAGCGAGGTGTTCAGGAGCGGGGCAAGATCGAAAATGCCCGAGACGGCAAGGCCGGAGCCGACGAGATCGTCCGGCGCGCCGCTCTCGACCGCCCCCCATTCGCTCGCCACCAGGCAGGCGGCAAGATGTCCGCCGGCCGAATGGCCGATCGTGAGCATGCGTTGCCCGTAGCGCCACCAGAGAAAGAGGCAAGCCTGGCGCACCTGCCGCACGATGTCGCCGAGCCGTACCCGCGGGCAAAGGTCATAGCCGATCACCGCCACGGCGACCCCGTGAGCGTTGAGCCCGCGCGCCATATGGCTGAAGGTGGACGGCGCGCCCGTGCGCCAGTCTTCGCCAGGGACCAAGACCGCGAGCGCCGCGCCGTCGCCGGAGGCGGGCCGGAAGAGATCGACGATCTGCCGCTCCGTCGTTCCGTAGGAAAGGCCGAGCTCGGCGCGTCCGGCGCGCCGCGCCTCGCCCCGATAGGCCATTGCTTCGCGGTCCCAGCGGTCGACGATGGCGGCGGCCTCGGGAACGCGCGTGCAATTGTTGTATTCGGCCTCGTAGTCGATCATCGTCGGGCCCTAGCAAAGTCTGCGTGATCCGCCGCCTTGCGGCAAGCGCGATTCGGAAAGGAAGTGCGGCATGAAGGTTGACGGCAGGCCGATGCGCAGCATCTGGGTCGGGGAGGACGGGGAAAGCGTCTTCATCATCGACCAGACGCGCCTGCCGCACCGCCTCGACATCGTCCGGCTGGAGGATCTGGACGCGACCGTGCGGGCGATCCGCACGATGCAGGTGCGCGGCGCGCCGCTCATCGGCGCCGCAGCGGCCTACGGGCTGTGCCTCGCGCTGCGGGCCGACCCGTCCGATGCGGCGCTTGAGCGCGCCTATGCGGCACTCGTCTCGGCGCGGCCGACGGCGATCAACCTTAAATGGGCGCTCGACGAGATGGTCGGCGCGGTCCGCAACCGCTCGCGCGGCGAGCGCGTCGCGGCGGCTTATGCACGGGCCGCGGCGATTTGCGAGGAGGATGTCGCGATCAATGCGGCAATCGGCCGTCACGGAACCCCGCTGATCGCCGCTATCGCGGCAAGCAAGCGGCACGGCGAGCCGGTCAATATCCTCACACACTGCAATGCCGGCTGGCTCGCAACCGTCGATATCGGCACCGCGACGGCGCCGGTCTATGCCGCCCATGATGCGGGCGTACCGGTCCATGTTTGGGTCGATGAGACGCGGCCGCGGAACCAGGGGGCGGCGCTCACCGCCTGGGAACTCGGTCAACACGGCGTGCCGTACACCATCATCGCCGACAATGCCGGCGGCCACCTGATGCAGCACGGGCGCGTCGACCTCGTGATCGTCGGCACCGATCGCGTCACCGCCAAGGGCGACGTGTGCAACAAGATCGGCACCTATCTGAAGGCGCTCGCCGCCCACGACAACCGCGTGCCTTTTTATGTCGCGCTCCCCTCGCCCACGATCGACTTTTCCGTGAGCGACGGCCTTGCCGAAATTCCGATCGAGGAGCGGAGCGCCGAGGAGGTGACGCGGGTGACCGGGCTCACGGCGGCAGGGCAGATCGAGATCGTTCGCATCACCCCGGCAGGCGCCGCCGCCGCCAACTATGGCTTCGACGTGACGCCGGCCCGGCTCGTAACCGGCCTCATCACCGAGCGGGGGGTGCTTGCGCCGACGCGCGAGGCCTTGGCCGAGGCCTTTCCCGAGCGCGCGGAAGAAGCGCGCGTGACAGGGACCCGCCGCGCGCCGCATCCTGCGGCGCGGTAAAATCCCGGACCATTGGCTGCGGCGGCTCGGTCCGTCCC
>DASTKH010000028.1:0-56029 GCA_035716025.1 Xanthobacteraceae bacterium
CGTCAGTGAGGAAATCGGCTCGCAATCCGTGCCGCTTGCCGAGGAGTTCATGCTGACGACCGCCGAGCTGTCCTATCTGCAGGACCGTCGGCAGGCCTATGAGAATCTTGCAAGGCGCACGGACCTCGAAGGCGTGAAGGCGGTGTGCGTCGCCTTGCAGCAGACCGAACGCTACGGCACCCCGCTCGGGCAGACGTTGCGCGTCATGGCTCAGGAGAATCGCGACATGCGCATGGCAGAAGCCGAGAAGAAGGCGGCCGCGCTGCCGCCTCAGCTCACGGTGCCGATGATCCTGTTCTTCCTGCCGGTCCTGTTCATCGTCATTCTGGGCCCGGCCGCCATTCGCGTCTTGGCCATCAAATAGGGCCGACAGGCGGCCGGCCGCCGTAAAGGGTCGACGAAGGATCGGGCCCGCGCCCCGGCGCCATAGGGGTCGGGGCGTGGCCCCGAACGGATCTCGACGAGAGTGCGAACGGGCGTGCGATTCTCAACCGCCGGCATCGAGGATCAACGGCCGCGACCTGGCTTGGGCCGGGGTCGCGGGCGCCGATTCGGGTTGCGTTTCGTCGGGCTTGGCGGTCTCCGGCGGGGCGGCACGATTTGCGGCGCGTGTCGTGGTGCGGCGGGGCTTGATGCTGCCCGTGTGCTCGGCCGACTCGTCCTGCCGCGCCGCCGCCCTGGCGGGCGAGCCGGTGCGGGCGATCTGCGACTTTGCCAACATGTCCTTGAGATAGGCCATGTTCTCGGCAGCCTCCTGCGGGGAGAGGGCGGCGCTTGCGATCTCCTGCGCCTCCTTGAAGCGCCCCTGAAGCCCAACCACCAAAGCGAGGTTCTGCCGGACGCGCTTGTCCGTGCCGCCGCGTGAGGCCGCCTCCCGTAGGCTCTCTTCTGCCTTCGGCAGGTCTTTGGACAGGGCATAGGAGAGCCCGAGGTTCGACAGGACCGATGGCTCGCCCGGCCTGATCGCAAGCGCGCTCTCATAGTAGCGGCGCGCTTCTTCGTGCTGTCCCATCTGATCGAGCACGGCGCCTTGCGCAGACAGGATGCGCCAGTCGGGGCGATCAGGCGTGTGCGCCCGCTCCAGCATCGCGAAGGCATCTTTCAAGCGGCCGACCTCCGCGAGCGCACGCCCATAGTCGCCGAGAAGCCGCATGTCGCGCGGATGGCGGATCGAAGCCTGCTGGAGAACCGCAACCGCCTGGCCGTGGCGGCCGGTCTTGCGCAGGGCCCGTGCATAGCGCAGGGCCGCATCCGCGTCCCCAGGACTGGCCTCGTAGCGTTCGCCGGCAATGGCGGCTTCCCGGCGCCAGTCGGTGATTTGCTCGGGATCGGCGGCTTGGCTTGAGAATAACCCGGCGCTCCCGAGGAGGCCGCTCGAGCCCGTCACAGTGGGCGTCTTGCAGCCGGCGATGGACAGCCCCAGCGCGCCGAGAAGCGCCGTCGTGAGCAGGAACTGGCCGCGACGGTGGGGGAGCGGAGGCATGCGGTCGACTCCACGAACGTGGATTCCGGGGCACAACGATTGTTTCGAGTCATAAGCCGTTAACGCTAACAGGCCGTTAATCTGCGGCGCGGCGCCTTCACCGGCGGGCAACTGCATGCTAGCAGGCGCTCATGGTGATGGATTTCACGGCGGCGCAGGAATGGCTTGTCTCCCCGCCGGCCGCGGGGGCGCGGCCGGTCTGGTTCGCGTCCAAGGAGAGCTATCCGGCGCTGCGTCAGGCACTCGGTCCCCGTCTGTGCGCCTTTGCGGATGCGGCGGGCTTCGAGCCCAAAGTCGGGCAGTTCCTGCTTGTGCCGGATGAAGAGGGGGGGCTTGCGGGCGCGCTGTTCGGCATCGCCGTGCCGGGTAGCCCGCAGCACGATCCGTTTCTGGCAGGGCGCCTGCCGGCCCTCCTTCCCCCCGGGGTTTACCGGTTCGCCAACGAGCCGGGCGACATGCGGCTTGCCGCTCTGGCTTTCGCGTTCGGCGCCTATCGGTTTTCCCGTTATCGTGCGCGGAACGGCAAGGATGTCCGCCTGGAAATCCCGCGGGACCTCGACGCCGCCGAGTTGAAACGCATCGTCGAAGCCGTCGTGTTCGCGCGCGACCTCATCAACACGCCGGCGAACGACATGGGGCCGGCGGAACTCGAAGAGGCGGGACGCCTGCTCGCCGTGCGGCACGGCGCGACCTTCCGATCGATCGTCGGGGACGCCCTGCTGCGCGAAAATTTCCCGCTGGTCCATGCGGTAGGTCGCGGTTCCGCGCGCGAGCCGCGCCTCATCGAGCTGGTTTGGGGGGAGGCGGGCGCGCCTAAGGTGACGCTGGTCGGCAAGGGCGTGTGCTTCGATACGGGCGGGCTCGATATCAAGCCTTCCTCAGCCATGCTGCTCATGAAAAAGGACATGGGTGGTGCAGCCTGCATCTTTGCCGCGGCGCACATGGTCATGGATCGCAAGCTGCCCGTCCGCCTGCGCGTGCTCGTCCCGGCGGTGGAAAATGCGGTCTCGGGCCATGCCTTTCGGCCGCTCGACGTTTATCGCTCCCGCAAGGGGCTAAGCGTGGAAGTCGGCAACACGGATGCGGAGGGCCGCCTGGTGCTCGCCGACGCGCTCGCCTTTGCGGACGAGGAGGCCCCCGATCTTCTGGTCGATGCCGGAACGCTGACGGGCGCCGCGCGGGTCGCACTCGGCCCCGAGCTCCCGCCGTTTTATACGGATGACGACAGGTTGGCGCAGGATCTCGCGCGCCACGCCGAAGGCGAAAACGATCCGCTCTGGCGCATGCCGTTGTGGCGACCCTACGAATCCATGCTGGATTCCAAGGTGGCGGACCTCGGCAATGTCTCTTCGGGCTCGTTCGCCGGTTCGATCACCTGCGCGCTGTTTCTTCGCCGATTCGTCTCTGCGGCGAAGAGCTGGCTGCATTTCGACATCTATGCCTGGAACCCCGGCGCCAAGCCGGGCAGGCCGGAGGGGGGCGAATGCCAGGCTGCACGCGCGCTTTATGCGCTGTTGTGCGAGCGATACGGATGACGAACGAACCCGCGCCCTCCGTATTCGATCGCCGGGTGACGCCGGCGCGCGGCGACATCGCGGCCCGCCACCTCCAAGGGAAGGTCTCGGCCGAGCGATTCGTGGATGGGGAGCGCAAGGTCGTCGTCGAGCCCTCCGCCCCGTTGCGGCACGAACCGGTACCGGATGCGCCGCTCGATACCGAGGTCTTGCTCGGCGAGGCCGTCACGGTTTACGACGTGACGGACGAGGGCTGGGCCTGGGTCCAGCTCGAAGACGATGGCTATGTCGGCTGGATTCCAATCGGTGCTCTGGGCCCGTTCGCCGCAGCCCCGACCCATCGCGTGAGCGCGCTTAGAACGCTGGCTTTGTCTGCGCCTTCCGTCAAGGCAGCGCCCACCCGCGCCCTGCCCCTCGGGGCGCGTCTGGCGGTGGCCGGACAACAGGGTGAGTTCGCCATCACCGATCGGGGTGATTTCATTCCGTCGCGGCATCTCGCGCCCGTCCGATCGCGCGAGGCCGATTATGTGGGGGTGGCAGAACGCTTCGTCGGCGTGCCCTATCTCTGGGGCGGCAAGACGGCGCTCGGAATCGACTGTTCCGGTCTCGTGCAGCTTGCTCTCCAGGCGTGCGGCGTCGCCTGTCCGCGCGACAGCGACATGCAGGAGCGCGCGCTCGGCGTGCCTGTCGATTCGCGACAGGGCTTGCGCCGGGGAGACCTGGTGTTCTGGAGGGGGCATGTCGGAATCATGCGCGATCCCTCCACCCTGCTGCACGCCAACGCCTTCCACATGGCCGTCGCTTCGGAAGCGTTAGCGGACGCACTGGCGCGCATCCGCGTAACCGAGGGAGAGCCCACAGCCATCCGCCGCCTGTGAGCGTTGCACGCGTTTCGTGCTGCGGATTTGTCACAGCTCACAGCCTCGCGACGGAACGACTCCGGAGGCGGATGGAATCTCCGCGAATCCTGTGACAGCTTGCTTGCGCGATGCGAATCAGCCCGCGGCGGCGTGGAACGCAGACACGCAGCTCACACGCACGGGAGCCGGGGAAATCCCAAGAGCGGCAATCCGGATTGACGAGCGGCCATCCACCTCACGGTGCGTAGGTAATCGAAGCGTGGCCAACCGGGAGTGGCGTCCCGGTCCGCGGGCGATTCATGAAGCATCAGGAAGCCCCGCCTCCACAGGCGGGGCTTTTGCTTCATAAAAGCCTCTTCGCATCATGTCTCGAGGGGAATGATCGCAACGATACGCCGCGTCTGTTTTTCGACAACCACGAACCGGTTGCCGGCCACGAGGTATTGTTTGCCCTGGTAGTCCGGGATCGTCTCGATGATTGCGGACGGCATGTCTCGAAGCGGAGCCTGCTGCGGCACGGCGGAACCCACGGAAATCGAAAACGTGACGGTTTCCCTGTGCGAGCCGGTCTGCTCCGCCACATGCTTCCGGATCGCGTCGAGCTGTTCCGAGGTCAGGCGCACGCGCTCGCCTGCGGTCCTGTTGATTCGTTCCGCGCGTCCGACCGTTTCGGGATTGGCTGCGGTGGTCCCCGCCTGCGGCGGCGGAGTGGTCGTGGTGCCGGCCCGGCTCTCTCCTTGGGCCTGGTCGAAACGCTGGCCCGCCGCCTGGTTCCGGGATTCGGGTCGACCGGTTTCGCTGCCGGGCAGGAGCGGCCAAGCCACCACGGCGAGCCCCAGAATCAGCGCTGCGATCGCGCCCCAAGTCATGAGCGTACGCCGTTCGCGCCGCCCGCTTGGGGATTCGCGCGGGTTCGCCATGGCGATCCCCCTTATCTAACGCTTGGACGCGTGTTCGGGTTTTCCCTTGCGCTTCGTTGAGGCCATCTTGTCGAGCTCGCGCTCGCTCATCGACTTGTACATGGACTTGGAAGGGCCTTTGAGGCTGCTGACCTTCCGCTCTCCGCGCTTGGCCGAAAGGGCGGCGCCGGCCGCCTGCTGCTGGGCCTTCGATTTTGCCGGCATGGTGCTCGTCTCCGTTGTCAATGCAGGCCGCGCAACGGCGGCTGCCTCATATGGCAACGGATCGGCCGCGCAAAGGTTCGTCCAGGCGCCGGAAATTTGCGCCGTCGCGCCGCGCGGGAGTCACCGCAGGCCCGTCTCCATCGGCAGGGCCGGGTCGCTGCCCCATTCGTTGAGCGATCCGTCGTATACGGTGATCGCCGCGTACCCGAGAAGGGAGAGCGCGAAGGCATTGCCGGTCGCGGAAATGCCTCCGCCGCAATACAAAATGCATCGGGATGCGTCCAGCGCGCCGACCGCCGCGAAGCGGCGCCGTAGCTCGGCGGGCGGCAGCAGCACATTGTTGCCGTCCACGAGGTCCTTCGCAGAAACGTTCACGGAATTCTTGATGTGGCCCGGACGGCCGAAGGCCGTACCGCCGGTTCCCGCATGCTGCTCGGGCGTGAGCGCGTTGATGATCTTCGTTTGCGGATCCGCGATCGCGGCCAGGACTGCGTGCTTGTCGCAAAACAACTCCGGCCGCGGCCGCGAGACGAAACGGGCAGCCGGATAGCTTTCCTCGCCAGTCGCAATAGGCCGGCCTTCAGCCTGCCATTTCTGCCAGCCGCCGTTCAGCACCGCCGCGTTATCGAAGCCGTTGGCGCGCAGCATCCACCAGACGCGCGTCGCCCAGTACCAGGTCCCCTTGGCATAGAGCACCACGCGCGTGCTGTCGTCGACGCCGTAGCGCGACATGGCGCGGGCGAACGCCTCCGGCGTCGGCGCCATGAAACGCAATCCGGTTTGCTTGTCGGAAAGATCATTGTGGAGGTCGATATAGCCCGCCCCCGGAACGTGCCCGGCCCGGTAGTCCGCGCGGCAGTCCTCGACCCGGTATTGCAACTGCGGGTCCGGGATAAGCCGTACCGAACAGTCGAAAACGCGTAGCTGGGGATCGCCGAGTCTGTCGGCAAGCCAGTCGGTTTCGACGAGGAACCGATTCGGGTCGCCAGCCGGGGCGGACGGCATGCTGCAATCCTTCAGTAGCGATTGGCGATCGGCAGTTCCTCGGCGGGAAAGAGCGAGATGACGCGGCAGCCGGTGTCGGTGACCACCACCTCCTCCTCGATCCGGGCCGCCGAAAAGCCGTCCTTCGCCGGGCAATAGGTTTCGAGTGCGAAGACCATGCCCTCCTTGATCTCCATGGGATGCGTCAGGGAGATAACGCGGGAAATGATCGGCCGCTCGTGCAAAGCGAGGCCGAGGCCATGTCCGAACTGCAGGCCGAAGGCCGAGAGCTCGTCCGGGAAACCGAACTCCTCCGCCTTCGGCCAGACGCTCGCCACCTTGTCGGTCGTCACCCCGGGCTTGATGAGCGCAATCGCGTTATCGAGCCATTCGCGACAGAGTTTGTAGGCATCGTGCTGCGCCGGCGTCGCCCGCCCGACATTGAATGTCCGGTAATAGCAGGTCCGATACCCCATGAACGACTGGAGGATGTCGAAGAACGCTTGGTCACCCGGACGGATCATGCGGTCGGTGAAATTGTGCGGATGCGGGTTGCAGCGCTCGCCGGAGATCGCGTTGATCGCCTCCACGTCGTCGGAGCCGTGGCGGTAGAGAAATTCGGTGGCCATGGCGACGACGTCGCTTTCGCGCACACCCGGCTTCAGGTGTTCGTTGATGAGGTGGTAGGCGCCGTCCACCATGGCGGCGGCGCGGTTGAGCAGCGCGATCTCGTCGAGGGACTTGATTTCCCGCGCCTCCAGCATGGTCTGCTGGCCGTCCACCACTTTGAGGCCGGCCTTTTCCAGCTCGAACATGAAAGCCGGTTCGATGAGGTCGACCCCGACCGGCATCCCGGCGCAGCCGGCTTCGCGCAGAATGGAGGCGATCTCCTTCGCGTGGTGCTCCATCAATCCGAAGGAAGGGGGGATCGTGCCGCGCATGCCGAGCAGGCCCGCCTTGCAGTTCTCGGGCTTGAGCCACGGCACATAGAGCCGGTGGTGAACGGCGGCCGAACCGAAGTCCCACAGAATGGGGTCGCCGCCCCGCGGCAGAAGGGCGAAGCGGCACATCTTGTCCCGCTCCCATTCGCCGATCTTGGTCGACGTCAGATAGCGGATGTTGTTGACGTCGAGGCAGAGCAGGGCCCCCAGATCGGAGTTCTCCAGCGCCTGCATCGCCCGGCCCAGCCGGTAGCGATGCATCCGCCGAAAATCGACGCGCTGCTCGAAATCGACCCCCATGGTGCCGAGCGCCGGCAGGGCGCGTTTCCAGTCGTAACCGGGATCGATGTCGTCCGCGGCGATCTTGCGGGGGGTGAGCTGGTCCATGACGTTTCCTCCGCTGTATTGTTTTCGGGACCGATGATAGCAACATCGCCGCGGCGAGGCACACCCGGCGCGGCGGGGCTTGAACCTCCGCCCGCAAGCGGAGGGGGGTGGAGCAGGCGGCGATGCCGCGGCATGCGGGCCGCGCTACTCGTCGTTCACGGGATTGCGCAGGACGCCGATGCCCTGGATGTCGACCTCGATCGTGTCCCCCGCTTTCATCCACACCTGCGGCGTGCGGGCGTGGCCGACGCCGGAGGGCGTTCCGGTGAAGATCACGTCGCCGGGCTCGAGCGTCATGCCTTTGGTGAGATAGACGAGCGTCTCCGCCAGCGGGAACATCATGTTGGCGGTGTTGTCCGACTGCATGACCTGTCCGTTGAGCCGGCTCTGAATGTTGAGCCCGACGGCGCCTGCCGGCAACTCGTCGGCGGTGACGAGCCAGGGGCCGATGGAACCGGTCCGGTCGAAATTCTTGCCCATGGTCCACTGCGTGGTGTGCCGCTGGAATTCGCGGACCGAGCCCTCGTTGCCGCAGGAATAGCCGATGATGCAGGAGAGCGCGTTGTCCATGGTCAAATGGCGGGCGCGGCGGCCCACGACGGCGATGAGTTCGGCCTCGTAATCAAGCTGCACGGAGGCCTTGGGACGGATCAGCGGCTGCTCGTGCGCCGTCAGCGAGGTGAGCACGCGGAAGAACAGGCTCGGATATTTCGGAATGTTGTCGCGCTGCGGACCTTCCTTGACGTGATCGAGATAATTGAGCCCGAGGCAGATGATCTTGTTGGGCCGCGCGACGGGAAGGCCGTAGACGATGGCTTCGAGCTCGCGATGCGCCGAAGCGGGCGCGCGCCCCGCGATCGCGGCAAGCGGCGCAAGGTCGCCGTCGGTCGCTGCGAGTACCTCGGCCAGATTGGCGGACAGCCGATTGTCAACGGCGTTGAGGTCGATCAGCCGCTCGCCCTCGACGAGGCCAAGGCGCGGACCGCCCTCGGCAACAAATCCCACGATCTTCATGAATGTGATCCTTCGTGAACGCGCGCGCACCCTAACGGGAGCAGCCGCCGGCGCAAGCGATGGATTGTCTCGTGCCCCAGACGCGGTGCAGCACGCAAGGGGTGCACCGCAGACCCGGGCCGCGGTTGGCGTCCGAGGCCGGGGTCCCGGGCTCTGCAGCGCATCATGAAAGCATGCTGCGCTCGCCCGGAACACGCAGGCGGTCCCTCACGAAGGACCGGAAACCGCCTCGACGGCGGCGAACAGGTTGCGCACAACGGGTTCGCCGAGATTGCGGGTGATGAAAACGAGCCGCGTGCCGCGCTCCCCGAGAGGCCAGTCGCGCAGCTCCACGGGCGCATCCGCCAGGTGCTGGACAAATTGCACGAGCACCGGACCCCGGCATCCCTCGACGCGGAGAAAGCCCTTCACCCGCAGCAGGTCCGGCCCGCGCAGCCCGGTCAGCACGTCCACGGCGCGGGCAAAAATCGGCCACGCGATCGGCGCTTCGCGGCGCCACACGAAGCTTGCGATGCCGTCGCTGTGCTCGGCCTCGGCAACGAAGCCGCGCGCCGGCTGGTACGGCAGTGCGGGCGGTTCGGTGACGAGTCGCGGATCGAGGCGGCCGTGCACGGCGCGTGCGACCGGGGCGTGCGGGTTAAGGGTGCGGAGCCGCTCCTCGACTTGCTCGGCAACGGAGGTGCCGGCGAGATCGACCTTCGTGACCACCAGCCGGTCGGCCAGGATCACCTGCTTGCGCGCTTCGGCCGACCAGGCCAAGGTCGAGAGAGCCGTCTCCGCATCGACCAGAGTCAGCGCAAGCTCCAAGTGGAACTCGCCGCCGAGAGCACGGTCGCTGGCAAACGTCTGCAGCACGGGGCCGGGATCGGCGAGGCCCGAAGTCTCGATCACCACTCGGCGGAATGGCGGCACAGCGCCACGCTCGCGGTCGACGACGAGCGTGCGCAGCGCATGCTGGAGGTCGGTACGCGAGAAACAGCACAGGCAGCCGTTGCTGAGCAGCACCGTCTCGTCGCTGCTCGCGCGCAGCAGTGCGTCGTCGATCCCCTCCTGACCGAACTCGTTGACGACCACGGCCGTGCCGGCCCCCTCGGGCGTGCCGAGAAACCGACGCAACAGCGTCGTCTTGCCGGCCCCCAGAAAGCCGGTGAGCACCGTGACGGGAATCTTGGCGCCGCGCGCATGCTTCTGCCTGCGGCCGAACGGCCCGATGCTGCGCGCGGGGAAGAGGTCGCCGAGGCTGCTCACGGCAGGCGCATGCCTTTCCAATGCCGTGCCCTCCCTCCCTCGGGCGGGGGAAGGGAGTCACGATCCGCAAAGCTTGCGCCTCCTGCCGTCGAAAGGGGAGAGATCGGACAGCAGGTCAAGATGCGATCCGCGGCTCCCCGATCGGCCATCCGGATCAGAAGTCCATCTCCAGGCAGTAGAGCCCGCCGGCAATGCGGTCGACGGTGTAGACGATCTCGCGATCGTCGACGAGCACGTCGTTGAGCTGGATCGCGCCCGCCTTGGAGAGCGGCGGGGCGGGCGGCACGAAGGTGGCGATCTCCTTCGGCTGATAGGGGTTTGACAGATCATAGGCGCGCAGACCGCCGTTGAAGAACGTGCCGAGGATCACGTCTTCGGAGTACCACATGTGCTCGCCGGGCGTGTTCTCGAACAGATTGTGCGCGCCGAACCGGCCGCCCTTGTTCGCCCAGGCTTCGACGGGCGGCAGCGGGCAGGTTGCGATGGGTATCGGATTCGTCTCGTCGCGTCCGTCGAGAATCCACACGAGCTTCGGCCAGTCGGCGGCGCGATCCACGATCGACTCGTCCGTCATGACCAACAGGTTGCGCTCGAACAGTGGAACCAGCGTGTGGGTGAAGCCGGCATAGGGCGGCGAATGGTCCCAGCGGCTGATCATCTTCGGCGACGACTTGTCGGAAATGTCGAGGATGATCATTCCGCCGTCGAGATAGCCGAGATAGGCGCGGTCCGGCCGCTGCGGATAGACGTTGGTGTTGTGCGCGCGGAAGCCCATGTCCGGCAGGGGTGCCTTGTGGCGGACGAGCTGGACGTTGTCGCCTTGGCGAGTGCCCGGCAGCCACCAACGGCCCACTTCGTGCGGCTTCGAGGGGTTGCGCACGTCGATGATGCGGTAGCACTGGTCGTCGAGCTGATTGTTGGGCAGGAAGTCGGCGGCGCCGGCGGCCATGTGCACATATTCGCCGTCGCAGAACCAGAGCTGGTGGACGCCGCGCGATTTCGGCCCGGAGCAGTCGAAGAACGAAATGTGCTTCGGGTTCTCGGGCGTCGAGATGTCGAACAAGTCCATCCCGGCGGGCGTCATTCCCGGCTGTTTCGTCTGATAGGCCACGGCCAGGATGTTTCCCGTCAATTCCAGCGAGTTCGACCGCACATTGTTGTGCGGCAGGTCCGTCTGGCAAACGAGCTTCGGATTGCGCGGGTCCGAAACGTCCACCGCGGTAAAATTCTTGGGCGCGCTTTCGTGCGCGAGCCAGAGAATCCGGCGGCCGTCCGGCGCCATTTGCAGTGCCATGCCCTCGCCCATGCCGCCGAAGCCGTTGAGCTCATGATGGGAGAGGAGCTTGAAATTCCATTCGATCGATTCCTGCGATCCGCTCGCAAGCGGGTTCTTGTCTTTTTCAGGCATGAAAGTCTCCAGCTGGAATGGAACAAGCGCGGGGTCGATCGGGTCTGCGTCGGAAGAAAGGCCGTCCGCCCGAGGCTCCGAATGGCGGCCGAACAATAGACCATGCCGCCGAGATGAAAAGACCGACAATGAAAGGCGAGCCAGGCCTTGTCCGCATCGCGGATGGTCGGCGGCGTCAGACCGCCAGCAGCGCCGTGCCGCTCAGACCGAGCGCCACGATCCAGATGAGGTCGAGATTGACCCAGCCGCGCCGCAGGAAATCGACCCCGATCCAGTTGTAGACCGCAAGGGAAACGACACCGATGGTCAGGAGCATGGCGAAGGAATGCACCGCCAAGCCGGCGAGCGCGGCCGCGGCGGGCGCGTCGGACCCAGCCGCGGATCCGCCGCAGATCGGTCCCAGGCTTGGGATCAGCATCAGGCCTGCCCCATGTCCGCTCGCCATCAGGAACGACCACAGTGTCAAGCCGGCAAGTCCGGTTTGCATGCCGATCCGGACGTGGCGGCGGTGCCGGGAGAGGGCATGCCAGAACGCCCAGCCGATCAAGACAGCTGCGGCGAGCCGCACGAGCAGCACGCGATCAACGAGAAAACCAAGCGTGACGACCGCGGTCAGCACCGCGGCCACCGCCGCCGCGTGGCCCAGCGCAATGGGCAGAAGGGACACGAGAACCACCCGCTGGCTGTTGCGCTGGAGTCCCAGCGCGACCGCGAACAGCCAGCCCATGGCCGGATTGATTCCGTGAAAGAACCCAAGGCCGGCCAGGGCCAGCCAGGGCCAGAGCTCGGCACCGTCCGAGATCATGTGCGCCGCGTCGTGAGCGGTCCCGGTGGCGCAGAGCCGCCGGGGACATTACGGATAGCAGTAGGAATCCGAGGAACAGTCGCCGCCCTGCAAGCGAACCTGGTGCGGCCGGTGCGTCTTCGGCCAGTCCACGAAGAACGTCGGATCGAAGGCGATGCCGCCGTCCGCGACGACGTCGAGCTTCACCATCCAGCCGTCAATTCCTTCCGGGTAAAACTGCGGATCGATGGGGCCGTAGAGCGAATTCGTAAAATAGACGCGCCGCCCGTCGCGGCTGACCTCGACCATCTGCGGGCCGCCGTTGAGCCGGCGATCGTTTGCGCCCGGATGGCCCGCGCGCGAAACGATGCCGCCGATCCGCACCGTCCCGGTGAGTTTCGGTTCGAAGGGATTCGAGACGTCGTATTGTTGCAGTTCTCCCGTGCCCCAGCACGACACATAGAGAAAGCGGTCGTCCATCGAGAGATCAATGTCGGTGACGAGGGGCGGCACCGCCTTGAAGTCCTTCAGCACGGGCGGCAGAAGCTCCGGGTCCGCCGGCTCGGCCGGAATCGAGATGATCTTCCTCGCTGCCCATTTGTCGCCCTCGCGGTACCAGGTCCAGACCGACGAGGACAAATCCTTCAGGCTGATGACACAATTAACGAAGCCGTGGGCTTTCCGCGGGTCGTGCGCGGGCCGTAGCTCGAAGACGAGTTGGTGCTCGTCCCCAAAATCGATCTCCTGCAGGTGTTTGCGCTTCGTGAAATCCCAGAAATGCAGACGGCGCCCGTACCGGCTGTTGAGGAGGATTTCCGGTACGAGGCCGTTCTCGAACGTGTCGGGCGTTCCCCACTCGCTGGTAATCAGCGTGTCGTGGCCGAGGTGCCACCAGACGTCGTATCCGAGCTTCTGCGGTCCCCGGTCCACTTCCCACTGCCCGAGCGGCTCAAAGCTTTCCTGATCCATGACGAAAATGCCGCCGGGAGCTTTGCCGTCACGGTTTCCAAGCGCAGCGACATAGATGCCGCCCGGCCCGCAATGCACGGTGTGCGGGCGCGTATAGCCGGTCTTCTCGGCGAGTTCCGCCGGCTCTATCACCTTGACGACCTTCGGGGCGCGCGGATCGGGCTTGGTGTCGATGATGTAGATCCGCGAGGAGCGCAGGCCCGGGACGACGAGATAACGCCGCTCCATATGCGGGTGGGGCGCGTTGGGGCAGAGGCAGGACGAGCACGCATTCCAGCCGAAGTGATGGAATTCGTCGCCCGGAACGCGCGCCGCAACATCGCCGACGATTTTCGAATAGGACGGCGAGGCGGGGTCGACATCGACGATGGCGATGGCATCCGGCCTCCGGCGCTCGGGATCGAACGCCGCCACATAGGCGGTCTTCTCGGGCGGGGCATTCGCGGCCTGACGCGGCGACGGGTAGAAGCTCGGGTCGGGCTGCCACATGGCCATGACGTCCTCCCTTGCGCTGCAGCTTGTGAACTTATCGCGTGCGCGCAAGAGGCGCGTCTTTGCGGCGGCTTTGGTTTGAGCCGAACCGATGGCTCGCTTAGCGATGCAGGCGATGATAACGCGGCTTTCCGCCGAGAATGTGCACGCATCCGCCAGCGACCATCTGCCGCATGGGCATGCGGCCATCGCCGCGCGCGTCCCGCCTCTGCCGTCGAGGCGGCGGCGCGCGGCGAAGCCGTGGCCTCAGCCCATGGCGCGTGCCTTTTCGATCAGATCGTAGCGGAAAATCTTGTTCCAGTCCGGGACGGCCTTGATCTTGTTGGCCTTGATCAGTTCCTCGGCGTGCTTCTCCATGTAGGGAATCAGGTCCTTGGGGAAGCCGGGATTCACCTCGACGGTCGCCATCGCCTTCTTGAAGGTGTCGCGGGACATCTTGTAGCCCTTCGAGGTGTAGAACTCATACACGACGTCCGCCACCTTGTCAGGGTTGTTCTTGAAATCATCGGCGATGTCGAGCCAGACCCGGAGATAGGTGGCGAGCGTTTCAGGGTGCTTCTCGGCGAATTCCGGCGTCGAGGCCATGAACACCGGCAAGGGATCGACCGACGAGAAATCGATCAGGGTGTTGGCAATGTCGTCGGCCTCGGCGATCGCGTTGTAAGGCTCGACGCACACCATGGCGTCGACCGTCTTGGCGGCCATGGCGGAGACCATGTCGTTCACGTTCATGCGAACTTCCTGGTAATCGCCCTTGTTGAGTCCGTGCTTGGGGGCGAGCTGGTCGACGAAAATGTTGCCGACCGAAGAGCCGGTCTGGTTCGCGACCTTCTTGCCCCGCAGATCCTCGATCTTCTTGAGCCCGAGATCCTTGCGCCCCATCACTCGGATGGTCTTTCCGACATGTTCGATGACGGCGATCGCGACGAGTCCGCCGCGCGCATTGCCGATGATGAAGGACGGTCCCGCGTAAGTGCCGAGATCGACCTGGCGGGCCACCATCTGCTGCATTGTCAGGTTGCCGGAGGGGACCGCGAACTCCTCGACCTTGATCCCCTTCTTCTGCAGGGCGCCGGTTTTCATGAGGTAATAGGTGGGCATACCCCACATATTGGTCTGATAGCCCTGGCGGATCGGCTCGAGGGCGGCCGCGTGACCGGTTCGGCTCAGGGCGACCGTCAACAGAGCGCCCGTCGCCGCGAGATACTGCCGGCGGGTCATCCCGGCATCGAAGATCGTCATCGTGTTTCCTCCGTCATCTGTGGTGGCTTTGCGCCGCCTCGTTGCCGCACCGTTCTAGGCCGCGGCGGCCTGCTGGCCGAGCTGGCCGAGCAGGAGCTTCTGAAAGTCGAGAAACTCGTGGCTCAGCGGATCGCGAGGCCGCGGCAGGGGGATGGGAATTTCGGTCTTCACCGTTCCGGGATGCGGCGTCATCACGATCACGCGGTCCGCAAGGTAAACCGCCTCCGCCACGTTGTGGGTGACGTAGATGATGGTCTTCTTCGTCTCGCGCCAGACATCCGCGAGCAGGCGCTGCATTTCGTCGCGGGTCAATGCATCGAGCGCGGCGAACGGTTCGTCCATCAGCAGCACCGCCGGATTGTAGGCAAGCGCGCGGGCGATGGCGACGCGCTGCTGCATGCCGCCTGACAGGTGGTGCGGGTAGGAGCGGGCGAACTTGCCGAGCTTGACCAGTTCGAGCTGCTTCAGGGCGATCTGCTCGCGCTCCTCTTTGGGCAGGCCCTTCATCTCGAGGCCGAAGGCGACATTGCCGAGCGCGGTACGCCAAGGGAAGAGCTGGGCAAAATCCTGGAACACCACGCCGCGGTCCATGCCGGAACCGCTGACCGCCTTGCCGGCGATACGGATCTCGCCGCTCGTGGGCTTGAGGAAGCCTGCGATGATGTTGAGAAGCGTCGATTTTCCGCAGCCGCTCGGACCTACGAGGCAGAGGAACTCCGACTGCTCCATCTCGAAGCTTGCTCCTTGCACACCGGTCACGCGCCCGGACGGCGTGTCGTACACCAGCGAAACGTCACGAACCTCAATGAGGGGCATTCCCGTCGTACTCCTTGTTCACCCCTTGGCCGCCTGCACCATGCCCCAGCGCAGCACCGTGCCGCGCTCAAGGGAGCCGAACACCAACCGTTCGAAGAGAAAGCCGATCGCGCCGATCACCACGAGCGAGGCGAGCATCAGATCGGCATTGAGAAATTCCTTGGCGTCGAAGATCACCCAGCCGAGGCCGAAGTCCGACGCGGCGAGCGCCTCCGCGCCCACCACCGCGATCCAGGCGCGCAGAAAGGCCTGCCGCACGCCCGTGATGATGAAGGGCGACGCGCCCGGGATGATCACCTTCCAGAAGAGCGTCTTCTCGTCCGCGCCCATGGCTCCCGCGGCACGCAGCCACAACGGGTTGACCGAGCGCACCCCGGACCAGGTATTGAGCATCATCGGAAAGGTCGCGGCATAGAACACCACCAACACCGAAACGGTGTTGCCGAGGCCGAACCAGAGAATGAACACCGGCACCCAGGCGAGCGAGGGGATCGGCATCAGGGCGCTGGCGAGCGGCATGACGAAATTCTCGACCCGCCGGAAACGCGCCATCAGAATGCCGAGTGGAATGCCGACCACGACGGCGAGAGAAAAGCCGAACAGCACACGGTAGAGCGTTGCGAACGCATGGTGCAGCATGGTGCCGTCCGCCAGCGTGCGCAGCAGGGTGCGGGCGACGGTTCCCAGGCTCGGCAACAGCACGGTCGGGAAATAGCCGCTGCGCGCGACCGCTTCGTACAGCACCGCGAGCACGACGAGCGCAATGATCGCGCGGCGCACCGAGCGCCAGCGTTCGGGGCTCATGTTCATGTCATCATTCCCCAGCGCACGACCGTGAAATCCTCGATGCGTTGGAAGACGAGCTTCTCCAGCGCGAGGCCCATCACGCCGATCACGGCGACGCCGGCCAGCATGACGTCGGTGTTGAGAAATTCGCGCGCCCCGAAGATCAGCCAGCCGAGTCCCCAGGGGACCGCTGCAAGCATTTCGATGCCCACGAGGATGCGCCAAGCCTGCGCCAGCCCGAGTCGCAGTCCGGTGAGGATGTAGGGCAGTGCGCCGGGCAGGATTACATGACGGAACACCCGGCGGTTATCAGCTCCCATCGACTGGGCGGCGCGCAGCCAGATCTCCTTCACGGCCTTCACGCCGGTCCAGGTGTTGAAGATGATCGAGAACATCGAAACGAAGGCGACGAGCAACACCGCCGGGACATTGCCGAGGCCGAACCAGAGGAGGAACAACGGCGCATAGGCGAGGCCGGGGATCGGCGCCAGAACGCTGACGATCGGCAGCAGCGAATCCTCGACCCGACGCCAGCGGCCCATGGCGATGCCGATCGCCAACCCGACCACGGCCGCGAGCGCAAAGCCGCTCAAGAGCCGAAGAAAGGTCTCGACGGCGTGGTGCGGCAGGATGCCGTCGGCCGTGAGACGCACGAATGACAGGGCGACCTGTTCGAGCGTGGGAAAGAGGCGCGGGTGGAACACGCCCAGATGGGCGACGATCTCCCACAGAGCGCCGACCACGATGAACGGAAAAGCGTTGCGCCACACGACGCGCCATCGCGCGTCCCCGTCGCGAACCGTGGAGGCGGCTCCGAGAGCCGACGAGACTGGAACGGCATCCTGCGTGCTCAAACGGGCGCCTCCCTGAAAACGCTCCGAGGTCATCGCGGCCGCTTCGGCGGCTTCTCGTCTTCGGGCAGCGCCGTCCGCTGCGCCAGCCCCCTTGCATCTTGCACGGGGCACGCACAGCGGCAAGCGCCCTGCGCCGTCATACGCTAAGGCGGAAGCGGCCGAAATGAAAACGCCGTGAACGTTCAGCCGCTCGCCCGCGGGCTGCGGCACCGCCGAGCCGACCCGCGTTACTTCGCCGCAGTCGCGCCCACGCCGACGCCCACCGGGCAGCTCACGCCCGTGCCGCCGAGACCGCAATAGCCGAACGGGTTCTTCGCAAGATATTGCTGGTGATAGTCTTCGGCGAAATAGAAGGGCGGGGCGTCGCGGATTTCCGTGGTGATCGGACCGTATCCGCGCTTGGCAAGTTCGCGGCCATAGGCCGCGCACGAGGCCTCGGCGGCGCGGCGCTGCGCCGCCGAAAAGACGTAGATGCCGGAACGGTACTGCGTGCCGATGTCGTTTCCCTGGCGCATACCTTGCGTCGGATCGTGATTTTCCCAGAACGTCTTCAGCAGGCTCTCGAAGGCGATCACCCGGGGATCGTAGACGACGAGCACCACCTCGTTGTGGCCGGTCTGCCCGGTGCAGACCTCCTCGTAGGTGGGATTGGGCGTCAACCCGCCGGCATAGCCGGCCGCCGTAATCCAGACGCCCGCGCCAAGCTGCCAGAATTTGCGCTCCGCGCCCCAGAAGCAACCCATCCCGAAGAGGGCCTTTTCGGTCCCCGACGGGTAGGGCCCTTTGAGCGGCCGGCCGTTGACATGATGCGTTTCGGCGGTCGGGATCGCGTCCGGACGTCCCGGCAAGGCCTCTTCCGGCTTGGGCAGGTCGAGCTTCTTCTTGAACGTGAACATGACGGCTCTCCGCTTCGCGCGCCGCTGACAGTCGCCGCTAATATAGGCATGTTCCGCCGCCGCGGCACCGCCTCTCTCCGAAGGCGCGTTTCAGGGGCTTTTCGACCGGACCGGCGCCGGATGCGCTTAACGCGAATAGCCGATGAGCGGCCGCTTCCTGCGTCCGATCAGGATCAGGAGCGATCCGAGAACGCCCAGGACCAACCACGTGGGGGCCGCCAGAATGTTCAGCATCACCGGGTCCCACAGCCAAGCCACGTGCCGTTCGATCATCGGCTGCAGCGACTGCAGGCTCGTGGAATTGACGGCGTTCCAGGTGATACGTAGCGGCGTGAAATAGACGTCGCTGCTCGCGATCGTCTTGGTCCCGTCGTAGAGCAGGGCCGCGAACGCCGCCGCGAGGATGAGGAAGCCGGCGAAGCGGAAGACGAAGCGAATCATCGCGTTGGCGCTCTTCGCATTAGCGGTCTGCGCGGCCCGAATCCGGGACCAGGATTCCATGCCGGACGGCCCGTCGCAAATCCGTCTTCGGTCGCGCGGAAACGTGGCGCCGCGGCGTGCGGCCATGCGTTCCGGTCAGCGCGACAATGTTGCGTTAGTCTTTCGCCCGTTCCACATAGGAACCGTCCGACGTCATCACGATGATGCGCGTCCCCGCCGTGATGTGCGGCGGAACCATGGTGCGCGCCCCGTTGGACAGCACGGCGGGCTTGTACGAAGACGACGCGGTCTGACCCTTCACGGTGGGTTCGGTCTCGACCACTTCAAGCGTCACGCGCTGCGGCAGCTCGATTCCGACCGGCGTCGATTCGTAGAGGCTCAGCGTGACCTTCATCTCCGGCTGCAGGTAGATCGCCTGCTCGCCGATCAGGTCCTCCGGCAGCGTGACCTGGTCGAACGTCTCGCTGTTCATGAAATGATAGCCGTCGCCGTCATGGTAGAGGAAGGTAAAATCCCGTTCCTCGACGTGCGCGCGTTCCACCTGCTCCGTCGTCCGGTAGCGCTCCGAAATCTTCACCCCATCCGAGAGCCGGCGCATGTCGAGCTGGGTGACCGGCGTGCCCTTGCCCGGGTGAATATTTTCCGCCTTCAGGACGACGTAGAGCTTGCTGTCGATCTCAACGATATTGCCTTTGCGGAGCGAACTGGCGATGACTTTCACGAATGGCACCTCTGTGGGAGAAAGGGCGCTCCGGAGAGCGGCCGATTTGGCCCGCAACATACCCATCCTGCGGCCGTTCGCCAGTAGATTTCCGTCCTAATTCGCGCGATCCTTTCCATGGCGAACAGCGAGACATCGCCCTGGTGGCATCCCCTTCGTCATGCCGACCGACGGGCTTTTCTGACGGTGCGGGCGCGCCTTGCCGCGGCCTTGCGCGCCTTCTTCACGGCGGAAAATTTCATCGAGGTCGAACCCACCGCGCTCCAAGTCTCGCCCGGCAACGAGGCGCACCTGCATGCCTTCACGACGGAACTCGTGACCCCGGACGGGCGCCGCATGCCGCTCTACCTGCACACGTCTCCCGAGTTTGCCTGCAAAAAGCTGCTGGCCGCGGGCGAGCGGCGGATCGTCGCCTTTGCCCCTGTCTACCGCAACCGCGAGCGCGGGCCCCTGCATCATCCCGCCTTCACGATGGTCGAATGGTATCGCGCCGAGGAACCCTACGAGAGCGTGATGGGCGACTGCGCCGCGATCCTGCGCGTCGCGGCCGAAACGGCCGGAACCAAGCGGGTCTCCTTCCGCGGACGGACATGCGACCCCCATGCCGAACCGCATAGGATTACGGTGGTCGAGGCCTTCGATGGCTTCGCCGGCATCGATCTTGCGGCAACGCTCGACGGCGCGCATGCGGACCGCGATGGGCTTGCCGCCGCTGCCCGGGCGGCCGGCGTGCGGGTCGCGCCGGACGACACCTGGAGCGACATTTTCAGCAAAGTGCTGGTCGAGCGTGTGGAGCCCCGGCTGGGCAACGACCGCCCCTCCATTCTTTGCGAATATCCCTCCGTCGAGGCCGCGCTCGCACGACCCAAGGGCGACGATCCGCGTTTTGCGGAGCGGTTCGAACTTTATGTCTGCGGGGTGGAACTCGCCAATGGATTCGGCGAGCTCACGGACCCGGCCGAGCAGAATCGCCGTTTCGTCCTTGAAATGGAGGAGAAGGCGCGGGTGCACGGCGAATCCTATCCGATCGACCAGGATTTCCTGGCGGCGCTGGCGGCAATGCCGGAGGCAAGCGGCGTCGCGCTGGGATTCGATCGCCTGGTGATGCTCGTTGCCGGCGCACAGCACATCGAGCAGGTGATCTGGACCCCGATCCCGCAGCCCGGCTGAATCCGGATTCGAGGAAAACCGATGTCAAAAGGCCAAATTCTCACGCGCCCCGCAGACCTGGTCGAAGCCGGACTCGTGCGCCCGGAGGCGGTTGCGACCCTCGCGCGCGTGGCCGCCCAATACGCCGTGGCCATCACGCCCGCGGTCGCGGAATTGATCGATCCCGACGATCCGGACGACCCGATTGCCCGCCAGTTCGTGCCGGCAGAGGCGGAGCTTCGCGCGCGTCCGTCGGAGCGTACGGACCCGATCGGCGACGATGCGCACAGCCCCGTCGAGGGTATCGTGCATCGCTATCCCGACCGCGTCTTGCTCAAGCTCGTGCATGTCTGCGCCGTCTACTGCCGCTTCTGCTTCCGGCGCGCGATGGTGGGACCAGGCAAACGACGCGCGCTCTCGGCGCCTGCGCTGGACAACGCTCTCGACTATATCCGGACGCATCCCGAGATCTGGGAAGTCATTCTGACGGGCGGCGATCCGCTCGTCCTGTCGCCGAGGCGCCTCCGCGAGGTCATGCGCCGCCTCGGGGCAATCGACCACGTCAAGGTGATCCGCACCCATACCCGGGTTCCAATTGCCGATCCCGCGCGGATCAGCGGTGACATGGCGCAGGCGCTCAGGGCATCCGGCAAGGCAAGTTACGTCGTCGTGCACGCGAACCATCCGCGCGAATTGACGCCCGAGGCCAGCGCGGCTTGTGCGCGACTGGTCGATGCCGGCCTGCCGGTGCTGAGCCAGTCGGTTCTCCTGCGCGGCGTAAACGACGATCCGGAGACGCTCGCGGCGCTGATGCGGGGCTTCGTCGAGCGCCGCATCAAGCCGTATTACCTCCACCATGGCGATCTCGCGCCCGGCACCGCTCACCTGCGCACGACGATCGCGCAGGGCCAGGCACTGATGCGGCGGCTTCGCGGTCGCGTCTCGGGGCTCTGCCAGCCCGTCTACGTGCTGGACATTCCGGGAGGCCACGGGAAAGTGCCGCTCGGCCCGGGCTATGTCGAGGCGGGCTCGGAGGCGGGCGGGGAGGGGCACTACTTCATCACGGATTATTGCGGATTGCGACATGCCTACCGGGACGAGACCCAGAGGAACGGACAGGCTTGATGCGCAGAAAGGCCCGTCAAATGGGCGTTTTTTGCCCGCAAGGGCAGCCGGACGGGCCTGATCGCGCTTGTCACAGGTCGCAAGGCCTTGCAAAAACTCACCTTTCGCTGCCGAATTATGCCCTGATCTCGCCCATTTCGGGTCAAAATAGAGCGGCTGCATATGGTTGGTGTTGTGTATCTGCGAGGGGACAGGATGTCTTTTCATCGCATCGGGGCGGCGGCCCTCGTCCTCGCTTGTGCCAGTAGCGTTCAAGTCTTGCCGGCCCAAGCCTGCGACCAGCGCATTCTCGGGTCATGCCCGGGCGCGCCCATTACGCACCCTTCGACGCAGGTGGAAGCCGGGGACAGTTCCGCGAAACCCGCCGAGCGCGTCGTTCGCAAATCGTCGCACAGGAGGCGGAGCGCCCGCCATCATCGGGTCCGCAACCGGCGACATGCGGTGCTGGCGGCAAAGCCGCGGCCGCGGCCGACGGAGGTTTCGGCCGCCGAGGCGAATAGGAGGGAGGGCGACAGCAGGAGCTTGCGGCGTGGTCTCGCGCGCGATCGCGCGCAAGAGAATCTCGGGATGACTGAGAAGGCGCTCGCCGAAGCCTGGGCCAAGGTTCCGATCAATCTGGAAGCGCCTCCCGCTCCGAAAAGGCGGGCTGCGCCCGAACCGACCGCGCGTGCGCCGCAGACTGCCGGTTCGGCTGCATCGCCCCCAGCCGCCACGCCCACCGTGGTGCGGACCAGCACGGTGCCGGCCCCGAGCATGAAGCCGTCGGACGTCTCCGCCGCGCAGATTGTGCAGGCGCCGCCCTCTCCCGACCAGTCGGCGATGACGACGCTGCGTGCCATCGCCTTGACCTTTGCGGGCCTCCTGGCGGTCGGTACCGCAGTGCGGATGGTGCTGTAGCCTATTGGGCGGCTTCGGCGATCGCGCCGGCCTTTCCAAGACCGAACGCGGCGGCCATCAGTTCGTAAGAATGTCTGCGCGCCTCATGATCGTAGATCATCGAGGTGATCATGAGCTCGTCGGCGCCGGTGGCCGCGATGAGAGGCTCGAGGCGCGCGCGCACGGTCTCGGGCGCGCCGACGAAAAGACGCGCGCGGTTGAGCCGGAGGCGCTCGCGCTCCGCCGGCGTATAAGGGTATGCAAGCGCCTCGTCGGGACTCGCAAGCGGCAGGTATTCGCCCTTGGTGCGGCGGATGAAGTTGAGCTCCACCGTGCTGGCAAGCCGTTCCGCTTCGGCGTCCGTGTCGGCGCAGACGACGTGAACCGTGAGAATGGCGTAAGGCGTCTCCCGCCGGAGGGAAGGGCGGAACCGCTCCCGATAAGGCCGCATGGCAGCTACGGCATCAAAGTCGGCAAAGTGATGCGCGAAGGCAAAGCCGGTGCCGACCGCGGCGGCAAGCTGCCCGCCATAGCCGCTCGAGCCGAGCATCCAGATCGGCGGCAATTTCACGTCCACGGGCATCACGCGGATTTTGCCGAACGGATGGCCTTCCGGAAACTCGCCCGTTTCGAAAAGCAGCAGCTCTTGGAAGCGCTCGAGGAAGTCGTCCTCGGCGGACGGATTCTGGCGGCGGCGCAAGGCATAGGAGGTCACCGGGTCCGTGCCGGGCGCGCGCCCGATGCCGAGATCGATGCGGCCCGGATAAAGAGCTTCGAGCACCTTGAAGCGCTCCGCGACCATGAGCGGCGCATGGTTCGGCAGCATGATCCCGCCGGCGCCCACGCGGATTCGCTGCGTCACCGCGGCGATCTGCCCGATCATGATGTCGGGGGCGCCGCTTGCGATGTTCGGCAGATTGTGGTGCTCCGCGACCCAATAGCGGGTATAGCCGAGCCGATCCGCAAGACGCGCGAGATCAAGCGTGTTGCGTAGCGCGGCCGGGCCGGAACCGCCGGTCGTCACGGGCGAGAGGTCGAGCACGGAGAGCGGAAGCATTCCCAAGAGGTAATGCAGCCGCCGGGCCTTGGCTACTCGCGGCGGGACCGCAGGCTTGGCGGGTCTCCGGCGTGCGGACCGGCACGCCCGGCCGATGGGTGAGCCCGCGGTCTTCCCTCAAGCCGCGGCAAGCGCAGGAAAGCCGTACAGTGCCTGGGGGTTTTCCACGAGAATGCGACGGACCGCCCCGGCATCGGGCGCCCAGACCGAGAGAAGGTCGAACAGAACCGCGTCGTCCGGCTTGTGTGCTTCGGTCGGGTGCGGCCAGTCGCTGCCCCAGACGACGCGGTCGGGCGCGAGCGCGATGAAGGTCCGCGCCACTTCGGCAGCGTCGTCGTAACCGGGCGGTCCGACGCGGCTGTCGAGATAGGCTCCCGAAAGCTTGACCCAGGCGCGGCCTGTTTGGATGAGGTCGCGGATGACCGCAAAAGCCTCGTGCCGAGTCCCCTCCGGCTGCGGCAGGCGGCCCATATGGTCGAAGACGATCGGGCAGGGCAGGCGGCGCAGCAGCGCCGCATGGGCGGCGATCTGGTCGCCGCGCATGTGCAACTGGACATGCCAGCCGAGCGGGGCGACGCGATGCGCAAGCGGTTCGATCATTTCGACCGCGGTCGCGGCGGTGCGCGGGTCGAACACCGAAAACCGGATGCCGCGGATACCGCCCGCGGCGAGCGTCGCCAGTGCGGCGTCGTCGACATCGGGATGGACCACAGCGACGCCGCGCGCGCTGTCCCCGAATTGGGCGATTGCATCGAGGGTCACGCGGTTGTCGGTCACATACGCGGCGGGCTGGACGATCACAACGCGGGAGGTGCCGAGCCGGTGCTGCAGTTGCCGGTAGTCTGTCACCGTCGCCTGCGTCTGCAGGCGCGAAGCGGGCCGCTCGGCCGGAAAGCGCGGATCGTAAATGTGCATGTGGCAGTCGCAGGCATGGGCCGGGGGCCGCAGGGCCGGCCGTGCCGTGCCGGCGGAATTGGAAACGACGGCCGCCGCGGTCTTTGCGGCCCGCGCGTCCATGTCTGGGTCCATGATGCCGCTCCTCTTCACCTTGACTTATTCATAACCATTCGGTTATGTATCCATCCAATAGCCAGATGGTTATCGGTCGCAAATGCCGGACGCTCAAGACGTGCTGTTCCGAACCCTTGCCGACCCGACGCGCCGGGCGATTTTCGAGCGGCTGTGCCGGGACGGGGAACAGACGGTCGGGGCGCTGACGGCGCGTGCCGGGGTCTCGCAGCCGGCCGTTTCGAAGCATCTTGCGGTCTTGAAACGAGCCGGGCTGGTGCACGACCGCCATGAGGGCCGCCAGACGCACTATCGGGCGCTGCCCGGCGCTTTGGCTCCCCTTGTCGACTGGACGAAGCAGATGGCCGGCTTCTGGCACGGCCGATTCCACGACCTCGAGGATCTGTTGAAAAGGATGGACCAATGACCGACACCGCGACCGAAATGCGCTCCGTCGTCATCGAACGCGAGCTACCGCATCCGCCGGACAGGGTCTGGCGGGCGCTTACCGAACCGCACCTGATTGCCGAGTGGCTCATGAAGGCCGACTTTAAGGCGCATGTCGGCCATCGGTTCGATTTTCGCGCCGAGTGGGGCACCGTGGCGTGCGAGGTTCTCGCAGTCGAACCGAACAGGACGCTTTCCTACACCTGGAATGTTCGGGATTTGGCCAGCACCGTCACCTGGACGCTCACGCCCACCCCCAACGGAACGCACCTGCGCATGGAACAGTCGGGCTTCCGGCCGGATCAGCCTGAATATTATGAAGGCGCCAAATACGGCTGGCCGCGGTTCTTTGCCGGTCTCGAGCAGGTTCTGGCACGGGCAGCGTGACAGTCGGCGGCGTGCCTTCGCGGCGTGGGTTCAACCCTCGCAGTGTCATCGCAGGGCGTCCCCCTTTACGTCGACGGCCATCGCCAACATCATGCCTGGGACAGGTCGCCTGATGTCGGCAAACGGCCGAGCGCGTACGCCGCCCGGCAGACGGAGCACGCATGATAGCCGACAAGACGTCACGCAAGCCGGCGAAGGCAGCCGAGGGGCCCGCGGGCGGCCAAGTCGCCGCGAAGCCGAACGGTCCGCGCGCGGCGTCGCCGAAATCGTGGGGCCGGAAGGCCGAAAAGCCGGCCCTCCTTGCAGGCGGCAACCCACAGATCGCGAAGGGCGAGGGCGACGCCCCCCTGCAGGCCTATCTCGCCGCCATGCCGGGCTGGAAACGCGAGGTCGGGCTCAGACTCGATGCTCTGATCGTCCGCACCGTCCCCGGCGTGCGCAAGGCGGTGAAGTGGAACTCGCCGTTCTACGGCCTCGAAGGCCGGGGTTGGTTCCTCTCCTTTCATTGCTTCACGAAATACGTGAAAGTGGGTTTCTTCAACGGCGCGTCGCTGCGCTCGCCGCCCCCGGGCGACTCCAAGCACAAGCAGATGCGCTATCTCGACATTTATGAGTGCGATTCGCTCGACGAAGCGCAGTTCGTCGCCTGGGTGAAGCAGGCGAGCGCTCTGCCCGGCGAGCGCATGCGAGGTTGAAGATCGCGAGCCGCCCTGCGCATGAGCACCGCCGACCCACCAAGCAGGAACTTGGAGCCGCCGATGATCCGCGTGAAACTGACGAGCATTCTCGTAAACGATCAGGAGCGTGCGCGACGCTTCTACACCGATGTGCTCGGTTTTCGCATCAAACACGACATTCCGCTTGGCCATGCAGCTTGGCTCACGCTCATCGCACCTGACGAGGCTAAAGGCGTCGAGCTTCTGCTTGAACCCGCAGGTCATCCGGCGGCCGCGGCGCTGCAGCGAGCGCTTTACGAGGATGGCATTCCGTTGGCGCAGCTTTACACGGAAGACATCAGTGCCGAATTCGAGCGCCTGCGGGCCAAAGGCGTTGCGTTCAGGGACGAGCCCAAGGCAATGGGGCCGACCAAGTTTGCGGATTTCGACGATACCTGCGGGAATTTCATTCGGCTCGTCGAAGGTTAGCGGGGGCCCAAGCGCAACCCGGGACGGGGCGAGGCGAGATCCGGTGTCCGGGCATCCGCGGCAATGGTTCACCACGAGGCCGTGTTGCGGAAAGCGCTCACAATGGCGCGGTTCGATCATCCCGCCTATGGCGCTGGCTGCGTCCCGTGCGCGGGCCACTCCGACAGCAAGGTGATGCCGAACCGCGGCGAAACCTCGCGCAGGCGCGCGATCTCCTCGAGCGTCGGCGGCCCGACGGATTCGTCCGGCGGAAGGGCGCGGCCGCCTTCCTCGACAAAGCGGTCGAACAGCGCAGGGGTCCCGATCAGGATGTATCGGTTCGGCTTGCCGCTCATGTTCACGAGCTGGTGCGGAACGTCGCGCGGCAGGAACAGGCTCTCGCCCGCCGTCAGGCGTCGGGGCTCACCGTCGATCACGGCCGTCAGCTCGCCTTCGATGATGTAGACGGTCTCGTCGTCGCGGGCGTGGACATGGATCGGCGTTCTCGTGTGTCCGCCGCTACAATTCTCGAAGAGGCAGAACTGGCCCGCGGTTTGGTCTCCGGATAGCAGGCGCTTCATGACGACACCGGCCAGAACGAACGCCTTCGTGTCGATCTCACGCATGGCCGTCTCCTTTCGGGCAGCGAAGCTTCGCGCCACCCGAGGCGGCGCGGCCCGGCCCGCGCTATTGATTGATCTCGGGCTCGACGAGCCGGGCGAGGTTGCGCAGCGATTCCTGCCAGCCGAGATAGCAGGCTTCGGCCGGGATGGCGTCGGGTATGCCTTCCTGCACAATGGCGAGCTCGGTACCCACGGAGACAGGCGTGAGCGTCACCGTCACCTGCATTTCGCCGGGCAGGTTGGGATCGTCGAACTTGTCCGTGTAGCGCACGCGCTCGCCGGGCACGGTCTCCAGGAAGGTTCCGCCGAAGGAGTGGCTATTGCCCGTCGTGAAGTTGCGGAACGACATTCGGAAGGTCCCGCCGGCTTTGCCGTCGAAATGATGCACGGTGCAGGTGAAACCGTTGGGCGGCAGCCACTTCGCCAGGGCGTCAGCCTCGACGAAGGCGCGATAGACCTTGTCAGCCTTCGTTGCGAGGACACGGTGCAAACGAACAGTGTTGGGCATACCGGTTCTCCTGCGTAGGGTGGGGAAAGAAGGCGCACATTGGCAGAGCGTAGGGCGCCAGTGCGATCAAAGCATGATGCCATGCGTTTTTTTTGTGACTTGCGGAAGACGCCCTCCTGCGAAGGCATCTTGTGCCGCCTAATGCAGGTGCCGCAACTTGTCGGGGTTGCGGACCACATAGATTGCCGCGATCTTTCCGTCCTCGATGTCCAGCGCGGTTGTCTGCAGTTCGCCGTCGGCCTCTCGCGTCACGAAACCGGGCAATCCGTTGACGAAGCCGACACGGAGGAGTTGCGAGCCGTTCTTGCGGAAGTGAGTCGTCAGGCCTTGATGGAAGGCCATGACCGCATCGAAGCCGACGATCGGCTGCATGGCCGCCGGACGTTTGCCGCCGCCGTCAACATGCGCACTGACATCGGCCGCGAGCATCGCGGCCAGAGCCTGCATGTCGCCGCTGCGAGAGGCGGTGAAGAACGCTTCGGCGAGCTCAAGGCTGCGTTGCCTGTCGACCTGGAAGCGCGGGCGCGCCTCGCGCACATGGGTGCGTGCGCGCGCCGCGAGCTGACGGCAGGTCGCTGGATCGCGTTCGATGGTGGCGCCGACCTCCTCGAATGGAAGCCCGAACACGTCGTGAAGAAGGAAGGCTGCCCGTTCAAGCGGGGAAAGCCGCTCCAGCGCCAGCATCAGCGGCAGGGTGACGTCCTCCTCGTCCGCCTCGTCCAACACAGGGTCGGGAAGCCAGGGCCCCAAATAGGTTTCCCGCCGGCGCCGCGCGGATTTGAGCTGATCGAGGCACAGCCGCGTGACGGTCCGGCGCAGGAACGCCTCCGGCTCGCGCACATTCCGGCGATCGGTGCCCATCCAGCGGATGAACGCCTCCTGGAGCACGTCCTCCGCGTCGGCGACGGAGCCCAGCATGCGGTAGGCGACCCGCATGAGCTTGGGACGCAACGGGTCGAAGCTCGCCGTTGCGTCCTCCCGCCCGGCGTCCCCCGCCATCAGGCGGCCGCCCGTGCGGCCGACTTTGCCGCGCCCGGATCGAGAAACATGCCGAAGCCGACCGAGATGCGGTTCCAGCCATTGATGGCGTTGATCATCAAGGTGAGGTTGACCTGCTCCTCCCGAGTGAAGTGCGCCTGCAGGGCCTCGCGGGCACTCTCAAGCGCAGGCCCCTCGGAGAGCCGGGTCAGCGCCTCGGTCCAGGCAAGCGCTGCGCGCTCGCGCTCGGTATAGCAGGGGGCCTCGCGCCAGGCCGACAAGAGGTAGATCCGCTGCTCGGTCTCGCCCTTGGCGCGCGCATCCTGGGTGTGCATGTTGATGCAGTTGGCGCACCCGTTGATCTGGGAGGCGCGGATTTCCACGAGGTGGACCAGGGTCGGTTCCAGGCTCGATGCGATGGCGAGCGATGCGGCGGCCCACTTCTTCATGAGTTCCGGGGCGGCGGCGAAGAGATCGTTGGCGTTCATGGTCCGGGGCTCCTGCCGTTGGTTTCCGACGTCATGACGAGCCGGATGCCGCCGATGTGACATGCGTCCCGAAAAATTCCGGATGCCGGCCGCCCGGTCTTGCGCTGACCGCTCGGGATTCAGGCAGCGAAATCCGGGATCCATGTGTGTATGGTCCGATTTCGGGGCAATCGTTCGGGCAAAAGGTTGCGCAAGGAAGGCGAGCGCCGCAATCTGCCCACGCATTCGCGGGAAGCCAGAGCGACGGGCGCGGCGCGGCCTTGGACTAAGATGATACCGCCATGAAGAAAAGCGGCACCGCGCAAACTCCGGCGGACGACTCCGCCTCTCGGGAAATCGAGACACGGATTGCGGAGCTCGGCGATTGGCGCGGAAAGACACTCGGTCTTGTCCGCCGACTCATCAAGGAGGCCTGCCCGGACGTGGTCGAGGAGGTGAAGTGGCGCAAGCCGTCGAACGCGATGCGCGGGGTTCCGGTGTGGTCGCATGCCGGCATCCTTTGCACCGGCGAGACCTATCGGGACAAAGTCAAGCTCACGTTCCCCAAGGGCGCCGCGCTCGAAGATCCTTCGGGGCTTTTCAACGCGAGCCTCGACGGCAATGCGCGGCGGGCGATCGATTTCCTCGCCGGCGACACGATCGGCGAAGCGGCCTTCAAGGCGCTTGTTCGCGCGGCCGTGAAGCTGAACGCCTCGACGGGCGCGCCCGCGCGACCCGCGCGCTTGGCGAAGCGGCCAAAACGCGCTTGAGACGCGCGCCCGTCGGCGTGGATGTGCGTGGCCGGCAGGCGGCTAGCGGGTTCGCGCCGCGGCGGAGCGCGCGGGCTTGCCGGGCAGAACCACCACCCGGGTGCCGACGGTGACCCGTTGGTACAGGTCGATGATGTCCTCGTTCAGGAGGCGGATGCAACCCGACGACACGAAGGTTCCGATCGTAGAGGGGTCGTTGGTTCCGTGGATGCGGTAAAGCGTGTTGCCGAGATAGAGCGCGCGGGCGCCGAGCGGATTGCCGGGGCCGCCGGCCATAAATCGCGGCAGGTAGGGTTGCCGCTCCAGCATCTCTTCAGGCGGGTGCCAGTCCGGCCATTCCGCCATGCGGCTGATGCGTTCTCGTCCCGACCAGGTGAACCCCTCGCGGCCGACCCCGATCCCGTAGCGGATCGCCTTGCCGTTGCCGAGGACGAGGTAGAGATACGTATTCGGCGTATCGACGATGATGGTGCCGGCGGGTTCCTTCGTGTGGTACTCGACCAATCGGCGGCGCAGATGCGCTGGCAATTGCGTCTCGCCGGAACGTGGGTCGATGTTCTGCGGCAGTGATGCGAGGGCGTCCTGCCCGCGTCCATGATCGATCTCGCCCGGCGGTCTCAGCTCCCGGCGCTCGATCCCCGGCGCCGCGCGGTCGGAGAAGGCCGCGTCGCCGGAGGGGGCGCCGTAGGTCCGCGCCGGATAAGGCGAGGCGTCAAGGCGCGCTTCGTACGAGCCTGGATGGTACACCCGGCGTTGGGGGTAGGGCGAAGCGGCCTCCTCCTCCTCGACTCGATAGCGCGGCCGCGCGGAGGCGGCGGGTCTGGACCCATAAAGTCCGGAATCCTGCCCATACTCGTCCAACCAGTCGTCCGGCAGGTCGGCGTCATCCGCTTCCGGCGGGGGCGCGCGATAGGGAGATTGGTCGTAGGCGCCGCCACGATAAGGATCGCCGGGCGAAGGATAGGCAGATTGCGCGCCCGCACTTCCGGCCGTTGCAGACAACAACACCAGAATGGCGGCCACGCCGCCGCCGATGCGCAAGCTCATCGAATCGTCCACTTTGAAGTCGGCTGCAAGTCGCGTGTCTTGTGAGTCCAAGATGGGGCAGCAAAAAGGCATCGCAACAAGGAGGTGCGCGGATGAAGCGGACGCATCCCCATGCGATGCGCGGCGATGGCTTGAGATTGGCAAACGGACTAGGATGCGCCTCGGCCGGTGAGGGGACCGTACGGCAACGTACGAACGCCGGAACGCATGAAGGGGGACTCGGAATGTCATCGGTGAGCGACTGGAAGGTGCCGGCCGCCGTGCAGCCGAAGCCCGAGACCTACGACTATGATTTGGAATCGGCCCTCTCGGCCGTCGTGGGGCTGCGTGCCGTCATACCGCCGGATGCCTTCACGGCGGAGACCTTGGGCACGGAACGGGCCGGCAACGGCGTCGTGATCCGCGATGGCCTCGTGCTGACCATCGGCTATCTCGTCACCGAGGCGGAAACGATCTGGATCACGCTCGGTGACGGCCGCCCCGTGCCGGGCCATGTTCTCGGCATCGATCAGCAGTCCGGATTCGGTCTCGTGCAAGCGCTCGCCGGGTTGGACGTGCCTGCACTCCCGCTCGGCCGCTCGAGCGAAGCGGAGCTCGGCCAGCGCGTCGTGGTCGCCGGTGTGGGCGGGCGGCAGCGATCGGTGGCCGCGCGCATCGTCGGCCGGCAGGAGTTCGCCGGCTATTGGGAATATGTCCTGGACGAGGCCCTGTTCACCGCGCCGGCGCATCCGCACTGGGGCGGAGCTCCGGTCATCGGTCCGGCGGGCGAGGTCATCGGCATCGGGTCGCTGCAGTTGCAGCAGGTCATTGGCGGCGGCGCCGCGCAATTTCTCAACATGGTCGTGCCGATCGATCTGCTGCCGCCGATTCTCGACGACCTCGTGAAGTTCGGACGACGCAGGGGGCCTGCGCGGCCCTGGCTTGGCGTCTATGCAACCGAGGTGGAGGAGAAGATCGTGATCATCGGCCTCGCCGCGCACGGACCGGCGCAACGCGCCGGGCTTGCCACCGGCGACATGGTGCTGGCCGTCGCGGGCACCCAGGTGGACGATCTCGCCCGGTTCTTCCGCCGGGTCTGGTCCCTGGGCGAGGCCGGCGTCGAGGTGCCGCTCCTCGTCTATCGCGACGGCCGGACCTTCGAGGTCCGGGTGAAATCCGGCGATCGGGCGAGCTTCCTGAAGTCGCCGAGCGTTCATTGAGCGGGCGATTGGCCGCCGGCGCCGCGGGCGGCGAGCCCTGGCAGGAGACCTCGTTCGCAGCAAACGGGCGCGCGGCGGTTGGGGAGCACTTTCCCGGCAGGCGAGCAACCGAGCCTCGTTTAAGAACGCTTGTGCGGGCCGGCCTCCCACGCTTTGCTTGCGATCATGGGGGGCCCTTTCGGCCTCTCGACTGGCCTGAGGGGGGGATTCCATGCCGGCCGATCTGGTGTTGAAGGGCGGACGCGTCGTTGATCCTTCGCAACAGATCGATCGTATCGCGGACGTCGCCTTCGCGGGCGGCAAGGTCCTGCGGATCGGCGACAATCTCGGGCCCGCCGCGCAAACGCGCGACGTGTCGGGTTTCATCGTGACGCCCGGGCTCATCGATCTGCACACGCATGTGTACTGGGGCGGGACCTCGCTCGGCATCGACGCCGAGGCCTTCGCGCGCGCAAGCGGCGTGACCACCTGTGTGGACACCGGCAGCGCGGGCCCCGGCAATTTCGCCGGCTTCCGCGCGCATGTGATCGACCGCTCGGCGGTGCGCATCCTCGCTTATCTGCACGTGTCCTTCGCCGGCATTTTCGGCTTCTCGAAGACCGTGATGGTGGGCGAAAGCGAAGAATTGCGGTTGATGGCGCCGGTCGAGGCTGTCACGGTCGTCGAGGCCCACCGCGACGTCATCATCGGCATCAAGGTGCGGGTCGGCCGCGGTGCCAGCGGCGTTCACGGCGTGGCGCCGCTCGACATTGCGCTGCAGGCCGCCGGGGAAGCCGGGTTGCCGCTCATGTGCCACATCGACTTTCCGCCGCCGAGCTACGAGGAGGTGGTAGAGCGCCTGCGGCCGGGGGACGTGCTGACGCACGCCTTTCGGCCTTTTCCCAATGCGCCCGTCGATCACCAGGGCCGGGTCAAGGACGTCGTGCGGCGCGCACGCGAGCGCGGCGTTCGGTTCGATATCGGCCACGGAAAGGGCTCGTTTGCGTTCAAAACCGCGCGGGCCATGCTGGCGAACGGCTTCTACCCGGACACGATCTCCTCGGACATTCATGCGCTGTGTATCGACGGACCGGTGTTCGATCAGGTCACGACCCTCTCGAAGTTCCTGTGCATGGGCATGCCGCTCGAACAGGTGATCGCCGCCAGCACCGTCAATCCCGCGACCGTTCTCAAACGCCCCGAACTCGGCACCTTGCGGCCGGGTGCGGTCGGCGATGCGACCATCCTGTCGATCGCCGAAGGCACGTTCGACTATGTCGACGTGACCGGGGAACACATGAGGGGGGACCGCCGCATCGTCGCGGAAGGCGTGGTGATCGGCGGGTGCTGGTGGCACCCGAAGGATTCGTCCAAGTTCCGCATCCTGGAGGCGAATGCATGAATCCCGAAGCAAAGCTGCATGAACTCGGCCTGGCGCTGCCGAGCGTGCCGACGCCCGCGGCCAATTTCGTTCCGTTCAAGCGCGACGGCCACGTCATCTATCTCTCGGGTCAGGGCCCGCGAAAGCCCGACGGCAGCCTCCATGTCGGCAAGGTGGGACGGGACGTGAGCGTCGAGGAGGCCTACGAGCACGCGAAGCTGGTCGGGCTCGGTCTGTTGGCGGTGGCGAAGCGCGCGGCCGGCGGACTCGACAAGGTGGAAGTTCTCAAGCTCTTCGGGATGGTCAATGCCGTTCCGGAATTCACTGAGCAGCCGAAGGTCATCAACGGCTGCTCGGATCTTTTGGTGGCGGTGCTGGGAGAGCGCGGACGGCACGCAAGGTCCGCGATCGGCGTCGGCTCGCTTCCAAACGGGATGACGGTGGAGATCGAGGCCGTTATGCGCGTGGTCGCCTAGGTTTCGATGCCTCCGGCCGTGCGATTTTATGAGGTCTGGACGGATTTCATCCGCGCTGTGTTAACGAAACGGGTCCCCGACTAACGAAGCGGATGCCCGGACTTGGGTTTGGGCCGCGAAGAGGTCGCGGGCACGAGTGACGGCGGTCTCGCGTGCCCGACCCGGACAGCTCTTTGACGTTCCGGCCCTGTTGGGCTAGAATGCAGGTGCAACGACGTTTTCGGCCAGCCTTGCTTCGCTTCCCTGGTGGGTTACGCGCTCAAGTCTCCAGAAGTCGGATGTCTCGCGACGGCGGAAACGAGCAATTTTCCGCCTTTCTATCCAAGGAGGCCGTTGTGCCCACCGGTAAAGTGAAGTGGTTCAACCCGACCAAGGGTTATGGGTTTATTCAGCCGCAGGACGGCAGCCGCGACGTGTTCGTCCACATCTCGGCGGTCGAGCGCGCCGGGCTGTCCACCCTCAATGAGGGGCAGACCATCGAGTATGAGATGGTCACGAATCGCGGTAAGCAGTCGGCGGAGAACCTCAAGGTTCGCTGACCGCGAACCTCCGGTTCCACGTTTGTCGAGCCGCGCAGGCCGCCCGGTCTGCGCGGTTCGTTTTTTTGTCGTACACGAGCGATGAACGGCGCCCCCGTGTCGGGGTGCAGGGAACGGGGCGGCGCGCGATCCTCGCGATGCTCAACAATCGGCTCGATCGTCCGGTCGATCCGGACTACGATCACGTTCTCGGTCCCGAGAACGCCGCCATTACGCTCGTCGAATACGGCAGCTACGCCTGCCCGTATTGCCGCGCCGCCAACCGGCACATTGCCCGGGTCCGCGACGAATTCGGGGACCGCCTTCGCTACGTTTTTCGTCACAGACCCCTTGTCGGAGTGGAGCTTGCGCGCCGTGCCGCGGAACTTGCGGAACGGGCACGCGATCCCGAGCAGTTCTGGAAGGCCCACATCGCGCTGATGACGCGCTCGGAGGCACTGACCGAGGATGACCTGCGCGCGGTCGCCCAAGACCTCGGTCTCACGCAAGACGATCTCGAATCGGCCGAGGCGCAAGCCGCGCGCGCCCGGGCGCGGGTCGAAGCGGACGAGGAGAGCGCCCGCGCAAGCGGCGTCGTGTTCACACCGACGTTCTTCATCAACGGCCGGCGCTACGACGGTGCGTGGGACCAAAGCTCACTTTCGGATGCACTGCTCGGTACGCTCGGCCACCGCGTCCGCGCCGCCGCGCTCGACTTCGCGAGCTGGGGGCCATCCGCCGGGGTGCTGCTTCTGCTCGCGACCATCCTGGCGCTTGTGCTCAGCAATTCGCCGTTTGCGGCGGGCTTTGAAGCGCTGTGGGAAGAGCGCCTCGCAGTCGCGCTCGGGAGCGGCGCCTTCGGTCTGCCGCTGCGCGATTGGGTCAACGACGCGCTGCTCACCGTGTTCTTTCTCGTGGTCGGGCTTGAGATTAAGCGCGAATTCACCGTAGGGCATCTGGCAAGGTGGCGCTCCGCGGCACTGCCCGTTGCCGGCGCCATCGGAGGCATGACGGCGCCCGCGGCGATCTATCTGCTGATGCTGCCGCAAGGGCCATGGTCACACGGATGGGGCGTGCCGATGGCAACGGACACCGCCTTCGCGGTGGCGCTGATCGTCATGCTGGGCCGGCGGGTGCCGATCGAACTGCGCATCTTCCTCACGGCGGCCGCGATCGTCGACGATATCGGGGCGATCGTCGTTGTGGCCTTGTTCTATTCGGGCGATCTGCATCTCGCTTCTCTTGCAGCTGCCGCCGTGCTCGTTGGTGCGCTTGCGCTCCTCAATCGCTGGCATTTCTACGCCGTTGCGCCTTATGCGGTCCTGGGCGTGCTCCTGTGGGCGTGCGTCCATGCCGCCGGCCTGCATGCGACGCTCGCCGGCATCGTGTTGGCGCTGGCGATTCCGACACGGCCGCCAGCCGATCTCCAGGCCTTGATGACCCAGGCCACCACCATCATGGCGGCGGAAGCGAAAGGCGGCCGCGAAGTCCTGCGGACCGGGCCGTCGACCCAGGCCTTGCGCGCGCTCGACGAAATTCACGAGCGGCTCGAATCGCCGGCCGACCGGCTGCTGCGCCATGCGGGCGCGCGTTCGAGCTACGTTGTCCTTCCGCTGTTTGCGCTGGCGAATGCCGGCGTTGCCCTTACGACGGGGGCGGTGAGCGGTCGCGGGGCGCTGATGACGGCGATCGCCGCAGGTCTCATCATCGGCAAGCCGCTCGGTATTCTGGGCGCTTGCGCGCTCGCGGTGCGGCTGCGGATCGCCGAAAAGCCGGACGCCTATTCCTGGCCGCAATTGCTGGGCGCCGGTGCACTCGCCGGCATCGGCTTTACGATGTCCCTGTTCATTGCGGGCCAAGCCTTTAGCGAACCGCTCGACTTTGCGGCGGCAAAGATCGCGGTCTTCTGCGCCTCGCTCCTCTCAACCTTGATCGGAACCGCCGTGCTGTGGACAAGCGGCGCCGAAGCCGGCGAAGGGCCGGACCGCGACAAACGGTCTCAATCTCTCCGGGATCGCGCGCGATTTGACGCGGAATGAGCCTCAATGGCCGCCGGCTCGTTTGGCCTGGAGCGTGTCACCATGATGCCCGGCGGACCCGGCCCCGATGCCTGCTACCGGCCCGACGCGCTCGTGCCGCCGATCAGGCCCGCCGCCGGGGCTCACCTTCTCGCCGGCGCGTGCGCGAGGTGAGCGCGGAAGAGGCGATGACGGGACAGCGTGGTTCCCTGGGCTCTGTGGGGTGCCCCTTGAAGGACGAGTTCATGCTCGCCGACAAGCGCATTTCGCCAGCCGGTATCTCATCGCCTGCGAGGCCCTCGCCACCACCAAGGAAGCCTATGCCATCACCGTGTTCGAGCGGGCCTTCAAGGAGTTCGGCCTGCCCAAGGCCATCCGCACCGACAATGGCGTGCCCTTCGCCAGCCCAATGCGCTTTTCAATTTCTCCAAGTTCTCGGTCTATCGCGCTTCCTCCCGGCCCTATGGAGGCCTGCCCGAGCTCGACCATCCCTCCACGACAAGGCCGTCAGCCGGATCTCTTTCAACAGGCAAAAATCAATCTTGGCCAAGTGTTCGCCGGCCAGATCGTCGGCCTCCGAGGGATCGACGACCAGATTTGGCTGGTCAGCTTCCTCAACTGCGATCTAGGATTCTTCGACAGAGAAAATGACCGCGTCGAGCCAGCGACCAACCCATTCGCCCCGGAAAAGGTGTAAACCATCTCTCCGGTATCTGGTGTAAGCCATGTCACCGGTATGGACCGCCCAAAAATGGCGCGCCCGACAGGATTCGAACCTGTGACCTCTGCCTTCGGAGGGCAACGCTCTATCCAGCTGAGCTACGGGCGCGGGGTGCCCTGCTAGATAGACGATTGGATGCGCCGCGGCAACGGCACGGGACCCGGCATCGGCGGTCGCTGCAGCCGCCCGGTCGGCACGGAGAAGCCCGGCCTACAGGCTACCCGGCCTGCATCCCGCGATTGCCGTTTCAAGATCCTCATGAGCCCACCTCAAGACCGCTCCTGTCCGGCACCGCCCGGAAGGTCACACGCGCGCGCGACGGATCGAGCCTTTCGGGGATCGAGACATGGGCGGTCCGGCTCGGATGCTCGAAGATCTCGTACATGCGGATCAGACCCGCATTGGCGAGATCCTTGGTTACATACCCGTCCGCGCCCCCGACGGTCGAAACCGCAAGGCAGTCTTGGAACACGACGGTGCCATAATCCGGTAGGGCGTAGTTGAGCCGGGCGCCGACTTTGGTCGGGCGCTCGAGAATCCATTCCGCGGTCGAGCCCAAGGGCGCGACATCATCCGGCACCGGAACCTCGAACCCGGTGAAGATGCCGCGCGTCCTGTTCTTGAGCTGAAAGCGGACCTGATTGCCCTCGACCGACAGGCTCGCAAGAATCTCGTCGCCTTCTGAAACCGGGAAATTCAGGATTTCGATCGGCCGGTGATGGGCAGGCCGACCCCGCACCCACCATTGATACCAGGCCGTATGGCGCGGCGAACGGTCCGACTGATCGACCACCAAACTGGTCCCGATCTGCGGCAAGGATTCGTTGGGGTATCCCCGGCGCCCATCGAGGCCGATCCAGATCGAGGCGTGATATTCCTCTTCGGGCGCCGCGTCGTACGGCCGCAGAGCCGGCCTTACGGCAGACGGCACCGTCCATCGCCCGGCGACCGCGACGATGCGTCCGAAGGGCTCCGGCCCGACAAAGGCGCCGGACCAGTTCCGGCTATCCTCCACCCGCGGCGAGCGGCGGCGGAGCAGGGTTCTGCGCCGACGGACGCCCCCCAAAGGAAGGCCACGCAAAAATTCCGGCGCGGTTTCCGGAGCCGGCCGCGAGGGAAAACGGGGCGAAAGAAACGTGAAGGGCGGCTCGGACATCTGTTTCCAGAAGGCCTGCAGCCGCGGCGCCCTGTGAGCCCCTTCGCCCAATCCGATACCGGTGCGGTGCTCGCTTGAAACCTCGGCAGCCTGCGGCGCGGCCGGAGGGCGCTCGAAGCTCCGGGCTTTGGCCACCAGGGCAAAGAATTCGTCTGACACCTGACCCTCCGCGGTCAATCAGCCCAGCTCCGTCCATTCCGCGCGCGCCCGCGCCATCGCGGCGGCGAACCGCGAAGGTTTGCCGTCCTCATGCGGCATGGTCCGTTCGTCGGTCAGGATCTGAAAAATGCCCTCGGCAAGCCGCTTTCCGGCGCAACTGTCGCTCCGATAGTGCAGCCCTGCGATCTCGCGGTTGCGTGCGATGCGTTCCGCGAGCGCAAACAGAACCTGGCCCAGACCCTTCTGCTGAGCGTCCGGCAGCATGGCAACCGCGCAATGCGCAAACAGGTAGGCCTGCGTCGCGTGTCCGCTCGGATAGGAGGCATGTCCCGGCACCGGAAGGGGCGGCAGCAGGCCGGGCCAGAGCTGCGAAGGCCTGACCCGATTGTATTTGCGCTTGAAATGCATGACCGCCAGCGTCGCGGCGAGATTGGCGATATGGAACACCAGCATGCTGGCCGGCCGCGCGCGCGGCGCGCTGCCCATGGCGGCAAGGAAATAGCTGATGAATTCCGCCTGCTGGGCGACGATTTCGCCAAGCGCGTCGGCGCGCTCCTCATAGGCGGCATCGAGCAGGCTCTGTCGCTCCTCCTTCGTGGGTTCACCGGGCGGGCTCACGAACTCGGCCAGCCGGTCGCGCCAGTTCGTCGCGGCAAAGTCGCCGAGGGCGCACCACGCTTCCCAGTTCGCCGCCCAATTGCGGTCGCCGAAATTCTTGCGAGGAACCGTCTGATCCGCGACATGCGGAGCCGCGCTGAATGGAAAATCGGCGCGTGTCGGAAAGCGAACGGCGGCGGTTCCGCCGGTGGCCGCGATATCGCCTTGATCGCCCTGATCGCCCTGGTCGCCCTGGTCGCCTTGATTGCCTGCCATCGTCTTGCCCTCCGCACGAGTGAGCGATCGGTTTTGCTATTCCGGCAGTCCGGCCTTGAGGAGCTTCTCGACGCGCGATGCCACGAGGTCCGGGTTCATGGGCGAACGCGCCGCCCAGGCGCGGACGCTGAAGCGCGGCGCGATCTCCTGATGCCGGCGCACAATCTCGCGGGCCTCGTCCAGCCGGTCGGTGGCGACGAGGCTTGCGATCAGCGTACGCAAGTTCGACGTGAGGCGGTTGTTGTGCGCGTCCGCGCGCCGGCTCCACAAGACCGCCTCCTCGAAATCTCCGTTGATGTAATGCGCCTGAGCCAGAATGTGCTCGGAGAAGAAGATGTGCTTGTCGCGCGGCGAGAGCCGCAATCCGTTTGCCGCGCAAGTCAGGGCGCCCGGCCCGTCGCCCATGAAGCACAGCGTTGCCCCTTTGAGTGTCCAGGCGATGGCTGAGTTGGGCGACGCGCTGATGGCGTGATCGAAGCTTTCCAGGGCCGCGCCGTAGTCTCGGTAGAGAAAGGAGCGCAAATGGCCGTGAATGGCGAGGGCCAAAGCGTCGTTCTCGTCGCGCTCGATGGCCGCCTGCGCGAGGCGGCCGGCCTCGCGGGCGTCCGTGGCCACGTCTTCCGACCATTCCTGGCCGATGCGGTAGCTGTGCCACCATGCCGCATAGGAAAAGGCCGGCGAATAGCCGGGATCGAGGATCATCGCCCGCTCGAGCAGGCCGCGGGCTCGGGAAAAGGCCTCGTATTCGAGCCGGTCGAGCAAATCGAGCGCCTGCAACACGAGGTCGTAGGCGGTCAGATCGTTCGGATGCTTGCGCAATGCGCGCAACAGCTCGCGGCGTCGCACCCGCGGTTCGATGATCTTCACGATTTCCTCGGCGATCCGGTCCTGAAGTTGAAACAGGTCGCGCAGATCTCCGTCGTAATGGTCGGCGCGAATGATCTCGCCCGTCTCGGCATCGCTGAGCTCGGTCGAGACCCGCACACGACCCGAGGCGCGCTGGACGCTGCCATAAAGAACGTAGCGCACACCGAGCTCGGCGCCGATCGCCCGCACGTCGATCGACGAGCCGCCATAGTTGAGGGTTGAGCCGCGGGCGATGACGAACAGGCCTTTGAGCGCGGAGAGGGCGTGAATGATGTTGTCCACGAAACCATCCGCGAAATAGCCGTCCTGGGGGAGGGATAGCTTGCGGAACGGCAGCACCGCGATGGACGGACGGGGCTCTCGGCTCTTGATGCGCGCGGGCCCGACGTCCGAGAATCGCAAGCTCAGGATGTGGACGGGATGGCTGCGGTTGCGCAGCTCGGTGCGGCCAAGATCGACGGCCTGCATGCCGAACGTCGTTCCGAGCTGCTCGGCCACCGCGCTCGGAATGGCGATGCCGCCCGGTTCCGCGTAGCCCTGCAGCCGGGCCGCAACGTTCACCCCGTCGCCGAAGACGTCACCGTCGCGCACGATCACGTCGGCGACATTCAAGCCGATACGGAAGGCGATCCTCTCGGCGGGGGAAACCCCGGATTCTGCGGCGATGGCTGCGTGCTGGATGGCCATGGCGGCGCGCATGGCGGACTCGGCCGTCGGGAAGGCGGCGAGAAACCCGTCGCCGGTATCTTTGAACACGTGGCCCTTGTGCTCATCGACGGCCGGTTCGATGATCCTGCGCCTGAGGCCCGTAAGGCGCTCATAAGTGCCTTGCTCGTCGCGCTCCATAAGGCGCGTGTAGCCGACGACGTCGGCCGCAAGGATGGCAGCAAGCTGCCGATGCGCCCGCGCCTCCTGCGCCGACGCCTCTCTCCGATCGCCAATGGCAGGCACGTGCGCGGCGCCCCGGACGGTTCGAGGAGAACGGCGGAATTGTACGCCGCCGTGGACCAGGGTCAATCGCGCGGAGGAAAGCGTCATTCGTTCGGCGGATGGCGGTTCGGTCATGCGCCGGCGACTGTCGGCGCTCAAGCGATCGGCCATGGGGAGGGGCGAATATTTTACGTAGGCGAGGGGCGGGGCCCGTCCGGACAAGGCGGGCCCGCGTGCCTCACGCACCGTTGCCGCCGCTGCAGGACCGATAGCCGGCGTAGCCGTTATCGATGAAGCATTCGTCGGGCGAAGACCATCCGGGACCGGCGCCGGCGGATGCGACGAAGCCGGTGCTGGCGAGCAGCGCCAGCGCGAGAGCGAGGCCGAGAATGAAGCGAGTCATGGTGTCCTCCTGTTCGGCTCGCCCGGACCTCCCGCGACGAGCGTGAGGAGAATGCCGCCGTCCGCGCATGTTGAGATGTGAGGAAGCTCACAAGCGGTTGGAAATTCTTGCGCGCCCGCCGTTCTTTTTGTCCTGCGGCATCCGAGACGCAGGCCAAGCGCCGGCAGGAGGTCTTGCTGTGAGCCGCGTCACATGCGGGCGCGAAGCCTTGTGCGACAGTGCGGGGTGGGGCTGCGTCGCCAAGAGGAGTCCGCAATGATGCGTATCGCAGTCGGTTTGCTGCTCACTGCGGCGCTGCAAGTTGCCGTCATGCCGGCGCTTGCTGCGGCGACGGCCATTGACGCGCCAATGGCGGACGAGCTGGTCAACCGGCCGTCGCCTTCGGCGCTGTGCATCGCACCTCCGGTCGGGTGTGACGGCCGGGCGTGACCTATGAAGAAGGGAACGGGACCGTTAGGTTTCTTCCGCGGCAATCTCTCGAAGAGCTGCCGGGTTGGTGATGCTGATGGCCCCGTTTCCAACACGGAGGATCCCGGCCCGTCGCCACTGCGCCAGGCACTTGTTCACGCTCTCACGCGAAGCACCGACGAGTTCCCCGAGCTTGCGCTGGGAAAGGGCGGCGCGCCGATGTCCGGCGTCGCCCTCCGCGTGCCGCAACAAGACGTTTGCGAGACGAACGGGAACATTGAGCAGCGCGATTTCGGCGAGCTGTTGATCGGCGCTGCGGATGCGGGCGCAGAGAATTTCGACGATAGCCTGCCACGCCTGCGGCTCGCGGTTGAGCGCGGCAATGAACTCTCGCCGTTCGATGATGGCGAGGCTGCACGGCGCGAGCGCAGTCGCATCCGCGGTGCGCGGCTGACCGTCAAGGACGGCAATCTCTCCGAAAATGTCGCCCGGCCGCATGATCGCGAGCAGCACATCGCGACCCGCCGGCGACGCGACACTCAGCCGCACTTCGCCCTCCAGAACCGCATGGACGCTGTCGCCCGGCTCGCCCATGACGAAAATCGTCTGCCCGCGGGCGAAATCGCGGACGCGGGCGCGCGCGGCGAGGGCATCGCGTGCGGCCTCCGACAGGGCACCGAACAACTTGCATTCGCGCAGCACCCGGCGAGTCGCGTCGCGCGACTCTCGGCTCGCGCCGGCCGTCATGCCGGAGCGCCTTGCGGATGGGCGGTATGCAGGCGGCATCGTTGTGTCCGGTCTCGGCATCGCGGGAACACGAATTTCGTCGACAAATCGTCTCAGCATAACACGGTCGCGAACGTTTCGTCTGTGCGGCGGCGAGGAAACGAATTCGCGCCGTCCGCGCAATGCCGCGGAAACGTCGTCCGTCTACATGGCGAGGCTGGGCGGCGCGCAGGCGCGAACGCCACAGCGGCCTTTGTACGGCACAAGAGGGAGAATGGACATGGACACCAGTGCGACAAAGCTCGCGGCGCTGATCGCGCTCGCGGCCAGCATCGCCACGGCGGCGGTCGCGGAGACGCGTTCGCCCGCTTTCGGACAAAACGGGTTGCAAGCGCCCGGCGAGCCGAGCCTCGCGGAGGTGCGGCGGGCCGCGGAGCGGTTTCGTGACGTGCAGGTTGCGCTCGCGGAGGGCTATGTCCGCGATCCGATGAACGTCTGCGAGACGGCCGAGATGATGGGACGGTCCGCCGCGCTCGGGGCGATGGGCATTCACTTTTTCCGTCCTGATCTGCTCGGTATCAGCAGGCCGCCGAATCCGCGGGTTGACGGCACCGGCACGCACACCGACTTTCTGCGGCCTTCTATCCTGATCTACGAGCCGCAGGCGGACGGCTCCCTGGAACTCGTGGCGGTGGAGAATCTGGTCTTCGCGAAGGCCTGGAAGGAAGCCGGGCACGATGCGCCGCCTTCGTTTCACGGTGTCGTGTACGACACGATGGTCGACGACCCGGCGACTCCGGTCGATGAGGCGCATATGTTCGAGCCCCATCACGACCGGCATGTCTGGGTGTTTCGTGACAATCCCAACGGTGTCTTCGCTCCGTTCAACCCGGCGGTGACCTGCCGGTACCACCGCAACGAGGGACGGGGGCACGGTGACCATGCAACCAAAGGGCATTAGCAGGCACCTTTGCGCCGGGACGGCGTGCAAGCCCGTCGCATCGCCGACCGGGCTCGCGTGAGGATGCCGCTGCCGGCAATTGTTCCTCGACGCGGGGTCGCTCTGCGAAGCGCTTCGCCTGTTGGACGCCGGCTTGCGATGTGCAGAAGGAATCGGTCGTCCCCGGGACGGCCGCGGGCACGGCTCCGAGCGCTCGATCGACCCCCTGAGACGCCAAGTCGCCGCCCGGCCGTTCTCATTCGAGGCAAAATTGTCGCGGAACCGAGCGTTCGCGTAGAGAATGGTTTTTCCTCGTCCGGTTCTTCCTATCTATGGTCAAGCATTCTCCCCGGGGGCTTCCGTTCCGCCCTGTCGGGGCTTGCTTGTCCGGACCGAAGGGACCGAGTGCCGTCCAATGAACAAACAGCAGCAGTGGCATGTCTGGTATTTCGTCGGGGCGTTCCTGTTGCTTCTCGTCTTCCAGAGCGTCTGGACCACCTGGAAGACTGTCGAGTCTATTCCCTACAGCGAGTTCCTGAAATTCCTCGCGCAGGGGCGCATCATCGAGGCGGTCGTTCATCAGGAGCAGATCACCGGCCGGCTGAAGGAGCCGATCAACGGCCGTGAGTATTTCGTGACCAACCGGGTCGATCCGGCCCTCGCCGATCGACTGGCCGGATCCGGAATCACCTTTACCGGCACGCCGCAGAACACGTTTCTGTCGACCATTCTCTCCTGGGTCATGCCGGTGCTGATCTTCGTGGGCATCTGGTACTTTGCGTTTCGCCGCATTGCCGAGCGGCAGGGACTGGGCGGGCTCGTCAATGTCGGCAAGTCGAAGGCGCGGGTGCTGGTCGAGCGCAATACCGGCGTCACCTTCGACGATGTCGCCGGGGTGGATGAGGCCAAGGCCGAGCTCCAGGAGCTTGTCTCCTTCCTCAGGGATCGCGACAAATACGGCCGGCTCGGCGCCCGCATTCCAAAGGGCGTTCTTCTCGTCGGCCCGCCCGGGACCGGAAAGACGCTGATCGCCAAAGCCGTCGCGGGCGAAGCCGGCGTGCCGTTCTTTTCCATCTCCGGCTCGGAATTCGTGGAGATGTTCGTCGGGGTCGGCGCAGCGCGCGTACGCGATCTGTTCGAACAGGCGCGCAAGGCGGCACCGTGTATCATCTTCATCGACGAGCTCGACGCGCTGGGCAAGGCGCGGGGGTTCGGCGCATTCGGCGGCCAGGACGAGAAGGAGCAGACGCTCAATCAGCTCCTGACGGAGCTCGACGGATTCGATCCGCGCGAGGGAATTGTGCTCCTCGCCGCGACCAACAGGCCGGAAGTCCTGGATCCGGCGCTTCTGCGTGCCGGCCGATTCGACCGGCAGGTGGTGATCGACCGCCCGGACCGGCGCGGCCGCGAGGCCATCCTCAAGGTGCACGTCAAACGCATTCGGCTCGGCCCGGAGGTGCGCCTCGAGGACATCGCCGGTATCACGCCCGGATTTACGGGAGCGGACCTCGCCAATCTGGTGAACGAAGCGGCGATCGTGGCCACGCGCCGCGGCGCGGATCAGGTCGGTATGGCAGACTTCACCGCGGCGGTGGAGCGCATCGTCGCGGGCACCGAGCGCAAGGGCCGCCTTTTGCAACCGCGCGAGCGACGCCTCGTGGCCTATCACGAAATGGGTCACGCCCTTGCGGCCGCCAACATTCCCGGCGCCGATCCCGTCCACAAGGTTTCGATCATTCCGCGGTCGATCGGCGCCCTCGGCTATACGATGCAGCGGCCGACGGACGATCGCTATCTTATCACCATGCAGGAGCTCAAGGACCGCATGGTTGTTCTGCTGGCGGGGCGCGCGGCCGAAGAAGTTGTGTTCGGAGAAGTGTCGACCGGCGCCGCCGATGACCTCGCAAAGGTCACCGACATCGCCCGCCAGGTCGTTGCCCGCTTCGGCATGACGCAGGCGCTCGGGCAGGCGGTGCTCGAGCGCAAGACGCAGGCCTATCTCGGCGATCAGATGATCGGCGTGCGCGACAAGGATTATTCGGAAGAGACGGCGCGGGAAATCGACCTTGCCGTGCGTGATCTGATCGACGAGGCCTATGCGCGGGCAAAGACGCTGCTCGTCGAACACCGTTCCATACTGGACGAAGGCGCAAAGCTCCTGCTCGCGAAGGAGACCATCACGCCGGAGGACTTCCCTGCGCTCCTCGGGCGCAAGAAGGCCGAGGTGGACGCGCCGCTTGCGGAACCCGCATAAGCGCCGGATCTCGGCGCTTCGCGCCAGCCGATGCGCCGTGTTGATCGGTTCCGAGTGCCGCGGTGGGCGGCGGCTTTGCGCATTGCGCCAAGGCCCGTGGCCGTTCGCAGGGCGGCCTGCTATGGTGGCCCCGTCCCCCTCTCTCGGAGAACCCTCCCGTCATGACCGTTCGCGCCGGCCGCGAATTTCTTGCCATCCCCGGACCCACCAACGTGCCGGACGCGGTGCTCGCCGCCATGCAGCGGCCTGCGGTCGACATCTATGCCGGCCCGATGGTCGCCCTCACCGATACGCTGCTGGCCGACCTCTCGCGGATCTTCGGCACCGCGGGGCGCTCTTATATCTACATTTCCAACGGCCACGGCGCGTGGGAGGCGGCGCTCACCAACGTCCTTTCCCGCGGCGACAAAGTGTTGGTGCTGGAGAGCGGGCGATTCGCGCTCGGCTGGGGCGAGGCGGCAAGGATGCTCGGCGCGGAGGTCGAGGTCTTGCCCGGCGATTTCACGCGCGCGGTGCGGCCCGAAGCCGTCGAGGCTCGCCTCAAGGCCGACCGAAAGGGAGAGATCAAAGCGCTGCTCGTCGCGCAGGTCGATACCGCCTCCGGCGTCGTCAACGACATTCCGGCGATTGCGGCGGCAAGGCGGGCGGCCGGCCACGAGGCGCTGCTGATGGTCGATGCGGTGGCCTCCCTCGGCTGCATGCCGTTCGAGATGGACGCCTGGGGCATCGACGTCGCGATGTCGGGCTCGCAGAAAGGCCTCATGACGCCGCCTGGCCTGGGATTCGTGGCCGCGGGCTCGCGGGCGCGCGAAGCGCACAGGCGTGCCGGTATGCGCACGCCTTATTGGGACTGGACCGCCCGCGAGGGCGAAATCCACTACCAGAAATATGCCGGAACGCCGCCGGAACATCTCCTGTTTGCCCTGCGTGCGGCGCTCGACATGCTGTTTGCGGAAGGCCTCGAGAATGTCTTCCGCCGCCACAGATTGCTCGCCGAAGCAACGCGCCGCGCGGTCGCCCGCTGGGCGGAGGGACAGGCGCTCGCCTTCAACATCGCCGAACCCGCCGAGCGTTCGGATACGGTGACGACGGTCTGCGTCAGGGGTGACGGCGCGGCGCAACGCCTTGCGGATTTCTGCAACAACCGCTGCGGCGTCGTGCTGGGCATCGGCCTCGGTCCGCTCGCGGGAAAAGCCTTCCGCATCGCCCATATGGGACACGTCAATGCGCCGATGATCCTCGGCACGCTCGGGGTGGTGGAGCTGGCGCTTCACGCCCTCGGCATTCCGCATGGGGCGGGCGGGCTTCAGGCCGCGGCCGATTTTCTTGGCGAGGCCCTGCGCACCGCTTGAACGGGCGCAAGAGTTCATCTGCGGCCGCGCGCCGCTTGTACGCCGCCGCAGGTGCGATAGCCTCGGCCGCAGCGGCGTTGAGGGGTACACCATGTCGATACTGAAGAAGCTGTTCGGGATCGGAACGACGAAATCGGGGCCCGGGGCGGCCGTCGAGGGCGCGCCCGTCGAATACCGAGGCTTTACGATTCGGCCGGCGCCCTATCTTGAGGGTGGACAGTATCAGACGGCCGGAACGATCACGAAGGCGATCGGCGGGATCGTGAAGGAACATCGCTTCATTCGTGCCGACCGCTATCCGTCGCTCGACGTGGCGACCGAGTTCAGCCTCACCAAGGCGCGCCAGATTATCGACGAACAGGGCGAGCGGATTTTCGATTAGACCACGAGGGTAAGGCGCTTCGCAGCACGGGTGATGCCCGTGTAGAGCCATCGCGCGCGCGAGTCCGGAAAGGCGAAGCTCTCGTCGAACATCACGACGTCGTCCCATTGCGAACCCTGCGCTTTGTGCACGGTCAGAACATAGCCGTAGTCGAATTCGTCGTAGCGCCGGCGCTGCGGCCATGAGAGCTCGTCGATCGAGCCGGTGAAGCATTCCGGCCGTACGGCGACACGTAGCGGTTTCTCGGCCCGCGTATCGGCATCGTCCCGGTCGAGCCGCAGGGACAGAATGCCGTTCTTGCGGGCCCGCCGCTCGCGGACGCTCCAGAGCCCGCCGTTGAGCAGACCCTTGCGGCGGTTGTTGCGCAGGCATACGAGCTTGTCTCCGGGCAGCGGAAGCGGGTCCGTGAGGCCGCGCCGCTCCCGAATCCGCAGATTGTAAGCGCGGCGCGTGGCGTTCCGCCCGACGAGAATCTGGTCGGCGTCCATGACTCGCTTTGGATCGAGGTCCGTGCGGCGGACGACCTCCGACTCCCCGTAGCGGCCGGGCTGCGGCCGTTCCCCTTCGCGGACCAGCATCGAAAGACGCACGATCGGGTCGTCCTGAGCCTGCCGGTGCACTTCGGTCAGCATGGCGTCGGGCGGATGCTCGGTGAAGAAGCCGCCGCCCTGGACCGGCGGAAGCTGGGCCGGATCGCCGAGCACCAGGAGAGGCACGCCGAACGACATCAGGTCGCGGCCAAGCTCCTCGTCCACCATCGAACACTCGTCGATGATCACCAGCGCCGCGCGCTGGACGGGCGCATCGTCCCAGAGTTCGAAAGTCGGGGTTTCGTCCTCGCTGTCGCGCGCACGGTAGATCAGGCTGTGAATGGTCGAGGCGCCCCGGCAGCCCTTGGCCCGCATGACGAGCGCCGCCTTGCCGGTGAAGGCGGCAAACCGCACCTCGCCGTCTACCCCTTCGGCGATGTGGCGGGCGAGCGTGGTCTTGCCGGTGCCGGCATAGCCGAACAGGCGAAAGACCTGCGGCACGCCCGCGCGGCCGGGCTTGGATTTCAGCCACTGGGCGACGGCGCGGAGGGCAGCATTCTGATGCGGCGTAAAGGTCGGCATGCGCGCAGGTTAGCGGCAACGGGGCTTGCGCGCGATGCGCGGATCGCGCTCCCTTTCGGCCCTTGGCCGAATCGGCATGATCGGGAGTCCTTCATGGCAGGAAAGAGCGACAGCACCGACGGCATCCCCCGTGGGGCGTTGACCATCCGCACCATCGCGATGCCGGCCGACACCAACGCCAACGGCGACATTTTCGGCGGCTGGGTGGTGTCTCGCATGGACCAGGCGGGCGGGATCGCCGCGGTCGAGCGCTCCCGCGGGCGGGCGGTGACGATCGCGATCGAAGCCATGACCTTCATCCGCCCAATGCGCGTCGGCGACGTCCTCGAAGTCTACACCGAGCTCGAGCGCGTGGGGGTCACCTCGATGCGCTTCCATGTCGAGGCGTGGGCCCGGCGCTTCAAGACGCATTTGCGCGAGAAGGTGACCGACGGAACCTTCACCTTCGTGGCGATCGGCGACGACGGCCGGCCTCGGCCCATCCCGCCAGAGAGTTGAGCGGCCCCGTGAGCTGCCTGAGCGCGGAAACGGCGCAACGCTCAGCGCCAGCGCAGCAGCCGGCGTTCGAGCCGCGACAGGACCGTGCCGATGAGGAGCCCGAGCACGGAGAGAAGCGTGACCCCGGCCATGAGCTGGTCCGTGCGCATCATGTTGCCGGCCGCGAGAATGAAGGCCCCGATCCCGAATTCGGCACCGATCATCTCCGCCGACACCAGCAGGATAAGCGCGATCGAAGCGGTGACCCGAAAACCCGCGAGAATGCTGGGCAGAGCGCCGGGAAGTACCACTTTGGAGATGACGTCGCGCGCGCAGAGCCCGAAGCTCTGCGCCATCCGGATGAGGTTTCGGGGCACGGCGTCGACCCCGCTATAGGCCGCGATGGCCGTCGGGAAGAAGACCCCGAGCGCGATCGTGGCGATCTTCGCGGCTTCCCCGATGCCGAGCCACAGGATGAGGAGCGGCAGCAGCGCGATTTTCGGGATCGGGAACAACGCCGAGACGAACGGCAGCCCCACCGCGCGCGCCAGCGACCAGATGCCGATGGCAAGCCCGGCGGCGAGACCCGCAAGCGTTCCCAGCGTCCATCCGGCCGCGATCCGCACGAGCGACAGGCCGACGTGCTGCCAGAGCAGGCCGCTCGTCGCCAGATTCCACAGGGCCGCCGCGATGTCCGTCGGGGCCGGGAGGAACAGGCGACTCACCACGTCGGCGCGGACCGCCGCTTCCCAGATCAGGAGTGCGGCGGCAAAAAAACCGAGCGAAGCACCGCGCCATCGGGCGGCAACGAACCCACCGCCGCGGAACGGCACGACACGCGCGCCGCCTTCCGAAAAGGCCGGCTCCGCCGGCGTGTCGCGCGGCGCTTCAAGCATCGGCTGCCTCGCCGGCGAGCATTTCGCGCTCGGCGATCTGTGCTTCGGTCTTGATGAGCCCCCACAATTCCTCGTGCAGCTTCGCGAGCGTCGCCTGCGCCTCGGGCGCGGCGCGGTCGGCCTGCGGCAGCGGCACCGAAACGATCTCGCGCACCCGCCCGGGCCTGCGCGACAGAACCACGATCCGATCGGCGAGCCGCAAAGCTTCCGCGAGATTGTGCGTCACATAAACGACCGTAAGCCGCTGCCGCAGCCAGAGGGAAAGGAAATCCTCCATCAGCAATTCGCGCGTCTGCGCATCGAGGGCGGAGAGCGGCTCGTCCATCAAGAGCACGGCGGGGTTTGCCACAAGCGCCCGGGCGATCCCGACCCTCTGCCGCATGCCGCCGGAGAGCTGCTTGGGGAAGGCGGCGCGGAACTCGGAGAGGCCCATCCGCGTCAGCGCCTCCTCGATGCGGCGCGCGCTCTCCGAAGCGGGCAGACCATGATGTTCGAGAGCGAGCGCGACATTGCCTTCCACGCTGCGCCAGGGCAGCAGGGCAAAATCCTGGAACACATAGGTGAACGGGTTGAGCGATCCCGCCGGGATGGGACCGCGCATCAGCACGCGGCCCTGCGTGGGCTGCAGGATCCCGCCCATGATGCCGAGCAAAGTGGACTTGCCGCAGCCCGAAGGTCCGATCAGCGCGAGAATCTCGCCTTCATGCACCGTGAAATCGATGCCGTCGAGCGCCGAAACCGCGCCGTAGGCATGACCCACATTCTGTACGATCAGCTCCATGGCACGGTGTCGCTCTTTCGATCGCGGTGGGCGACCGGCCGACTCCGGTTCGCCGTCGCGAAAGCCGGCATCCCCATATCCTTCGCTTCCGCTTGCGCGAAAATGCGCGGCGCGGGAGGCGCCGCCGCCGCGGCGCGTCAAAGCATCGAGGGCAGAATGCGGTCGGGCGGCTTGTGGCCGTCCATGAAGGTCTTGATGTTGATGATGACTTTCTCGCCCATCTCGATCCGGCCTTCGACCGTGGCCGAGCTCATATGCGGCAGCAGCACCACCTTGCCGGCGCGCGCGAGTTTAAGCAGGCGCGGATTGACGGCGGGCTCGTGCTCGAACACGTCGAGTCCCGCGCCCGCGATCGCGCCAGCCTCGATCAGCCGCGCGAGCGTCGCCTCGTCGATGATCTCTCCGCGCGCGGTATTGACGATGTAGGCGCCCGGGCGCAGCAGCTTCAGCCGCCGCGCCGAAAGGAGGTGGTAGGTTGCGGGCGTGTGTGGACAATTCACCGACACGATGTCCATCCGCGCGAGCATCTGGTCGAGGCTCTCCCAGTACGTCGCCTCAACCTCCTCTTCGATGGCCGCCGGTACGCGGCGCCGGTTGTGATAATGGACCTGCAGGCCGAAGGCCCGTGCGCGACGGGCAACCGCAAGGCCGATTCGGCCCATGCCGATGATGCCGAGGCGCTTTCCGCCGATCCGGTGCCCCAGCATCCAGGTGGGCGACCAACCGGCCCATTCCGTGTCGGACGTCAGCACCGCCGCCCCTTCGGTGAGCCGGCGCGGGACCGCGAGGATCAGCGCCATCGTCATGTCGGCAGTGTCCTCCGTGAGCACGCGGGGCGTGTTGGTCACGGTGATGCCCGCCTTGACGGCGGCCGTCACGTCGATGTTGTCGACGCCGTTGCCAAAATTCGCGATCAGCTTCAGCTTGTCGCCGGCCTGCGCGATCAGCTCGTCATCGATCCGGTCGGTGACGGTCGGAACGAGCACGTCGGCCGTGCGCATAGCCTCGAGCAGCGCGCCGCGGCTCATCGGCGTGTCGTCGAGATTGAGATGCGCGTCGAACAGTTCACGCATCCGCGTCTCGACGACGTCGGGGAGCTTGCGGGTGACGACGACCAGGAGCTTCTTGCGATTGGCCATGGAACGAAAGCGGACGTCGGCGCTGTTGCTCAACTTTGCGTGCGTTCAGCGGGCATTAACCGCGTCATCCGACACTGGGGACACCCGTACCGACGGGAAAAAATCCTGTCCCCGCCGTGTCTAACAGATGGTCCAGCGAACACAAGGCATCATACCGTTCCTCGTTGCAATGGCCCTCATGGGGAGCACCCCTGCTCTCGCGGAATCGTCCGTCGGCCAGTCGAGCGGCCTGCCGGTGCCGCGCTTCGTGAGCCTCAAGGCAGATCGCGTGAACGTACGCGCCGGCCCCACCAAGGATCACCAGGTCACCTGGATCTTTACGCGTTCCGGGCTCCCCGTGGAGGTCACGGCGGAGTTCGACAACTGGCGCCGGATCCGCGACTGGGAGGGTGCGGAAGGGTGGGTGTACCACACCCTGCTCTCGGGCCGCCGGACCGTCATGGTCACGGCTCCCAAAGGCGGCGAAAAGCTGCTCGCCTTGCGTGAAAGTGCGGGGGAGCACGCGCCCGTGACCGCACAGCTTGAACCGGGTGTCTTGGCGAGCGTGAAGGCCTGCACCGGGTCCTGGTGCCACCTGACCGGACGCGGTTTCGACGGCTGGCTCCCGCAGAACCGGCTGTGGGGCGTCTATCCGAGCGAAAAGATCGAGTAGAAGGGGCGAGGCGGGGGCGCCGAGGGAAACCCGAGGCGCGGCGTCATTCCTTCCTTTTGAGGCGCACGACGACGTCGATTCGTGCGATTTCGTATCCCTCCGGAGCGCTCGGCATGCGATCCACGACCACCTCGGTTTCCGGAATGTCGACGAGCGCGTCCTCGCCCTCGACGAAGAAGTGGTGATGGTCGGAGGCGTTGGTGTCGAAATAGGTCTTCGAACCGTCGACTGCGACCTGCCGCAGCAGACCCACTTCCGTGAACTGGTGCAGCGTGTTGTAGACGGTCGCGAGCGAGACCGGGACCCTGGCGCGTGTCGCCTCTTCGTACAGCAACTCGGCGGTGATGTGGCGGTCGCCCTTGGCGAACAGCAGCCAGCCAAGCGCCATCCGCTGGCGGGTCGGGCGGAGCCCCACCTGCCGCAGCATGGCCTTTACATCATGCCAGGGGCAGCCGTTCAGCTCGGCACGTGCGGCCATGTCCGGCCGCCGCTCCCGTGACGTTTGAGGGGTCGGCGGAACGACCACCGCGCGCGTTTGCGTCATCAGTTCTGAGCCACTGGGTCTCAGCCGTGGCGTCCGGCTCCGGCTGAAGGATTGATCCGGTAATCATAGGCATGCCGGGGTCGAGATGCAACTTATTCGCATCGGCAAAATGCCCCAAAGTCCCCGCGCGGTCTCACTTTGCCGGTGCGAATGCCTATGTTAGGAAGGCGCAGAATTCGAACGGCCGCACTGGAGACGATACGCACGATGCAGCAGCGCCCGACGAGCTTTGATTACGAGGCCTTGCTCGCCTGTGGCCGCGGAGAACTGTTCGGCGATGGCAACGCGCAATTGCCGCTGCCGCCGATGCTGATGTTCGACCGCATTTCGGAGATTGCCGAGAAGGGCGGTGGACACGGCAAGGGCCTCGTGCGGGCCGAACTCGACATGAAGCCGGACCTGTGGTTTTTCCCTTGTCATTTCAAGGGGGATCCGGTGATGCCGGGGTGCCTCGGGCTCGACGCGCTGTGGCAACTCGTGGGATTTTTTCTCGGTTGGCTCGGTGCGCCGGGCAAGGGCCGAGCGCTTGGCCTCGGCGAGTTGAGGTTTTCGGGCCAGGTGCTGCCGTCGGTGAAAAAGGTCATCTACGGCATCGATATCAAGCGCGTGGTGCGTAGCAAACTGGTGCTGGGAATTGCGGACGGCTGGCTGTCGGCGGACGGCGAAGTCATTTATCGCGCGTTCGATTTGAAGGTGGGCCTCTTCCGCCAGGACGCGGCGCAGACAGCCGGGGCCTGACGCGCTTTTCGGCCCCTTCAGCACATCCGTTCGCAGCACGTTCGGCATTCTCGCACGGAGGACGAGGCGAGCATGAGGCGGGTCGTCGTCACGGGCATGGGGATCGTCTCCTCGATCGGGAACAACACCCAGGAGGTGCTGGCCGGGTTGCGGGAGGCAAAATCGGGCGTGGTGCGGGCGCAGAAATACGCGGAACTCGGCTTTCGCTGTCAGGTTCACGGTGCGCCGACCCTCGATCCGGAGGAGGTTGTCGATCGGCGCGCACAGCGCTTTCACGGCGGCGGAACCGGTTGGAACCACGTCGCCATGGAACAAGCGATTCGTGACGCCGGGCTCGAAACGTCGGAAGTGTCGCACGAGCGGACCGGCATCATCATGGGCTCCGGCGGGCCGTCGACGCGGGCGATCGTCGAGGCGGCCGACATTGCGCGCGCCAAGGGGCCGCGCCGCGTCGGGCCCTTCGCGGTGCCGAAGGCCATGTCTTCCACCGCCTCCGCCACGCTTGCGACCTGGTTCAAGATCAAAGGCGTCAACTACTCGATTTCCTCCGCCTGTGCGACCTCCAATCACTGCATCGGCAACGCCGCCGAGATCATCAAGCTCGGCAAGCAGGACATCATCTTCGCGGGCGGCTGCGAGGAGCTGGATTGGACGCTTTCCGTGCTGTTCGATGCGATGGGGGCAATGTCTTCGAAATTCAACGACACGCCCGAAAAGGCCTCGCGGCCCTACGATGTCGATCGCGACGGGTTCGTGATCGCAGGGGGCGCCGGCGTGCTTGTGCTCGAGGAGCTCGAACACGCCCGGGCGCGCGGCGCGCGCATCTACGGGGAGATCGCGGGCTACGGTGCGACTTCCGACGGCTTCGACATGGTCGCGCCATCCGGCGAGGGGGCGGTGCGCTGCATGCGCATGGCGCTTGCCGAAGCGAAGGCGCCGGTCGACTACATCAATCCCCATGCCACGTCGACGCCGGTCGGCGACATCAAGGAGATCGAGGCGATCCGCGAGGTCTTCGGCGACAAGTGCCCGCCCATTTCCGCAACCAAATCGCTGACGGGCCATTCGCTCGGCGCAGCCGGCGTGCAGGAGGCGATCTACTCTCTTTTGATGATGCAGAACGGGTTCATCTGCGCGAGCGCGAACATCGAGAATCTCGATCCAGCGATCGCCGACATGCCGATCGTCCGCGAGCGGCGCGACGACGCGAGAATCGGCTGTGTCCTGTCGAACTCTTTCGGCTTCGGGGGTACCAACGCTTCCATCGTCTTGAAGCGGTTGGATGCGTAGTCTTTCCGGGCATGAACACGGCACAGCGTGACTGCGGAGCGTCAGACGGCGCGATGGCGGGGCGTCGCGCGCCGGCCGCGGTCTTGCGCCGTGCGCGCCGGCCCCGCGAGACCGGACGAGATGGGATGCGTATGCCAAAGAAGGGACGGCTATGGCGGCTTTGATGCAGGGTAGGCGCGGGCTGATCATGGGCGTCGCCAATGACCATTCGATCGCCTGGGGCATCGCCAAGACGCTCGCCGCGCACGGCGCGACGCTCGCCTTCACCTATCAGACGGAGGCGCTCGGCAAGCGGGTGAAGCCGCTCGCGGCGTCCGTCGGCTCTTCGCTCGCACTCCCCTGCGACGTCGAGGATCTTGGTTCGGTGGATGCCGTGTTCGCGGCCCTCGGCGAAAAATGGGGTGGACTCGATTTCGTGGTGCACGCCATCGCGTTTTCCGATCGCAACGAGCTCAAGGGCAATTACGCCGATACGACGCGCGAGAACTTCATCCGAACCATGGTGATCTCGTGCTTCTCGTTCACCGAGGTCGCGCGGCGTGCGGTGCCGTTGATGAACGCCGGGGGCTCGTTGCTGACGCTGACCTATGGCGGTTCGACGCGCGTGATGCCGAACTATAACGTCATGGGCGTCGCCAAGGCCGCGCTCGAGGCCAGCGTGCGCTATCTCGCGGCCGATTTCGGTCCGCAGAACATCCGTGTGAACGCCATTTCGGCCGGACCGGTGCGCACGCTCGCGGGCGCGGGAATTGCCGATGCGCGGCTCATGTTCAACTTTCAGAAACGACATTCGCCGCTGCGTCGACCGGTTGCGATCGAGGAGGTGGGGGGCGCGGCGCTTTATCTGCTCTCCGATCTCTCCAGCGCCGTGACCGGGGAGGTGCATTTCGTCGACGCCGGCTACCACATCGTCTCGATGCCGCACCCTGCCGCACTGCAGACGGTTGACGAGGCGCAGACGGCCGCGGAGGAACGCGCCTCCGACGCCGCGGAGTAGTTCGCGCTTCTTTGAGGTCAAAAGTTCCGCGCTGAGGTGAAAAGCGGCACTGCGGCCGGAAGGGCAAGCGGCGCCAGTCGCACGACAAGAAAAAGGCGGCGCGAAGGCCGCCTTTTTGTCATTCCGGTAGA
>DASTKH010000029.1:0-4638 GCA_035716025.1 Xanthobacteraceae bacterium
TGGCCCTTCCCTACGAGCCCGGCGATTCCCTCGGCGTTTTCCCGAAGAACGATCTCGGGCTCGTCGATCAGATCATTGCCATGCTCGGCGCCGCGCATACCACGCCGGTGCGCGGGCGCACACTGCGGGCGGTGCTTACCGAGGAGGTGTCGCTTGGCCTTGCCCCCGATTCGCTGTTCGAATTGATCTCGTTCCTGTCCGGTGGGGCGGCGCGGCAAAAGGCGCGGGCGCTCGCGCGCGGCGAGGATCCGGAGGGGGATGCGGCATCCCTCGACGTGCTTGCGGTTCTGCATAAATTTCCGAACGCGCGGCCGCATCCGGAAGCGTTTGTGGACGCCCTGGAACCACTGCAACCGCGCCTCTATTCCATCGCCTCCTCGCCGAGGCTCGACGGCAGCCGCGTGTCCTTGGCGGTCGACGCCGTGCGTTACGTGGTCGGCAGGCGCAGACGGCTCGGCGTTGCGTCGACTTATCTCGCCGAGCGGGCCGCACCGGGCGAGGCGATCAAAGTCTACGTCCAGCGCACGGACCATTTCCGCCTTCCGGCCGATCCGGCAACGCCGATTATCATGATCGGTCCGGGGACGGGCATCGCGCCGTTCCGCGCCTTCCTGAGGGAGCGGCAAGCGACCGGCGCGCCCGGCAAGACCTGGCTGTTTTTCGGTCACCGGCGGCAAGCCGTCGACTTTTTCTACCGAGACGAGCTGAACGCGCTGAAAAGGGCCGGGGTGCTCACCCGCCTCTCGCTCGCCTGGTCGCGCGACGGCGAGGAGAAATATTACGTCCAGCACCGCATGCGCGAGTGCGGCGGGGAGCTCTGGCAATGGCTCGCGCAGGGCGCGCACATCTATGTCTGCGGCGACGCCAAGCGCATGGCCAAAGACGTGGAGGCCGCGCTCGTGGAAATCGCGGCCACGCACGGCGTGCGATCGACCGACGAGGCCATCGCCTTTGTCAACGGCCTGAAGAAGGCAGGGCGGTTTCAGACCGATGTCTATTGAGCCGCGCATGCCGACCGAGACGCGGCTCGGGCGCATGGGGCCGTTGGCGCGCCTGCCGGTGTTCTTCGCGCTTGAAGGTCGGCGCGTCGTTCTCGCCGGCGGCACGGAGGCAGCCGCCTGGAAGGCGGAATTGCTGTCGGCGGCGGGCGCCTGCGTTGCCGTATTCGCCGAGCGGCCCGATCCGGCGCTCCGCGCCGTCGCGGATGATCCGCCGCGCGGGCCCGTCCGACTCCATGCGCGCCCCTGGCGACCGGCCGATCTCACGGGCGCCGCGCTTGCGGTCGGCGCGTTCGCGGGGGAGTCGGAGGCGATGGCGTTTCGCGCGGCAGCCCGGCAGGCGGGCGTCGTCGTCAATATCGTCGACCGGCCCGCGCTTTGCGATTTTTCTTTCGGAGCGATCGTCAACCGCTCGCCCCTGGTGATCGGCATTTCGACGGACGGCGCGGCGCCCAATCTCGCGCAATGGCTGCGGGTGAGGATCGAGGCGCTCGTGCCGCAAGGACTGGGGCGCTGGGCCGAAGCCGCCAAGGCGTGGCGGCCGCTCATTCAGGCCGCCTCGACGTCGTTTCACGCGCGGCGCCGCCTCTGGGAACGCTTCACGCAGATGGCGTTCGCGCAGCCGGACGAACCGCCGAGCGAAGCCGATCTTGCAACGCTGCTCGCCGGGGCCGGCGAGGCCGACGCCGCGGCCCGCCGCGGCGAGGTTCTGTTGGTCGGCGCGGGCCCGGGCGACCCCGAACTGTTGACCCTGCGCGCCGTCCGCGCGCTGCAGAGCGCCGACATCGTTCTCTATGACGATCTCGTCTCCCGCGAAATCCTCGCCTTTGCGCGGCGCGAGGCCCGCACGCTGCTCGTGGGCAAGGCAGGCCACGGGCCGGCGTGCCGGCAGGAGGCCATCAATGAATTGATGCTGCGCCTCGCCCGTCAGGGCCGGCGCGTCGTCCGGCTCAAGGGCGGCGATCCGGGCATATTCGCGCGTGCCGCGGAGGAGATCGAGGCGTGCCAAGCGGCCGGCGTACCGGTGGAGATCGTACCGGGGATCAGCGCCGCGCAAGCGGCGGCCGCCGCGCTACGTGTGCCGCTCACCTCGCGCGATCGCGCAAAGCGCGTGCAGTTCGTGACCGGGCATGATCGCCACGGCGGCCTGCCGTCCGATCTCGATTATGCGGCGCTTGCCGATCCGCGCGCGACGACCTGCGTCTATATGGGGTGGAAGACCGCCGCGGAACTGGCCCGGCGCCTGTTGGCCGAGGGGCTTCCGGCGGCAACCCCGGTTGTCTGCATGAGCAATGTCTCGCGCAAAGAGCAGAGCGTGCGGAGGACGACGGTTGCGAAATTGGCAGAAGGGCTCGCGCCGACGGATGCACCCGCGCCGATGATCATGATGATCGGGCCGCTCTTCGGCGCGGCCGCGCCGGCGGCTTTCGTCGTGCCCGGCATCGCTTCTCCTAGGGGTTCGCTCGAACACGAGGCCGCGATCTGAGCGTCGCGTCCCGCGCCTTCGGGAATTATCCCGCAAAGAGGAAATCGTCCGCCGTCAACGAGGAGAGCGCGACCCCCTTCAGGACGATCACCTGATCGGCATCCGCTGCGATCGTCAAGTCGGCGCCGTCCTGGACGCTTGTCGCACGGACGGCTTCGAAATCGGCGAAGACATCGGGATCGAATTGAATCGTATCGTTCGCGCCGAAGTCCGCAATGACGTCGCGACCGAAATGCTCGGCAAAGACGAAGGTATCGGCACCCACGCCTCCGATGAGCATGTCGTCCCCCGGTCCGCCGACCAGCCTGTCGGCCCCGCTCCAGCCGTCCAGACGGTCCGCCCCGCCGGAACCCTCAAGCGTGTTGGGTGCGGAATTGCCGGTTAAGTCGTCGTCGAAATCCGATCCAACCGGATTTTCGATGCTCACGAGCTGGTCGCCGTCCGCGTCGCCACCGGATTGAAACCATGTATTGAGATTGATTGTCACGCCGGCGCTCGAGCTCTCGTAGCTTGCCGTATCGGAGCCTTTGCCGCCGTCGAGCCGGTTTGCGTCGGTCCCGCCTTCGAGGCGATCGTCCAGGCTGCTGCCGGTGAGGTTTTCGATCGCAACAAGGCGATCGCCCTCGGCATCGCCGCCGCGGCCCGTTTGCCCGCGCAGGCTGACGTCGACCGGCGCGGTCGACGAAACATAGCGCGCGGTGTCCGTGCCATCCCCGCCGTTGACAAGATCCGGCCCGGCGCCGCCTGCCAAAATGTCGTTGCCGCCCAGGCCGGACAGCGTGTCGTTCTCGGCCGTAGCAGGCGGTTGTCCAGACACGCTGTGTGACTCATCGATCAGATTGCCGGCAGCGGTCCCCACGATGGTGTTGCCCGGCACGTCCGAGACGCCGATGGAAACGGTCTGCACATTCGTGAGGCCCCGCGCGTTGGTGGCGATGAGCGTCAGAGCGACCTCATGCTCCTGTTCGAAGTCAAGGCCGACGCCTTCGGCGAGCCGCAGCACGGCGTGCCCGTCGTCGTCCGTGACGACTGCAAAGCGAGGGTCCGATACCGTGAGACGCAGGCCCTCTACGTTTCCGCCCTCCGCGAAGTCAATGTCGGACACGAGGGCCCCGGGCGCATTCTCCGAAACCACCGGGTTCGAGAGAGTCATCGCCGGCGGCGCGAAGGCGAATTTCGTCAGAACGGAAAGTTGCGGCTTGTCCTCTCCATTCGCCGGTTCGAGGCTGAGCGGATAGTCGCCCCACCACGGCCCGGCCGCCCAGGCCGTCGCGTCGAGGCCGTCCGCCTGCACCTCGTCAACGAATTTGTCGAGCGCGTCGAGCCAGCGCGGATCGTCGCCGGGCACACCGAACTCTCCGATGAAGCCTTCGACCCTGTGCTCTTCCAGCCAACTCAGAAACGGCTGCAGGCGCTCAACGCCGAGATGCGGATAGGCCCCCTCGCCCTCAAAACTCTCGTCATAAGTCCCGGTATGGTCGTCGTCGAAGTAAACATGCGCCTCGTATTTGAGGTTGCCCAGGGGATCATGGATCAGCAGATCGGAATTGGCCTTCTGCCAGAGCATCGCCGAACTCCAACCCGTGCCGCCGACAAGGATCGTTTCGGTGCTCCCGGTTGCACGAATGGCATCGACCGCCGACTGCGCGGCGAGCGGCCAGGCCTCGGGGCTCCCCATGTCGTGCGGTTCGTTCATGATCCCGAACCCATAGATCGCGGGGTGGCCTTTGAGGGCGGAGACAAGCTTTGCCCAGAAATCGCCCAGGGCCGTGACCGGCACCTCGTCGGAGCCGAGGACCTTGCCGCCGTACCGACCGTAATTGTGGAGGTCGAGCACCACCTTCATGTCGCGGGCAGCGGCGTCGTCGAGAAACGCACGAATGCGCGCCACCTCCTCTTGGTTCAACTCGCCGTCGAGCGTCGGCTGCACCCGCTCCCACTTGAAGGGCAGCCGCACAAGATCCACGCCATGCTCCTTGAAATAGTCGAGTTCTCCCTCGTTCGGATAAATGTAGTCGTGGCCGAAACGCGGCCCATAGCCGAACTCGGCGCCGGCAAGGTTCACGCCGATCATTGCTCACTCCCGCTTGCTGCTGCTCGCCGTACCGCCGCACGCCGAGCGCCACCGAAGACAACCGCGGGAGTCGAGTTGGT
>DASTKH010000030.1:0-9264 GCA_035716025.1 Xanthobacteraceae bacterium
CGACCAGGGCGTGCCGCACCAGTTCCGCCGCCCGCAACTGACGTTGCGAGGGCCCGTGCCCTCCGCCGCCTTTTCCTTTGCGGTTCATCTCATTGCGCCGTGTATGCGTAGGCGTTGCACAACATCGGGTCGTGACCCGAGGGCGGCGGGTCGTCACCGCGGAACGCGGCGATCTTGAACACCCAGCGGCCGCTCGAATCCACGAACTCGCTGACCGCCATGTAGCGCGTGCGCGCGTCTGCGCCGCAAAGACCGCCGGCCGGCGCGCTATTGGCCACTTCTTCCGACATGACGCGATAGAGATAGGTGTGCACGCGCGGATCGCCTGCCAGCACCGCCGCGAAGCTCTGCCCACCCACCCCGGAACGCGAATCCGCGTCGACCTCGGCATAGGGTTGCGCGCGCACCGTCACGCCGGTGGCGAAGGCGAAGATCACGGGCCCGCCGCGCACGCCTTCCAGGCTGACGCGCAGATTGCCGGTAACCCGCCTGGCCGTCTCAGATGCGCCCCGCCATTGCTGGCGCGCGACCGCGGGCTCTTCCTGCGGAACCACGTCAGGCGCGCGGATTTCCGGCGCAACCAAGGCGCCGCCATTGGACTGCGGCGTCTCGTCTTGCTGATTGCCGCGCGAACACCCGCTCACGGCCACGCAGAGCGCGGCGAGGGCCAGAACAACAGCTCGCATCTTTCCCGCCTCAGAGAGAGCGCTGAACAACTTCAAGGTTGAAGCACTCGATGACGTCGCCCTGCTTGATGTCCTGGAATTGGCCGAAGCTCATGCCGCATTCCTGGCCTGAGACGACTTCATTCACTTCATCCTTGAAGCGCTTCAGCGTGGTGAGCGTACCCATTTCCTGAATGACGACGTTGTCGCGCAGAATGCGGACCTTCGCGCCCTTGCGCACGACGCCCTCGGTGACGCGGCAACCGGCGACTTTGCCAACCTTGGAGATTGTGAAGACCTCCAGCACTTCGGCGTTGCCCAGGAAAGTTTCGCGCGTGAGCGGCGCCAGCATCCCCGACATGACGCCTTTGATGTCGTCGATCAGATCGTAGATGATATTGTAGTAGCGGATCTCGACGCCTTCGCGCTCAGCCAGATCGCGCGCTTCCTTCGAAGCGCGAACGTTGAAGCCGATGATCGGCGCGCCTGATCCCTTGGCGAGCTGGACATCCGACTCATTGATAGCGCCGACGCCAGACAGCACGATGCGCGCGCGCACTTCTTCGTGCGCCAGCTTCTCGAGCGAGCCGACAATGGCTTCGGCCGAGCCTTGCACGTCCGCCTTCACCAGCAGCGGCAGCTCCTTCGCGGACGAATCCTTGAAGCGCGCCATCATCGATTCAAGCGAAGTGCCGGTTGAGCGGCCGCCCGTGGTCTTCTGCTTCTTGGTGCGCGCGCGATAGTTCGCGACCTCACGGGCGCGGTTTTCGTTCTCGACGACGTTCAGCACGTCGCCTGGTTCCGGCACGCCTTCGAGACCCATGATCTCGACCGGTTCGGACGGACCGGCGCTCTGCAGCTGCTGTCCGCGCTCGTTGGTGATGGCGCGCACGCGGCCCACTTGCGCGCCGACGACGACGATATCGCCGCGCTTCAGCGTGCCCTTCTGCACCAGAACGGTCGCCACCGTGCCGCGGCCCTTATCGAGCTTCGACTCGATCACGGTCGCTTCGGCCGGACGATCCGGATTGGCCTTAAGGTCCATGACCTCGGCTTGCAGCAGGATGGTCTCAACCAGCTTGTCGAGGCCGGTCTTTTTCAGCGCTGAAACCTCGACCGCGAGCGTGTCGCCGCCGTGTGCTTCGGTAACGATCTCATGCTGCAGGAGGTCGGTCAGCACCCGCGTCGGGTTGGCGTCCGGCTTATCGATCTTGTTGATCGCAACGATGATCGGCGCGCCTGAAGCGCGCGCGTGCTGAATCGCTTCGACCGTTTGCGGCATGACCCCATCATCGGCGGCCACGACCAAGACGACGATGTCGGTCACTTGCGCGCCGCGCGCACGCATGGCGCTGAACGCGGCATGGCCCGGCGTGTCGAGGAAGGTCACGCGCTGACCGTCCTTCAGGCGAACCTGATAGGCGCCGATATGCTGGGTGATGCCGCCATGTTCGCCTCCGGCGACGTCGGTTTCGCGCAGCGCGTCGAGCAGCGAGGTCTTGCCGTGATCGACGTGGCCCATAATGGTTACGACCGGCGGCCGTGGTTGCAGGGTGTCGGGCTCGTCAGGTGTGCCGAACAGACCTTCCTCCACATCCGATTCGGCGACTCGCCGCACCGTATGGCCCATTTCTTCGGCGATGAGCTGCGCGGTATCGGCGTCGATCAGATCGGTGCTCTTGGCCATGTGGCCCTGCTTCATCAGCAAGCGCACGACGTCGACCGCGCGCTCGGCCATGCGGTTCGCGAGCTCCTGGATGGTGATCGTCTCGGGGATCGTGACCTCGCGGGCAATCTTCTCCTTGTTCTCGGCCTGACGGTGACCGGCCATCCGCTGCACACGGCGGCGGAATGAGGCGACCGAACGCTCGCGCTCCTCGTCGGCATCGAGGGCGGTCACCAAAGTGAGCCGTCCGCGACGCTTTTCGGCCCCGCCGCGGGACGGTTTGGGCGCGGGAGCAGGCTTGGCGGGGCCGGCGCCGGGGCCCCGGCGAGTCGGCCGCTTCGTCTCCTCGTCGTCAGGTTCGAGCGCGACGCGTGCGGTGATGGCGCTGCTGACGGGCCGGCCGCTCTTGGCGGTCGAAACGTCCTCTTCGCCGAACCGCTTCTTCGCCTCTTGTTCGGCCTTCTTCTTGGCCTCCTCCTCCTGCCGGCGGCGCTCCTCCTCCTCGCGCTTGCGCGCTTCGGCAGCTTCGCGTTCCGCGCGCTCGCGCGCTTCTCGTTCGTTGCGGCGGCGCGCCTCTTCCTCGGCAATTCGACGTTCCTCGGCCTCGCGCTGGCGAGCGTCGGCCAATGCATGCGCGCGCGCCGCCCGCTCTTCCTCGGTGAGCGTGCGGAGCACGACGCCCGAGGACCTCGGGGGTGCAGCGGGTGCCGCTTGATGCGGCGTTGAACCCGTCGCGGCGGGGGCCGCTTCGGCGCGCGGGGCAGGACGGCGCACGCCGGCCGCAACGCGCTCCGCCGTCGGGGCGGCCGGCGCATCGGTCTTCTCGCCGAGCGTACGCCGCTTCACCTTTTCGACGACGACCGGCTTGGTACGTCCGTGGCTGAAGCTCTGGCGCACGACGCCCTGCTCGACGCCGCGTTTCAGCGTCAGCGTCTTCGTCGAGTGCACGCTAAGCGTCTTCTCGCCTGGATTCTTGGTTTCGCTCATTCACTCTTCCGGTTCATAACCTCTCGGGCCCGCCGGGCCGAACCGCCCATCGTCCCAAAACGCGGAATTTGCAGCTCTTTCGAATTCCAGGGGCCCGCGCCCGGAATGCGAAAACACTGCCGCCGCAAGCGCTTACGGGCACTCTCTGGCTACTCGTCCGCCGTCCCGCCACCACGGAATGCGATCAGACCGCTTAGGCGGGCGAGAAACGCCTCGCTCTCGGGGCCGGCGAGGAGCGCTGCATGTATCACATTTGGGCGCCCGAATGCCAAATCCAATTGCGCCTTGGTGAATATGCGGACCGATACCGGCGCTTTTTCGCCCTCGCCAGAGCGCCGCCTCGCCGATTCGAGCTTGCGCACGCCGTCCGGGGCCGCGTCCGCGGCATGAATCACGGCAACAGTCCCGTCACCCCGCAAGATTTGCTCAACCTTCGCGAACCCGCAAACCGCAAGTCCGGCCTTGTAGGCGATGGCCAGGGCATCGAGAGCGCTCTTCTCGAGCAGCCGGTCCGTCAGAGCGGCAAGATCGGCGGGAACTTGCACCGCTCGCCGCAGACTCCGGGCGAAAACGTTGCGGGATGCGGCCTGCCGCACCGCTTCGGCCGTGGCAGTGACCCAGACCCCGCGCCCCGGCAGCCTGCGCTTGATATCCGGTACGACGGTGCCGTCGGGGCCGACAACGAAGCGAATCATCTGGCTGATCGGGCGGTTCGTGCGCGTGAGCGCACACAGCCGCATCGGTCCGCCGGACCGGTCGCGCGGACCGGAATCCGTTTCCGGCGCGGAGTTCATATCGCCTGGGGCCATCAGCAACGGGTTCTGGTCCTTTCAGTCCCATGCGGCGGTGCCGAAACGCCGCGGTTGCCGTTCGCAAGTCAGGCCTCGGCCGCCTCCTCGGCTTCGTCCGCCTCTTCCTTCTGTTCCCGTTCGAGGTCCGCCTCGCTGATCCAGCCCGCCTTGAGGCGGGCCTGCATGATCAGGCTTTCGGCGTCCTCGCGGGACAGATCAAAGCCATCGAGAATGCCGGGTTCCCGCACGGTCTCGCCGTCCTTGCGTTCACTGTAGCCGACGAGATCGTCGGTCGCGCATCCTGCGAGGTCTTCGACGGTCTTGATTCCGTTCTCGCCAAAGGCGACCAACATTTTGGTTGTGACGCCCGGCACCTCCTTCAAGGCGTCGGCCACGCCGAGTTCGCGCCGACGCGCGTCCTGCTCCGCTTCGATTTGTGCGAGATAATCACGCGCCCGTGCCTGCAGCTCTTCGGCCGTCTCGGCATCGAACCCCTCGATCGAGGCAATTTCCCTCTGGTCGACCATCGCGAGTTCCTCGATGGACGAGAAGCCTTCGGAGGCGAGGAGCTGGCCGACCACCTCATCGACATTGAGCGCGTCCATGAAAGTCTTGGTGCGCTTCTCGAACTCCGCTTGCCGCCGTTCCGACTCCTCCTGTTCGGTGAGGATGTCGATGTCCCAGCCCGTAAGCTGCGAGGCGAGCCGCACGTTCTGCCCGCGTCGCCCGATCGCGAGCGAGAGCTGCTGATCCGGAACGACGACCTCGATACGCTCGCGCTCCTCGTCCAGCACCACCTTGGCGACTTCGGCCGGCGCCAGAGCGTTGACGATGAAAGTCGCGATGTTCTCCGACCAGGGAATGATGTCGATTTTTTCGCCCTGGAGCTCGTTTACCACCGCCTGCACGCGCGATCCCCGCATGCCGACGCAGGCGCCGACCGGATCGACCGAGGAATCGCGCGACACCACCGCGATCTTGGCGCGGGAGCCGGGGTCGCGCGCCACCGCGCGGATCTCCACGATGCCGTCGTAGATCTCCGGCACCTCCTGGGCAAACAGCTTCGCCATGAATTGCGGGTGGGTTCGGGACAGGAAGATCTGCGGCCCGCGCGGTTCGCGGCGCACATCGTAGATGTAGGCGCGCACGCGATCGCCGTTGCGAAACACCTCGCGGGGCAGCAGCTCGTCGCGCCGGATGATCGCTTCGCCGCGGCCGAGATCGACCACCACATTGCCGTATTCAACCCGCTTGACGATGCCGTTCACGATGTCGCCGATGCGATCCTTGTATTCCTGGTATTGGCGGTCGCGCTCGGCCTCGCGCACCTTCTGGACGATGACCTGCTTGGCCGACTGGGCGGCGATGCGGCCGTATTCGAGCGGCGGCAGGGCATCGGCGATGGTGTCGCCCACCTGCGCGGCCGGATTGCGGCGGCGCGCTTCCTCGAGGCTGATCTGGTTCGCCGGATTCTCGACACTGTCCACGACGAGCATGTGCCGGGAGAGGCGGAGCTCGCCGGTCTTTTCGTTGATCTCGGCGTGAACGTCGGTTTCTGCACCATAGCGCGAGCGTGCGGCCTTGGCGATCGCGTCCTCCATGGCGGCGATGACGATGCGCCGATCGATCGATTTTTCGCGCGCGACCGCTTCGGCGATCTGCAGAAGTTCAAGGCGGTTGGCGCTGACGGCTGCCATCAGTGGTCTCCTTTATCGCGCGGGAAGCGGCGGTCCTTGCTTGGCTTGCCACGCCTTTCGTTCGAGAAGTTCTCATGCGGAACGGTTTCGTCCGCGCTATGTGCCGCACGCTCGCGTTCGGCGGCTTTGCCGCGTCGCAGCGATTCGGCGATGAGCTCGTCGGTGAGAACGAGGCGCGCTTCCGCCATCTGATCAATGGGAAGCAGCACTTCGGGGCTCTCCTGCGGGTCGGCATCCTGGCGGTGAAGGCGTGCCGAATGGCCTTCGGTGCCCATCAGAATCCCGCGAAAGCGGCGGCGCCCCTCGATGGGAACCGCCATCTCCACCTTCGCGAGATGCCCTGCATAGCGGTCGAAGTCCGAGCGGCGTGCAAGCGGGCGGTCGATTCCCGGCGAGGAAATCTCCAGCCGGTATGGCCGGTCGATCGGGTCGGCGACGTCGAGCACCGGCGAGAGCGCGCGTGAAACGGCCTCGCAATCTTCGATCGACATCGAGCCGTCGGGCCGCTCAGCCATGATCTGGACCGTGCATCCGGAAAGGCCGGAAATGCGCACGCGCACGAGGCGGAAGCCCAGCCCCTCGAGCACCGGTTCGGCGATCGCGGCAACCCGTGCAGCCGTACCGGTTTCGGCAATCAGCCGCGCTTCGTGCGCGCTCTTGTCCGGGGTCTCGATCATTCCGTTCAACCGTCCGCGCTGCCTCGGGTAACAAAAAAGAGCGGGTCCCGGGCGGGGCCCACTCTCGATAACCGACCGAAATCCTTCGATCGCTATGAGACATCCTTCACGGACAATCGAAATATAGCGGGTTGCCACTCCGATGCAAGGGGCTTCCCGGGGTTTTGTCGCCCGAAAGCCCAAGACACGCTCGACGCTTCGGGCTCAGAACAGCGGCTCCATGCCCTTCGCGCGTATCAGCGCGGCGGCCTCGGGACTTGCGAGCGCCGCAAGGAAGGCGCGTGCGCCTGCCGCGTTTTCCGGCTCGCGCGCAAGGCCGGCGGTGAAGGTGAGGGTGGTGTTGAGCGCGGCCGGCAGTTCGCCGACGAGCGTGATGCCCGGCGCGAGCAGGAGATTGGTCACGTAAAGGCCGATCTCGGCCTCTCCGCGCGCGAGCGCCGGCGCCAGCGCGAGCGGATCGTCATAGGCGCGGATCTTCGGCTTCATCGCTTCCGCAACGCCGAGCCGTTCGAAGACCTTGAGGATGTGCGCGCCGTTTGCGCTCTGCGGCACCATGGCGACGGATTTCGCGAGGAGAAGCGTGCGCTTGAGCGCTTCTGGCGTCCCTATGTCGGGCGGTGCCGCCCCTTCCGGCACGCCGAGGCCGACCCCGACGCGGGCGATGTCCGTCGTCGGCGCTTCCGCAAGCCGCGCCCGCGCGGCGGCGTCCGAGAACACCTGATAGGGCACGACCGCGCAGTCGAACGGCGCACCGGATTTGAGCGCTGCTTGCAGGGCCGGCGTCCCTCCATAAGTGACGGCGAGCCGCTCACCGCTGGCTTCCTCAAAGCGCGGGATGAACGCCTGCAACACATTGCTGATGCCGCCTCCAGCAATGACGCGCAGCGTTGCGGGGGCGGCGGAGGAGGACGAAGCCATGAACGGGACTTTCGATGGGGCGGGACGCTTTTTGGCGGCGCGCGGGCGCCGCCGCCGGTAGGCAGGCAGCCCATAGCCTCGCCCGTTGCCGGCGCCTGCGCAAGCGGTGTCGGAATCGCGGCGCTTTCGCGCTCAGCGCGAGAGCCACCAGAGCAGGAGCGAGAGGACGAGGCTCACGAGCAGGCTCGTCGTGAGCGGGAAATAAAAGGAGCCGTATTCGCCGTGGATCGCGATGTCTCCCGGAAGGCGCCCGAGGCCGAGACGCGACAGCCAGGGCCACAACAGCCCCGCCGCCACCAGGACGAGACCGAGAATGATGAGAAACCGCGCCATGGCTTTGCATCCGCGCCGAACATAGGGCCCACGCCGCGACGGCGGGAGGGGGGACACCCGCCGTCCTCCCGCTGGGCCGCGACCGGGCTTGCTCCGGCGCGCGGGATCGGCTCGATTCGGCTCGTACAGCAGCCCCGGCCGCCGCAAGCTCGGCGCAGGGCGCACCCGGTTCGATTCCACACAAGGGCGCAGACGCCATGAACGACGGTAGGCTCGGCAAGGTCGCGGTCATGGGGGCGGGCGCGGTCGGCTGCTACTACGGCGGCATGCTGGCGCGGGCCGGCGCCGACGTCACATTGATCGGCCGGCCGCGGCACATGGACGCGGTGAACGCGCACGGGCTCGTTCTCGAACGACGCGAGGGGCGCGAGACGGTCGCGCTCAAGGCCGCGGTCGATCCGTCGGCGGTCCGCGGCGCTCGGCTCGTGCTGTTCTGCGTGAAATCGACCGCGACCGAGGCGGCCGCGCGGGCGATCGCGCCGCATCTTGCGCCCGATGCGTTGGTGTTGTCGCTGCAGAACGGTGTTGACAATGCCGAGCGGCTGCGGGCGGCGACCGAGCGCGCGGTGATCCCGGCCGTGGTCTATGTCGGCTGCGCGATGGCCGGGCCGGGCCATGTGAAGCACAACGGACGCGGCGATCTCGTCATCGGCGTGGAGAGCCCCGACGCGGCCTCGGCGCTGCGCGCGCGGCTTGCGGATATTGCCGCGGCCTTCTCGGCCGCCGGCGTGCCGGTGCGCATTTCCGACAATGTCATCGGAGAATTGTGGGTAAAGCTTGCGATCAACTGCGCCTACAACGCGCTCTCCGCGCTCACGCGCGGCCGCTACGGCTTTCTTATCGGAAGCGAGCCGGCGCGGCGGCTGATGGAAGAAGTGGTACAGGAAATCGAGGCGCTCGCCGCCAAAAAAGGCGTCCGCCTTGCCGATCCCAAGCTGCGCGACACCGTCTACGCCGTTGCGGGCGCGATGCCGGATCAGACCTCCTCGACCGAACAGGACATCGCCCGCGGGCAGACGACCGAGATCGATCACCTCAACGGCTATGTGGCGCGGCAGGGCGAGGCGTTGGGCGTGCCGACGCCGGTGAACCGCACCCTTTATGCGCTCGTGAAAGTGCTGGAGGCAAAATCCGGGGCCTGAGCCACCCGCCGAGGGCTGGGGCCGCGCCGGGAGACCGTTGCGCCATGTCCGAAAAGGGCCCGCGACTTGCCGTCGACTGCGTCGTCTTTGACGCGCAGGATCGTCTGCTTCTGATCCGCCGACGCCACCCGCCCTTTGCCGACGGCTTTGCGTTGCCGGGCGGGTTCGTCGAGTACGGCGAGCGCGTCGAGGAGGCGGCCCGCCGCGAGCTGTTCGAGGAAACCGGCCTCCGCGCCGCGCGGCTTAGCCTTATCGGCGTCTATTCGCGCCCCGACCGCGACCCCCGCGGGCACACGGTCGCCGTCGCCTATCTTGCAGAGACGAATGAGGCCGGGCCGGTCGCCGGCGACGACGCCGCAGAAGCGGCGTTCCATGCCGATTGGCGCGC
>DASTKH010000031.1:0-25678 GCA_035716025.1 Xanthobacteraceae bacterium
GCCTCGCCGAAGCTCGAGGTGAGCTCGGTCGCCGATGTGATCGCGCTTGCGAAGGCCAATCCCGGCAAGCTCACGAATGCCTCGTCGGCGTCCGGTTCGCCCGGCCATGTCGGGGGCGAGCTCTTCAAATTCATGTCCGGCACCAACATCCTGCACGTGCCGTACAAGGGCGGAGCCGCGGCGATCAACGACCTGGTCGCGGGGCGGGTGGACCTGATGTTCGAAAGCCTGAACTCCATTGCCCCGCACGCCCGCGCAAAGAGCGTGCGCGCGCTCGCGGTCAGCGGGAGCCGCCGCTCCGCGGGCTTTCCGGACGTGCCGACCGTGGCCGAAGCGGGCGTTCCCGGCTATGCCGCCCCGACATGGAGCGGCTTGATCGGGCCCGCGGGCCTGCCGCGGCCGATCGTCGACAAGCTCAATGGCGCGATGAACAAGGTGCTTCGGTCGAAGGTCTTCTCGGACCGCACGCAAGTGATCGGCGACGACATCGGCGGCGGCACTCCGGAGGAGTTTGCCGCCTTGATCAAATCCGAGCTTGCCAAATGGGGCGAGGTGATCCGCCGCGCCGGCATCCGCCTGGACTGAGCGTGCGGATTGGGCGTGAGCCTGGGCTTCCGGGGCGCGGCATCCATGAACGTGGCTTGCGGCTGGAAAGCCGTGCGTCTTCCTGGCTAAAGTGCGCGCTCTCGCCTGTGCGCGGCATGCGCCGATGCCACAACTTCCGGAGAAGCCTTCATGATCTACGAAATGCGCGTCTATCGCTGCGTCCCGGGTCGCCTGCCGGCGCTCCTCAAGCGCTTCGAGACCATCACGTTGAAGCTGTGGGAGAAGCACGGCATCCGCCAGGCCGGCTTCTGGACCACGCTCGTCGGCGAGTCGAACCAGGACCTCACCTACATGCTGGCCTGGGAATCGCTTGCCGAGCGCGAGCAGAAATGGACCGCATTCAGCAACGATCCGGAGTGGATCGCCAAGCGTGCCGAAACCGAAAAGGACGGCCCGATCGTGCAGACGCTGTCGAACCAGTTGTTGATGCCGACTTCGTTCTCGGCGGTAAATTGACGAGCCCGCGCCCGGCCATGATGTCCGCGTCGGCCGGGGGGGCGGGATGGGACGGAGTGGTGTGGACGCGATGGCCCGAGGTCTCGACCATATCGTGCATGCTGTGCGGGACCTCGACACGGCGGCGGCGGCGTACGAGCGTTTCGGCTTTACCGTCGGCGCTCGAAACCGGCACCCCTGGGGGACTGAGAACCGCATCGTGCAGTTTCCGGGCTTCTTCGTGGAGCTGCTGGCGGTGACGGAACCTGACGCCATTCCGCCGTCCGGCGTGCGGACACCCTCCTTCGGCGCGTTCAACCGCGATTTTCTCCTGTACCGCGAAGGGTTCTCGTGCCTTGCGCTCGAAAGTCACGGCGCCGCCGCCGATGCCGAGGCCTTTCGCGCAGCCGGAATCGGCGATTTCGAGGTCTTCCGTTTCGAGCGGAATGCGCAAAAGCCCGACGGAACACCGGCGAGGGTCGGATTCTCGCTCGCCTTCGCAACCGATCCGAGGCCGGCGCAGGCCTGCTTCTTCGCCTGCGAACAGCATCACCCCGAGGCCTTCTGGAATTCCGCTTTCCAGATGCACCGCAACGGCGCGGTCGGCATCGCCGGCGTGGTTCTCGCCGCCGAGAACCCAACCGACCACCACATCTTTTTGTCGGCATTTGTCGGCGAGCGAGAGCTCGAGGCAACGTCAAGCGGAATCGTCGTGCGCACGCCGCGCGGCGAAATCCAGGTCATGGATCCCGCCGCCTACCGCATCCATTTCGGCATCGAGCCTCCGCCCGTTTCCGAAGGGGCGGTGCTGGCCGGGATCCGGCTTGCGGCGGAAAGCAAGGCTCGGACCCGCGAGCTGTTGGCAGCGGCCGAGATCAAGGCGATCGAACGGATGGACCGGATCGTGGTCCCGCCGGAGCTTGCGCACGGGGCAGCCATCATTTTCGAGTCCGCCGCCTAGAAACGGGGCCGCCTCGCGCGCGGCGGATTGACCGGGCGGCCTGCCCGACGCAAGTTCGCGCCGTATGCGTGACTCCATCCCGACCATGGCCAGTTCCGTCGTGTCGATCGGCCCCGTGCGGTTCGGCAATGCGCTGCCGCTCGCGCTGATCGCCGGCCCCTGCCAGATCGAAAGCCGCGCCCATGCGCTCGAAATGGCGGCGGCCCTGCGCGAGATCGCGGCGGCGGCCGGCATGGGCCTCCTCTTCAAGACCTCATTCGACAAGGCCAACCGGACGAGCGCCGCGAGCGCGCGCGGGGTCGGTCTCAAGGCCGCGCTGCCGATTTTCGCGGAAATCCGCGAGACGCTGCATCTTCCGGTTCTCACCGACGTGCACGAGCCGGCCCAGTGCGCGCCCGTCGCCGAGGTCGTCGACGTGCTGCAAATCCCCGCCTTTCTCTGCCGCCAGACGGACCTGCTTCTCGCCGCGGCGGCCACCGGCCGTCCGGTGAACGTCAAGAAGGGCCAATTCCTCGCGCCCTGGGACATGGCGAACGTGGTGGCGAAGCTCACCGGCGCCGGGAACCCGCATGTGCTCGTCACCGAGCGCGGCGTGTCCTTCGGATACAACACGCTGGTCTCGGACATGCGCGCGCTGCCGATCCTCGCCCGCACCACCGGCGCGCCGGTGATTTTCGATGCCACACATTCGGTGCAGCAGCCGGGCGGGCGCGGAACGTCCTCCGGCGGCGAACGCGAATTCGTTCCCGTGCTCGCCCGTGCGGCGGTGGCCGTCGGCGTCGCCGGCGTGTTCATCGAAACGCACGAGGACCCGGACAAGGCGCCTTCCGACGGGCCGAACATGCTCCCCTTGCGCGACATGCCGGCTCTGCTCGCGACCCTCGGCGCCCTCGATCGGCTGGTAAAATCATCCTCTCGGAGATAGGATTTCACGAATCGGCCCTGGGCTGGGGCCGGCCAAACGCGCGCGGCAGGGGGGGCGGAATGGTCGCGGCATCATTGCAGGGGTTGCCGGCGTTTCTCGCCTATTTCTGCACGGCCGCAGTCGCGGTCATTCTCTATCTGTTGGTTTACACGCGCATCACCCGCCACGACGAATTCGCGATGATCGCGGACAACAGGCCGGCGGCCGCGGTCGCGCTCGGGCTCAGCACGCTCGGATTCGCTTTGCCGCTCTACAGCGCGATCGCCCACTCCGCGAACATTCTCGATTGTGCGATCTGGAGCGTCATCGCGCTCATCGTTCAGGTCCTCGTGTATTTCGCGGCCCGCATTCCCGTCCCGGGACTCGCCAAGCGGCTTGCGGCCGGAGAAATGGCGGCCGCCGTCTGGCTCGGCTCGATCTCGGTCACGGCGGGCATTCTCAGTGCCGCCTCCATGACCTACTGAAGCGCCGCGATGAAACGCTCGGCGCAGGTGGCCTTGCTGTTCGGCGGGCTCGCAACCGCGGGTACGGGCGCCTACGCCGTGATGCAGGCGAACCCCGAATGCCGGCCGCAGCGGCCCCTGGCACAAGGGACGACCGCACCGGGATTGGCGGCACCGATGCCCGGTGCACAAGCCGCCTCCCCGCAGACCGATCCCTGCCAAAGTTCGGGGCGGCGGTGGTCGTCTTTCAGCAGCTCCGGGGACAACGACCGCTCGCGCGGGCGCCCGATCTGGGGCGGTTCGAACACCGCGTCCGGCCGAACTTCCGCGAGCGCCTCGGGCGTTGGCGTGCCCGCAACGCGGACATCGTTCGGCGGATTTGGCCGCATCGGGTCGGCCTTCAGCCGCGCCTCCTAGGGTCGGACGGGGCATGCGGCGCATCTCCTGCAACGAGCGGCCCGATTGGGTCGCGAAGGCAGAGCAGGTGGGCTTTGCGTTTCACACGCTGGCCGGTGAGCGCTACTGGGACGAGAGTGCGTTCTATGCGTTCACGCTCGACGAGATCGAGCGCGATATCGAAGCCGCGACGGCGGAGCTTGAAAACCTGTGCCTGGCCCTCGTCGATCGCGCGGTGGCCGACGAGCGTATCTTGCAACGGCTGGCGATTCCGGAACGCTTCTGGAACTACATCGCCGCAAGCTGGAAACGCGGCGACCCGACGCTCTACGGACGGTTCGACCTGCGTTACGACGGGCGCGGCCCGCCAAAGCTGCTCGAATATAATGCCGACACGCCGACCGCCCTGTTCGAGACCGGCGTCTTTCAGTGGCTCTGGCTTGAAGACGCGATTGCGTCGGGCACGGTGGACGGCGATGCCGACCAGTACAATTCGGTTCACGAATCGCTGATTGCGGCCCTCGGAAGGCTCGCCGAGGGCCGGCACCTTCATCTCGCCGGTGTGATCGACGATCCGGAGGATGGCGGAACGCTCGCCTATCTCGACGATTGCGCAAGGCAGGCCGGCCTCTCCACCACTTTGCTCGCCATGGAGGACATCGGCCGCACGGCGCGGGGGCAGTTCGTTGACCGTCGCGAAAGACCCATCGCGCTCCTGTTCAAGCTCTATCCCTGGGAGTGGATGATGCGCGAGGCGTTCGGCGCGTCGCTGCCGGGTGCCGCGACACAGTTTCTCGAACCGCCGTGGAAGGCCGTCTTGTCCAACAAGGGCATCTTGCCATTGCTCTGGGCAATGTTTCCGAATCATCCGAATCTGCTGCCCGCCGCTTTCGACGACGACGAGGAAGGGGTGTGCGCGCTCGGGTCGTCTTACGTCCGCAAGCCGCTCTACTCGCGCGAGGGCGCGAATGTCTCGATCGTCTCCGGCGGAACCGTCGTCGACTCGGACGGCGGTCCTTATGGCCGCGAAGGTTTCGTCCGGCAGGCGCTTGCAGATCTTCCCCGCTTCGATGGCCATTATGCAGTGCTCGGCTCGTGGGTCGTGCAGGGCCGGCCGTGCGGTCTCTGCGTGCGGGAGGATCGCGAGCCGATCACCAAGAACACCTCGCGATTTCTGCCGCATGCCATCGTCGGCTAGGGCCGCGGCTCGGTCGGCGGCTGGGCGGCGGGCCGAGGCGGTTTGCGCAGCCGCGACGGCCTGCAGCCCTCCTGCGCGCCCGGCGAATGCCTCCCACGGTTGACGGCGGCAGGCCGGATATGCGTCATGCGCGGCGCCTTAGGCCGGGCCGGGAGCGGGGCACAAGGAGGCCTTCAGGCGGACTCGCTGTCCAGGCCCTTGTTTTGGAAGAGAGCATGCCGATGAGAGGGATCAGGCCGGGATGGCCGGCGCGTTGCGTGCCATTTCGCCCTGCAATCCGCCTTCTCTCGGGCAGGGCGGAACGGGTCGCGCCGGTATGACGCGGGCGCTCGCGGTCATCTGCCTCAGCAATTTCTTCGCCGCTTCGGCATCGCGGATCACCGATCCGGTGCTGCCGCTGATCGCCGCCGACCTGAACGTCGATGTCCAGGCGGCCGCGCTGCTCGCGACCGCCTTTGCGCTGCCCTGGGTCATCGCGCAACCGATTTTCGGCCCACTCGGCGATCTCATCGGCAAGACGCGGGTCATCCGGGTCAATCTGATCATTCTGCTCGCGAGCACGCTCGTCGGCGCCGTTACGAAGGACTTCACCTCGCTGTTCCTTTCCCGCGTGGCGGCGGGAATCGCGACGGCCGGCGTGATGCCGGTCGGCTTTGCGTTGTCCGGCGATCTGACCCCGCCCAGCGAGCGCCAGGTGAGCATCGGCCGCGTCGTCGGCTCGGCCATGGCGGGGCAATTGCTCGGGGCCGTCGTGGCCGGCCTTCTGGGGGATGTCGTCGGCTGGCGCGGCGTGTTCTTCGGCGCGGCCTGCGGCCTCGTGTTCTCGACGGTCATCGTTTTCGCCGGCCTGCGCCATGTCGCGGTCCCGCGTTCGAATGCGGTGGATCTTGCCACCGTCCTTGCCAATTACCGCACGATCTTTGCCAATCCGCTCGCCAAGGTCTGCTTCGCCGCGGTGTTTTTCGAGGGCATCGCAATCTACGGCGTCATGCCCTACATCGCGCCGCTTCTGACCACGATCGGGGAGACGCGCGCGGTGATCGCCGGCGCGGTGATCGCCGGCTTTGCCGTGGGCGGCGTTGCCTATTCGCTGCTCGTTCCGATCGTCATCGGCCGCCTCGAGCCGCGCCGGATCATGTGGATGGGCGCGGCCCTCGGCGCCGCCGCCCTGGCAACGGTCGGCCTCAGGCCGCCCTGGCAGATGCAGATGGCCGCGTTGACCGTGTTCGGTTTCGGCTCTTACATGCTGCACAATTGCATTCAGGTGAAAATGCTCGATCTCGCGCCCAGCGCACGCGGTTCATCGGTTGCCATGCACGCATCCTCCTTCTTCATGGGGCAGGCGCTCGGTCCCGTGCTGTTCGGGCTTGCGCTTCCCAGCGCGGGGGCGTTCCTCACCACCGCTGCCGCCGGCGTGCTGCTGTTGGCGATCGGCATCGTCAGCGGGCGCCTTCTCTATCCCCGCACTTTGGCCGCTGACGCACGATGAAGCGCATTCTCCTCGTGGTCAGCGTTGCGAGCTTCGTCTCGTCGATGTTCATCCGCATGACGGACCCGCTCGTGCCGCAGCTTTCGGCCGATTTCTCCGTCGAGCCGCGAACCGCGGCGCTTGTCGGCACGGCCTTCGCGCTGCCCTGGGCCTTCATGCAGCCGGTGCTCGGTCCGGTCGGAGACCTTGTCGGCAAGACCCGCGTAATCCTGACCTGCGTCTTCATCCTGACTATCGGCGGGATCATCGGCGCGGTTGCGACGAGTTTCCCCCTCGTGATTGCGGCGCGGCTCGTGTCCGGCGCGGCGGCGGGCGGCGTGTTTCCGGTCTCGATGGCGCTGTTCGGCGATCTCGTGCCGATTGCCGAGCGGCAGGTGCGTATGGGCGGGCTGCTCACCGCCAGCATTTCCGGGACCCTGATGGGGGCGATCCTTTCCGGGGTGCTCGCCGACATCATGCCCTGGCGCGTTATTTTTTTGCTTTATGCCGCCGCCGCCGGCCTCGTTTTCGTCGGCTGCTTCATGGCGCTGCGCAAGGTGCCGCTGGCACCGCCGCGGCGGGTGCATGTTTCGGCCATGGTCGCCAATTATCGCATGGTGTGGAGCAACCCGCGGACGATCGTCTGTTATGGCGCCGTCTTCACCGAAGGCATCGTGCTGATCGGGATATTCCCTTTCGTGGCGGTGTTGCTTGTCTCCATCGGAGAGACGCGGACCTCGATCGCCGGATTGGTGCTCTCCGCCTTCATGCTGGGAGGCATCGCCTATTCGCAACTCGTGGGATATCTGGTGCCCCGGCTCTCGACCGCGGCCCTCATGGCCGGGGGAGGAGGGCTGGCGGCGCTAGCCTTGCTGGCGCAGGCGACGGTGCCGCCCTGGCCCGTGCAGTTCGCGATCTTCTTCTGCATGGGGCTCGGCTTCTATACGCTCCACGCCTGCATTCTGGTCTTCATGACCGAGCTTGCACCGGAAGCCCGGGGAACGGCGGTGGCGGGACACGCGCTCTCCTACTATATGGGGCAGGCAATCGGCCCGGTTCTCTACGGCCTCGGCTTTGCCAGGATCGGGCCTGCGGCGACCATTGCGCTGGCGGCCGTCATCGTGGGGCTGATCGGCGTCGTCACGACCTGGCTGCTGCAGCGCCTCAGCCATGCGCCCGCGGACTGAACCGCAGCTTGCGGCGCGGTTCGAAACATTGGAAAATGTCATCAACGGCCTGGGGTGCCGCGGGAAACCGTGGCTGAGAGCAAACCCATCGAACCTGTCTGGGTCATGCCAGCGTAGGGAGCCGCCGAATGGCAGCCTCAAGTTCTTCATCCAATATGCATGTCGCGGTTATCGGGGCCGGCGTCTGCGGCCTCGGAATCGCATGGCGTCTCGCGCAACGCGGGGCGCGTGTCACGGTCTTTGACAAGGGGTTGGCGGGGGAGGGGGCAAGCCACGCTGCCGCCGGCATGCTTGCGGCCTGCGCGGAGGCAGAGCCCGGCGAGGAAGCACTGGTCGCGCTCGGCCGCAAAAGCCAGGCGATGTGGCCGGCTTTTGCCGCCGAGCTCCGGGAGGCCACCGGCATCGATGTCGAGCTGCGGCGGGAAGGCACGCTCATTGTCGCGCTGACGGCCGACGATCAGGCGCGCCTGACCCATGATCTTGGCTTTCAAAAAGGGCTCGGGCTGCCGGTCGAGTGGATTTCGTCGGCGGAGGCGCGACGGCGCGAGCCGCATCTCGGGCCGCGCCTTGCCGGCGCCGTTGCGAGCCCCGAGGATCACCAGGTCGAGAACCGCAAGCTCGTCGCGGCGCTGCGTCTGGCCGCGGAACGCGCGGGCGTGGCGCTCGCCGAGCGCACGGAGGTTGCGCGCATTGCCACGGCCGGCCCTCGCGCGACCGGCGTCGTGCTGTCCGACGGAACGGCCGTCGCGGCGGATGCCGTGGTCTTGGCTGCGGGCGCCTGGTCGCGGTCGATCGAGGGCATCGAGCCGGACAATCGGCCGCCGGTCCGGCCGATCAAGGGTCAGATGCTGGCGCTCAAAATGGATCCCGCCGCGCCGCTGGTCCGGCATGTCGTCTGGGGTCCCAATATCTATATTGTGCCACGGAACGACGGCCGGCTGGTCCTTGGCGCTACGGTTGAGGAAAAGGGCTTCGACGCCACGCTGACCGCCGGCGGTGTGCTGTCGCTCCTTGAAGCGGCCTGGCGTGTCTTCCCGGCGATCGAGGAGCTGCCCGTGGTCGAGACCTGGGTCGGCCATCGGCCGGGAAGCCGCGACGATGCGCCGATTCTCGGTGCCTCCGGCATCGCGGGCTTGTTTTATGCGACCGGCCATCACCGCAACGGCATCCTGCTCGCGCCGGTGACGGCCGAAAGCATCGCCCGGTTGGTGTCGGACGGCACGCTCGATCCGGATATCGAGCCTTTCGGCATCGGGCGGTTTGCGCGGCCCCTCGCGGCCGAATGAATGAGATGATTGCGATGAACGCTTTCGCCGGCGCACGGAGCGAACCGACCATTCTGGTGAACGGGGCGGCCGAGCCGCTCGGAGACGGCACGATCCTCGCGCTGCTTTCGGCGCGCGGCATCGAGGCGGGCGGCCGCGGGTTCGCGGTCGCGGTCAACGGCGCGGTGGTGCCGCGCGCCGCGTGGGGCGACACGCGCCTCAAACCGGGCGACACCGTCGAAATCGTGCAGGCCAAACAGGGCGGATGACGGTTGCGGGCCGGCAAAGACACCGGGGCAAGGTCGACGGAACAGAGAAGAGAATGTCCGATACGCTGATCATCGCCGGTCGCGAATTCAAGTCGCGACTCTTTCTCGGCACGGCCGGCTATCCCAACCGCCAGGTCATGCTTGATGCGCTCACCGCAAGCGGTGCCGAAATGGTGACGGCGTCGATCCGTCGCATCAGCCTTGCCGGCGAGGAGGAAAGCCTTGTCGACCTTATCGGCACGCGCGCACATTTCCTGCCCAATACGGCCGGCTGTCAGACGGCCAAGGACGCGATCCTGACGGCCGAGCTCGCGCGCGAGGCGCTGGGCACCAACTGGGTCAAGCTCGAAGTCATCGGCGACCGCGAGCTGCTTTACCCGGACGTCGAAGAGCTGGTGCGGGCGACCGAGACACTGGTCGGCAAGGGCTTCGTCGTGCTGCCTTACTGCAACGACGACCCGATCACGTGCCGGAAGCTCGCGGATGTCGGGGCGGCGGCGGTGATGCCGCTCGGATCGCTCATCGGGTCGGGGCTCGGCATTTCCAACCCGCATCTGCTCGAACTCATCTGCGCGCGCTCGCCGGTGCCGGTGATCTGCGACGCCGGGATCGGCACGGCCTCCGACGCAGCGCTCGCGATGGAACTCGGCTGCGCCGGCGTGCTGCTCAATACCGCCGTCTCCAAGGCGCGCGATCCGGTGAAGATGGCAGCGGCCATGCGGGCCGCTGTCGAAGCAGGCCGCCTCGCGCGACTCGCCGGGCGAATCCCGAAGCGGGCACATGCCGAACCGTCGAGCCCGCAATTCGGGCTTGTCGGCACATGAACGCCCGGCCCGGCTGGGCCGCACGCTGGCGCAGGGCGTCGTGACGTTTCGCGTCAAGCATGGGCTTCCCGAACCGCCGCTGCTGCTCGTCACCGACCGCGGGCAGGCGCAGCGGCCCCTTGAAGACATCTTGGCGGCGGCGTTCGCCGCGGGCTGCCGCTGGGCGAGCCTGCGCGAGAAGGATCTCCCCCGCGCCGACCAGGTTGCGCTCGCAAAACGCTTGTTGCCCCTTGCCCGCAAGGCAGAGGCGACGCTGACGCTGCACGGCGATCCGGCGCTCGCGCGGGAAGCGGGCGTCGACGGCGTGCATCTTCCCTCGGGTGCGAATGCCGCGGCGGCGCGGGCCGCGCTCGGCGCGGGCGCGCTGATCGGCCTCTCGGTGCATGCGGGCGACGACCTCCAGGCGATCGCAACGGCCGATATCGACTACCTTCTGGCAGGTCCCGCCTTTGCGACGGAAAGCAAGCCTGGTTACGGTCCGTTTTTCGGGACGGCCGGAATTGCGGCGCTTGCACGAAGCACGGATCTTCCGGTCCTCGCCATCGGCGGCATCGGGCCGGACAATGCGGCCGACGCGATGGCCGCCGGGGCGGCAGGCGTTGCGGTCATGGGCGGCGTGATGCGGGCGGCTGATCCGGGGGCCGCCGTGACGGCCCTGCTGCGGGCGCTCGGGCGGTGAGGGCGTGCGGCCGGCGTCGCCGGCGCAGGTGCCCGGAAGGCGCTATCCGCGTCCGCGATAGGAGGCCACGCCCTGGTCCGGCACCCAGACACCGGCCGGCAGTCGCCCCGCCTGCCAGAAGACGTCGATCGGGATGCCGCCGCGGGGATACCAATAGCCGCCGATGCGCAGCCAACGCGGCTTGAGGGTTGCGTAAAGCCGCTTGCCGATCGCGACCGTGCAGTCTTCGTGGAAAGCGCCGTGATTGCGGAAGCTTGCAAGAAACAGCTTCAGCGACTTCGACTCGACGAGCCAGCGCGCCGGCACATAGTCGATCACGAGATGAGCGAAATCCGGCTGCCCGGTGATCGGGCAGAGCGCGGTGAACTCCGGCGCCGTGAAGCGCGCAACGTAATGGGTGTCCGGATGCGGATTGGCCACGCGGTCGAGCACCGCTTCGTCGGGGGATGCCGGGATGCGGGCGGGCTTGCCGAGAATGCGGGGGGAAGGCGCGCGGGGCATTCGGAACGACTCAGGCGGCGGTGATGTGATTGCGAAAGTCGAGCGGGCTGCCGACTTCGCGGATGGGTTCGGGGTCGGCGCCCGGAGAATGGATCTTCACGGTGCCGTAGTTGAACAGCCGGCCGAAAATGCTCTGATCGACATCGACGCTCGACACTTTGTCCATGTTTACTTCCATGGTCTTTCGCCAGATGAGACCCTGCTTGTAGATCACCCGGCGGTCGGTCACGGCATATTCCGTCATCCAGCGGCGGAGCCAAGCGCGCAGCAGGAAATACACGCCCATTGCGAGAAGGAACAGCGCAAGCCAGATGCCGACGGTGTGCAATGCGCCTTCGGCCGGCGTCAGAAGCCAGATGAAGAACGACAGGATCAGCAGCACCGCGCCGCGCAGATAGACGACCCAATGGATCGTCGCGCGGTGGCGCACGATTTCGCCCGGCTGAAGCACGCTGTCGACGTAAGGCATGGCTCTGGAATCCCCTTGCGGCCCAACCATACAGTATGGCGCGCCGGCACCCTCCGGTACGCCAATCAGCGCGAAGCCGGATCAGATAGAAACTCGATCAAGGCATTGCGCTCCGCGGCGGATGCGAGACCCTGCGGCGTCATCCATGTCCCCGGAAACGTCGCTTGAGGATCGGCGAGAAAGCGGTCGAGCAGGGCGCGGGTCCACCTCTGTCCCCTCGCCTTGGCGTGCTGCAGGGCGGGGGAGTAGTCGAAGGCCGGATCAGCGCCGACCCGGCGGTCGAGGAGGCCGTGCAGGTTCGGACCCGCCATTGGCACCTGGTCCGGGTCGAGCGAATGGCAGGCTCGGCACGGCTCGAAAAGGGTTCGGCCGCGGTCGTCCGCCCGCGCGGCTGCAAAGGCGGTGAAAAGCATGGCGAGCGCTACGGCGGGGAAGGCGCGCCGCTGCTTCAATCGGCGGGCTCGGTCTCGATCATCACCAGGCGGTCGGTGCCGGATTCGCCGCCCCAGACTTGCCCGGGCCGTCCGTTCAGTTGCCGCACATTCGCGCCCGGCTTGTCGCTCGGGAAGGCCTTGAACGTCTCGCGCTGCGGGTCGAACCGCACGATCGCATTGGCACCGAAATCGGTGAGCCAGACGATGTCCTTCGCGTCCACATAGACCGCATAGGTGCGCGGCCGTCTGCCGGGCAGTTTCCAGGTCCGCCAGGAGCCGTCGGACGGATCGTGGACCGAGACGTTCCCGCTGTTCCATTCGCTGACCCAGAGGCGACCCTTGGAATCCGACCACACGCGGCGCGCGCCCTGGTTCTTCGTCGGGGGCTCCACGATCGTTGCGTGGCCGGACTTCCGGTCGATACGGGCAATGTAGCTGCCCGCCAGCGAGGCGTACCATACGTTCCCCTGCGGGGTGACCGTGATGCCGTAGGGACCGCGGCCGCGCGGGGCGTCCCAGACCGTCATATCGCCGGTTTTTGGGTCGAGGCGGCCGTAAATGCCGTTCTGTCCCGTGAACCAGAAGATGCCGTCATGATCGAAGACGCCGGTGTTGAGATTGGCGTTGCTGCGTTCTCCGGGCAGCCGGAAAAGTTTGACCGCGTGGTCGGCGGGATCGACGCGCGCGATCGCGTTCTGTCCGCCTTCGGTGATCCACGGGGCGCCGTCCGGTCCGATCGTTACCCCATGCGGGGCAGCGCCGGGGCCGAGCTTGATGAGCGTGTAGGACCCCGATTTCGGGTCGAGCCGGCCGAGCGTGCCGTTGCGCTGTCCGTTGAACCAGACCGCGCCGTCCGGGCCGAACGCGACGTCGCGGGAGCCCATGCCGGCGGCGACCGGGTAGTAACGGATCCGGAACGCGGGTTCCGCGGAGGCCTCTGCGCTGCGCACAAGGCCCCGCGCGGCGAGCGCACCTGCGGCGGCCATCAAAAATCGGCGGCGGTCCATCGGACCCTCCACGGCTTTGCCTCGAGCGCAGACTACCATCGGGCGGCTTCGTCCCGTTAGCGAGCGGATGGGCGGCGCGTTGTCGCGCGGCGTCTCTACCCTGAATCCGGGCGGCTTTTCGAGGGACCGGCGTTCCTGTTAGAAGCCCCGCACCGCGGAAATTCCAGGAGCAGAGGACCCCCCAATGACCGCCATCATCGACATCGTCGGCCGACAGATCTTGGACAGCCGCGGTAACCCGACCGTCGAAGTCGATGTCGTGCTCGAAGACGGGAACCGCGGGCGGGCCGCGGTGCCGTCCGGGGCCTCGACGGGAGCGCACGAGGCCGTCGAACTGCGGGACGGCGACAAGAGCCGTTACGGCGGCAAAGGTGTCCAGAAGGCCGTCGATGCGGTGAACGGCGAGATTTTCGACGCGATCGGCGGCATGGATGCCGAGCAGCAGGCGAAGATCGACGAAACCATGATCGCGCTGGACGGCACCCCCAACAAGGGACGGCTCGGCGCAAACGCCATTCTCGGGGTCTCGCTCGCGGTCGCCAAAGCTGCGGCGAAGGCGAGCGGGCTTCCGCTCTATCGCTATGTCGGGGGTACGGCCGCCCGGCTCCTGCCCGTACCGATGATGAACATTCTCAACGGCGGCGTGCATGCCGACAATCCCATCGATTTTCAGGAATTCATGATCATGCCGGTGGGGGCGCCGAATTTCGCGGAAGCGCTGCGCATGGGCGCCGAGGTCTTCCAGACCTTGAAAAGCGCCCTCAAGGCGGCCGGACACAACACGAATGTGGGTGACGAGGGCGGGTTTGCGCCCAACCTGCAGTCGGCGGGCGCGGCGCTCGACTTCGTGATGCAGGCGATCGACAAGGCGGGCTACCGGCCGGGCGAGCATGTCGTGCTGGCGCTCGACTGCGCCGCCACCGAGTTCTTCAAGGACGGCGTCTATGTCTACGTGGGCGAGGGAAAGACACGCTCGCGCGAGGAACAGGCGCGCTACCTCGCCGACCTTGTGGCGCATTATCCCATCGTCTCCATCGAAGACGGCATGGCGGAGGACGATTTCGATGGCTGGAAGGGGTTGACCGACCTTCTCGGCCGCAAGTGTCAGCTCGTCGGCGACGATCTGTTCGTGACCAATGTGGCCCGGCTTTCGGACGGCATTCGGCGCGGGATCGGAAATTCCATCCTCGTCAAGGTGAACCAGATCGGCACGCTCACCGAGACGCTGGCCGCCGTCGAAATGGCGCACAAGGCCGGCTACACCGCCGTCATGTCGCACCGTTCCGGCGAGACCGAGGATTCAACCATCGCCGACCTCGCGGTCGCCACCAATTGCGGGCAGATCAAGACCGGCTCCCTTGCCCGATCCGACCGGATCGCGAAATACAATCAATTGCTGCGGATCGAGGAGGAACTTGGGCCCCAGGCCCGCTATCCGGGGCGGGGGGCGCTCGCCGCCTCCCGCCTTTAGGCGGTGTCGCAGCCCGCACGCGGACCGACTTGCCTTTTCGACGCCCCTGCCGCAATACCGGAGGGCGCCGCGGCCTCGCCGCGCGCCTGGCCGAAGTCGAGGAGTCCATGGACGCTTTCGCGCTCGCCCGCCGGAACATGGTGGACGGACAGCTCCGCACAAATGACGTGACGGATCCCCGCCTGATTGCCGCATTCCAGGATATCCCTCGCGAGCGGTTCGTCCCTTCCGACAAGGTTCCGCTTGCTTATCTCGACTGCGATCTGGAGGTTGGCCCAGGCCGCTATCTTCTCAAGCCGCTTGTTCTCGCAAAGCTGATCGAGATTGCCACGGTGCGGCCTGGGGATCGCGCGCTCGATATCGCCTGCGCGACGGGGTATTCCACCGCCGTTTTGGCGCGCCTCGCGGCGCAAGTGATCGCGGTCGAGGAGGAGCCTTCGTTGGCTCAGGCGGCGCGGGCCAACCTCTCCGCCCTCAAGGCCGCGAATGCGCGGGTCCACGACGGGGCTCTGGCGCAGGGTGCGCCGCAGCACGGGCCGTTCGACGTCATTGTCATCAACGGAGCGGTGGAATTCGTGCCCGATTCGCTGAGCGCGCAACTCGCTGAAGGCGGCAGGCTCGTCTGCGTTGTTCGGCAGGGACCGGTCGGCCGCGGCATGCTCTTCCAGGCGTCCGCCGGTCACGTCAGCGGGCGCTCGGTGTTCGATTCGGCCGCGCCCCTCTTGCCCGGCTTCCAGCGCGCGGCGGCCTTCGTGTTCTAGTCGGTTCGAGCTGGGGGCCTCCTCCCAAGGAAGCCTCCTTGTCGCCAGCGCCTTGGCCGAAGGAGTCCTTCTTGCCGACATCGCGCTTGAGCTCGCAACGACGGTATTGTTGGGTAGCCTCGGCATTAACGTACAATTAAGCATAAGTCTTCAACTTCAACGGAAGGTTGTCGCGTTGTGGACCAGGTGTGGCCGATCCGCCGCGTCTTCCGTCTTTTCGATGAGGCAGAGCCTGCCAAGTCTCCCTTCAGACGAAGTTGCTGATAGTTTGTTACATGGGGTGCCGGCAGAGTGGGGGCATCCCGGGTGCTCTGCACGCACCGGAGGCCAGATGAGAGCGCCACGTCGACGGCCGTTTGCCGTATTTGCCGCCGCTTTGCTTGCGACGACGGTGCTGGCGTCAGCCGGCGCGGGGGCAATGACTCTGCAACAGGCCTTGTCGCAGGCCTACAACAACAATCCGCAGCTCAACGCCGAGCGCGCGCGCGTGCGCGCCATCGACGAAACAGTGCCGCAGGCCTTGTCCGGCTACCGGCCGACGATCTCGGCGACGGCCGATATCGGCATTCAACATCTCGACACCACCACGACGACGACCGGGCGGATCCGGGGCGACACCGTTCCCCGCGGGGTGGGCATCACGGCAACGCAGACGGTCTTCAACGGCCTTCGGACCGTCAACAGCACCCGGGCTGCGGAGAGCGGCGTCTTCGCCGGACGCGAAGGGTTGCGCCTCATTGAGCAGACCGTGCTGCTCGATGCCGTGACCCAGTACATGAACGTGTTGCGCGATACGGCGATTCTCGACCTGCAACGCCGCAACGTCGAAGTGCTCGAAGAGCAACTTCGGCAGACGCAGGATCGCTACAATGTCGGCGAAGTCACGCGGACGGACGTCGCGCAGGCCGAAGCCCGTTTGGCCGCCGCGCGGTCGGCCGTTCTTGCCGCGGAATCGGCCTTGATTGCCTCCCGCGCTGCCTTCCGCCGGGTGATCGGCGTAGATCCGTCGGGACTGTCGCCCGGTATGCCGGTCGACCGGTTTTCGCCGGCGTCTTTGCCGGCCGCGGTTCAGCGCGGCGTGAGCGAGCACCCGCAGGTGACGGCCGCCATGTATGGCGTGGACGTCCAGCTTTTGCAGGTGAAGATCGCGGAAGGCGCGCTCTATCCGACGGTCACCCTGCAGGGCAACGTCTCGCAGCGATACGACAGTTCGCCGACCACGCAAAAGACCTTTTCGGCTTCGCTCATCGGCCAAATTTCCATCCCCATCTACCAGGGTGGGTCGGAATACTCTCTGATTCGGCAGAGCAAGGAGACCCTGGGCCAGCAGCGGCTCAACTTGGAACTGCAGCGCGATCAGGTTCGGCAGTCGGTGGTGCAGGCTTGGGGACAGCTCGTGGCCGCTAAGGCGCAGATCCAGGCGGCCCAGGCGCAGGTCACCGCCGCGGAGGTTGCCCTCAACGGCGTGCGGGAGGAAGCACGGGTCGGCCAGCGCACCACGCTCGACGTGCTGAACGCGCAGCAAGAATTGGTCAATGCGCGCGTTGCGCTCGTTACCGCGCAGCGCGATCGCGTCGTCGCCTCCTATACGCTGCTTGCCGCGACCGGTCGGCTCTCGCCCACAGTGCTGGGCCTGAGCGTCGAGGTCTACGATCCGCGAGTCCATTACCACCAGGTCCGCGACGCATGGTTCGGCTTGCGCACACCGGACGGACGGTGATCGATCGCCGGTCGAATCCCGTCCGCGCACGGCGGCGGAAGCGGACGGACTCTTCTGCAGCGTGAATTGTCGTCTCGCTTGCTTGCGTCCGACCTTTGACATGACATACTTGCGCGCCTAGTTGGCGGACGAGGCCAAGACGCCGCGTGATTCGCTGCCATCGGTCCGGAGCGGCCGCCTCCACGGGAACGCAGCCATGACTCAAGCCGCGAAGGCGCAAGAACCGTCGATGGAGGAAATCCTTGCCTCCATCCGTCGTATCATTGCGGACGACGAAGGAGGCAAGCCGGCGGCCGCCGTGCCGAGCGGGGAGAAGGCGGCAGCACCGGTCCGTCCGGTGCCGCCTCCCGGGGCCGAATCGCCGCGTTCGGAGCCTGCCGCGGCAACACAATCGGAAATCGATACGATGCTTGCCGAATTCGAGGAGCCGAATGGCGAGACGGGCATCAAGGCGAAAGCGTCCGCGGAAAGAGCGCAGGACAATGCGGCCGAAGTTCTCGAATTGACGGAAGCCATGCGCGTGTCTCCGTCTCCCGCCGCGAACTTCCAGACCGTCGAACCGAATGCCGACGTCGTGTTCGCCGATCCGCCGCCCGAGCGGTCGGCTCCGCCGCCGAGCCCGCCGCCGCGAGCCGAAGATGCCTCCGGCCTCATGTCCGAACGGGCCACGGCCGCCGTTGGCGCCGCCTTCAGCTCGCTCGCCCATACGGTGTTGATGCAAAACGCCCGCACGCTCGACGACCTGGTGCGGGACATGCTGCGCCCGATGCTCAAGTCTTGGCTCGACGAGAACCTGCCGGCGATCGTCGAGCGGCTGGTGCGCGCCGAAATCGAGCGCGTCTCCCGCGGGCGCGGCTGAAGAGGGCCGTGTCCGGCCGGCCGCCGACCGGCATTTCGCGCGCTTTCTCTCGCCCGGGCGTTGACATGGGAGGCTGCCCGGGCTTCTTACGCGCGGCGCGGATGTCTGCGAAATCGGTATGATCGAAAAGACCTATCAGCCGGCCGAAGTCGAGAGCCGAATTTATTCGGCGTGGGAAGCAGCCGGGGCGTTCCGCTGCGGGCAGGGGGGCCGGCGCGAGGCCGAACCCTATTCCATCGTCATCCCGCCGCCGAACGTCACCGGCTCTTTGCACATGGGCCATGCGCTCAACAACACGCTCCAGGACATCCTGGTGCGGTTCGAGCGCATGCGCGGCAAGGACGTGCTGTGGCAGCCCGGGACCGACCATGCCGGAATCGCCACGCAGATGGTGGTCGAGCGCCAGCTCATGGAGAAGCAACTCCCCGGGCGCCGCGAAATGGGCCGTGAGGCTTTCATCAGCCGGGTCTGGGAGTGGAAGGAGCAGTCGGGCGGCACGATCACGCGTCAGTTGCGGCGGCTCGGCGCCTCCTGCGACTGGTCGCGGGAGCGCTTCACGATGGACGAGGGCCTCTCGCGGGCTGTCCGCAAGGTGTTCGTCGAGCTCTACAGGGCCGGTTTGATCTACAAGGATAAGCGGCTCGTCAACTGGGACGTCCGCTTTCTCACCGCGATCTCCGACCTCGAGGTGCAGCAGGTCGAGGTCAAGGGCGAGCTCTATTATTTCAAATATCCCATCGAGGGCCTGGGCGAAGCGTTCATCACGGTGGCGACGACACGCCCGGAGACGATGCTGGGCGACACGGCAGTCGCGGTGCATCCCGAGGACGAGCGCTACCGCGACCTCGTCGGAAAATACGCGATCCTGCCGCTCGTCGGCCGCCGCATTCCGATCGTCGCGGACGAGATCTCCGATCCCGAAAAGGGCACCGGCGCGGTGAAGATCACTCCGGCGCACGACTTCGGGGATTTCGAGGTTGGGCGTCGCCACCATCTGCCGCTTGTGAGCGTGCTCGACCGTGAAGGCCGCATGATCCTCCGGGAGAACCCCGATTTCCTCGATCGCGTGCCGCCGTCCGCCGAGCTCGAGCGGACCCTCGCGCTGCATGGGCTCGACCGCTTCGAGGCGCGCCGGCGCGTGGTCGCGCGCCTGCAGGAGCTCGGATTGGTCGAGAAGATCGAGCCGCACGTCCACATGGTTCCGCATGCGGATCGCTCGGGGGAGGTCGTGGAACCCTTCCTCACCGACCAATGGTATGTGGACGCCAAGCAGCTTGCGACGATGGCCATGGCCGCCGTGCGCAGCGGCCGCACCGAATTCGTGCCCAAGCAGTGGGAGGCCACCTTCTTCAACTGGATGGAAAACATCCAGCCATGGTGCATCTCGCGGCAGATCTGGTGGGGTCATCAGATCCCGGCCTGGTACGGGCCGGACGACAAGACATTTGTCGCGGAAACCGAGGACGAGGCGCTTGCTGAGGCGCTCGCCTGGTACGTCGTACACGACGTGCTGACACGGGAGGAGGCGGATGCGATCGCGGCCGATCCGGAGCGGCGCGCACAGTTCCTCACCCGCGATCCGGACGTGCTCGATACCTGGTTCTCCTCCGCGCTGTGGCCGTTTTCGACGCTCGGCTGGCCGGACGAGACGCCCGAGCTTGCGCGCTACTATCCGACAAGCGTGCTGGTGACGGGCTTCGACATCATCTTCTTCTGGGTCGCGCGGATGATGATGATGGGCCTGCACTTCATGAAGGAGGTGCCGTTCCGGACGGTTTACATCCACGCCCTCGTGCGCGACGAGAAGGGCGCGAAAATGTCGAAATCGAAGGGGAACGTCATGGACCCCCTCGATCTCATCGACCGTTACGGCGCCGACGCGCTGCGTTTCACGCTCGCGGCCATGGCGGCACAGGGGCGCGACATCAAGCTGTCGACCGCGCGCGTCGAAGGCTACCGCAACTTCGCGACCAAGCTCTGGAATGCCGCGCGCTTTGCCGAGATCAACGGCTGCGTGACGGTCCCAAGTTTCGCACCCACCACCGCGCGCGAGACGCTCAATCGCTGGATTGCGCATGAAACCGCACTTGCGGCGCGCGAAATCACCGAGGCGCTCGAGGCCTTCAAGTTCAATGAGGCGGCAGGCGCGGCCTACCGCTTTGTCTGGAACATCTATTGCGACTGGTATCTCGAACTCGCAAAACCGATCCTGGCGGGCCCGGACGGGCCGGCGAAGACGGAGACGCGCGCGATGGTCGCCTGGGCGCGCGACCAGATCCTGAAACTTCTGCACCCGTTCATGCCGTTCATTACGGAAGAATTGTGGGCCGTGACCGCTCCTCGGTCCGCGGGGCAGCCGGGGTCCACCCGGGAGTCGCTGCTGATCGTCGCGCGCTGGCCGTCGTTCGAGGGTCTTGAAGACAACGCGGCGGAAGCGGAGATCGGCTGGGTGATCGACCTCGTTTCGGCCATCCGCTCGGTGCGCACGGAAATCAATGTGCCGCCCGCGGCGCAAATTCCGCTCGTGCTCGTTGCAGCCGTGCCGGAAACGCGAACGCGCGCCGCCCGTTGGGCCGATTTCATCAAGCGGCTTGCCCGCCTGTCCGATATCGCCTTTGCCGAGGGGGCACCGGCTCAGGCGGTGCAGATCGTCGTGCGCGGCGAGGTCGCCGCGCTTCCGCTCGCCGGCGTCGTCGATCTCGCGGCGGAGCGCGCGCGGCTCGACAAGGAACTCGCCAAAGTCGATTCCGACATCGCCCGCGCCGACGCGAAGCTCGCCAGGCCCGATTTCCTCGAGCGCGCGCCCGAGGAGGTGATCGAGGGCGAGCGTGAGAAGCGCGAAGCCGCGCAGGCGCGGCGCGCCAAGATCCTCGAAGCGCTCGAACGACTGCAAGGCGCCGGCTGAATGGAGCGGCGCCCCTTCTGGTCGGCTTGCGCGCTGCTGTGGCTCTGCGGGGCGGCGACGCGGCTCGCTTTGCTGGCCGTCCCGCCGGTCATCACGAATATTCAGGCGGACCTGTCGCTCACAGGCACGCAAGTCGGCATCCTGTCCGGCTTGCCGGTGGTTCTGTTCGCGGCCTTCGCAATACCGGGTTCCTTGTTGATCGCCCGGCTCGGCGTTTCGGCGGCGCTCGTCATCGGCTTGGTGACGACCGCGGTCGGCGCCGCTTTGCGGGGCGCCCTGTTAAGCGTTGTGGTGCTCTATGCGGGCACGGTGGTGATGGGCGCAGGTATCGCCATGCTGCACGTTGCGCTTCCCGCCGCCGTGCGGCACTGGACGCCGCAGCGGATCGGCTTTGCCACCGCGCTCTATACAAACGGTCTTCTGGTCGGAGAAATCCTCCCCGTCGCTCTGACCACCTCCTATGTGATGCCGCTTGCCGGCGAGAGTTGGCGCGCGACACTCGCAGTGTGGGGCGCCCCGCTCGTCCTCTTCGCGCTGCTCGTGGTCGCCTTCGCGCCGAAGGCGTCCGTCTCGGAGATCGCGATCCCCAATCGTTGGTGGCCGCAATGGAAGAGCGGCGCGCTATGGCGGCTGGGCTTCATCTTTGCAAGCATCACCGGCACCTATTTCGGGACGAATGCGTTCCTTCCGGCGCATCTCGCCGGGGCAGGGCGCACCGATCTCGTCGCGCCGGCGCTGACGGCACTAAACGGCGCGCAGATTCCCGCCTCCTTCATCCTGCTGGCGGTTGCCGGCCGGTTCGCGGGCCGTCCCGGTCCGCTCCTGGTGATCGGTGCGGCCTCGCTTTCCTGCGTTCTCGGCATGCTGGCGAGCGCAAGCTACGTGACCGTGGCATTTGCCGGAATTCTCGGTTTCGTGCTGGCCGCCGCGCTCACCTTCGGGCTGACAATGCCGGCCTTCGTGACCAAGCCGGAAGATACCGCGCGGATGACGGCCGGCATGTTCACGGTGAGCTATCTCACCTCCGTGTCCATGTCCGTCGTCGCCGGGGCTGCGTGGGATGCAACCGGCTGGACCGGCGCCTCGTTCATGGTGCTGGCGGCGGGCACCTTGCCGCTCGTCCTGTTGCCTTCGACGGTGCCGTTCCGTCGCGGCGGGTCGCCGGACATGTGACCTATGCGCGCGATCCATGTCGCCGCCCGCCGGGCGCGCCAGCGGCAAAACCGCGCGGTCGCGTCGGCCGGGAAACACCGGGCGATTCTGTGTATGGAAGGGTGTTGCCGCACAAGGAGCGGGTCGTGCACCAGCGTCGCTCGGCCGAGTCGGAAGCCGGCGAGGCCGTCAGCCTCGCCGAAAAGGTTGCCTTCCTGAGCAAGGGGGAGGTTTATCCCCACGCCGCCGGAGACGTGACATGCCGGGAGACCCACATGTCATGGGTCTTTCTCGCCGGCGATCGGGTCTACAAGCTCAAGAAGCCGGTGCGGTTTCCTTATCTCGATTTCTCGACGCTCGCCCATCGCGAGACCGCCTGTCGCAGCGAATTGCATCTCAACCGGCGCCTGGCGCGAGACGTCTATCTGGAGGTGGTGCCGCTCGTCCGCACGCCGCAGGGGCTCGCGGTCGGAGGCAGGGGAGACGTTGTCGATTGGCTCGTCGTCATGCGCCGGCTCGACGAAAGCCGCATGCTCGAGCATCTTCTCATTCACGGCCTCCTCACCGTTCCGCAGCTTGAATCGGTGATCGAGGCCCTCACGGACTTTTACCGCAAGGCGGCCCCCGTCCTGATCGGGCCGGACGTTTTTCTCGCGGAGTGGGAGCGAAGCCTCGCCTATAACCGCCGCGTGCTGCTGGACCCGAAACTCGGGCTTTCGGCCGGGCTCATCCGCGACATCGATATGGTTCAGCGGCGTTTTCTGGCCCTGCGCGGCGATGCGATCGCCGCACGCGTGCGCCGCCGGCGGATCGTCGACGGCCATGGCGATCTCCGCCCCGAGCACATCTGGATCGGCGACTCCGTTCAGATCATCGACTGCATCGAATTCAACAGGCGGCTGCGCATGGTCGATCCGTTCGACGAAGTCGCCTTCCTCAGTCTCGAATGCGAGCGGCTCGGGGCGGCCTGGGCGGGCGCGCACCTTGCGCGCCGTATGCAATTTTTCTTGCAGGACGGCCCTTCGGCGGAATTGTTCATCTTCTATCGCTGCCATCGCGCCGCTCTGCGGGCGCGGCTTGCGATCGCCCACCTGCTTGAGCCCAACCCGCGCACGCCCGAGAAGTGGCCACGCCTCGCGCGCGCCTATCTCAAGATCGCGGCTGAGGATGCAAGGCGCCTGCGGCCATTTCTTTCGGCGTATCGAACAACTTGCCTGCGCCGATGAGTGGCCCTGCGGCGAGACGTTGCGAATTCAGAACACGAGGAGGTCGGTGAGCGGACGCTCTTCGTGCAGCCGACAAATGGCCTCGGCGAGAAGCGGCGCGGCAGGCAGGATGACGAGTTTCGTCCTCTCCTTCGGCGCCAAACGAAAAGGCGGCACCGTATCGGTGACGACCATGCGTTCGACCGCCGGGTCCGCAAGAAGGTCGGCGGCACCGGGCATGAACAGCCCGTGGGTCGCGAGCGCGAGCACGCGCCGTGCGCCGGCCTGCCGGGCGGCGCGCGCGGCGCGCAGCAGCGTGCCCCCGCTGCTCACGAGATCGTCGACGAGCAGAACGGTCGCGCCGCGGACCTCGCCCACGAACAGGTCGCCGGAGACGACGCCGGCACTCCGATGCTTCTCGACGAAGCCTTTGCCGATCGGGCGGCCGACGGCCGACTCGAGCGCCTCGCGAACGAGCTCGGCCCGCTTCGCACCGCCGGAATCCGGCGACACGACGCTCAGTGTCTCGTCAGGCAAAGTCCTTGCGAAATCGACGAAAAGCGGCGCGGCGGTGAGCGCGACGGTACGGCGGCGAAATGCGTTTTCAAACGCGGCCGGATTGTGAACGTCGAGAGTGACCACCGCATCGGTGCCGACGGCCTCGAACAGGGACGCGACATAGCGTGTCGTCACCGGATCGTTCGGCTTGGTGCGCCGGTCTTTGCGCGCATAACAAAGATAAGGCACGACCGCCGTCACGCGCGCGGCCCCCGCATCCTTCAGCGCGCCGATGAAAAAGAGGAGGCGACAGAGTTTCTGGTCCGCCGTCTGCGCCGGCCCGGCGTGCAGGCTTTGCAGCACATAGACATCGGCGCCTTGGATCGGATCGAGCGGCCGCGTCTTATGCTCGCCATCCTCGAATTCGCGCTCCTCGTGGGCATTCAAGGGATGGCCCAGCGCTTCCGCCACGGCGCGCCCGAGTTCCGCCGAGGCGGAAAGGGCGAACAGGCGGAAGCCCCGATCCCTCAAAACGGTCCTCGTCCGTAATCCTCGCAGGAACAGCCGAACTGGGCCAAGCCATCCTGGAGATGGTCGCCGAGCATCGGCTTCTGCAAGAGATAGGCAGCCGTCCGATTGTTGTGGAGGCGGGCGGCCTCCGCCCGCAAGTCCTCCCAGTCATCGATTGTCCCATCGCCACGGCCGAGCCAGGTCAGCGCCACGAGATCGATCTGTTCATCCTCGGTGAGGCTCGAGATGAAGGCTCGGAGTTCCTGAAGTGTGGGATCGTCGGAATGGTCCTCCAGCACCGACAACATCCCGTCGTCGGCGGCGTTGGAACCCGGGTCGGGCTCCGTGACGACGTCCTTCACGTCGAATTCGTGAGCCTTGGCGATGATGAAACAGACCTTCTCCGGGGAGATCGACAAAAGCGGTGCGGCGATCATGACGCCCTCCGTTGCACGGCGCCGACCGGCTCGGGCCACAGCATGCGGACGTCACGGGGCAGCGCCTGGCGGACATCGGCAATCTCGCCGCCCGAGATCTTGTCGTTCAGCAGATCGAAGACGAAGGTGACGGCCTCGTCCGTCGCAATCAGCGGGTCGGTGCGGAAGTCTCGGTTGACTCGCGCGATGAAATCGGCGCGGCTGCGTTCGGCGACGGGGGTCGCGGCCGGGTGCCATTGCTCATAATAGGCGCCGCGGAGCAGTGCGGGAAGCTGGGCGCCGAGGTCGACCGCCTCGTTGATCGGCAGCCAGTCGCGCACGGCGCGCAGCACCGATTTGAGGAGGCGGTAGGCGCGCGGCCGATTCTCCCAGCCGAGCCGCGTGTCGAGATCATTGATCCAGAGATGCGTGAGCTGGACGGTATGGTCGATGCTTTCCAGTCCGGTGGCGCTCATGGCTTTGCTCCCTGTTACCAAGTCAAGAAGACTAGGCGCGGAGCGCCCCGGCGCATTGATGGAGATCAACCGCTTGGGCGCTGTCCGTCCTGGCTCAGGGTCCGGCGGCGGCACGGGGCACCCATTGGCCGTTGCTCTTGGTGTAGATGCGCTTCACCGCAGCCCAGGCGATGCGATGCGCCGCTTCCTCCTGGCGGGGATCGCCGGCATGAGCGGCGTAAGCATGATTGAAGGCTTCTCGGTAGATGTCCTGCGCATGCGGCGGCAGCCGGCGCCGGAGCGTGGGCGGGAGGTCGTCGTTGGTTCGGTATGGCATTGGGTTTCCTCCGGGATTTGTGCGAAGAAACCCTGCTCAGCCGCTGCGGCATTGATGGTCATCAATGCCGGGAGGCTGGTCGAGGTGCAACGAGAGCAGCCGCAGATCGACTGCGAGCGCGGGGGCCGCGATGGATCCTGCTGCAAGCCCACTGCTGACTGACCTTTATCAGCTCAACATGATCCAGGCCTATCTGGATCGCGGTGAGATGAAGGAGGCGGTTTTCGAATTTTTCGTCCGGAGGCTTTCGCCGCGCAGAAATTTTCTTCTCGCGGCCGGGCTCGACCAGGCCCTCGACTTTCTCGAACGGCTGCGTTTTGCC